>NZ_JBWKUI010000008.1:0-311928 GCF_059420765.1 Pseudomonas sp. GW821-FHT03E01 | reverse complement strand
CGATGGCGATCTTGAGAACGCCATCGCCAGCAAGCCGGCTCCTACAAGCGCGGTCGCAGACCAATCTGTATAGATGTTCATTCCGCGCAAAAATAGTGGCTCCGCTTCCGGCGGCTGAAGACTAGGGTGTATTGACCCTCAGCTCTCAGGACTCGCCATGCATCCCTACTTCTCTCTGCAAGGCCGCACCGCTCTGGTGACCGGCGGCACCCGCGGTATCGGCAAAATGATCGCCAAGGCTTATGTCGAGGCCGGCGCCATCGTGTACGTGTGCGCCCGGGATGCCGAAGCCTGTCAGCAAACTGCCGATGAGCTGAGTGCCTTCGGGATTTGCCACGCCGTGGCCACCAACCTGGCGCATGAAGAAGGCGTTCAGCAACTGGCCGCGCAATTGAGCGAACAGATCGGTCAGCTGGATATTCTGGTGAACAATGCCGGTACCACCTGGGGTGCGCCGCTGGAGAGTTACCCGGTCAAGGGCTGGGAAAAAGTCATGCAGCTCAACGTCACCTCGGTGTTCAACTGCATCCAGCAATTTCTACCGCTGCTGCGCAAGGCCGGTTCGGCGGCGAATCCGGCACGGATCATCAACATTGGCTCGGTGGCCGGGATTTCTTCCTTCGGCGAACAGGCGTATGCCTACGGCCCGAGCAAAGCCGCCCTGCATCAACTGTCGCGGATTCTGGCGCGAGAGTTGGTGAGCCAGCACATCAACGTCAACGTAATCGCACCGGGACGTTTCCCGAGCAAGATGACTCAGCACATCGGCAACGATGAGCAGGCGCTGGCCGAGGACACGGCGTTGATTCCGATGAAGCGCTGGGGCCGGGAGGAAGAAATGGCGGCGCTGGCGATTAGCCTGGCGAGTACGGCCGGGGCGTATATGACCGGGAATGTCATTCCTTTGGATGGCGGGTTTAGTCTCTAGATCGGCGGCGCGGCTATCGCGGGCAAGCCACGCTCCCACAGGTTTTATGCCGTACACAACATTTGCGTTCACTCGAGAACCTTGTGGGAGCGTGGCTTGCCCGCGATGACGGAGTAATAGGCAGCACCGATCTCGAGGCCGCTCGGGTTATCATGCCGCCCTAATCCCGGCCTCGACCCCAGACCATGACCTACAGCGTTTCCCCCATCGGCTTCGTGCGCTCCTGCTTCAAGGAGAAGTTCGCCATTCCGCGTCAACCGCAACTGGCCCCGGCCGCTCGGGGCGTACTGGAGCTGGTGGCGCCGTTTGATCAGGGTGATGCGGTGCAGGGGCTGGAGCAGGTCAGCCATGTGTGGCTGCTGTTCCTGTTCCATCAAGCGCTGGAAGAAAAGCCACGCCTCAAAGTCCGCCCTCCGCGTCTGGGCGGTAACAAATCCATGGGCGTGTTCGCCACCCGCGCGACGCATCGTCCTAACGGCATCGGCCAGTCGGTGGTCAAACTGGACAAGGTCGAAGCCAATCGACTGTGGATCTCCGGCATCGACTTGCTGGACGGCACGCCAGTTCTCGACATCAAACCTTACGTGCCCTACGCCGACATCATCGACACGGCGTCCAACGACATCGCCAGCGCCCCGCCGCTGCTGATTCCCGTGCAGTGGACGGACTCGGCCCTGCAACAGGCCCACGGCCACGCTCAGCGGCTTGGCGAACCTCTGGTCGAGTTGATCGAGCAATGCCTGACACAAGACCCACGCCCGGCGTACCAGATTCCTACGCCTGAGCGCGAATACGGCGCGCAGTTCTGGGATCTGGATGTGCGCTGGCATTATCCTGAGACGGGCGTGATCCGCGTCCTGGAAGTCATTCCCGCAAAAGCCTGAACCCCGGAAACGAAAAAGCCCGCATGACCTTCTCAGGTCATGCGGGCTTTTCTGTGCACTACGCCATTGAATGTAGGAGCCGGCTTGCTGGCGATAGCGCTTTGAAGTTTGCCATCGCCAGCAAGCCGGCTCCTACAAGTGACCTTCGGTCACTTCTCGACGAACGCACGCTCGATCAGGTAATCACCCGGCTCGCGCATCCGCGGCGAAACAGTCAGGCCGAAGCTGTTCAACACTTCGCTGGTCTCGTCGAGCATGCTCGGGCTGCCGCACAGCATGGCGCGGTCGTCCTGCGGGTTGATCGGCGGCAGGCCGATGTCGCTGAACAGCTTGCCGCTGCGCATCAGGTCGGTCAGGCGGCCTTCGTTTTCGAACGGCTCGCGGGTCACGGTCGGGTAGTAGATCAACTTGTCACGCAGGGCCTCACCGAAGAACTCGTTCTGCGGCAGGTGCTCGGTGATGAATTCGCGGTAAGCGACTTCGTTGACGTAACGCACGCCGTGGCACAGGATCACCTTTTCGAAACGCTCGTAGGTTTCGGGGTCCTGGATGACGCTCATGAACGGCGCCAGACCGGTACCGGTGCTGAGCAGGTACAAATGCTTGCCAGGCTTCAAGTCATCCAGCACCAGGGTGCCGGTAGGCTTCTTGCTGATGATGATCTCGTCGCCTTCCTTCAGATGCTGCAACTGGGAAGTCAGCGGGCCATCAGGCACTTTGATGCTGAAGAACTCGAGATGCTCTTCCCAGTTCGGGCTGGCAATCGAGTAAGCGCGCATGAGCGGCCGGCCGTTGGGCTGTTGCAGGCCGATCATCACGAACTGACCGTTCTCGAAGCGCAGGCCCGGATCGCGGGTGCACTTGAAGCTGAACAGAGTGTCGTTCCAGTGATGAACACTGAGGACACGCTCGTGGTTCATGTTGCTCATGTACGTGGGACTCCTGGAGATTTTGCCTGCGCCAATGATGTGCACAATTGCATCGCATTCTAATGGCAGCGACAATATCTGTTAAATGGATTATTAAGATAAGGGTTATCGGTTATATCGATATGCGATTTACTCTCCGTCAACTTCAAGTATTCGTCGCCGTCGCCCAGCAGGAAAGCGTATCCCGTGCCGCGGGCCTGCTCAACCTCTCGCAATCGGCGGCGAGCACCTCGATCACCGAGCTGGAGCGCCAGTGCAGCTGTCAGCTGTTCGATCGCGCCGGCAAACGGCTGAGCCTCAACGCCCTCGGCAAACAGCTATTGCCGCAAGCGGTGGCCCTGCTCGATCAGGCCAAGGAAATCGAAGACTTGCTCAACGGCAAGTCCGGTTTCGGCTCCCTGGCGGTCGGCGCGACCCTGACCATCGGCAATTACCTGGCCACCCTGCTGATCGGCAGCTTCATGCAGCGCCATCCGGAAAGCCAGGTGAAGCTGCATGTGCAGAACACCGCCAACATCGTGCAACAGGTGGCTCACTATGAAATTGATCTGGGTCTAATCGAAGGCGACTGCAGCCATCCGGACATCGAAGTGCAGAGCTGGGTCGAAGATGAACTGGTGGTGTTCTGCGCGCCCCAGCATCCGCTGGCTCAGCGCGGTATTGCCACCATGGAGGAGCTGAGTCATGAGGCGTGGATTCTCCGAGAACAAGGCTCGGGCACGCGGCTGACCTTTGACCAGGCCATGCGTCACCACCGCAGCGCGCTGAACATTCGCCTGGAACTGGAACACACCGAAGCGATCAAGCGCGCGGTGGAATCGGGTTTGGGGATTGGCTGCATTTCGCGCCTGGCGCTGCGCGATGCGTTCCGCCGTGGCAGCCTGGTGCCGGTAGAAACACCGGATCTGGACCTGGCGCGGCAGTTCTATTTCATCTGGCACAAACAGAAATATCAGACCTCGGCGATGCGCGAGTTCCTCGAACTGTGCCGCGCCTTCACCGCCGGGGTTCAGCGCAGCGACGAGATCGTTCTGCCTGCCATCGCTTAAAGCAGGATCACCGCCCACACCAGCGCGATCATGCTCAACGCTACGAGTTGAGCGGCGCTGCCCATGTCCTTGGCGTTCTTGGACAGTGGGTGCCGCTCCAGGGAAATGCGGTCGATGGCCGCTTCGACCGCCGAGTTGAGCAATTCGACGATCAGCGCCAACAGGCAGACTGCAATCAGCAGCGCCTGCTCGACACGGCTGACATTCAGGAAGAACGACAGCGGAATCAGGATGGCATTGAGCAACACCAGTTGCCGGAAGGCCGCCTCGCCAGTGAAGGCCGCGCGCAGGCCGTCAAAGGAATAGCCGGAGGCGTTGAGGATGCGTTTTAGGCCGGTCTGGCCTTTGAAAGGTGACATAGAGTAAGCAACTGACCAAAAAGGAGTGGGAAAGCTAGATTAAGCAAAGTCAAAAAAGCGTGAATACATAACACCTTAGTGGCTCGAAATTGACTCAAGTTGTTGCAAGAGCAGCGCCGCCTGAGTCCGGGTCCGTACATTCAGCTTACGGAAAATCGCGGTGACGTGGGCCTTGATCGTCGCTTCGGAAACGCTCAATTCGTAAGCAATCTGCTTGTTCAGCAAACCTTCACAGACCATGGTCAACACCCGGAACTGCTGGGGCGTCAGGCTGGCCAGGCCTTCACTGGCAGCCTTGGCTTCGTCGGAAACGCTGACGGCTTCGAAGGCCTGGGGCGGCCAGAAAACATCACCATCGAGCACCGCGCGTACGGCTTTTTGAATGACACTCAAGTCACTGGACTTGGGAATGAAACCGCTGGCGCCGAATTCACGGGACTTCACCATGATCGACGCTTCTTCCTGCGCCGACACCATCACCACTGGAATCTGCGGGTACTGACCGCGCAACAGCACCAGCCCGGAAAAACCGTAGGCCCCTGGCATGTTCAGGTCCAGCAACACCAGGTCCCAATCGGCCTTTTCGGTCAGACGACTTTCCAGCTCGGCAATGCTCGCCACTTCCACCAGCCGGACATCCGGGCCCAGGCCCAGGGTCAATGCTTGATGCAAGGCACTACGAAAAAGAGGGTGGTCATCGGCAATCAGGATTTCGTATGTGGCCATTTTTCAAATGATCCTGTTTTTCAAACAACTCCAGGTGCAGCCACGCAGATGCACCAACAGGGCACGTTCAACGCCAATCACATGGCTATTCACGTAAAAATACGGCGTATCAAACGATGGCCGCGCCCCAATCGGCGCCAAGCATGCCCAGCGAAACCGGGGTGGTCAAGATACATAACCGGTACAGTTCTTTGCAGTATGGGCGACAATCAGAACATGGCGGGGACGTCGTTATGAACAAACCGCATCAGCTCGGCGTGGGCCGGTGTGGCGAGGTTCATGTCCAGCTGTTTTTTCGCATCCAGATAATGCTGACTGAACACGTCAAAATAAGCGTCCAGCGCTGACGCAGCCTCGGTATCACCGGCCAGATCGAGACACAGTGCAGCCACTTCAGCGGTGCATAAATGTTCACTACGGGTGGAGCGGCGCAGTCGATAACGTGACAGTTTTTCGGGCAGCAGGCTCAAGATCGGCAAGCGATCAAAATACGGGCTCTTGCGAAAGATCTTCCGGGCTTCGGTCCAGGTGGCGTCCAGCAGAATGAACAGCGGGCGCTTGGTGCTATCGACCGCGACACTGTGGGTAACTCGCTCGGGTTCGACGTATTCGCCCGGAAACACCAGGTACGGTTGCCATTGCGGATCGGCCAACAGCGCCAGCAGTTGCTCATCAGTCTCGGTACGCGACCAGATGAATGCATGATTGTCGCGCACCACATCAGCGATCAGCCAACCGGTGTTACTTGGCTTGAATACTTCTTTGTTGGTCATGATCAGGCACACGCCCGAGCGGGCCTCGACCGACGGGCGCCAGGCACACAGGCAATGACTTTCAATCACGCGGCAATCACGGCATCGCGGCGCTCTCCAGCCACGGGCCTGAATCGGCTTGATGCCCTCCTCCTCTCGCTGATCGCGCAAGCGGGCGACGGCGTTTGCGGCAAAGCGCGGGGTGACAGGGTTCATCGCAGGCAGCACCGTAGTGGATGGAAAATCGACACGAAAAACACTCGCAAGGGCAAAAAAGTCGCGGCAGTTTATCAGAGCAGCCGGTGCAAGCCTGTACCGCTCAGACCTCCTCCCCTATAATTCGCCGCCACTGAACGCACAGTCATGTGCCTGGTCGAACCACCAGTCACTGAACCAGGAGAGTTTCATGCTGCGCCTTATCGTTCCCACCGCTGCCATTTTGCTGGCGTCGTCCTTTAGCGCTCAGGCTGCATCCTTGAGTGAGCAGAATCTCAACAGAGAGCTGCGAAACGTCGCCGTACAAAGCAGCGTTGGCACTCCACGGGCGATCAACGAAGACATTCTTGATCAGGGCTACACTGCCGAAGGAAAAGTGCTGATCAACCACTTGAGCGTGCAAAGCAGCCACGCCGAAAAAATGCGCGCCGATCCCAAAGCGGTGTACTTCCAGCTTGGCGCCTCCGTATGCAGAAACCCAGGGTTCCGCAAGCTGATGGCCAAGGGCGCGATCATGCGTTACGACTTCACCGAGGTGAAGACCAACCGTCCGGTCGGCTCCGCCAGCTTCCAGGACTCGGACTGCCCGAAAGAGACTCCCGCGAAGAAGAAATAATTACCTGGCATTGGCGCGCCGCTGTTCATCCTCGGCGCGCAGCTCTGCCAACAGCGCCTGCAAGTAACGCGAACGTCGCTCCCCACCCTCCAGACGTCGACAGCACTCTTCTTCGAGACTCAAATGATGGGTCTCGGCCGATGCTTTCAGCAATCGATACAGTTGCGCATCGATCTCCAGAGTCACTCTGGGCATGGTTTCCCGCCTCCCTGCATGCATTGATCGCCGTTGATCACGCGATAAATCCCTGAATTGCTTGAACGTCGCGTCCTGCCGTTGACGCAAAGTTGTCGTGTCACGCCTGTAACTTAGTAAATCAGAGCGCGAGACATGCGGCTTGCGTTCAGACGAGCGGTGAAAGCACCTTGTAAATCGTCAATAAGCGGTTGCCAGGAAAGACTTTGCGGCGCAATGATCAAGCCAGCGAAAATCGTTGCGAGGGTCTAAATTCAAAGTGTTCATGTTGTTTTTTTAAGGGCAGAAAAGGGGCTGCCCATTACGGTGTCTTATTGTGCGAACGTTTCTTTCATTCAAGGGATAAGCAGAGCCCGTATGGATGGCTCGATTGCAACCGAGTCAAGTAGAGCGCCCAGGCATGGGCTTGGGCAGACAGCGACACAAGGGGTGTCGCGGCGCCGACAATTGTTTTGTCGGGGCCGAGGGTTCTGTGCAGAAGGAGAAGTTGAATGCCTTACCAACCGAATGACCTACTGAGCCGTCATTTTCAAGAAAGCGGCCACGACCTCACCAGCAAGGTCGAAGAACAACTCAACCTGGTTTCACCCAACAGCCCCAACATCCCGATTTACCGCGACATGATCCTGACCGTGCTACGCATGGCCCAGGAAGATCACAACCGCTGGAATGCCAAGATCACCCTGCAAACCCTGCGTGAACTCGAGCATGCTTTTCGTGTGCTGGAGCAGTTCAAGGGTCGACGTAAAGTCACCGTTTTCGGCTCGGCCCGCACGCCGATAGAACACCCGCTTTATGGCCTGGCCCGAGAACTGGGAGCCGCTCTGGCGCGCTCGGACATGATGGTCATCACCGGCGCCGGCGGCGGCATCATGGCGGCAGCCCATGAAGGTGCCGGCCTGGAACACAGCCTGGGATTCAATATCACCCTGCCCTTCGAGCAGCATGCCAACCCCACGGTCAATGGCACCGCCAACTTGCTGCCCTTCCACTTTTTCTTTACCCGCAAGCTGTTCTTCGTCAAGGAAGCCGACGCGCTGGTCCTGTGCCCAGGGGGATTTGGCACGCTGGATGAAGCGCTGGAAGTACTGACCCTGATCCAGACCGGTAAAAGCCCGCTGGTGCCTGTCGTGCTACTGGATGCGCCGGGCGGCAAGTTCTGGCAAGGCGCGCTGGACTTCATTCACCATCAACTGGAGGAAAATCGCTACATCCTGCCGACCGACATGAAGCTGCTGAGCCTGGTCTATAGCGCCGAAGAGGCCGTCGAGCAGATCAACCAGTTCTACAGCAATTTCCACTCCAGCCGCTGGCTCAAGCATCAGTTCGTGATTCGCATGAACCACACACTCAGCGACCGGGCGCTTGAACACATGCAGGAGGCATTCGCCGACCTGTGCCTGAGCGATCATTTCCATCAGCATGCCTACAGTGGCGAGGAGCACGACGAAGCGCAGTTCAGCCATCTGGCGCGCTTGTCCTTCACCTTCAACGCTCGTGATCATGGCCGTCTGCGGGAATTGGTGGATTACATCAACCTGCCGGAAAACTGGACCCAGTCCAAACCCCAGGCGCAACAACGCATACGGCAACCGTCCAAGGTAACGTGATGCAAAAAAACGGCCCGCTATCGAAATAGCGAGCCGTTTCAGTCAATCGTCCATCCCTCGGCCGCTGAACAAGCGGCTGATCATTTCCATGGAGTATCCCCGATAACTCAGGAACCTGCCCTGTTTGGCACGCTCCCGAGCGTCTATCGGTAAATGCCCGGAAAATTTGCGCCGCCAGGTGTCTTCCAGTTGTTCCTGCCAATCGATACCACTCTCGCGCAAGGCGAGCTCAATGTCGGTACGTTGCAGGCCGCGCTGGCTCAGCTCTTCGCGAATTCGCAAAGGGCCATAACCGGAACGGGCACGATAGGAAACGAAGCTTTCGAGGTAGCGGGATTCGGACAACAGCCCCTCTTCCGTCAAGCGGTCAAGTGCTGTGTCGATCATTTCAGGGGGGGCGCCGCGCTGACGCAGTTTACGCGTCAGCTCGACTCGACCGTGCTCGCGTCGCGCGAGCAGGTCCATTGCGGTTCGCCGAACCGCGACGAGTGTATCGAGTACGGCGGTCATCGGATCGATCAGATATCAGCGTCAGCCAGGTCGTCTTCGGTCTCTCTGACGGCCGAAGCCTTGACGTCCGGTGCCGGGGTCAGCAGCTTGTCGCGCAGCTGCTTCTCGAGAGTCGCGGCGATTTCCGGATTGTCTGCCAGGAACTTGGCCGAGTTGGCCTTGCCCTGACCGATCTTGGTGCCGTTGTAGGCATACCAGGCACCGGACTTCTCGACGAAACCGTGCAGCACACCCAGGTCGATCATCTCACCGTTGAGGTAGATGCCCTTGCCGTAAAGAATCTGGAACTCGGCCTGACGGAACGGCGAAGCCACCTTGTTCTTCACGACTTTGACGCGGGTTTCACTACCGACGACTTCATCACCTTCTTTCACCGCGCCAGTACGACGGATGTCCAGACGAACCGATGCGTAGAACTTCAGCGCGTTACCACCGGTGGTGGTTTCCGGGCTGCCGAACATCACGCCGATTTTCATGCGGATCTGGTTGATGAAGATCACCAGGCAGTTGGCGTTCTTGATGTTACCGGTGATTTTACGCAGCGCCTGGGACATCAGACGGGCTTGCAGGCCCACGTGCATGTCGCCCATTTCGCCTTCGATTTCAGCCTTTGGCACCAGAGCGGCCACGGAGTCGACGATGATCACGTCAACGGCGTTGGAACGCACCAGCATGTCGGTGATTTCCAGGGCCTGCTCGCCGGTGTCCGGCTGGGAAACCAGCAGGTCGTCGACGTTGACGCCCAGTTTGCCGGCGTACTCAGGGTCGAGAGCGTGTTCGGCGTCGACGAATGCGCAGGTCGCGCCGGCTTTTTGAGCCTGGGCGATCACCGACAATGTCAGGGTGGTTTTACCGGAGGATTCAGGACCGTAGATTTCAACGATACGGCCTTTTGGCAGGCCGCCAATGCCGAGCGCGATGTCCAGACCCAGAGAGCCAGTGGAAATGGCCGGGATCGCCTGACGGTCCTGATCGCCCATACGCATTACGGCACCCTTGCCGAATTGACGTTCGATCTGACCCAGGGCCGCAGCCAAGGCTTTCTTCTTGTTGTCGTCCATTAAAGTCCTCACGTAATCAATAAGGCCTGACGGCCAACACCTGTATAAGTAGCCAGTATTATTCCACAGCGTTTCAGGATCGCCTACCCCTGATTTGAGATTTCTCCAGCGGTATGCCGCAGCAGCCCCTCTAGCGCGGCCTTCACCGTTTGTCGGCGGACCTCGTCGCGGTTACCGGCAAAGTGCTGGACCTCGCTGAACACCTGCTCACCGACGCCCCAGGCCAGCCACACCGTGCCCACGGGCTTGTTCGGCGAACCGCCATCCGGCCCCGCCACACCGCTGACCGCCACGGCAAAACGCGCCCGGCTTTTTTCCTGTGCACCCCGGACCATGGCCTCGACCACCTCGCGACTGACCGCCCCGACGGTTGAAAACAACTCGGCCGGAACATTCAATTGCTGGGTTTTCTGACGGTTTGAGTAGGTAACATAACCGGCCTCGAACCACGCCGAGCTCCCCGGAATGCGGGTGATCGCCTCGCTGATCCCACCGCCGGTGCAGGACTCGGCGGCAGTGACGTGGGCATTGAGAAGCTGCAAGCGTCTGCCGAGTAGATCGGCCAGATGAGTGATCTCTTTCACGGCTCTCTCCTGATCGAGCGGAATGAGGCCTACCGTACACGAGCGAATCGCACTTGCAAGGTTCAGGATCGATCAAAATGTTAGTGAGCCAGAGCCCTGACATAGGCCTGACAGGCCTGCAAGGCAATCAATCCGCTGTCACCGGCGTCGGTGATGGCGATAATTCGTTGAGCATGCGCCGGGTCAAGTCGGGCTCTCGCGGCGCCATGATCCACGCCGCCGGTGCCGGAGGCAGCTGGCACTGCACAGGTTGAGGCAGCGTCATGGGCATCGAGGAGGACTGACAGGCGCACATCAGCAGTGGCAAGACGATCGCGCAGGCGACCTTGATCACGTTCGGCATCGCTAAGCGCTCGATAATGGGTTTGTTCACTGGCTGACAGTCGCTGCTTCAGGGCCAGACGCCTGTTTTGTTCGGCCTGTTGCTCGGTGGCGGTCGCCAGAGTCAGTTGATTAAGGCTCTCGGCGTGCACCCTGGCCTGTTCCGCCAGTTGCCGGCCGTAGCGCCAATCCTGAAACTGCCAGGCCAGCGCCGCCGAACAACCGGCCAGCACCAGCAGACCGATCAATCGCCAGCCGTTCAGACCGAAGACTGGCATAGCACCGCCCTCGCCCGCGCCCAGATTTCCAGGCGATCCTGCAACCCGTTCAGCCCGCCGTTGATACGGCGAGTGATGCTGTTGAACTGGTCGCGATCGGCCAATTCATTCAGGCCGTTTTGTTCCCAAAACCATGCCGCTGACTCGGCTGCCCACTGAGGCTGCTCCAGCAATTCAGGTAACGCCAACAAACGTTCATCGCCAAACAGGCCGATGCTGCATTGACAGTAGTTGTTACGCCCGGTGATCTGAATCAAGCCTCGGCCACGGTACTTTTGACCGTCGCCGTCGGGTTCCGGAGTGTTGCCCAAACGGGCGGCCAGGGTGCCAGTGTCGTATTTGCTCAGGTATTGAGTGCTCCCCAGTTCACGCACGTACTGCAGCTGCCCCGATTCGTGACCGACTTGCGCGAGGAAGGCAGCGATGCGTTTCGGGGTGTTGATGTTGCGGTGGGACATGGCGGTGTTGAGGGCGGAAATGAAAACGCCCGCTTGGGAGCGGGCGTTGGGCATAACGATCTGTAGTTGTTGCTGCGTAACTGTCATATAGCCCTAGGCCCTGACGCGTGTCTGGTTCGTGTCAAAGATATCCAGCCAGCCAAAGTGGCGTACTGGGTCGTTGCTCGCTGACAGGAAAGAACGACCCTTGCGGCCAATCCCGCCTGTACCTGATCGAAAAAATTCCGGGCTTTCAGCCGGCAGCCCTGTTTGGTACCGGTCCCCCGACCAGGATGACCATCGCACCATCGCCGCCCACATGGGTGGCCACGAGCGAAGAAAAAGCCGTCGGAAACGAGATCGGGAAGGTGATGTAGACATCGCCATTGGCATCCGTGGTGCCGACGCCCCATTGTTCAATGCTTCCACTGGGATACTTCTGGTAACCGACGTTGCCATAGACGCCGGAGAAGGACGAAGCGTACTTGTCTCGAACTGTGGCGCGGTCACAAACAGCTTGTTACTGCGCAACGCCGTCAGCAGTTGATCGTTACTCGCCTCTGACGGTTTGATACCGGCAGCCTCGATGACTTTCAACAACTCCAGAGTGACACCGTTGCCGCAGCTGGCAGGGATCAAAGAACCCGGAGTCCCCGTGATCGGGTTTCCATCGACAAACTTGACGTCCACCAAACTGGCGCTGGGGACACTATTGGGATAGTCCACGGTATGTCCTTCCGTTGGTATTTTGCAGGCAGCCGTGTGCTGATAACACACGACTGCACTTCCAGTTATCAATAAGTTTCAGGGTTTATACGGTTACGCCACTGACAGGTGAAGCCGGCCAGTCAATGATCATCGGGAAGTCCGGTTGCTGTTCAATGTCCATCAACTTGAGCGCATAGCGTTTCCACTCTTGCAGAGTGGCCAGTTGAACACTGGTGGCCTCACCTAGTTCATAAGCGTATTGCAGCGGCGCGACGCGAATAACAATCTGAAACAGACGACTGTCTCGCTGGGCGTTGGCTTGAGCGGTTTTGCCTGTTAGTTCGGCAGCCAAGTCCAGCACCCAGTCATCATTCAACCAAAAATAATATTCGCCGGGACGAGGCTTGAGGGTCAGATAGTCAGGCAACGGGCCCAACTCGAACCAGATTTCAACGCCACCTGTGTCTTTGCGATACGCCTCGCGGTTGCGCAAATCGATCAGTTGCGACGCGGCACCGTTACGCCAAACCCAGACATAGCCAGTTTCGGCGGCCGGTAATGCTTCCGGCAACTCTATGGCATTGCCTGGCAGGACAACGCCCACACCGGGGATCACCGGCAACTCCACCGGACCGACGAGTTCCTTCGTTGTTTCAGAAACATAGTAATAAACCATAAACACCTCTATTGAAAAATCTTGAGCATCCATTAAAAACGCAGACGAGCGTTAATTTCAGATGAATTTTATTCCGCCTGGGTAGGCGACATTTCGTGAACGCGCTTCTATACCTCCGGTAACTACGGTAACTTGGGTAACTTCGGTAAAACCAAGACAGCTCGGAACTTGATTGAATAGAGCATCGGGAGCGACTGATCCGGCACCTGAGGGAACACCCAACATGTCGCCTTTTAGTTCATGCCTGTGTGACTTCAATATATCAACTTGCCAACTACCAGCCATTCGAGCCGGCACTTCGCAAACGCCAATCCGTTTAGCCGCCCAGCGTTCATAAAAGCCAATGGCAACGTCTGCCCCGGCCATCGCCTGCGCGCGCTTGTACTCGCCCGCGGAATCGGCTTGGCCCCGGTGAGGTAGGGCGCGTTCGGGTCGTTGGCGTTCCAGCAGCTGAACTGCCAAGGCTTCTGGCACACGCCGGCGTAGCCTTCGCCCCACCAGGACTTGGCCTTACCGTCGTCCACCCGGTTGCGGATGGTCCAGGCGCAGGCCTGCAGGCCGGCCAGGCTCTCGCCGCGGGCCTCGCCCTACAAGGTGCGGGCGAGAATATCGCGGTCTTTTTCGGTTGCAGTCATCAGTAATCTCCAGGCGAAAAAAAGCCCGCACTTGGCGGGTATCGGAATCGCAGAGGGCGGTTATGGAGAGGCCGGCCACTCAATGGTGTCCGGGTAACCGGGTTGCTGGTCGATCTTGTTCAAAGCCAGCTTATACGCGGCAAAGGTCTTGAAGGTCGCCGTATCAGCCGCATCCAGCAAGCCGGCAATATAGGCATCAACCATGACTGCTGTAGCTTCACCGGCCGCAGACAGAAGCGCATCACGCCGAGCCATGGCCTTCGCCTTCAAATCGGCATCCGTCGGCACGGGCGGAACTGGCGCCGCGAAGCTCCAGATGCCATCCGCTTCGACGGCAGTCCATCCTTCGGCGGGTGACGTGGAGACACTGCTAACGTCAACCCAAATCATGTCCGAATGGAACATATCGGTAATGTCACCATCCGTATCCAGTAGATACTGAACCACACCTTCGTCAATGTTTGCATAAGTTCTCATTATGCGTACTCCCAAATGATTACGACACCAGGGGCGCCGAACGCAGGCTTCGCCAGCTGCTACGGGTCGGGGTGATTTCGGACTGTGCTATGCCTTGGCGTCCAGGCAGGTCGCGTCAATCTTGCAGCGATAGCTTTTTTCCCGGTCGCCGGTGGCGGTGACCTTGTCGATCGACCAACGCCCGCGCATGAAATCCGGCCAGGTGGGGTCCAGCAGCACGACCCCTTCAGCGGACAACCCCGGATTGCCAGGGCATTCGATCGTCACCTTGAGTGCTTCGCGCATCATCCGGCGGGTCTCGCCTTCGGCGGCGGCCCGGGCATCGTCTGCGCTCTGAAAACGCTGGCGGAGGGTCTTGAACGGTGCGATGCCACTCTCCTCGACACGCACTTTGCCGGCCGCCGCGTCCCACCAACTGGTCTTGCAGCCCTGGTATTTCGCCCGGGCGGTTTCATCCAGAACGGCGGAGATAAAGGCGTGATCCCCTGGGCGATTGTTGCTCGTCACCGACAGCTTTATGGTCGGCAGAACTTTGCCCGATAACGATTTCGCCTGACCGCGCCGTGCCAGCACATACAGCTCGTTGACCGGTTTGGCGACGGCGTCATGCAGGTAGGCCAATCGCGTCAGAAAACCCATGTCGGTTTCGTTGGACTGGTCGATGTGCGCGATTTTTATCAGTGACAGGTCCGGGGCCACACGAGGGGAAAACCCGTGCCTGGACGTCAACTGACGAAACAGCGCACCCAAGGTCGTCGGACCATGGCTGACCGATCGGCGCTGTTTGAACCCGGTCTGATCCGCCGCACTGAACGGCGCCGCCGTGGCCACCAGCGTCAGACGCAGAGGGAACAGCGTCGGCGTGCGTCGGGTAATGACGAACTCGCCTTTATCCACCAGCCCCGACTCCAGATAACCGACCCGCAGACCGATTTTCCCGCCCAGGCTGGGCAACCCTTCAAGCCCATCCAGACTGATCACGAGCGTCAGTTGATCGGACTCGATCCCCGCTGCGTCGATGTGCGTCCAACTGAGCAATCGTTCGTTGAGCAGCGCAGCGTTTGCGCCGTAAATTTCTACCGCAGGCGTGAAACCCAGTGACATGCTGCCTCCTTAATCCCAGGCCGAAACCGGTGTGGGTGCGACGGGTTTCGAATCCACTTCCGGCAGCACAACCCACACACCCGCCGGCAATATCGACCCCCATTCGGCAAGCTCCGGATTAAGACGCCAAAGCACTTCCTCGGTGGCATCGTCACAACGCTCAAGCTCGCGGTACAGCAACAGATTCACCGAATCACCGGCGATACTTCGAACCCTACGCATTGGCGAACTCCGTCAACTCGATAATCCAATCGACCACCATCGCGGTGCCGTCATCAAGGATGTTGTTTTGGGTTTCCGACACCTTGTTGATCTGCCACAGGCCCCAGTTGCGGCCGATGCCGTCAACCAAGGGCAAAGGGATGCGCAGCGCCTGCAAGGCACGCAACTCATCGAGCCGATCCATGGCGGTCGCGTACATCGACTTGCCTGTTATCGTCAGCCCTTGCAGGCCTTGGCCGACCTGACTGGATTTGGGTTTGCTGGTGAGGATGTCGATGCTTTTCCAGCCGCCGTCCGAGGTGTGCAGCAGGGTGTGGTAAGCGAAGTTTCTGGACAGGCCGAAAATGAAACTGCCGAGTGCCATTTGCTGACGCATCACGTACCTCCGTCAGTCAGGGCCGCATCACTTCGCATGGCGAGTGAGTTGGGCATGGTCATGAGTCCGAATTGGCCCGTGATCTGTTGCACAACCAGGTTCGCCAATTGACTGGCGCTAGCCTGATCCTGGCCATTGATATAGATGTTCGCGTTAACCGTGTTCTGCTGATTACTCGTCTGGGCGTTGGTCAGGTCTTTGCTGACCTGATCTGGAGCGGCGAGCTTGTCGGCGGGTGTAGCGAGTTTCTCACCCAGCCATTCCCCTCCCCAACTGCCCGCCATTCCCCCCAACAAACCACCGATTACGCCACCGACCGCCGTGCCCAGAACAGGCACCACACTGCCAATCATGGCGCCGGCAGCAGCACCGGCATAAGTGCCGGCGAGCCCACCACCGGCTGAGCCCAGCGCCCCGCCGACCGCTTTGGTATCACCCGCCTGCAAGCCTTTGACGGCATCGTAACCAGCACTGAGCAGCATCAGCGGCGCGACCCGTCTGGTGACTGCCGAGCCCATTCTGGCGGCACCCAGCAAGCGACTCCCGGTCGACATACGTGGCAGTTTGGTAGCGCTTTTTGGGATGGGCTTGATCGCTGCTTTTCCAGGAGCTGCGCTTTTTCCGGCCCTTGCCCCTCGGGATTGCTTTTTGCCCTTACCACCGCGTGCCTTGGCATCGGCTGTCAGATCCCCCGTTTCGGGAATCGGTCGCGCACCTGCCAGAACCAGAAGTTTTGTCGCCGCGGCGGTGATGGCCGAGGCCATCGCAACCTTGATTTCAGCACCACGCGCCAACGCAATGGCTCCCGCGAGCACCAGTAATCCTGCAGTAGCTTTCGGTTGTGCTTCAGCAACCCCGCTCAAGCCATCGGCCAATGCACCGAGCGACACCATCAAACCATCAGTCAACGGCGCCAGGGCATTGCCGCCCGCCGCAAACATCCGGTTCTTACTCGCATCCAGCGCATTCCAGCGCCCTTGCGAGGTTTCACCCAGCGCCTCGGCGGATTTCGCTACGGAGCCGTTGAATTTCGGCAACGTCCCGTCGGATGTCCGCTCGGACACCAGTAAAAACGCCTTTTGAACGTCTTCCGGTTTTTTCAGCAGTTCAAGAATCGCCGCGTTATCACCGAACAATGTCTTGGTCAGTGACTGCTGTTCTTCTGCTGGTTTTTTCTTCAGCGCTTCAAGCACCAGGTTGATCGTTCCCGGTGCGTCCTTGCGCAGGCCATCAGCCAACATCCCGGGATTGAATTTGCCGTCCAGATCAGACCAGGCCTTGCGCTGTTCCGGTGAAGCCGCGCCCCCCTTGGCCAAAACCGTGGTGAAGCCTTTCAAAGCCTCACCGGCACCGGACTTGTCCGCGCCGCTGTTCAAGAACGCCGCCGCGAGCGCCGCCATCTGTTCCGGCGTCATTCCCGCGGCGATGCCCGCCTCGCCACTGCGTTGCACGACAGAACCGATGTCTGCCGCTTTGACATTCAGACCGCTGTTGCCGAGATGGTTGGTTGCATCCGCCAGACTCAGGCTTTGTCCGCGATCCAGCTTCATTGAGGTGCGCCAGCCCAACAGCATCTCGCTGGCGGCCTTGACGTCGAGATTGAACGCCGACGCCGTCACCGCGCTATCTCGGGTGAAGTTCAGCAGTTCGTCCTGCTTTTTAGCCGGGTCGAGCCCGTCCCCGATACCTGCCTTCGCCGCCGCCAACTCGACCTGGGCCAGTTGAACCGCCGTTGCTCCGCTCGGAGCAACCTGCTTGTCAGTGGCCATTTTCAGATTGGCCTGCGACAGTTTCTGCAACTGGACGTTGTCCAGTTTCAGCACCTGGTTGAGCTCAACCATCGCCAACTCGGTCGCCATCGCCGACTTGAGCAAATCCGGTGGCGTGCGCTGATCAACCTCAGCCTTTAACTTGGACTTTGGCTCACTGCTTGCCGCAGGCACCGAAGCAGTCGCCTTGAGCAGCGACTGCTGCGACGACAGAGCAATGTTCAGCAACGCCAGTGCTTCGCGAAGTTTTACCTGTTCCGACACCAGCAGACGGATGTCGAGGCTGGCCGTGGTCAGGGCCAGGTTCAGGCCCGACGTTTCAGAGGCGCTGCCCAGTTGCGGCAATTCGATGCTTGCCGCACCGGACAGCGAATACTTACTGCCTGCCATCCTGCTCTACTCCTGTTTCACGCCAAGGCGAGTGATCGCAATGTCGTAGCGGCGCAAGGCCTTGCCGGCGTCCCACTCCAGAATTTCCGCCTCACTTACCGAGTAAATGAGCGGCACCACATCGAGGATTACTTCGATGTCGCGCTCCGAAAGAAGTCCGCCGGTTTGTTTAAAAAATCGTCGATGCGTACCTGAAGCTGTGTCCAGTCGGGCACGGTCAGCAGGTCCAGATCGGGCAGCATCAGCCCGGTGCAATGGGCGGTGATGAACTCGGCGCGTTCTTTGGCCGTTTTCAGTTTCTTCATCGCTTTGGTCGCGCGCAGCACCGGCATTTCCAGGGTCAGCGAGGTCATGCTGCGGCCCGCCACGTTGAGTGGTTGCAGCAGTTGCACTTGATCGGGGTCTACCGATTGTTCGCCCTGCGCTTGCTGTTCCAGAAAGTACGAAGCAGGGCGAGTCGACATCTCATGCACGTACTGCGCGATGCTCACGTAGTCCGGGCGTTTGAGCTGGTCCAGTTCCTTGACCGACAACCCCGTGGCCAACTTGGCCAGCTCGAAGAACTGATCGTCCTCATCATCGCCGGCACGGGCCAGGGCCTCTTTCTGCGCGGCGTAGTACAACGGTTTGAGTTGGATCTGCTCGATCTCGGCTCCGTCATCACCGGTAATCGGCGACAACAGGACATGCTTGGGAGGCATCCAGGACATGTAAGTAATTCCTTGGTGATTCATGAAAGGGTGCTGCACAGGAAACTGTTCGCCACAATCCTTGTGGGAGCGAGCCTGCCCGCTCCCACAGGTTGTGCGCCTTGGTTGGCCTTGGTGTTACGGCAGCAACACGGCGCGGCGGGCATCACCGAGGATGTCGACGCCGTTGAGCACGAACTTCTGGGTGCGCACGTCGACATCGATCACCGGAACGCCGTTTTCCAGGCGGTTGTAGGTGCGGCAGGACAGCTCGAGGGTGGTCTTGGGCTTTTCACCCATTTTCACGATGGCTTCTTCGAGGACCTTCAGCTTGCCGCCGACGGTGTGGTAGGTGAACCAGGTGTTACCGTCCTGATCCTGACCGGCTTCACGCACGTTCAGCAGGATGTCGTCGCCCAGCTTCACGCCCAGCGCCAGCATCACTTCGGGACCGGCGCCCTGCAGGATCAACTTGGCGCCCAGGGCCTTGGCGCTCTTGGCCATCTCCTCGACGACGAAGCGGCCGCCGACCATGTTTTCCATGTCGAATTCGATCTTCGGCGGGGTGAACTCTTCCACGGTCGCCGACAACGGCAGGCCTTGCAGGGTGGCCGCGATGGCCTGTCTTACGCGGTTGGTAAACATTAGAGAACGTCCTCCAGGAACTGCTCGATGATTTCATCGCGGGCGTTGAGTTGATAAATCATGTGTTCGTTCGGCGCGTAGCGGCCGTAGTCGATGACCACGTACCAGGTACCGTTTTTGTACTTCTCGACGCTGTTCAACTCAGGGTGCAGGTACACACTGCCGCCCGGGATGGTTTCGTCGGCGACCAGGGTTTGCAGCCAGTCGTTGATGCGCTTGACCTCCTGATCCATGAACGACTTGGTCAGGTTCTTGGCCATGGCCTTCTGACCGGCCTTCACCAGCTTGCGGCTGATCGCATCTTCAAGGCCCACGTAGCTGATGAACTTGCCGGTGACGGAGCGGTTACCCAGCAGCGAGAAGCCGCCGAGGATGGTCCGGGCGTAGTAGCTGATACCGTAACGGTTGAGCAGATCGCCTTCGGTGGAGGTGTCGAGGATGTTGTATTCCACGACTCGCGAAACGTCTTCGGCGTAGGTCACCTGGTTGCCCGGGCTCTCCCATTGCTTGACCTTGGCCAGCGCGGCGATGGCCAGGCTCGATGGCGCCAGGAACACGTTTTTCTTCGCGGCCTTGGAGTACACCGACGGCATGTTGTGCACCAGCAGGCAGCGGTCGAAACCGAGGTCCGCGCCGCCCAGCTCCTGGCTGTAAGTCACTTGATCGGCGACTGCGGCATCCTTGCCGTCGAGTACCACGCGAGCCTTGATGCGTTTGCCGAACGAGGCGAACTCACTGGCCACTGCTTTGGTGCCGGTGAAACCCGGCGCACCGATAATCGTCAGGTCTTCCGGTACACCGCCAAGCGCGGCCAGGCCCAGTTTGCGACCGGTCACTGGCTCGATGCCGCCGATCACGTTGTTCACGGTGTCGGCCGGGGTCGCGCCCGCTTCGACGATGACCACGTAGACCGGCACCTTGACCACTTTCAGGATCTGGAACACCGCGTGAAACAGCGTGCCCGACTCGGTACCGGTCGGGTCCAACAGTGCCTGGGTGGTGAAGCTGTTGATGCGGAACGGGGCGTTACGCGGAATCAGCAGATCCGCTTTCGGCGCAGTGCCGACCAGACCGATGACGTTGTCACCCAGGCCACCCATGGCCTCGGGGGATTCAGTGGCATTGACGGTAATGCCGTTGTGCTCGAAGTTCAAAACCTCAGCCATGGTTATTCAGCCTTCTTGGCAGCGGCCTTTTTGGCCGGGGTGGATGTAGAGGCCGACTCGACGGCCTCGGTTTTTTTCAGCTCCAGACGACCAGCGCTGCGCAGCGCACTGGCTTCCACATCGAGCAGGTCGAGTTCTTGACCGACGCTCGACCAGTGGCCACCTCCGGTGGGGAATGGGACGAGCACGGTGTAGGTTTGGCGTAGTGCCATTTGAGGTTCTCCAGAAACGAAAAAGCCCCTTTTGAGGAAGGGGCTGTCGGGTGTTGTTGGGTGTTGGGCGGAAAAGAAAACGCCCCGGTGGTTCGGGGCGTTACTCGGAAAGGCTGAAGGTCTCCATGGGTGGGTCGTCGAAACCCTGAGCTACCAGCCAGGCAGCCGCCAAAGCATCGTTCGGGCTGGTCGGCCATTCACTGTCTTGGGGTGCCCCTCCAACGATATCGACACGATTGAGTTCAACGCCGTAGATTTTCCAGGAGCGCAGATCCGCGATCTCGGTTTCAGTGGCAATATCCAAATCCACTGCGTTTTGCAATGTGGCAATCATGTTTGTGCTGAACTGCGTCAGGAGCGCTTTCTTCCTGGCGGCTTTCTTTTTCAGGGCGTCTGTAGTTGCGACCTCATCGACGACCCATTGATCGTCCTGCCACTTATCGAACTGGGTCGCTGGAGCTTCACGTGTATAACCTTCGGGCAAGTCACCCAACGTCTCCCAGACTTGCGCCTCACCGGTCTCGGTGCTGTAGACCGTCGTTCCACGGTAGTCCGCAACAATTTTCCACCCGTCGCCTGAAACCTTGACCGCTGTATGACCAGGCTCCAGCGTTGGCGGCTCACACTGATAAGCATGCGCGGGGATCAACCAGGTAAAAGGTTCCAGAGGACTCGGGTCTGCTACCCCCGCGCCGATGAACTCACCGGTAACGGGGTGCACATTACAGATCGTCGGTGGTGCGACCTCATCGGCGAGCCACCAGGACACCTCGCCTTCAACGGCCATGCGTTCGTCTGACATTCTCAAAAACTCCAATGTGGTTCTGATTAATATTTGATACAGGCGAGAAAAGCCGTGTTCAGTGGCCTGGCTTCAGTGCCACCGGAACTGGCAATGGTGATCGCGTGCGTGTGATCACCGGCGGCACTGGTCGTTGTCCCCGCAGACCCGTAGTAGGGCTCGTCACCCCACACCGCATTGCCGTCGGTGCCCGGCCCACGATCCAGGTTTATCCAAATCGAGTGTGTATGACTCCCGGCTACGGCCGCACTGCCGGTGTGCACGTGAGCGGCGTTCTGACTCGTCTGGGCGCTGCCGAGAATACGACCCGAATCGACGTTTCGCCCGTCATCGAACCCTCGATCGAAATGAGCACGAGAGTCCGGCAGGTTGAACGTCGTAGAACCATCCCCCGCCCCGTACAGTGTGCCGATCCTGGCAAACAGCGCGGCATAGGTCGTTCGCGATACAGCTGCCCCATTGCGTTTCAAAAAGCCGGCAGGCGGCGTTGCCATGGCGAAGTGCGTGACCTCCCCCACACGATCACCCGCCACGCCAAGTGCAAACGCCTCGACCTGCGCCTTGGTGTAAACGTCTGTCAGTCCGTAACCTGCCACCGTGGTCGGGTTGTCCCCCGCAATGGCCCGACCGTACTTATCAACGGTCAGCCCCCGATAGCTACCAGGCTGAATGCCTGTCCTGCCCACGAGCATTTCGAAGGTCAGTGCGGTAGTACCCAGAGTGATGGGGCCGTTGGTTGTCAGGTGCCACAGAGAGTCGCCATTCGCGACCCCTTCTTCGACCATGACCGTCAGGCCGGGCGATACCTTGGCGCTGGTATTGGCATCTAAGGCCCGCGACCAACCGTTATTGGACACAACCCAGATGCCGCTATCTTTGGCCAACGTCTGATAAGGCAATAGCACACGATCACCCGCGACCAATGCAACACCATCAATCTGCTGAGCACCGTTCAACACCACGTTAGCCGTGGCGGCAACCCGCACCGATTGCTTGCCGTCGAGTTTGCCGAGCTCTTCGGCGAGGTAACTCATAACCCACGCACGAGTGGCTTTTACCACCGTGTCGTCAATCAACAACGTCACCAACGCCGCATTACTGGTCTCGAAAATCGAACGAATGTAGAACTCTTTCCCCGAGCCCGAAGTCGCCAGCACCGGCTTGAACGATTCCGGATACTTGACGATGGCGTAAAGGATCCCGGTATCAGTCCAGATCCCAGCCTCACGCACATACCAGCCGCCCACTTCAGGCGGGATAGTCACTTCAGCCAGCAACCAGCTCGGATTCTTCTCATCCTGGAACAGTGCATTGAGTGGCCCGCGCCACACTTCGCGTTTCAGTGCCGTGGCGGTCGCGGCCGGGTTGTAAACCGCGCCGCCGCCGTCGCCGACGGAAATCTGCGACAGCTTGATCGGTGTGCCCGCTGCCTTGCAGGCGGTTTCGTAGGCGATCCCCGCATTGGTGAGCAGGGTGTAATAGTCGGCCATTTAGGACCCCTGAGGATAAATAGTGGAGGTTTCGACGGTGTAGAGCCCAGCGGCCATGAAGGCCTGACCCGAGGCTTCAAGCCCTTCGATGACGATCGGATAAACCGTGGTCAGCTCGCCGCATACGGTGGCGGCGCCGATGACATGACTGCCGAATGCGCTCAAGCCGACGGAAACCTTCAAGGTGTCGCGTTCGCTTTTGGCATCGGCCAGGCGTCGGTCGAGACGGGCGTCGATTTCTTCGCTGTAGGGCTGTTCGGTGAAGGCCCTGACGGAAAAGCTGTAAGGCGGGCCGGGTGGTGTTTGTTCGTACCAGGCGCGCACCTCAGGCATCAATTGCAATCCCTTGGCCGCGTTTTCCAGTGCTTTTCGCGTCCCGGCCTGCCGTGCGGTGGGCCAGGCCAGTTCCACCGTCAGGCGTTTTTCCGCCTCGGTCGCCTCGGTGCTCCATTCGCTGACCCCGCGATCCGCGCCCAGGTACGGCAGGAACGCCAGCGGTGTTTTGGCGGGGTTCATCAGTTCGGGGAACGGCCGGTCGATGCGCTCAAGCAACCGGGCGAAACCGAGATCAAGCGCCCTTTCCAGCGGTGAGCTGTTGGCCGGCAACAGGCTCGGGCGAGGTGTGTCGTCACTCATAACGTATCCACCTCGACCTCGACGCCCGTGCAATACGGCGCTTGAAAAGCGCTCGTCACAATCGGCGCTACCGGCTCAAGGATTTGCAGTTGAACCGCCCCGGCGCTGTGCAGCGTGTAGTCGATCCAGCTCGGGTCCACTCGCCCTTCCAGGCGATGACAGGCATCGGCATACGCCTGCAGCTGCTGTTGCGCGGCAACCTTGGTCAGCCCTGAATCGGGGCCCGGGTTGATCTTCGCGATCACCCGGATTTTGTAGTTCTTGATTTGCGCGCCCTGCACGGTGACCAGGTCCGTTTCGGGCCGGACATCAGGCCGGGCGAAATGCTGGCGAACACCGTCAAGCAGCGCTTCGGACGGCGTGCCATCGCCCTCTCGGGAAAGCACCGTAACCGTGACTTCGCCTGGCGCGGTCCGGCGCCCGTTGCCGTCCTTGACCTGCGCGACATAGCCGTCCGGGTCGAAGGTGTAAGTGACCGTCACCACACCCGCCGCGGTGGTTTCCACCTTCACGGCAGGCCGTTCGCCAAGGGTGAAGATCTCGCGCCGATACTGCATGCGTGAGCCGGCCGCCGGTGCATGGGGCGCCAGGTAATAACGCAACCGGGCGTCGTCGTCGCTCTCGTAGACCGGATTGATCGGCGGGAACGCCGCCGGGTCGCCCGGGTCCAGCAACTGGCGCTCAAGCCCCATGTCCGCGAGGCGCGCATCGAGGTTGGTCCCAGTGGCCCACCACGCCAGCATCTGCTTGATACGGGCGTTGTATTTGCGTTCATGGGTTTGCAACCGTACACAAAACGCCTCAAGTGCCAGGGTCAGCAACTCGCTTTCGTTTTCCAGGCTGACCGCAAGCTTGGCCGCGCTCTCGGGGGAACGGGCGCCGACGTACTCGACAACGAAGGTCTTGAACTCCGCGAGCAGATCCTCGAACGCTTCGACCGTGACGATTGCCGGTTCGGCCAACTGGTTCTGGCCAGGTATCAACATACTCATGCCACCACCTCGAAGGTCTGTTGGCGGTTTTTCCAGGTGCCGGCGAAACGCAACAACAACCCGGCACCGTAGCGGCTGGCCACAATGACCTGCGGCTCGAAATCGTCGATGCCGTTGTACTTGTTGTAAAACGCTTGGGCGGCATGGCTCTGGGCGAGAATCAGCAGGTCGTCGCCGAGGTTCTGCCCCAGCAACTCAGTGAGTGCGCAACCATACAAAGGGCGCTTCTGACGCGTGCCCAACGGCGTGGTCAGCGCCCGGGTGGCGCGCTGCACGAACTGCAGCCAGTCGTCGACCGTTGCGCCGGTGTTTCTATCGATTCCGATCATGGGAAGCTCTTTATGCAGTACTGATGACGCGACCCTGGTGATCCACCAACGGGCCGCTCAGATGCACACCGGAAGCGTCGAGCCGCAGGCCGACGGCGCCCAGTTGCAATTCGATGGCCTCAGGCCTCATCGCCAGCCTCGCCGGGCCGATGTTCAACTCGAGGGATTCACGGGAACCGGTGAACGCCGCCGGGCCGTTCTTCCAGTGCAGGACATGACTGGCGTGGTCGTAACCGTTTTCCGTGCCGTCCTGATAAAGGCGACGCGTCAACGATGCCTGTGTCGAGACGGGCGGGAACTGACCGCCGTTGAGACCGAACAACGCCACCGACTGCCCGCCGCCCTCGCCACCGCCGTGGTTCAGCAGCAAACACTGCTCACCCACGGAAGGAATCCGCGACTCGCTCTGTGCCCCGGCGCTTGGGTTGAAAAACCGGATCGCCGGGGTGAGCAGTTCCCCATGACGGACCTTGCAGGTATTGCTGGCCGCATCGACTTCCTGACACACGCCGATGCGACAGAAACTGTCAGCACGCCGGTGCAAGTCTTCGAGCTCGGTTTCCATCTCGGCCAAACGCTCGATGATCGGCCCCAGTTGCATACGTAACAGCGCATCAAACATGGGTCAGCCCTCGAGTGCGGTGTATTGACCCGGGTCGTCGATGTTCGACACCTCCCAGGTACGGGCAAATTTCGGGATGCCCAACGGGTCTTCGAGCAGCGTCGGGCCGAGGTACAGGGTTTGGGTAAATGAAACGGTCCAGGCGGTGTACTCCCGTGCATCGCTGATGAACGTGGACGGGATGCCATCAATGTTCATCGGCAGATCGCATTGCTCGCCCGGCAGTTTCCAGCGGTTATCGACGACCAGACTTTTCAACTCACTGGCCAGATCGCACGCCGCCAACCCTGCGCCGGGCAACACGGCTTGCAAGGAAACCGTCAGGACATGAGCGATACGTCCGTCGTTGGCACGGATGCCCGGCGCATCGCGTTCGATGGCGATCAACACCCAGGGCAAATCGACAGTGCCATCAAAGTCTTGATGACTCCCGACCTTCAAGCCGGGAATGGCGATACGCAACGTCTCGGCAATGGCAGAAAACAGCTGCGACGGTTTTTCGATGACAGCGGGCATCAATGGCCTCCTATTCCTATGGCAATACGAAGATCAGCGACGCCGGTTCACTGTTGATCCGGGTGAGAATCGCGCGGTGGCACTTCACAAACGCCAATCCGCTTGGCGGCCCAACGTTCGTAAAGTCCGATGGCCACGTCCGCCCCGGCCATCGCCGTCAGGCAGCCAAAGGCGCCGGCGGCCCAGATCGACAGGCCCGCGGCGTACAACAGCATGATCGCCGAGACGCCACAGATCATGCAGGCCCCGGACCGCAAGGCCAGGCGCCGCAGCAGTGACCAGCCACGGGCGCCCTCCTTGTCGGCGCGCCACATTTCGCCGGACACCCCGCCCGCTACGGCGAGGAGGATGACGAGCCAGATCGGCATGTCCAGCAACGCTTGTTGCTCGTTTGTCATGTCCCGCCTCCTGGGGTAATTGATGAGTGATGTGTGTTGGATTCAATCGATGTCTCTTGAGGTAGGCATTCCAAAAAGCCCGGAGCATTCCGGGCTTTTCAGTAATGCGCTCCTTCGCCTTCCTTTAATCCTGTGTCAAAAAGGAAGCTGACTTTTCGGCGCTACTGGCGCGGTACGAGTCCATTCAAATTGTTTTTCCGACCGCGGTCCCTGCCCGCCGGATAACTGCTTCTGGTGCTTTACGCTGCACACCCGGGTCAGTTGCCAACCCTCTGAACCGTTGAGGCCGGTTCATCGCTGCCTTTGTGATGGAACTAAAGAGCTTCGTTTCGAGCCGCTTTGTTGAGCGGCTTGAGACAAAGAATATGCATGGATGCATATACAGTCAATGCATAAATGCATTTATTTATGCGCTTAAAATGCACAGACGCATGAAAGCCCCACAGACAAAGGCGTTGGCGGTTTTCGGCAGGCGAAAAAAAACCCGTCGGGCGACGGGTTTTATCTGACAGCGGTGAGGTTAGCGGGCGTACATGCCCCACCAGAAGACGTGACCAAGGATGACGATTTGCTCTTCCTGGATTTCCTGGAAGCTGTAGTCCTCGTCCGGATGCTCATCGCGATTGAAGCTGCGCAGGCGAATCCCGGTCGGCAGGCGATAAAGCTGTTTCACCCGTAACTGGCCGTTGTGGTTGATGGCGTACAGGTCGCCGTCGATGATGTCGCCAATCCCGCATTTACCGGCATTCACCCCCACCGTGGCGCCGTCGCGCAGTACCGGCAACATGCTGTTGCCACGCACGGTCACGCATTTGGCCTGGTCGAACTGCACACCGTTGTGGCGCAAGCTACGCTTGCCGAAGCGCAGGCTAGAGCGCTCGCTCTCTTCGATGACGAATCTTCCTGATCCAGCAGCCAATTCAACCTCGCGAAGAAAGGGGACAGACACCTCGTCGTCATCGACAGGCGTATCGTCGTCCCACAGGCTTATGTCCTTGAGTTCCGAATGCAATTGATCGCGCCCGGCGCTGGCGGCCGGCGCGACATCCGCGCGGCCCCGCAATTGATCGGTGCTCACAGCAAAGTATTCGGCAATCTTCGAGATATGTTTATCCGAAGGATCGACGATTTTCCCGCTGAGGATGCGCGAGAGAGTGGATTGAGGCACGCCGGTGCGACGGTGAAGCTCCGTGGGGGAGATCCCGTGCTGATCGAGCAGCGCTCTTAAGACGGTAGAAACATTGCGTTTTTGCATAACGCGAATAGTGCTTGATCTTTTTTCGGAAGACAAATGCCAAATTGCATAATTTGTGCATAGACCCACGAAAAATAGCCTTGAGGCTTTCATGCCTGCGTCGGGCGGACCGCCCATGGTAACCTTGCGCCCATCGCGGAAAAGCCGGGCCGATGCCCCTCCTTTGCCCCACACCTTTCAACGAATTTGCCTATATCCGATGAATAAAGCCGTCTCCGATCTGTCCTCCCACACGCCAATGATGCAGCAATACTGGCGCCTGAAGAACCAGCACCCCGACCAGCTGATGTTCTATCGCATGGGCGACTTCTACGAGATCTTCTATGAAGACGCGAAGAAGGCCGCCAAGCTGCTGGACATCACCCTGACGGCTCGTGGGCAATCGGCGGGTCAGGCGATTCCGATGTGTGGGATTCCTTACCACGCTGCGGAAGGTTACCTGGCGAAACTGGTGAAGCTTGGCGAATCGGTGGTGATCTGCGAGCAGGTCGGCGACCCGGCCACCAGCAAAGGGCCGGTGGATCGTCAGGTGGTGCGGATCATCACGCCCGGCACGGTCAGCGATGAAGCGCTGCTGGATGAGCGTCGGGACAACCTGATCGCAGCGGTGCTGGGGGACGAGCGTCTGTTCGGTCTGGCGGTGCTGGACATCACCAGCGGCAACTTCACGGTGCTGGAGATCAAGGGCTGGGAAAACCTGCTGGCGGAACTGGAGCGGGTCAACCCGGTTGAGCTGATGATCCCGGATGACTGGCCGAAGGATTTGCCGGCGGAAAAACGCCGTGGGGTTCGTCGCCGTGCGCCGTGGGATTTCGAGCGCGACTCGGCGTTGAAAAGTCTTTGCCAGCAGTTCTCCACCCAGGACCTGAAAGGTTTCGGCTGCGAGAACCTGACCCTGGCCATCGGCGCTGCTGGCTGCCTGCTCAGTTACGCCAAGGAAACCCAGCGCACTGCCCTGCCTCACTTGCGCAGCCTGCGTCATGAACGCCTGGACGACACCGTGGTGCTGGACGGCGCCAGCCGGCGCAACCTGGAACTGGATACCAACCTGGCCGGTGGTCGCGACAACACGTTGCAATCGGTGGTCGACCGCTGCCAGACCGCCATGGGCAGCCGTTTGCTGACCCGCTGGCTGAACCGTCCGCTGCGGGATTTGACGGTACTACTGGCACGCCAGACGTCGATCACCTGCCTGCTGGACCGTTATCGTTTCGAGAAACTGCAGCCGCAGCTCAAGGAAATCGGTGACATCGAGCGGATTCTGGCGCGGATCGGCCTGCGTAATGCCCGCCCTCGTGACTTGGCGCGTCTGCGCGATGCCCTCGGCGCACTGCCAGAGTTGCAGGTGGCGATGGCCGAGCTTGAAGCTCCGCACATCATGCAATTGGCGACGACCACCAGCACCTATCCAGAACTCGCGGCGCTGCTGGAAAAAGCCATCATCGACAACCCGCCAGCGGTGATCCGTGACGGCGGCGTGTTGAAAACCGGTTACGACAGCGAACTCGACGAGCTGCAATCGCTCAGCGAAAACGCCGGGCAGTTCCTGATCGATCTGGAAGCCCGGGAGAAGGCCCGCACCGGCCTGGCCAACCTGAAAGTGGGTTACAACCGCATTCACGGTTACTTCATTGAGTTGCCGAGCAAGCAGGCCGAATCGGCACCGGCAGACTATATCCGTCGCCAGACCCTCAAGGGTGCCGAGCGCTTCATCACCCCGGAACTGAAAGCGTTCGAAGACAAGGCGCTGTCAGCCAAGAGCCGCGCCCTGGCGCGCGAGAAGATGCTCTACGAAGCACTGCTCGAAGACCTGATCGCCCAGTTGCCGCCCCTGCAAGACACAGCCGCCGCACTGGCCGAACTGGACGTACTGAGCAACCTCGCCGAGCGTGCACTGAATCTGGACCTGAACTGCCCGCGCTTCGTCAGCGAGCCATGCATGCGCATCAGCCAGGGTCGTCACCCGGTGGTCGAGCAAGTACTCACCACACCATTCGTGGCCAACGACCTGAGCCTCGATGACAGCACCCGCATGCTGGTGATCACCGGTCCGAACATGGGCGGTAAATCCACCTACATGCGCCAGACCGCGTTGATCGTGCTGCTGGCGCACATCGGTAGCTTCGTGCCGGCGGCCAGTTGCGAATTGTCCCTGGTCGACCGGATCTTCACCCGGATCGGTTCCAGCGACGACCTGGCGGGCGGGCGTTCGACCTTCATGGTCGAAATGAGCGAAACCGCGAACATCCTGCACAACGCCACCGAGCGCAGCCTGGTGCTGATGGACGAAGTCGGTCGCGGTACCAGCACCTTCGACGGCCTGTCCCTGGCGTGGGCCGCGGCCGAGCGTCTGGCACAACTGCGGGCCTATACACTGTTCGCCACTCACTATTTCGAGCTGACGGTGCTGCCGGAAGCCCAGCCGCTAGTAGCCAACGTGCACCTCAATGCCACCGAGCACAACGAACGCATCGTGTTCCTGCACCACGTGCTGCCTGGGCCTGCCAGCCAGAGCTATGGCCTGGCGGTTGCACAGTTGGCCGGGGTGCCGAGCGAAGTGATCGTGCGTGCCCGTGAACACTTGAGCCGGCTGGAATCCACGGCGCTGCCCCATGAAGTGCCGACGCCGGCCAAAGGCAAATCCGTTGCGCCGCAACAGAGCGACATGTTCGCCAGCCTGCCGCATCCGGTGCTGGATGAACTGGCCAAACTTGATCTGGATGACCTGACACCACGCAGGGCTTTGGAAATGCTCTATACATTAAAGACACGGATCTAACGCACTTGCCTGCAAGCTGTTAGAATCTCGCGCGGTTTGGGATGCTGCAGGCTCATAGCCTGGCCTGCAGACTATCGCTCCCGAACCTGGCGACCCCGTCCTGAAGGGGCTCCGCTGCCGCCGCCTGAGGAGAAAATTAGAAATGACCTTCGTCGTCACCGACAACTGCATCAAGTGCAAGTACACCGACTGCGTAGAAGTCTGTCCGGTGGACTGCTTTTACGAAGGCCCGAACTTCCTGGTGATTCACCCGGATGAGTGCATCGACTGCGCACTGTGCGAACCAGAATGCCCTGCCGTGGCCATCTTCTCTGAAGATGAAGTTCCCGCCGGCATGGAAAACTTCATTCAGCTGAACATGGAATTGGCCGAGGTATGGCCAAACATCACTGAACGGAAAGATCCATTGCCCGATTCCGCTGAATGGGATGGCAAGCCAGGCAAGATCGAACACCTCGAACGCTGATTTCCCTCGCGTTCCCGAAAAGGCCCCTTGCGGGCCTTTTTGCTTTTCTGCAGGCAAAAAAAGGGGCGGTTTGACCCGCCCACATTTTTTCCCTATTCCATGTGTTCCTTTTCATCGTCCTGATGAATCGCATCCTGCGATGTCCGTTCCCCTCTTCCTTGAAGGGCGTGTCTATCCGTCGACACAGTTCAAATACTAGAGGATTCCCCACCAAGAGCAATCGGCCTCCATGACTGAAATCATCTGTAATATGCTGTTAACTCAATAAAATAATCATATAAATCAATAACTTATAAATACAGCATCCTTCGAATAGACAACTACCAGGGTGTAAAAATAATGAACACTTACGAAAGAGTAAGCAAAGACTTACACCACGAGACTACAAACCTGAGGTGGCGCCAATACCAACGCGCCTCTCTCATCTTGCCGACAACAAAAAGCCCCGAACCAGTCGGGGCTTTTGGTTGACGGTTGAGCGAATGGCTTATTGGAACAGCGACTCACTCGACAGGCCGTTTTTCTCGAGAATCTCCCGAAGACGCTTGAGGCCTTCAACCTGGATTTGCCTGACCCGCTCCCGGGTAAGGCCGATTTCCAGGCCGACATCTTCAAGCGTACTGCTCTCGTGACCTCGCAAGCCGAAGCGGCGTACGACCACCTCGCGTTGCTTGTCGGTCAGCTCCGAAAGCCATTGATCGATGCTCTGCGACAGGTCGTCATCCTGCAACAGTTCACATGGATCGGTCGGGCGGTCGTCGGTCAGGGTGTCCAGCAGGGTTTTATCCGAATCCGGACCCAGCGAGACGTCGACCGAAGAAACCCGCTCGTTCAGGCCAAGCATGCGCTTGACCTCGCCTACCGGTTTCTCCAGCAGGTTGGCAATTTCTTCGGGTGAGGGTTCATGGTCGAGCTTTTGAGTCAGCTCCCGTGCAGCCCGCAAGTACACGTTGAGCTCTTTGACCACATGAATAGGTAGCCGGATGGTCCGGGTCTGATTCATGATCGCGCGTTCGATGGTCTGACGAATCCACCAGGTGGCGTAGGTCGAAAAGCGGAAGCCGCGTTCTGGATCGAACTTTTCCACTGCCCGGATCAGGCCGAGGTTACCCTCTTCGATCAGGTCCAGCAGCGACAGCCCACGATTGACGTAACGCCGGGCGATTTTCACCACCAGCCGCAGGTTGCTTTCAATCATGCGCTTGCGTCCGGCCGGATCACCACTTTGCGACAGGCGTGCAAAATGAACTTCTTCTTCCGGGGAGAGCAATGGGGAAAAGCCGATTTCATTGAGGTACAGCTGCGTGGCATCGAGTGCCCGGGTGTAGTCGATGTACTTGTGTTGCTTTAACGAAGCGGAGTGTCTGGATTTGGCACGAACGGAAGGTGGTGCATCCCCTTCATCATTCGACATCGAATCCATTGCGATGCCGGTCTCCATAAGGAGAACCTCATCGTCGATGTCAAACTCCGGCACTTCTTTACTGAGAGCCATTGTTATAGTCCTTTGGTGAGTTCGACCTCAAGCTCAAGCGGCGCCTTGATCCCTGGCAACGCTGGAGCCTGTTCCCTCTACGTGACGGAACAGGCTTGGCTAACAAATCAACGACGTGGCAGGAACTGCAGCGGATCTACAGGTTTACCTTGTCGGCGAATCTCAAAATGCAGTTTCACCCGGTCTGTACCCGTTGACCCCATTTCGGCAATTGTCTGTCCGACTTTGACCTGCTGCCCCTCCCGAACCAACAGCCTGCGGTTGTGACCGTAGGCACTGACGTAGGTATCGCTGTGTTTGATGATGACTAATTCGCCGTAGCCCCTTAAGCCACTCCCGGCGTATACCACCGTCCCATCAGACGCAGCTAAAACAGGCTGTCCCAAATCTCCGGCGATATCAATTCCTTTATTCAAACTACCGTTTGAAGAGAATTTTCCAATCAGAATGCCATTAGAAGGCCACCCCCAGCCCGTCGGGGCCGGACCGGCAGGAGGCAGTGGAGCGGGTGCCGGTTTGCTGGCGACGGACGGTGCGAGCACCGTTGTACTGGTCGTTGTGCCATTTGCCTGACGCCGAATTACCGTGGTTTTGCTCGACGACGAAGGCGAGGAACTGGACGAACTCACCACCGCTGCCGGCGTTGAATCATTGCGACCGTCGAAGCGAATCGTCTGACCCGGATGGATCGTGTAAGGCGTAGGAATGTTGTTCCTTGCCGCGAGGGCTTTGTAGTCCCAGCCGTAGCGAAAGGCGATGGAAAACAACGTGTCCTTGGGTCGAACAATGTACTGGCCGGTGGTTACGGCCGGACGCTGGGCGACCGCGTTGTTGCGATCGACAACTCCCGCGCTACTCGATTTGGTGCTGGAGCAACCGACCAGCAAGGTACTCAAGACAAGACCAGTCACCAGACGCTGAAAGCTCGTTATACCCATTCGCTGCGCAACGACTGTGAGACTCACCCGCCGCTCCCTTTGTGGTGGCTGAAAATATGAATTGCCGTGTTTCGGCACGAAATGTCGCAAGTATAACGGGCCGAACAGGCTTTACCTTTAATGAAGCGGATTCGCTTCACGCACACGTTTGCTGCCTGATGATGAATTCTGTTTAACCCATCGATGCCGCTGTAAGACCCGGGCAATCGAAGAGAATTCAGCACGTTGAAACAAATGCTCAGGCCAGCGGCCCGTTGAGTAGTGGCACAAAGCGCACTGCCCCCAGAACACGCCTGGAAAAGCCCTGTTCTTCACGGATGATCAGCATCAATTGTTGAACTTCACCAGAACCGACCGGAATCACCAATCGCCCGCCCGGTGCCAATTGATCGAGCAGCGCCTGAGGCACGTCGGTGGCCACGGCGGTCACAATGATACCGTTGTACGGCGCCAGCGCCGGCCAGCCTTCCCAGCCATCGCCCCAGCGAAATACCACATTGCGCAGGTTCAGCTCCACCAGGCGCTCCTTGGCTCGATCTTGCAGAACCTTGATGCGCTCGACGGAAAAAACCCGCTCGACCAGTTGCGACAGCACCGCTGTCTGGTAACCCGAACCAGTACCGATTTCCAGCACCTTGTCCAACGGGCCGGCTTCCAGCAGCAGCTCGCTCATGCGCGCCACCATATAAGGCTGGGAGATGGTCTGGTTATGGCCAATCGGTAGCGCCGTATCTTCATAAGCGCGGTGGGCCAGCGCCTCATCGACGAACAGGTGACGCGGTGTGCGGCGGATGACTTCCAGCACCTTGGCGTTGGACACCCCTTCTTCATAGAGGCGCTGAATCAGACGCTCACGGGTCCGCTGGGAGGTCATCCCGATGCCGCGGTGCAGAATATCGTCTTGTTCACGAGCCATTAGCGCAGCCCCTCCAGCCAGCCATCGAGACTTCTGAAGGCATCATTAAAGGTGCGATCCAGTTGCAGTGGCGTGATTGAAACATAGCCTTGCATCACCGCATGGAAATCAGTGCCCGGGCCGCCATCTTCGGCGTCACCCGCCGCAGCGATCCAGTAACCGGATTTACCACGCGGATCGACCACTTTTATCGGCGCAGCGGCGCGGGCGCGATGGCCCAGGCGGGTCAGCTGGATACCGCGGATATGCTCCAGCGGCAAGTTGGGAATGTTCACGTTCAGTACCGTGCGCGGTGGCAGATCGAGGTCCGCGTGGGCCTCTACCAGTTTGCGCGCAAAATAGGCCGCCGTGGGAAGGTTCTCCACTTGCCGTGAGACAAACGAAAAGGCAAACGAAGGACGCTCCAGGAAACGTCCCTCAAGGGCCGCCGCCACAGTACCGGAATACAGCACGTCGTCCCCCAGGTTCGCACCCAGGTTAATACCGGAAACCACCATGTCCGGTTCAAACTCCAGCAAGCCGTTAAGGCCCAGGTGCACGCAATCGGTAGGCGTACCGTTGAGGCTGATAAAGCCATTGGCCAAGGTATGCGGGTGCAACGGACGGTCGAGCGTCAGCGAGCTGCTGGCGCCGCTTTTGTCCTGGTCCGGGGCGATAACCACGCATTCGGTGTAATCCGCCAGCGCAGCATAAAGCGCGGCGAGACCGGGTGCGGTTACCCCATCGTCGTTAGAAATCAGAATACGCATGGGCTGTCCGTCTGCCCCACCGGCACCAGATCGACGAGTTCACGCACCAATACGGTGGCGAAGCATCCGGCCGGGAGGACGAATTCCAGTTGCAGAATGTCAGGCTCGGGATAATGCCACGTCAACCCGCCAATGGGCAGCCGCAGGATGCGACGTTCGTGGCTCATACCGGCGTTAATCAACCAATCGCGCAGATCCGCTTCGCGCGCGGCGATTGCCTGCTCCAGTTCATGGACAGCCCCCGACGCCGGCGAGTCACCTTCGCCCCACTGCGGACCGGTCGGGTGCAAGTCGAGAATCGCCAGACGCGGGTCACTGCACTCGGCTTCACCTGCCGGGAAGAAACTGCGGCTGTCAGTGAACGCCAGCAGATCGCCGACCTGAGCACGCTGCCAGGTACCATCGGCGACGCGTGCCGCCAGCACCTGATTAAACAGAAAGCTACGCGCAGTGGAGAGCAGGCGCGAACGCACATTGCGTTGTTCCGGCAGGGCTTTGCGCGCAGCCCAGGCACGGGCGTCGACGACGTTGCCGCCGTCATGCCCGAAACGCTGGGCGCCGAAATAATTGGGAATACCTTGCCTGGCGATCAGTTGCAGACGCTCTTCGATCGCGGCCTTGTCGCCAGCGAATTGAGTCAGGCGCAACGTGAAGCCGTTGGCCGAATGGGCACCGCGTTGCAGCTTGCGTCTGTGCCGACCGGTCTTGAGAATCTTCAGCGTGTCGTTTTCCGCTGCCGACAGATCCGGATCAGCCTTGCCGGGCAGTTGCACGCTGAACCACTGGCGAGTCAACGCCTGACGGTCCTTGAGGCCCGCGTAGCTGACGGTACGCAATGGCACGCCCGCAGCCTTGGCAATCCGCCGTGCCGCTTCTTCGGTATTCAGACCGCGCTTTTCCACCCAGATCCATAGGTGTTCGCCGTCGCCGCTCAGGGGAATATCGAGGACTTCATCAACCTGGAAATCTTCCGCCGTGGCTTTCAGCACCGCGCTGCCGAGAGCGTCACCGTAGGCCCGTGGGCCGAGCAATTGCGCCTCGTTCATGCGCGCAGCAACAAGGCAACGGAGTGCACGGCAATACCTTCTTCGCGACCGACAAAGCCAAGCTTTTCGGTGGTGGTAGCTTTCACGTTCACTTGATCCAACTCAACTTGAAGATCCGCGGCAATCAGCGCGCGCATCGATTCGATATGCGGGGCCATTTTCGGGGCCTGGGCGACGATGGTGTTATCGACGTTGCCGACTTTCCAGCCCTTGGCGTGGATCAGTGCGACGACATGACGCAACAGCGCGCGGCTGTCGGCGCCCTTGAATTGCGGATCGGTGTCCGGAAAATGCTTGCCGATATCACCCAGCGCGGCAGCGCCGAGCAACGCATCGCTCAAGGCGTGCAGCAGGACATCACCGTCGGAATGGGCAAGCAGCCCGAAGCTGTGTGCAATCCGCACACCGCCCAGCGTGATGAAATCGCCTTCACCGAAACGGTGCACATCATAGCCGTGGCCAATACGCATAAAAAAACGCCCCGATTTTTGTCAGGGCGTGATTCTACCTGCTTTGTCAGACATTAGGCGCTTAGAGCGCGCGCGTGATGCTGCAAGTGATCGTCGATGAAACTGGCGATGAAGAAATAACTGTGGTCGTAGCCGGGTTGCAAACGCAACGTCAGCGGATGACCGGCAAGTTTCGCCGCCTGTTGCAGGGCTTCTGGCTTGAGCTGGGTGGCGAGGAAATCGTCGCGATCACCCTGATCCACCAGCAGCGGCAGTTTCTCGTCGGCTTCGGCGATCAATGCACAGGCATCCCACTCGCGCCATTTCGACCGGTCTTCACCCAAGTAGCGGGAAAAGGCTTTCTGCCCCCATGGGCAATCGATCGGATTGTTGATCGGCGAGAACGCCGACACCGACTGGTAACGCCCCGGATTGCGCAAGGCGCAGACCAGCGCACCGTGACCACCCATGGAGTGACCGCTGATGCCACGCTTTTCCGATGCCGGGAAATGCGCCTCAACCAATGCCGGCAATTCCTGCACGACATAGTCATGCATCCGATAGTGCCGCGACCACGGTTCCTGCGTGGCATTCAGATAAAAACCGGCACCGAGACCGAAGTCCCAGGCACCATCCGGATCGCCCGGCACTTCGGGACCGCGTGGGCTGGTGTCCGGTGCGACGATAATCAGCCCCAGCTCGGCAGCCATGCGCATGGCACCGGCCTTCTGCATGAAGTTCTCGTCGGTACAGGTCAGGCCAGACAACCAGTACAACACTGGTAGTTTACCGCCCTGCTCCGCTTGCGGCGGCAGGTACACGGCAAACACCATGTCGCAACCGAGCACGTCGGAGCGGTGCCGGTAGCGCTTGTGCCAGCCGCCGAAGCTTTTCTGGCAGGAGATATTTTCCAGGCTCATAAGCGACCTCAGAAATGAATGACGCTACGGATGCTTTTGCCTTCATGCATCAAGTCAAACGCCTTGTTGATATCTTCCAGGCCCATGGTGTGGGTGATGAAGGTATCCAGCGGGATCTCGCCGGTCTGGGCCATTTCGACATAGCTTGGCAACTCGGTACGGCCACGCACGCCACCGAACGCCGAACCGCGCCAGACGCGACCGGTGACCAACTGGAATGGACGGGTGGAGATTTCCTGGCCTGCGCCGGCCACACCGATGATGACCGACTCGCCCCAACCTTTGTGGCAGCACTCAAGTGCGGCACGCATCAACTGCACGTTGCCGATGCATTCGAACGAGAAGTCGACGCCGCCATCGGTCATGTCGACGATCACTTCCTGAATCGGACGATCGAAGTCTTTCGGATTCACGCAGTCCGTGGCGCCCAATTGCCTGGCGATTTCGAACTTGGCCGGGTTGATGTCAATGGCGATGATCCGGCCAGCCTTGGCTTTGACCGCGCCGATCACGGCAGACAGTCCGATGCCACCCAGGCCGAAGATGGCAACGGTGTCACCCGGTTTGACCTTGGCAGTGTTGATCACCGCACCGATGCCGGTGGTGACGCCACAGCCCAGCAGGCAGACTTTTTCCAGCGGTGCTTCTTTAGGAATTTTGGCGACAGAGATTTCCGGCAGCACGGTGTACTCGGAAAACGTCGAGGTGCCCATGTAGTGGAAAATCGTTTCGCCCTTGTAGGAGAAGCGCGAAGTGCCGTCCGGCATCAGGCCTTTACCCTGGGTTGCACGAATCGCCTGGCAGAGGTTGGTTTTGCCCGACAGACAGAATTTGCACTTGCCACATTCCGGGGTGTACAGCGGGATCACATGATCGCCCACCGCAACCGAGGTCACACCCTCGCCGATCGCTTCGACCACCGCGCCACCTTCGTGGCCCAGGATCGACGGAAAGATACCTTCCGGGTCCGCGCCCGAGAGGGTGTAGGCATCGGTATGGCAGACACCGGAAGCGACGACGCGCAGCAGGACTTCGCCCGCCTTGGGCATGGCGACATCGACTTCAACGATCTCGAGGGGCTTCTTGGCCTCGAAGGCAACGGCGGCGCGCGACTTGATCATGCTGACTCTCCAGTGAATAAAAACGAGACAGGGAGTGTAATACAGCGGCATACGATGAATAATCGGGACAAAAGCAAAACATTATTGCCATGCAGGGATAATCCTGATGTCCGAAAACCGCTGGGAAGGCATCGACGAGTTCGTCGCCGTCGCAGAGTGCAACCAATTCACCGCCGCGGCTGAACGCCTTGGGGTGTCTTCCTCCCACATCAGTCGCCAAATCGTACGACTGGAAGAGCGACTGCAAACCCGCTTGCTCTATCGCAGCACCCGCCGGGTCACGCTGACCGAAGCCGGGCAAACCTTTCTGCAACATTGCCAACGGTTGCAGGACGGCCGCGAAGAAGCGTTGCGCGCTGTCGGCGACCTGACCAGCGAACCCAAGGGCATGCTGCGCATGACCTGTGCCGTGGCCTACGGCGAACGATTCATTGTGCCGCTGGTGACTCGTTTCATGGGGCTGTATCCGCAACTGCGTGTCGACATCGAACTGAGCAACCGCCCGCTCGATCTGGTGCACGAAGGGCTGGACCTGGCCATCCGCCTCGGCCGCCTGCAGGATTCAAGATTGGTCGCGACTCGTTTGGCACCACGGCGCATGTATCTGTGCGCCTCGCCGTCCTACTTGGAACGGTATGGTCGCCCACACAGTTTGTCGGAACTGAGTCGCCATAACTGCCTCATCGGCAGCTCGGATATCTGGCAACTGGAACAGAACGGGCGGGAATTTTCCCAGCGAGTACAGGGAAACTGGCGCTGCAACAGTGGGCAGGCGGTGCTGGATGCCGCGCTACAAGGGGTTGGATTGTGTCAGCTGCCGGATTACTACGTGCTGGAGCACCTGAAAAACGGCGAATTGATCTCGCTGCTGGAAGCCCACCAACCGCCGAACACAGCGGTTTGGGCGCTTTATCCACAGCAGCGGCATCTGTCACCGAAAGTACGCAAGTTAGTGGATTATTTGAAGGAAGGGTTGGCCGAACGGCCGGAATATCGGGTTTAAGAGAAAAGATCACAGCCTGCATAGGCGGCGATCTTTTAACGGCGGTTCGCCCAGCGCTGGCGCAACCACTCAAGGTCTTCGGGGCGAGTGACTTTGATGTTGTCGGATCGACCTTCGATCAAACGGGGTGCCATACCTGCCCACTCCATCGCCGAGGCTTCATCGGTGATGACAGCATCCGCCACCAGGCTGTCCGCCAACGCCCGATGCAATGCTCCAAGGCGAAACATCTGCGGTGTATAAGCCTGCCAGATCACACTGCGATCCACTGTTTCCAGCACACGCCCGTGCTTGTCGACCCGTTTGAGGGTGTCGCGCGCAGGCACCGCCAATAGGCCGCCCACCGGGTCGTCAGCCAGTTCACTGAGCAATTTATCAAGATCATGGCGCGCCAGATTCGGTCGCGCGGCATCGTGAACCAACACCCAATCCTCATCGTCAGCGCCCTGGGCATGCAGATGCAGCAAGGCGTTGAGCACTGATCCGGAACGCTCGGCGCCGCCTTCAACCCGCTGAATACGCGGATCGGCAGCACAGGCCAGATTCGGCCAGTAAGGATCGTCGATGGCAAGACTGACCACCAACCCCTTCAGGGCAGGATGATCGAGGAAACAGCCAAGGCTGTGTTCGAGAATAGTGCGCCCGCCCAGTTGCAAGTATTGCTTGGGACGGTCCGCGGCCATACGGGCACCGACGCCCGCGGCAGGAATCACGGCCCAGAAGGCCGGTAACGACTCAATCATTGGGCCAACTGGTAAAGGGTTTCACCATCCTTGACCATGCCCAACTCATGGCGAGCCCGTTCTTCAACGGTCTCCATGCCCTTTTTCAACTCACTGACTTCGGCGTCCATCACCCGATTGCGCTCCAGCAACGCCTCGTTCTCGGCGTGTTGATCCGCAATCTGCTGCTTCAGCTCGGCCACTTGCGCCAGACTGCCATTACCCACCCACAGGCGATACTGCAGGCCGGCCAGCAGCAAGAGCAAGACGAGGAACAACCAATTGGGACTGCGCATCGAATATCAGGTATCCAGTGAAAAAAGACAGCCATGCCAAACTTTGAAGCTTCTGATAGCACGAAGCCTGGAAGAACCAGGCTTGTGCTCTTAAGGCATCAGATTAGTGGCAAATCCGTCGCTGTCGCGATTTTTCCGACACAATCCGGTGTCTTTTTATCGTTTACCACTCAGCCGCGGAATTCGCTGCGGCCGTTGTACTTGGCTTTGCCATTCAACTGCTCTTCGATACGCAGCAGTTGGTTGTACTTGGAAACGCGGTCGGAACGGCACAGCGAACCGGTCTTGATCTGGCCAGCCGAGGTGCCCACGGCCAGGTCGGCAATGGTCGAATCTTCGGTTTCGCCGGAGCGGTGCGAGATCACGGCGGTGTAACCAGCGGCCTTGGCCATCTGGATGGCTTCCAGGGTTTCGGTCAGGGTGCCGATCTGGTTGAACTTGATCAGGATCGAGTTGGCGATCTTTTTGTCGATGCCTTCTTTCAGGATCTTGGTGTTGGTCACGAACAGGTCGTCGCCTACCAGCTGAGTCTTCTCGCCAATCTTGTCGGTGAGGATTTTCCAGCCAGCCCAGTCGGACTCGTCCAGACCGTCTTCGATGGAGATGATCGGGTAACGCTCGGTCAGACCTTTCAGGTAGTCGGCGAAACCTTCAGCAGTGAACACCTGGCCTTCGCCGGACAGGTTGTACTTGCCATCTTCATAGAATTCGCTGGCCGCGCAGTCCAGGGCCAGGGTCACGTCGGTGCCCAGCTTGTAACCGGCGTTGGCCACGGCTTCGGAGATCACTTTCAAAGCGTCTTCGTTGGAAGCCAGGTTCGGCGCAAAACCACCTTCATCACCGACGGCAGTGCTCAGGCCACGGGCCTTCAGAACGGCTTTGAGGTGATGGAAAATCTCGGTGCCCATGCGCAGACCTTCCGAGAAAGACTTGGCGCCAACCGGCTGAACCATGAATTCCTGGATGTCGACGTTGTTATCGGCGTGCTCGCCACCGTTGATGATGTTCATCATCGGAACCGGCATCGAGTAAACACCCGGGGTACCGTTCAGGTTGGCAATGTGAGCGTACAGCGGCAGGTCCTGGTCCTGTGCTGCTGCCTTGGCCGCGGCCAGGGAAACGGCGAGGATCGCGTTGGCGCCCAGGGTCGCTTTGTTCTCAGTGCCATCGAGCTTGATCATCGCGTGATCCAGCGCTTTCTGGTCGCTTGGGTCTTTGCCCAGCAACAGGTCGCGGATCGGACCGTTGATGTTGGCTACGGCCTTGAGCACGCCTTTACCCAGATAACGGCTCTTGTCGCCATCACGCAGCTCGAGCGCTTCACGCGAGCCAGTGGAAGCACCGGATGGCGCGCATGCGCTGCCGATGATGCCGTTATCGAGAAGCACGTCTGCTTCCACAGTGGGATTGCCACGGGAGTCGAGAACTTCACGACCTTTGATGTCGACGATTTTTGCCATTGTTGTAAACACTCCAAAGTTGACGAAAACGACGCAGCTGAAGGAAATCTTTTATCGTCGGCAAGTGACAGACAGCGGGCAGGCTTGCGGACGATAAGGCTCAAGCCCGAGGGCCTGAGCATTTAAACTGTGCGGTACTTTACCGGAGAATTGAGGTTTACGCGGTTTCTACCGTCGGAAAACTCTTCACCAGTTCGTCCAGTGCTTTGAGCTGGGCCAGGAATGGCTCCAGTTTGTCCAGACGCAGGGCGCAAGGGCCGTCGCATTTGGCGTTGTCCGGGTCCGGGTGGGCTTCGAGGAACAGCCCGGCCAGCGACTGGCTCATGCCGGCCTTGGCCAGGTCAGTGACCTGGGCACGACGACCACCGGCGGAATCGGAGCGACCGCCGGGCATTTGCAACGCGTGGGTCACGTCGAAGAACACCGGATATTCGAACTGCTTCATGATGCCGAAGCCGAGCATGTCGACCACGAGATTGTTGTAGCCGAAGCTCGAACCACGCTCGCAGAGAATCAACTGATCGTTACCGGCTTCCACGCACTTGTTCAGGATGTGTTTCATTTCCTGAGGCGCGAGGAACTGGGCTTTCTTGATGTTGATCACCGCGCCGGTCTTGGCCATCGCGACCACGAGGTCGGTCTGGCGCGACAGGAAGGCCGGCAACTGGATGATGTCGCAGACTTCAGCGACGACCGCGGCCTGATCAGGCTCGTGGACGTCGGTGATGATCGGTACGCCAAAGGCTTGCTTGATGTCCTGGAAAATCCGCATGCCCTCTTCCAGCCCGGGGCCACGGTAAGAGGTCACAGAAGAACGGTTCGCCTTGTCGAAACTGGCCTTGAACACGTAAGGGATACCGAGTTTTTCGGTGACCTTTACGTACTCTTCGCAGACCTGCATCGCCATGTCACGGCTTTCCAGCACGTTCATGCCACCGAACAGCACCATTGGCTTGTCGTTGGCAATCTCGATATCGCCTACGCGGATGATCTTCTGCGCCATCAGGATTACGCCTTCTTCTGGTGTTGAGCCAAAGCGGCTTTAACGAAACCGCTGAACAACGGGTGACCGTCGCGTGGCGTCGAGGTGAACTCTGGGTGGAACTGGCAAGCGACGAACCATGGGTGATCCGGTGCTTCAACCACTTCAACCAGCGCGCCATCACCGGAACGACCGGAGATTTTCAGGCCGGCCTCGATGATTTGCGGCAGCAGGTTGTTGTTCACTTCGTAGCGATGACGGTGACGCTCGACGATCACATCCTTGGCGTAGCAATCGTGCACCAGGGAACCTGGCTCAAGCAGGCAGTCCTGAGCGCCAAGGCGCATGGTGCCACCCAGATCGGACGATTCGGTACGGATTTCGACGGCGCCGGTGGCATCTTCCCACTCGGTGATCAGACCCACCACCGGGTGACCGCTGGTACGATCGAACTCAGTGGAGTTGGCATCTTTCCAGCCCATTACGTTACGAGCGAACTCGATAACGGCCACTTGCATGCCCAGGCAGATACCCAGGTATGGAACCTTGTTTTCGCGAGCGTATTGAACGGCAGTGATCTTGCCTTCAACACCACGCAGACCGAAGCCGCCCGGTACCAGAATCGCGTCGACGCCTTCCAGCAGCGCGGTGCCCTGGTTTTCGATGTCTTCGGAATCGATGTAGCGCAGGTTGACCTTGGTGCGGTTGCTGATGCCGGCGTGACTCATCGCTTCGATCAGCGACTTGTAGGCGTCCAGCAGTTCCATGTACTTGCCGACCATGGCGATGGTGACTTCGTGTTCCGGGTTCAGCTTGGCATCAACCACCGCTTCCCACTCGGACAGATCGGCGCTGTCGCATTGCAGGCCGAAACGCTCGACGACGAAATCATCCAGGCCCTGGGAGTGCAGAATGCCCGGGATCTTGTAGATGGTGTCAGCGTCTTCCAGCGCAATCACCGCACGCTCTTCAACGTTGGTGAACTGCGCGATCTTGCGACGCGAAGAAATGTCGATCGGGTGATCGGAGCGGCACACCAGCACGTCAGGCTGCAGGCCAATGGAACGCAGTTCCTTGACCGAGTGCTGGGTTGGCTTGGTTTTGGTTTCGCCGGCAGTGGCGATGTACGGCACCAGTGTCAGGTGCATCAGCATCGCGCGCTTGGCGCCGACTTCGAAACGCAATTGACGGATCGCCTCGAGGAACGGTTGCGACTCGATGTCACCCACGGTGCCACCGATCTCGACCATGGCCACGTCGGCATCGCCAGCGCCCTTGATGATCCGGCGCTTGATTTCGTCGGTGATGTGCGGGATCACCTGAATGGTTGCGCCCAGGTAATCACCACGGCGCTCTTTGCGCAGGACGTGTTCGTAGACACGGCCAGTGGTGAAGTTGTTGTTCTGGGTCATGGTCGTGCGGATGAACCGCTCGTAGTGGCCCAGGTCCAGGTCGGTCTCGGCGCCGTCGTGGGTGACGAACACTTCACCGTGCTGGAACGGGCTCATGGTGCCCGGGTCAACGTTGATGTACGGGTCCAGCTTCAGCATGGTGACCTTAAGTCCCCGCGCCTCCAGGATGGCCGCCAATGAAGCCGAGGCAATGCCTTTCCCCAATGAAGAAACAACACCGCCCGTGACGAATATGTAGCGCGTCATGAAAAACCCTAGAAGTCTGCGTTAAAGCGGTCCGAGCCGCCGGGGAAAGCGAAGGAAGGCCGAAGCCCCCGATCACCTGCATTAATCACAGTGCACCTTTCAAAAAAACCGCCGCGTTGGGACAGACCGGAAGATGAAACACCGGTAGGTTGCTCGCTACACATTTTTTGGAATCGCCCAGCAAAGACTGCTTGGTAATCGGCAACTGCTGCGATTCAGGCGAATCCACAGAAGTTGTATCAAGAAGGGAGCGTAGTCTACCGGAAAGCCCCTTTCAGCTCAAACCTTGATCTTCGATCGGCGGCTGCCAATGCAAATACCAGCCACTGCGCTCACTGCCATTCAGCCCCCGCAGGTTCGCCACCGCCAGCAATTGCTGGCCCCTGTAGACCAGCGGCAATCTGCCACGGGCGAAGCCCGGCACGCCCCTTTCGTTGAGCAAACGCTTCAAGTCACGGTGACCGCGATCGGGCAAATTCATGACTTCGCCGCCCTCACGATAGCGGATCTGCAACGGGCCATCGGGGATCTGGCCGGTGAGTGTGAGCACGCCATTATCCGGTAACGCCAGCAATACCGCGGGGTCAGCCCAGGACACCGGGGATGGCGGAGTGCGCAACCATCCACCTGACAACCACCAGAGACGCCCACCAGCGCGATGCAGTTCGCCCGCCGCCAATCGCCAGACCGGACGCGCATCGCCAGTCGCATCGCGCAAATCCTGCCAACCCGACCAATGGTCACTGTCCGGCAAAGACGTCAGCGGTTTGAGCCAATGACTCAGCGCATTGCGCTGGCGTGCATCAGAGAGCTTTTCCAGGGGCGCCAGCTCCAGCGACGGCAACCCCAGCCAATCGAAATCACTGTCGGTGCCGGCCTGGGCCAGATCAATTTGCGCCAGATCGTCGAGCAACCCCTGCGCCTCACTCAGATGCGCAGCGCTGCGAGCCATGGTCGCCACTGCTTGCGGCCAGCGCGCGGTCAACACGGGAAACACCTGATGACGCAGGTAATTGCGCGAGAACTGCCGGTCCTGATTCGACGGATCTTCGATCCAGTTCAGCTGATATTCAGTGGCGTAGGCCTCAAGCTCGGCGCGAGTGACATCAAGCAGTGGTCGCAGCAGATGCCCACACCCCAAAGGACGCTCACTCGGCATCCCCGACAAACCTCTCACCCCTGCCCCGCGCATCAGCCGAAACAACAGGGTTTCCGCTTGATCGTCACGGTGCTGACCTGTGAGCAGTACTTCACCGGCGTGAGTCGCCGCGATGAAGGCGCCGTAACGCGCATCCCGCGCCGCACGCTCGAGGCTCGCGCCGCGCTCAACCTGAACACGCACAACCTCCAGCGGTACACCCAACGCATCACAGACCGACTGACAATGTTCCGGCCACGCATCAGCCGCAGCCTGCAGGCCGTGGTGGACGTGAATGGCGGTCAACGCCGGCAAGGATTCGGTTTTTGCGAGGTGTGCGAGAACGTGCAGCAGGACGGTGGAATCGAGACCACCGGAGAAGGCGATGCGCCAGGTTATGGCGTTACGCCACGGAACCAGCCCATGGAGAAGCCTGGCTGGCAGATCAATCTTCTTAGGGCTCATAGACGTCAGTCGCTTCACATAGACCCATTGTGGGAGCGAGCCTGCTCGCGAAGGCTGCTTAACATTCAACATATTTGTTGATTGTTATACCGCAATCGCGAGCAGACGAACGTCGCCCGGCTCTTCCCACAAGGCTAAAGCGCGATCAGATCAGAGACCGTAGCTCATCAGACGCTCGTAACGACGGGCCAGCAGCGCGTCGTTGTCGAACTTCTTCAACATCGCCAGTTGCGAGCTCAGCTCGGCGCGGATCGAGGCAGCGGCAGCCGCCGGATCACGATGAGCGCCGCCCAACGGCTCGCCGATCACTTTATCGACGATGCCCAGGCCCTTCAGACGCTCGGCAGTGATGCCCATCGCTTCAGCGGCATCCGGGGCTTTCTCGGAAGTTTTCCACAGAATCGAGGCGCAACCTTCCGGCGAAATCACCGCGTAGGTCGAATATTGCAGCATGTTCAGCTGATCGCAGACGCCAATGGCCAGCGCACCACCGGAACCACCCTCACCGATCACGGTGGCGATGATTGGGGTTTTCAGGCGAGCCATGACGCGCAGGTTCCAGGCAATCGCTTCGCTCTGGTTGCGCTCTTCGGCGTCGATGCCAGGGTAAGCGCCCGGGGTGTCGATGAAGGTCAGGATCGGCATTTTGAAACGCTCGGCCATTTCCATCAGGCGGCACGCCTTGCGGTAGCCCTCAGGGCGCGGCATGCCGAAGTTGCGGCGAACCTTCTCGCGCACTTCGCGACCTTTCTGGTGACCGATAACCATCACCGGTTGGTCGTCCAGACGGGCAACACCGCCAACGATGGCAGCGTCGTCGGAGAAGTGACGGTCGCCGTGCAACTCATCGAACTCGGTGAAGATGTGTTCGATGTAGTCCAGGGTGTACGGACGTTTCGGGTGACGCGCCAGACGCGCGATCTGCCAGCTGGTCAGCTTGCCGAAGATATCTTCGGTCAGCGTGCTGCTCTTGTCCTGTAGGCGGGAGATCTCATCGCCGATATTCAGCGAATTGTCATTACCGACCAAGCGCAACTCTTCGATCTTGGCTTGCAGGTCGGCGATCGGCTGTTCGAAATCTAGAAAATTCGGGTTCATAGGCGTCCGTCTAGGGTCGCGTCCAAGAGAGCTTGGGCCGGCCGGTTGTCTATTCGCGCCCTACCTTAAGGGACAGGCGCGTTCAGGTCGAGATTAAAAATTCGGGTCGGGATCAGGCGCGTTCCCATGGTAAGGAATGGCGCCTGACCGTCAACGGTATTGGAGGAAGACGTTGTCTCGCCCGAACTGGTCACGCAGGGCTTGAATCAAGGCATCCGCCGGGTCGATCCGCCAGGTCTCGCCAAACTGCAACAAGGCCTTCGCATCGGGGCTGGTGTAGTCCATGGTGATCGGGCACGCACCGCGATGACGCTTCAACAACTCGCCCAACCAGCGTAGCTGATCGCCCTTGAGATCCTTTGCATGCAACTTCAGGCGCAGGCTTTCGGCCAGGTTGGTGCGCGCATCTTCCATGCTCATCACCCGCTTGACCCGCAACCGCAGGCCACCGGAGAAGTCGTCGTTGCTGACTTCGCCTTCGACCACCACCATCGCATCGGTCTGCAACAACGACTGTGCGGAATGGAACGCATCGGCGAACAACGAGGCTTCGATCCGCCCGGAGCGGTCGTCGAGGGTGATGAAGCCCATCTTGTCGCCCTTTTTGTTCTTCATCACTCGCAGGGCGATGATCATGCCCGCGACCGTTTGCGTGTCGCGAGCCGGCTTCAGGTCGATGATGCGCTGACGGGCGAAGCGACGGATCTCGCCCTCGTATTCGTCGATCGGGTGGCCGGTGAGGTACAGGCCCAAGGTATCTTTCTCGCCTTTCAGGCGTTCCTTGAGGGTCAGCTCCTTGGCCTTGCGGTGATTGGCGTAGACGTCGGCATCTTCTTCAACGAACAGACCGCCAAACAGATCGGCATGCCCACTGTCGTGGGTACGAGCGGTTTGTTCGGCCGCCTTGATCGCCTCTTCCATGGCCGTCAACAACACCGCGCGGTTGCGGTCGATGTTGGCCTGATAGGCTTTCTGCTCATCGTGGAAATACGGGCCTAGGCGGTCCAGGGCACCACTGCGGATCAAGCCGTCGAGGGTGCGTTTGTTGATACGCTTGAGGTCGACCCGCGCGCAAAAATCGAACAGGTCCTTGAACGGCCCGTCTTGCCGCGCCTCGGTAATCGCTTCGACCGGGCCTTCGCCCACGCCCTTGATCGCGCCCAGACCGTAAATGATGCGGCCTTCGTCGTTCACCGTGAACTTGAACTCCGAGGTGTTCACGTCTGGCGCGTCGAGGCGCAGCTTCATGGTCCGCACTTCTTCGATCAAGGTCACGACCTTGTCGGTGTTGTGCATATCCGCCGACAGTACCGCGGCCATGAACGGCGCCGGATAGTGGGCTTTCAGCCACGCGGTCTGGTACGACACCAGGCCGTAGGCAGCGGAGTGGGATTTGTTGAAACCGTAACCGGCGAATTTTTCTACCAGGTCGAAAATGTTACCGGCAAGGTCAGCGTCGATATTGTTGGTGGCGCAACCTTCAATGAAACCGCCGCGCTGCTTGGCCATTTCTTCGGGTTTTTTCTTACCCATGGCTCGACGCAGCATGTCCGCGCCGCCGAGGGTGTAACCGGCCATGACCTGGGCAATCTGCATCACCTGTTCCTGATACAGGATGATGCCGTAAGTCGGCGCCAATACCGGCTTGAGGCCGTCGTACTGGTAGTCCGAGTGCGGGTACGCGAGTTCGGCGCGACCGTGCTTACGGTTGATGAAGTCGTCCACCATGCCCGATTGCAGCGGGCCCGGACGGAACAGGGCCACCAGTGCGATCAAGTCTTCCAGGCAGTCGGGCTTGAGCTTTTTGATCAGCTCTTTCATGCCGCGCGATTCGAGCTGGAACACCGCGGTGGTTTCGGCTTTTTGCAGCAGCGTGTAAGTCGGCTTGTCATCCAGCGGGATGAACGCGATGTCCAGCGGCGGTTCGTTGACCTTGGCGCGGTCGCGGTTGATGGTTTTCAGCGCCCAGTCGATGATCGTCAGGGTCCGAAGCCCCAGGAAGTCGAACTTCACCAGACCGGCAGCCTCAACGTCATCCTTGTCGAACTGGGTTACCAGACCGTCGCCCGCTTCGTCGCAATAGATCGGCGAGAAGTCGGTCAGCTTGGTCGGCGCAATCACCACGCCACCGGCGTGTTTACCGACGTTACGCACAACGCCTTCGAGCTTGCGCGCCATTTCCCAGATTTCCGCGGCTTCTTCATCGACCTTGATGAAGTCGCGCAGGATTTCTTCCTGTTCGTAGGCTTTTTCCAGGGTCATGCCGACTTCGAACGGAATCATCTTCGACAGACGATCCGCCAGTCCGTAGGACTTGCCCTGCACCCGCGCCACGTCACGGACCACAGCCTTGGCCGCCATGGAACCGAAGGTGATGATCTGGCTTACCGCGTTACGGCCGTATTTCTCGGCCACGTAATCGATCACGCGGTCGCGACCGTCCATGCAGAAGTCGACGTCGAAGTCGGGCATGGAAACCCGTTCCGGGTTAAGGAAACGTTCGAACAGCAGGTCATATTCCAGCGGGTCAAGGTCAGTGATCTTCTGCACATAGGCCACCAGCGACCCGGCACCCGACCCACGGCCAGGCCCCACCGGTACGCCGTTGTTCTTGGCCCACTGGATAAAGTCCATCACGATCAGGAAGTAACCGGGGAAGCCCATCTGGATAATGATATCCAGCTCGAAATTCAGCCGGTCGACATAGACTTGGCGCTTGGCTTCGTAGTCTTCGGTGGTGTCCTTGGGCAGCAGAACGCTGAGGCGTTCTTCCAGACCGTCGAAGGAAACCTTGCGGAAATATTCGTCGATGGTCATGCCATCGGGAATCGGGAAGTTGGGCAGGAAGTGCTTGCCCAGCTTCACTTCGATGTTGCAGCGCTTGGCGATCTCGACTGTGTTCTCCAGCGCCTCAGGCAGGTCGCTGAACAGCTCGGCCATTTCCTCGGCGCTTTTGAGGTATTGCTGATCGCTGTAATTCTTCGAACGCCGCGGATCGTCGAGGGCGCGGCCTTCACCGATGCAAACGCGGGTTTCGTGGGCTTCGAAGTCTTCCTGCTTGATGAAGCGCACGTCGTTGGTCGCCACCAGCGGCGCGCCGATTTTCTCGGCCAGGGCCACGGCGCCGTGCAGTTGTTCTTCGTCGTTGGGGCGGTTGGTGCGCTGGACTTCCAGATAGAAACGATCCGGGAACACCGCCATCCACTCGCGAGCCAGGGTTTCGGCTTCGTCCGGGTTGCCGCCGAGCATCGCCAGGCCGATTTCGCCCTCTTTCGCCGCCGACAGCATGATCAAGCCTTCGCTGGCTTCGGCCACCCACTCGCGCTCGATGATGATCGAACCATTGCGCTGGCCGTCGATGAAACCACGGGAGATCAGTTCGGTGAGGTTGCGATAACCTGTGGCGTTCATCGCCAGCAGGCTGATCCGGCTCAAGGGGTTGTCCGGATCCTTGTTCGACAGCCACAGGTCGGCGCCACAAATCGGCTTGATCCCGGCGCCCATGGCGGCTTTATAGAATTTGACCAGGGAACACATGTTGTTCTGGTCAGTGACCGCCACGGCAGGCATGTTCATGCCGACCAGGGTCTTGACCAGCGGTTTGATCCGCACCAGACCGTCGACCAGGGAATATTCAGTGTGCAGGCGTAGATGAACGAATGAAGCCGGCATAGTGATCCTGTCTAGAAACTAGAAACGTGAAGACAACAAGGCCCGGATTGTACCGGGCCTTGAGTAAAACATCAGCCTGCGACTAACCCTCGATCAGGTTTTCCCGCGCTTCATACGCCAGGCGTACCGGGGCGAACGAGCGGCGGTGAATCGGTGTCGGCCCCAGACGCGTCAGCGCCTCCAGATGAACGGGCGTCGGGTAGCCTTTGTGGCCACCGATGCCGTAACCCGGGTAAATCAGTTCGAACGCCGCCATTTCACGATCACGGCTGACCTTGGCCAGAATTGACGCCGCAGCGATGGCCGGCACTTTGCTGTCGCCTTGCACCACCGCTTCGGCGCGCATCGAGAGTTTCGGGCAACGGTTGCCGTCGATCATCGCCAGCTTCGGCTGAATGTGCAGGCCTTCGACCGCGCGCTGCATGGCCAGCATGGTGGCATGAAGGATGTTCAACTCGTCAATTTCTTCGACTTCGGCGCGAGCAATGCACCAGCTCAGGGCTTTTTCGCAGATTTCGTCGTAGAGTTTTTCACGGCGGGCTTCGGTGAGTTTCTTCGAATCGTTGAGGCCGAGAATCGGCCGGCTCGGATCAAGGATCACCGCGGCGGTCACCACGGCACCGCACAGCGGGCCGCGACCGACTTCATCGACACCTGCCACCAGATCTTCAACTTCATCGACCAGCATAAAATCCAGGCCCAGCTGCTTGCTTGCTTTGCTCATTATGCTCTGCCAATCAGGTTCAGTACCGCGTCCGCTGCCTGATTGGAGGCGTCCAGTCGCAGGGTTCGGTGGATTTCGTCAAAGCCTCGGGTCTGCTCCTCGCCACCTTCGATCAGCGGCGACAGAGTCTGGGCCAGGGCTTCGACTGTCGCATCGTCCTGCAACAACTCTGGCACCAGCAGGCGCTGGGCCAGCAAATTCGGCAACGAGACGTAGGGACTCTTCACCATCCGTTTGAGAATCCAGAACGTCAGCGGTGCCAGGCGATAAGCGACCACCATCGGCCGCTTGTACAGCAATGCTTCCAGGGTCGCGGTGCCCGAAGCGATCAACACCGCGTCGCACGCCGCCAGCGCCAGATGGGATTTGCCGTCGAGCAAGGTCAGCGGCAGATCGCGACCAGCCAGCAACTCTTCCAACTGGGCCCGGCGCTCCGGACTGGCGCACGGCATGACGAATCGCACGCCCGGACGCATGGCCCGCAGGCGCTGGGCGGTGTCGAGGAACAACGCACCGAGGCGCCCGACTTCACCGCCACGACTACCCGGCATCAGGGCAACCAACGGCCCTTCCGGCAAACCGAGTTCGGCCCGCGCGGCGGTGCGATCGGCCTCAAGCGGGATCGCATCGGCCAGGGAATGCCCGACAAACCGTACCGGCACGCCCTTCTCTTCATAAAATTTAGCTTCGAACGGGAACAGCGTCAGCATCAGGTCGCAACCTTCGCGAATCTTCAGCACCCGCTTCTGTCGCCAGGCCCAGACCGACGGGCTGACGTAATGCACGGTCTTGATCCCGGCCTGACGCAGCTTGAGTTCGATATTGAGGTTGAAGTCCGGGGCATCGATACCGATGAACACGTCCGGCTTCGCGGCGATCAGGTCCGCAACCAGTTTCTTGCGACGGGCCAACAGCTCGCGCAAACGGCCCAGCACTTCCACCAGCCCCATGACAGAAAGGCGTTCCATCGGGAAATACGAGGTCAGGCCTTCGGCCTGCATCAGCGGACCGCCGACACCAATGAACTCGACCGCCGGATGCTGTGCCTTGAGCGCACGCATGAGACCCGCACCCAGAATGTCACCGGAAGCCTCACCCGCCACCAGCGCAATACGCAGATTGGCCATGATTAGCGGGTGATGCCGCGGGTCGAAGACTGGATGGAATCACGGAACACCGCGACTTCCGGGAACTGCAGCGAGGGTTCGGCCAGCTCGGCGAGCGCTTGCTCGACTGTCAGGCCCTGGCGGTAAACCACCTTGTAGGCACGACGCAGCGCGTGGATCGCCTCTTCGCTGAAGCCGCGACGGCGCATGCCTTCGAAGTTCATGCTGCGAGCTTCAGCGGGGTTGCCGAATACCGTGACGTACGCAGGAACGTCTTTGCCAATGGCAGTGCCCATGCCGGAAAAGCTGTGGGCGCCGATGTGGCAATACTGGTGAACCAGAGTGAAGCCGGACAGGATCGCCCAGTCTTCAACGTGCACATGCCCTGCCAACGCGGTGTTGTTGACCAGGATGCAATGATTGCCGATAACGCTGTCGTGACCGATGTGGGCATAGGCCATGATCAGATTGTGATCGCCCAGGGTCGTTTCCGAACGGTCCTGAATGGTCCCGCGGTGAATCGTCACGCCTTCACGGATGACGTTGTGGTCACCGATGACCAGACGGGTTTCCTCGCCCTTGTATTTCAGATCGGGCGTGTCCTCACCTACCGAAGAAAACTGGTAGATGCGGTTGTGCTTACCGATTCGGGTCGGGCCCTTGAGAATCACATGCGGCCCGATCACTGTCCCCTCGCCGATTTCCACACCTGCGCCGACAATCGACCAAGGGCCGACTTCGACGTCGTCGGCCAGGATGGCCGTCGGATCGATGATTGCGCGAGGGTCAATCAAACTCATAGTTTGCGTTCCGCACAGATGATTTCAGCGGAGCAGACTGGCTTGCCATCGACCGAAGCCTGGCATTCGAACTTCCAGATCTGACGCTTGCAACTGATGAACTTGGCTTCAAGGATCAATTGATCGCCCGGCAGCACCGGCTGACGGAAGCGCAGTTTGTCGGAGCCGACGAAGTAGTAAAGCGTGCCATCGGCCGGTTTCACGTCGAGCATTTTGAAACCAAGGATCCCGGCAGCCTGAGCCATCGCTTCGATGATCAGTACACCCGGCATGATTGGATGCGCAGGGAAGTGACCATTGAAGAACGGCTCGTTGATGCTGACATTCTTGTAGGCGCGAATGCGCTTGCCTTCCACATCCAGATCCACCACCCGGTCCACCAGCAGGAACGGGTAACGGTGAGGCAGGTATTCGCGAATCTCGTTGATGTCCATCATTTCGGGGGGAAGCCTATGTAAAGATTGGGAGCGCGCGACTGACGCGCACTCCTCTAGCAAATCAAGGGAGGCAGTCTAGCGGCTGTGCACACTTGATATGGAAATGGTATCAGCCATCTGATGAAGCATTACCGTCAGGGGTCACGTCCCCTACACGCTTTTCCAGCTGTCGCAGACGTCGCGCGATGTCATCGAGCTGACGGATACGTGCCGCGCTTTTGCGCCATTCGGCTGCCGGTTGCATCGCCGTACCGGAAGAATAGGAGCCCGGCTCGGTAATCGAGTGGGTCACCATGGTCATCCCGGTCAGGAAAACGTTGTCGCAAATGTCGATATGCCCCACCAGCCCTACGCCACCGGCGAGCATGCAATGCTTGCCGATTTTGGTGCTGCCGGAAATTCCCACGCACGCGGCCATGGCCGTGTGGTCACCAACCTGGACGTTGTGGGCAATCTGAATCTGATTGTCGAGCTTCACACCATTACCAATGACGGTATCGGCCAGCGCGCCACGATCGATAGCGGTATTAACGCCTATTTCCACGTCGTCTCCGATCGAGACGCCGCCGATCTGGGCAATTTTCTGCCAGATACCTTTCTCGTTGGCAAAACCGAAGCCTTCACCACCGAGCACGGCACCGGATTGAATCACCACCCGTTTGCCGATGCGCACGTCGTGATACAGCGTGACGCGCGGGGCCAACCAGCCGCCCTCGCCAATTTCGCAGCGTGCACCGATGAAGCAATGCGCACCAACGGTCACACCGGCGCCAATGCGCGCTGCACTTTCGATGACCGCAAAGGCACCGATGCTCGCCGCAGGATCGACCACCGCATCCGCTGCCACTACCGCTGTCGGATGAATACCGGCCGGCGCCTTGGGCTTGGGATCGAACAGGTGGGAAATGCGCGCATAAGACAGATATGGATCAGCCACCACCAGCGCATCACCGACAAAACCTTCAGCGTCAGCGGCCTTCAGCAGCACGGCTGCGGCCTGACTGTCAGCCAGGTATTTACGGTATTGAGGATTTGCCAGAAAGCTCAACTGAGCTGGGCCAGCCTCTTGCAAAGTGGCCAGCCCAGTAATTTCTTTCTCCGGGTCGCCACGTAAGGTGGCGCCGAGGAACTCGGCCAACTGGCCGAGCTTTATAGTCGCTGTCATGGGTTACTTCAGCTGATTCATGCGCTCGATAACCTGGCGAGTGATGTCGTACTGAGGCTTGACATCAATCACTGCGCCACGCTCGAAGACCAGGTCATAAGCACCTTTCTTGATGACTTCTTCCACAGCGCTGTCCAGTTTCGGCTTGAGCTGCTTCAGCATTTCACGGTCGGCAACGGCTTTGGCTTCGTTCAGCTCCTTGGACTGGAACTGGAAATCACGGGCCTTTTGCTTGAACTCGAGCTCCAGACGTTCACGCTCGCCTTGCTGCATCTTGTCGCCACCGGCCATCAGACGGTCCTGGATACCCTTGGCGCTGCTTTCCAGGCTCTTGAGCTTGGTCAGTTGCGGGCCGAATTTTTTCTCGGCATCCACGGCGTATTTCTTCGCCGCATCGGATTCCAGCAGTGCCATCTGATAGTTCAGAACGGCGATTTTCATGTCGGCAAAAGCCGGACCTGCAACCAGCACGGTCGCCAGGAGAACCAATTGAGTCAACTTACGCACGATGCACTCCTACAAAATCCATTGTCATTATCTTGGGTCAGACGCTTAGAACGTCTGGCCGAGGGAGAATTGGAACACTTGAGTCTCGGCATTGCTGTCCGGTTTTTTGACTGGCATCGCCAAGGCGAAGCTCAACGGACCAAGGGCGGTAACCCATGTCACACCGACACCCACCGAACTGGCCATGTTGCTCAGGCTGACGTCGTTACACTGAGTGTTGGACTTGGAACCATCGGCGTTGGTGCTCTGCTTGCAAGTCGAATCGAACACATTACCCACGTCCCAGAATACCGAAGTGCGCAAGGAACGCTGATCTTTCACGAACGGCATAGGGAATAGAACTTCTACACCACCCTGAATCAGGACGTTACCACCAAACGGCAGTGGATCCTGGTCCGGGTCGGTTGCGGTGCCCGGGTTCACGCCCCGGCTCGGCGTACTACGAGGCCCCAGGGTGCTGTCCTTGAAGCCACGAACCGAGTTGAAACCACCGGCGTAATAGTTTTCATAGAACGGCAAGCCGTCGGTCGAACCATAACCATCGCCATAGCCCAGCTCGGTGTGGAGGCGCATGGTGTAGTTTTCAGACAACGGCTGGAACAATTGACCGCGATAATCGAGCTTGAAGAACGACAAGTCGCTGCCCGGTGTCGTGGCTTCCGCAGTCAAGCTCTGGGAGTGACCACGGGTCGCCAGTACCCCTTTGTTCAAGGTGGATTCAGACCAACCGGCCGATGCCTTGAAGTTGAGGTACTGATCACCTTCCTTGTTAACGAAGTCGAAGATTTCGTCGACGGTGTAAAGACCCGTCTTGATCTTGTCTTGTTGTGCAGACAAACCAAACGTCAGACGCGAAGTCTCGCTGATCGGATAACCAACGTTGACACCTGCGCCCAGGCTGTCTACGGCGTAGCTGGCTACGTTGACATCGAGGTCTTTGTAGTCGGTCGTACGATAGAAAGCGTTGTAACCCAGGCTCACACCGTCAGCTGTCCAGTAGGGGTCGACATAACCGAAGTTATAACGGCTTTGATACTGACTGCGAGTCAAGCCGATGCTGACCTTGTTACCGGTACCCAGGAAGTTGTTCTGAGTGATCGAACCACCAAGGATCAGACCGGCGCTCTGGGCGAAACCAACGCTGGCGGTAATCGAACCGGAAGCCTGCTCTTCAACGCTGTAGTTCACGTCAACCTGATCATCGACACCCGGCACGGCCGGCGTCTCGACGTTGACTTCCTTGAAGAAGCCCAGACGTTCCAGGCGGGTCTTGGATTGGTCGATCAGGTAGGTCGAAGCCCAGCCGCCTTCCATCTGACGCATTTCACGGCGCAGCACTTCGTCTTCGGACTTGGTGTTGCCACGGAAGTTGATGCGGTTCACGTAAGCACGCTTGCCCGGATCGACAGCGAATGTGATATCGACCGTGTGGTCTTCATCGTGAGGCTGAGGCACGCCGTTGACGTTAGCGAAGGTGTAACCCTCGTTACCCAGGCGGCGGGTAATCAGTTCGGAGGTGGTGGTCATCAGCTTGCGCGAGAACACCTGGCCTTTCTGAACCAGCAGCAGGGACTTGACCTGGTCTTCAGGCACTTTCAGGTCGCCGCTGAGTTTCACGTCACGAACGGTGTACTTCTCGCCTTCGTTGACGTTGACGGTGATATAGACGTGTTTCTTGTCCGGGGTGATGGACACCTGGGTCGAAGCGATATCCATATTGATATAGCCACGGTCCAGGTAATAGGAACGCAGACGCTCCAGGTCACCGGAGAGCTTTTCACGAGCGTACTTGTCATCGTTCTTGAAGAACGACAGCCAGTTGCTGGTCTTGAGTTCGAACAGGTCGATCAGGTCTTCATCAGGAAAAACAGTGTTGCCCACCACGTTGATGTGCTGGATCGCCGCTACGGTACCTTCGTTGATGTTGACCTTCAGGGCAACGCGGTTACGCGGCTGCGGCACCACTTCGGTGTCGACGGTAGCCGAGTAGCGGCCCTGAGCGACGTATTGACGCTGCAGCTCGTTACGCACACCTTCGAGGGTCGCGCGCTGGAAGATCTCGCCTTCGGCCAGACCGGACTGTTTGAGGCCCTTCATCAGGTCTTCAGTGGAGATCGCCTTGTTGCCTTCGATCTCGATACTGGCGACCGACGGACGCTCGACTACAGTAATGACCAGGACGTTGCCTTCACGGCCCAGCTGGATATCTTGAAAGAACCCGGTTTTGAACAGCGCACGAGTGGATTCCACCAGGCGACGATCATCCGCCTGCTCGCCGACGTTCAACGGCAAGGCACCAAAGACACTACCCGCGGAGACCCGCTGGAGGCCATTGACGCGAATATCAGAGATAGTGAAGGACTCGGCGTGAACTTCGGCGATCATCAATACGGTGAGAACCGCAGTTAGCAGCAGACGTTTCATGAAGTCCTTTCTTATTCCAACTGGCAATAAAAACTGCCGCAAAATGCGGCAGATTCGCAATTCAGCGAAGCGTTACAGTCGACCCAGATCATTGACCAGAGCAAGCAACATCACCCCGACCACCAAACTGATACCGATCTGTATCCCCCAACCTTGCACCCGATCCGACAAGGGACGACCACGCGCCCACTCGATCAGATAAAACAACAAATGCCCCCCATCCAGTACAGGAATGGGCAGCAAATTCAGAACACCCAGGCTAATACTCAGATAAGCAAGGAAATTCAGGAAATCAGCGATGCCCGACTGGGCAGAAGCGCCCGCCACTTTAGCAATGGTTATCGGTCCACTCAAGTTTTTTACCGAGAGCTCGCCGAACAACATTTTCTTGAGCGAGTCGAGGGTCAGTACGCTCATGGTCCAGGTGCGTCGGGCACCCTCCCCAATCGCGGCCACCGGACCGTAACTGACTTCGCGAATCATCTCTGGTGGCCAATCGACCGCTTTCACCCCTGCGCCCAGATAGCCGGTGGGTGCCTTGCTCTCGCCGCGCGCGGCCAGCGTCACAGGGACGTCGATTTGAGCACCGTCGCGCTCAACGCGCAGCATGATTTTGGTATCCGGATGCAAACGGACGATGTCGACTACTTGCTGCCAGTCATCCAGTGCCTTGCCATCAAAGGTCAACAGGCGGTCTCCAGCCTTCAAACCCGCAGCCTTCGCCGGCCCTTTCGGATCAATTTCGGCCAGCACCGGCGGCAATGCCGGACGCCAGGGGCGAATACCCAGCGAGTGAATAGGATCCGGCTCGTTAGCCCCCTTGAGCCACTTGTCCAGCACCAGCTCACGAGGCGAATCCACGGTGGAGCCCTGGTCGCGGACCAGCACTTGCAGGGAACCGCTCTCGCCCAGGCGGCGGACCAGTTGCAGGTTCACCGCAGCCCAGCCGGAAGTGGGCTCGCCATCGATGGCAATAATTTCCTGCCCCGGACTCAAACCTGCCCTGGAGGCGATACTGCCGGATTCGACCGCGCCGATAACCGGGCGCACCTGCTCGCTGCCCAGCATTGCCAATGCCCAGAAAAACACCATCGCCAATAGAAAGTTGGCAATCGGACCGGCTGCCACGATAGCAACGCGCTGACGGACGGACTTGCGATTGAAGGCGTGATCGAGCTGATCGGCCGGCACCTCACCTTCGCGCTCGTCGAGCATTTTCACGTAGCCACCCAGCGGGATGGCGGCAACCACGAATTCAGTGCCTTTGCTGTCGTGCCAGCGCAGCAGCGGCATGCCGAAGCCCACGGAGAAACGCAGCACTTTGACCCCACAGCGACGTGCGACCCAGAAATGGCCGAATTCGTGGAAGGTGACCAGCACGCCCAGCGCTACCAGGGTGCCGACAATCATATAGAGCGCGCTCATCTACTTTCTCCGCAATCCTATCGGTGCTGCATGGGCCAACGTATTGCAGCACTTATCGGCCGTGACGACTCAACCATTGCCCGGCCAGTACCCGTGCTTTCGCATCGGCCGTAAACACTGCCTCGAGATCATCAACCGCAACCACAGGCTCGAGGTTCAATACTTCCTCGATAATACTCGCGATTTCCAGATAGCGAACCCGTCCGTCGAGAAAGGCCGCCACAGCCACTTCATTCGCGGCATTGAGCATGGCCGGCGCGCTGTTACCAGCCTCGGCGGCTTGACGCGCAAGGCGCAGGCAAGGGAAACGCTCTTCATCGGGTGCCTGGAAATCCAGGCGAGCGATGGCGAACAGATCCAACGGCGCAACGCCCGAGTCGATCCGCTCCGGCCACGCCAGGGCATTGGCAATTGGTGTGCGCATATCCGGATTACCCAGCTGCGCCAGCACCGAACCATCGACATAGTCGACCAGCGAATGAATCACGCTTTGCGGGTGAATCACCACTTCGACCTGAGAGGGCGTAGCGTCGAACAGCCAGCAGGCCTCGATCAGCTCGAGCCCTTTGTTCATCATGCTGGCCGAATCCACCGAAATCTTGCGCCCCATGGACCAATTCGGGTGAGCACACGCTTGCTCGGGGGTAACATGCGCCAGTTCGGCCAGGGGCGTCTGCCGGAACGGGCCACCAGAGGCTGTCAGTAGAATCCGGCGTACACCGACCGCGCCCAAACCACGAGAGAAGTCCTGCGGCATGCACTGGAAAATCGCGTTGTGCTCGCTGTCGATCGGCAGCAGTACCGAACCGCTTTTACGCACGGCCTGCATGAACAGCGCACCGGACATCACCAGCGCTTCTTTATTGGCCAAAAGAATCTTTTTGCCGGCCTCGACCGCCGCCAGGGTCGGACGCAAACCCGCCGCCCCGACGATCGCCGCCATTACCGCATCGACTTCCGGATCCGAGGCGATCTGACACAAGCCCTCCTCTCCCACCAGAACACGGGTCGACAGGCCAGCCGCATGCAATTCGTCCTGCAAGCCTCGGGCAGCGCCAGATTCCGGCACGACCGCGAAACGTGGCTCATGACGCACGCACAGCGCCAGCAGCTCACTCAAACGAGTGAAACCGCTCAAGGCGAATACCTGATAGCGTTCGGGGTGACGGGCGATGACGTCCAGAGTGCTCAGACCAATCGAGCCGGTCGCCCCCAGCACGGTAATCTGTTGTGGGCGACTCACGATGCCGCCATCCACAGAAGCACGGCGAACACTGGAATCGCCGCTGTCAGACTGTCGATGCGGTCCAGCACACCGCCGTGCCCCGGCAGCAGATTACTGCTGTCCTTGATCCCCGACTGGCGCTTGAACATACTTTCGGTGAGGTCGCCCACCACCGAAATGAACACGATGACCGCGGCACCGAACAGGCCCATCAGCATCTGAGCGAAACTCCAGTCCCGCGCAAAACCGACGATTGCCGTGATCACCAGGCTCAGCAGCAAGCCGCCGTACACGCCCTCCCAGCTCTTGCCAGGGCTGACCTGTGGTGCAAGCTTGCGCTTGCCGAAGGCTCGGCCGGAAAAGTACGCACCGATATCGGCGCCCCAGACCAGCACCATCACGGCCATGATCAGCCAGTTGCCCAAGGGTTCCTGCTTGATCAGGATCAGACCTTGCCAGGCCGGCAACAGAATCAACAAACCGATCGCCAGCTTGCAGGCAGCGCTGGCCCAGTGTTCGCTGGACCGCGGATAAGTCAGCACCAGATAGGTGGCCACGCCCCACCAGAGCACCGAGGCACCCAGCACCCAAGGCGCGAGCCCCGGCAGGATGTGCATGACAAACAGCATCAGCGCGACCACAGCTGCAAAAGCAACACGGATCGCCTGGCCAGCGAAACCCGCCAGGCGCGCCCATTCCCATGCCCCCAGCGTCACCACCAGCCCGATAAACAGTGCAAAACCGGACCCTTCAAGCAGGAAAAACCCGCACAGGGCAATCGGCAGCAGAATCAGTGCCGTGATGATTCGTTGTTTAAGCATTAAACCCGGGCTCCAGACTCGACCTGTTCGCTCGTTTTACCGAAGCGACGCTGGCGAGAAGCGAAATCAGCCAGCGCCTTGCGCATGGCGTCGTGTTTGAAGTCCGGCCAGAACAGGTCGGAGAAGTACAACTCGGCGTAAGCCAGTTGCCACAGCAGGAAGTTACTGATGCGATGCTCGCCACCGGTACGGATGCACAAGTCCGGCAACGGCAGATCGCCGGTCGCCAGACAGGTTTGCAACAGCTCGGGAGTGATGTCTTCAGGGCGCAGATGCCCGGCCTGAACTTCGCGCGCCAGACGTTGCGCAGCTTGCGCGATGTCCCACTGACCACCGTAGTTGGCGGCGATCTGCAGGATAAAGCGATTGACGCCGGCAGTCATAGCCTCGGCTTCACGCATGGCAGCTTGAAGCTCTGGATGAAAACGCGAACGGTCGCCGATGATGCGCAAACTGATGTTGTTGTCGTTCAGGCGCTTGGCCTCGCGACGCAGCGCCCTGAAGAACAGATCCATCAAGGCACTGACCTCATCGGCCGGGCGTTGCCAGTTCTCACTGGAGAACGCAAACAGGGTCAATACCTCAACCCCGGACTCCGCACACACCTCGATGACCGCACGAACAGCATCCACACCCGCTTTATGCCCGGCGACACCCGGCATAAAGCGTTTTTTCGCCCAACGATTATTACCATCCATGATGATCGCGACATGGCGCGGCACCGCGGACGGCGCAGTCTGCTTGGTCTTGTCCATTTAAAACTCGACCCTTATACGGCCATCAGGTCTTTTTCTTTCTCCGCCAACTTAGCGTCGATTTCAGCCACGAATTTCTTGGTCAGATCGTCGATCTCGCCAGTGGCACGACGCTCTTCGTCTTCGCTGATTTCCTTTTCCTTGACCAGGTCCTTCAGCGAGCTGTTTGCATCGCGACGGATGTTGCGCACGGCAACACGGGCATCCTCAGCGACATCACGAGCCTGCTTGGTGAAGCCCCGGCGGGTTTCTTCGGTCAGGGCCGGCATGGAGATCAGCAGCAACTCACCCAGGTTGGTCGGGTTGAGATTCAGGCCAGCGCTACCGATAGCCTTGTCGACCGCGCCCAGCATGTTGCGCTCGAAGGCAACGACTTGCAGGGTACGGGCGTCTTTAACGGTGATGTTCGCCACTTGCTTGATCGGAGTGTCGGCGCCGTAGTACGGAACCATCACGCCTTCCAGAATGCTTGGGTGCGCCTGTCCGGTACGGATACGCCCGAAGTTGTGCGCCAGCGATTCTACGGATTTCTGCATGCGCTCTTTAGCGTCTTTCTTGATTTCGTTGATCATTGTTGAACTTCCTCGATCAGGGTTCCTTCAGCGCCGCCATGTACGATATTCAACAGGGCACCGGGTTTGTTCATATTAAACACGCGCAGCGGCATCTTGTGGTCGCGGCACAGGCAAATGGCCGTCAGATCCATCACACCCAGCTTGCGATCCAGCACTTCATCGTAGGTCAGATGATCGAACTTCTCGGCATGCGGGTCTTTGAACGGGTCAGCGGTGTAGACGCCATCAACCTTCGTTGCCTTGAGCACCACATCGGCATCGATTTCGATTGCGCGCAGGCAGGCAGCCGAGTCCGTTGTAAAGAACGGATTGCCAGTACCGGCCGCGAAAATCACGACTTCCTTGGAGTTCAGGTGGCGCATGGCTTTGCGGCGATCATAGTGATCGGTCACGCCAACCATGGAAATGGCCGACATCACGATGGCCGAGATATTGGCACGTTCCAGCGCATCGCGCATCGCCAGGGCGTTCATCACAGTGGCCAGCATGCCCATGTGGTCGCCAGTGACCCGATCCATGCCGGCGGCGCTGAGCGCTGCGCCACGGAACAGGTTACCCCCGCCGATCACCAGACCGACCTGAACACCGATGCCAACCAGTTGGCCAACTTCCAGTGCCATGCGATCCAGAACTTTCGGATCGATCCCGAACTCTTCCGAGCCCATCAGGGCCTCGCCGCTAAGCTTGAGTAGAATGCGTTTATAGCGAGCCTGATAACCACTGCCCTGCTGAGCCATTGCGAATCTCTCCTGCGGCGTATTTTAAAAATTCTTTGCGAGCTGTTTACAGCTGGCGTTCACTCTAGCTTGGCGCTGCTTCAGCGCCATCGGAACATGGCTTTGTAAGCCAGTTCCAAAAGGAAACCAAATAAAATTGGCAACCCCATCTGAAAAGAGGCTGCGCGCGTAAGCGGGCAGCCTCTTCAGGGCGACAGTTAAAAAACCGTCTTATTGCTTGCTGGCAGCCAGCTGGGCAGCAACTTCTTCTGCGAAGTTGTCTACTGGCTTCTCGATGCCTTCGCCTACTTTGAAGTAGGTGAAAGAAACGATTTCAGCACCGGCTTTCTTGGCCAGGTCGCCGACCTTGATTTCAGGGTTCTTGACGAACGCCTGCTCAACCAGGCTCGCTTCAGCCAGGAACTTGCTGATACGGCCTTTGACCATGTTTTCAACGATGTTTTCTGGCTTGCCGGCAATCTTGTCAGCGTTGAGGGTCAGGAACACGCCTTTCTCGCGCTCGATCGCTTCAGCGGAAACTTCCGACGGCAGCAGGAATTCAGGGTTGGTAGCCGCTACGTGCATAGCGATGTCTTTGGCCAGCTCAACGTCGCCGCCCTTGAGAACAACCGCAACACCAATCTTGTTGCCGTGCAGGTAGCCACCAACAACATCGCCTTCAACGCGAGCCAGGCGACGAATGTTGACGTTTTCGCCAACCTTGCCAACCAGAACCAGACGATCAGCTTCACGCGCTTCGATCAGCGGAGCAGCATCGGTCAGTTTGTCAGCGAACGCTTTTTCAATGCTGGCAGCAACAAATGCCTTGAAGTCGTCCTGCAGAGCCAGGAAGTCGGTCTGCGAGTTCACTTCCAGCAGAACGGCGGATTTACCGTCTTCCTTGAGAGCGATTGCGCCTTCAGCGGCAACGTTGCCGGCTTTCTTGGCAGCCTTGATGGCGCCCGAAGCGCGCATGTCATCAATGGCTTTTTCGATGTCGCCGCCAGCCTTGGTCAAGGCCTTTTTGCAGTCCATCATGCCTTCGCCGGTACGCTCGCGCAGTTCTTTGACCAACGCTGCAGTAATCTCTGCCATTTTCAAATTCCTCTTGGATAGGTTTTCAACCATTCCACCCGATCGAACGGGCGATCAATTCTTCCCGAACCACCCTTGTTAGCTGCCGCACGTTACAGATAAAGCAGTGGGCGCCGACAAATGGTTTTCGAGGTGGCAAAAAGGGGGCCAAGCCCCCTTTTTGCTTACTGAGTCAACGCCAGGGCGTCAATTACTCAGCTGCAGCCTGAGTTTCTTCAGCTACGAATTCTACAGTGCCGCCAGCAACATTGTTGCGACCACGGATAACAGCGTCAGCCATCGAACCCATGTACAGCTGGATAGCGCGGATTGCGTCATCGTTGCCTGGGATGATGTAGTCAACGCCTTCCGGGCTGCTGTTGGTATCGACTACGCCGATAACCGGGATGCCCAGCTTGTTGGCTTCGGTGATCGCGATGCGCTCGTGATCAACGTCGATAACGAACAGAGCGTCTGGCAGACCGCCCATGTCCTTGATACCACCCAGGGAACGATCCAGCTTCTCAAGATCGCGAGTGCGCATCAGCGCTTCTTTCTTGGTCAGCTTGGCGAAAGTACCGTCTTCAGCTTGCACTTCAAGGTCACGCAGACGCTTGATGGAAGCACGGATGGTTTTGAAGTTGGTCAGCATGCCGCCCAACCAGCGGTGATCGACGTACGGCGAACCGCAACGTGCTGCTTCTTCAGCAACGATCTTGCCAGCGGAACGCTTGGTGCCGACGAACAGAATCTTGTTTTTGCCCTGGGCCAGACGCTCTACGAAAGTCAGAGCTTCGTTGAACATTGGCAGGGTTTTTTCAAGGTTGATGATGTGAATCTTGTTACGCGCGCCGAAAATGTACTTACCCATTTTCGGATTCCAGTAACGGGTTTGGTGACCGAAGTGCACACCGGCCTTCAGCATATCGCGCATGTTGACTTGGGACATGATAGTTCCTTAATAAGTCGGGTTTGGCCTCCACGTATCCCAATGACCAACCAGCAGCATCAGCTGAAGGCACCCAGGTCATCGTGTCGACACGTGTGTGGATTTAAGCTTTTCAGGGTACCCCGGAAAGCGGCGCATTTTATATCACAAGGCCGGAAAAAACGGAACCCGCATTCTGAAAACCTGGCGAATGCTTTTGATCCCGCCCTTGGAATCCCCCAAGAATGCGCCATCCTATAGAGAGAAGCGATGCACAGAAGCTCAGATTTGCCCTGATCGTCTGGTAGAATTGCGTTTTTCAGGGCCGCGACGATCGTTCGCGCAATGCCCATTTCGTTTTAGAAGGCGCCATTGAGCGCAGAGAGAGCCTGTATGACCGTCACCCTCAAAACCCCAGAGGACATCGCAAAAATGCGGATCGCCGGCAAATTGGCCGCCGATGTGCTGGAAATGATTGCCGATTATGTCAAGCCGGGCGTTACCACCGAAGAGCTGGACCGCATCTGCCACGACTACATCGTCAACGAGCAGAAAGCCATTCCTGCCCCGCTCAACTACAAGGGCTTTCCGAAGTCGATCTGCACCTCGATCAACCACGTGGTCTGCCACGGCATCCCGAACGAGAAGCCGTTGAAGGATGGCGACACGCTGAACATCGACGTCACAGTGATCAAGGACGGCTACCACGGCGATACCAGCCGCATGTTCCACGTCGGCACCGTGCCAGTCTGGGCCGAGCGTCTGTCCCAGGTGACACAGGAATGCATGTACAAGGCCATCGAACTGGTGAAACCCGGCTGCCGCCTGGGCGATATCGGTGAAGTGATCCAGAAGCACGCGGAAAAGAACGGTTTCTCGGTGGTTCGCGAGTTCTGCGGCCACGGCATCGGTAAGGTGTTCCACGAAGAACCGCAGATCCTGCACTACGGCCGCGCCGGCACCGGCATGGAACTGAAAGCCGGCATGACCTTCACCATCGAGCCGATGATCAACCAGGGCAAGGCCGACACCAAGGTGCTGGGCGATGGCTGGACCGCGATCACCAAGGACCGCAAGCTGTCGGCGCAATGGGAACACACTCTGCTGGTGACCGATACCGGCTACGAGATCTTCACCCTGCGCAGCGACGATACCATCCCGCGCGTTTCGGCCTGATCCCGCCCGCGCCGTTCCCAGCCTTATAGAAAGGAAAGCCAATCGATGCCGCAGGTGGATCCCGAACTCTTCGACCGCGGCCAGTTCCAGGCTGAACTGGCCCTGAAGGCAAGCCCTATCGCTGCTTTCAAGAAGGCGATCCGTCAGGCCCGCGAAGTGCTCGACGAGCGGTTTCGCAGCGGCCGGGAGATTCGCCGGCTGATCGAGGATCGTGCCTGGTTCGTCGATAACATCCTGCAAAAGGCCTGGGAGCAATTCAACTGGAACTTCGAAGCCGACATCGCGCTGGTCGCGGTCGGCGGCTACGGTCGTGGCGAGTTGCACCCCTACTCTGACATCGACCTGCTGATCCTGCTGGGCGGCGCCGACCACGAAATTTTCCGTGATTCAATCGAGCGTTTTCTGACGTTGCTGTGGGACATCGGCCTGGAAGTCGGCCAGAGCGTTCGCTCGGTTGACGAATGCGCCGAGGAAGCCCGCGCCGACCTGACGGTGATCACCAACCTGATGGAAAGCCGCACCATTGCCGGTCCCGAGCGCCTGCGCCAGCGCATGCTGGACGTGACCAGCACAGAACACATGTGGCCCAGCAAGGAGTTCTTCCTGGCCAAGCGCGCCGAACAGAAAGCCCGTCACCACAAGTACAACGACACCGAGTACAACCTGGAACCCAACGTCAAGGGCTCGCCCGGTGGCCTGCGGGATATCCAGACGATTCTGTGGGTTGCCCGTCGTGAGTACGGCACCCTCAATCTGCGGGCCCTGGCCGGCGAAGGTTTCCTGGTGGAGAGCGAGAACGCCCTGCTGGCTTCGTCCCAGGAATTCCTGTGGAAAGTGCGTTATGCGCTGCACATGCTCGCCGGCCGCGCCGAAGACCGCCTGCTGTTCGATCACCAGCGCACAATTGCCGGGCTGCTGGGTTTCGTCGGCAATGACGCCAAGCACGCCATCGAAAACTTCATGCAGCAGTACTACCGGGTGGTCATGAGCATTGCCCAGCTCAGCGACTTGATCATCCAGCACTTCGAAGAAGTGATCCTGGCCCCCGAAGACGAAGCACCGCCCCAGCCGATCAACTCGCGATTCCAGCTGCACGACGGCTACATCGAGGCGCGCAACAACAATGTGTTCCGCCGCACGCCGTTCGCCATGCTCGAAATCTTCGTGCTGATGGCCCAGCAGCCGGAGATCAAAGGCGTACGCGCCGACACCATCCGCCTGCTGCGCGAGAACCGTCATTTGATCGACGACGACTTCCGCAACGATATTCGCAATACCAGCCTGTTCATCGAATTGTTCAAGTGCAAGATCGGCGTCCACCGCAACCTGCGGCGGATGAACCGTTACGGGATCCTTGGGCGTTATCTGCCGGAGTTCGGCTTTATTGTCGGGCAGATGCAGCACGACCTGTTTCACATCTATACGGTCGACGCGCACACCCTGAACCTGATCAAGCACCTGCGTAAGTTGCAGTACACCCAGGTGTCGGAAAAATTCCCGCTGGCCAGCAAGCTCATGGCCAAACTGCCCAAGCCGGAGTTGATTTACCTGGCCGGCCTGTACCACGACATCGGCAAGGGCCGGCATGGCGACCACTCGGAAATCGGCGCAGTGGACGCCGAAGCCTTTTGCCAGCGCCATCAGTTGCCGATCTGGGACAGCCGCCTGATCGTCTGGCTGGTGCAAAACCACCTGGTGATGTCGACCACCGCCCAGCGCAAGGACTTGTCCGACCCGCATGTGATCCACGATTTCGCGCAGATTGTCGGCGATGAAACCCGCCTCGATTATCTGTATGTGCTGACCGTTGCCGACATCAACGCGACCAACCCGACGCTATGGAACTCCTGGCGCGCGAGCCTGTTGCGCCAGCTCTACACCGAGACCAAGCGCGCCTTGCGTCGCGGCCTGGAAAACCCGGTGGATCGCGAAGAACAGATCCGCCAGACCCAAAGCGCAGCGCTGGACATTCTGGTACGCGGCGGCACCGACCCGGACGACGTCGAGCAGTTGTGGGCACAACTGGGCGATGACTACTTCCTGCGTCACACCGCCGGCGACGTGGCCTGGCACACTGATGCAATCTTGCAGCAGCCGGCCGACGGCGGCCCGCTGGTGCTGATCAAGGAAACCACCCAGCGCGAGTTCGAGGGCGGTACGCAGATCTTCATTTATGCGCCGGACCAGCACGACTTCTTCGCCGTGACCGTGGCGGCGATGGACCAGCTCAACCTGAACATTCACGACGCCCGGGTCATCACCTCCAGCAGCCAGTTCACCCTCGACACCTATATCGTGCTCGACACCGATGGCGACTCGATCGGCGACAACCCGGCGCGGGTCAAGCAGATCCGCGAAGGCCTGACCGAAGCCCTGCGCAATCCGGACAACTACCCAACGATTATCCAGCGTCGGGTGCCGCGTCAGCTCAAACATTTTACCTTTGCGCCACAGGTGACAATCCACAACGATGCCCAGCGTCCGGTGACCGTGCTGGAACTCAGCGCACCCGACCGTCCCGGGTTACTGGCGCGGATCGGCACGATCTTCCTCGAGTTCGACCTGTCGCTGCAGAACGCCAAGATCGCCACCTTGGGCGAGCGCGTGGAAGACGTGTTCTTTATCACCGACGCCAACAATCAGCCGCTGTCCGACCCCTTGCTGTGCAGCCGCTTGCAGGATGCAATCGTCAAACAGCTGAGCGTCAACCAGGAACCCGATATCAAACATTCGCGCATCAGCATCTGAATCAACCCAATCCCCCTGTGGGAGCGGGCTTGTGTGGCGAGGGAGCTTGCTCCCGCTGGGTCGCGAAGCGACCCCAAAAGCTTGCGACTGCTGCGCAGTCCAACGGGAGCAAGCTCCCTCGCCACACAGGCCCGCTCCCATATTGAACGAGGCCCCCATGAACAACGCTCTGAACCAGTTGCAGCCCTACCCGTTCGAAAAGCTCCGCGCCCTGCTCGGCAGCGTCACGCCAAACCCGGACAAACGCGCCATCGCGTTGTCCATCGGCGAACCGAAGCATCGCTCGCCAAGCTTTGTCGCCGAAGCCTTGGCAAGCAATCTGGATCAGATGGCCGTATACCCGACCACCCTCGGCATCCCGGCCCTGCGTGAAGCGATCGCCGCATGGTGCGAACGCCGTTTCAGCGTTCCAAATGGCTGGCTCGACCCCGCGCGCAACGTGCTGCCGGTCAACGGCACCCGCGAAGCGTTGTTCGCATTCACCCAGACCGTGGTCAACCGTGGTGAAGACGCGCTGGTGGTCAGCCCGAACCCGTTCTATCAGATCTACGAAGGCGCGGCGTTCCTGGCCGGAGCCAAGCCGCATTACCTGCCATGCCTTGACGAAAACGGCTTCAACCCGGATTTCGACGCTGTTTCGCCAGACATCTGGAAGCGTTGCCAGATCCTGTTCCTGTGCTCGCCGGGCAACCCGACCGGCGCGTTGATCCCGGTTGAAACCCTGAAAAAACTGATCGCCCTGGCCGACGAATACGATTTCGTGATCGCCGCTGACGAGTGCTACAGCGAACTGTACTTCGATGAGCAGACCCCGCCACCCGGCCTGCTCAGCGCCTGCGTTGAACTAGGCCGCAAAGATTTCAAGCGTTGCGTGGTGTTTCATAGCCTGTCCAAGCGTTCCAACCTGCCAGGCCTGCGTTCGGGCTTTGTGGCCGGCGATGCAGACATCCTCAAGGGGTTCCTGCTGTATCGCACTTACCACGGCTGTGCGATGCCGGTTCAAACGCAACTGGCCAGCGTTGCCGCGTGGAACGACGAAGTGCATGTGCGGGCCAACCGTGCACTGTACCGTGAGAAATACGATGCGGTATTGGAAATCCTCAGCCCGGTGATGGATGTGCAGCGCCCGGATGGCGGTTTCTATCTGTGGCCAAACGTAAATGGCGACGACGCGGCGTTCTGCCGGGATCTGTTTGCCGAGGAACACGTGACGGTCGTACCAGGGTCTTACCTGTCTCGCGAAGTGAACGGCTCAAACCCCGGAGCAGGCCGAGTACGTATGGCGCTGGTTGCACCGTTGGCAGAATGCATTGAAGCCGCAGAGCGAATTCGCGCGTTTATTACACGCAATAAATAACTCATAAAAGCTCCGCACTATGCAATGTAGTGCGGAGCATCATCAACCAAGCCATTTATTTAATAACACCTCCACACCCAGCACACACAACAACACCCCCAACAAAAAAAACTTACATATCCCTTTCGCCCGCCAATTGACGACACCAAGCAACACACACTATAAAACCCGCCTGAACATTAGACCAAAACAAAATCACATAGATAAACAAACCAATGCATCTCCAATAACGGAGACCTCAAACAACACACTCACAAGGATGACGAGTATGAACTTATGCAAGTGCATTGAGCCCGATGATATTCAGGCTTCTTATGATGCGGCAATCAATGAAGACCTAGCGAACGCGCCCCAGACAATACCAGGAGGCCGACAAAAACGCGCTGTAGGCGACCACACCAAATTCTGGAAAAAAGGTCGGACACTAAAAGTGGCTTTTCTGAGCACAAACCGTTGGTTCATCGAGGCCACACAAGGAGCAATCCACCAATGGATACCTGCCGTCTTTGACGTTCGCATCCTTTTCGTCGAAGGTTCAGAGGGTGATATCCGGATATCTGACGACTTCCATTCAGGGAATTGGTCCGTTGTTGGCACTGACGAACTGCTTGTACCGAAAGATGAACCGACCATGAATTTGCAATGGCAAGGACTAAATCAAGTTTTCTTCGGTAACGTGCTGCATGAGTTTGGTCACGCTCTTGGGCTTAAACACGAACATCAACATCCAGACGCCAATATTAACTGGAACGAAACTGCCGTTTACGAATTCATGAGCCGAACACAAAAATGGTCAAGAGAGGAGATCTATTCCAACCTGTTAAAAAAATTGGAAAAACCAAAAACCCGAACATCGCCTTATGACCGCACCTCAATCATGCACTACCCTATCCAGGCTGAACTTACTCTCGACGGTGTAGCGATAGCGCGTAACAATCGCTTATCTGCAAACGACGTAAAGCTGATGACAGAAATTTACAGCGGGAGATAAACCCAAACACTGTCAGGGGTGGATAAGCTGCCTCTGACAGTCAATATAAAGCTACACATTGTAGAGCCTTATACTTCATCCACACCGTCAATAAAAAACCCAGCCAATGCTGCTTCAACCGTCAGGTCTCGACGCAAGCGCTCGCTCGTCAGCTACTCAAAGCTGCGGGTAAACGGCCGTACACTCAAAATCGCGCATAAAGCGCGGTTCACGAGCAATCGACAGCATTGAAGTGCCATATTAGCGGCTTAGACTGCAGGCCGATCGTTGCACCTATGTCGCATAGAACAGTCGATTGCCAAGACAAAAAGACAAACCCGACCACAGCCGACGCGAAACCGTCCGGTCATGGCATAATCCGTCACCTTTTATTTTCAGCACCTGCAAAGGGGGCAATTCCTTGACCGTTTCAAGCAAAACGTTGCACCTTTTCGGCATCAAAGCCTGCGACACCATGAAAAAGGCGCGCACCTGGCTCGATGAACACGCTGTCGGCTATGACTTCCATGATTACAAAGCGGTCGGAATCGACCGTGAACACCTGACCCAATGGTGCGAGGAGCACGGCTGGCAAGTGGTGTTGAACCGTGCAGGCACGACCTTTCGCAAGCTCGACGACGAACGCAAAGCCGATCTCGACCAGCCGAAAGCCATCGAACTGATGCTCGCACAACCCTCGATGATCAAGCGCCCGGTGCTCGATCTCGGTGACAGAACCCTGATTGGCTTCAAGCCAGATATCTACGCGGCCGCACTCAAGTAAGGCAGCCCGTTCCATTTTGTTAGAGGTATCAACATGTCCACTACCCTGTTCAGCCTGGCCTTTGGTGTCGGCACTCAAAACCGTCAAGGCGCATGGCTGGAAGTGTTTTACGCGCAGCCACTGCTCAATCCGTCGGCCGAACTGGTCGCTGCCATTGCACCGGTTCTGGGCTACACCGAAGGCAATCAGGCCATCGCCTTCAGCACTGCTCAGGCATCGCAACTGGCTGAAGCGCTGAAAAGCGTCGACGCTGCACAAGCTGCGCTGCTGACCCGTCTGGCCGAGAGCCACAAGCCGCTGGTCGCCACGCTGCTGGCCGAAGACGCACAGCTGAGCTCCACGCCTGAGGCTTACCTCAAGCTGCACCTGCTGTCCCACCGCCTGGTCAAGCCGCACGGCCTGAACCTGGCCGGGATCTTCCCGCTGCTGCCGAACGTGGCCTGGACCAGCCAGGGTGCGATCGACCTGTCCGAACTGGCCGAGCATCAACTGGAAGCCCGCTTGCGCGGCGAGCTGCTGGAAGTGTTCTCGGTGGACAAGTTCCCGAAAATGACCGACTACGTGGTACCGGCCGGCGTGCGTATCGCTGACGCGGCACGTATTCGTCTGGGCGCCTACGTGGGCGAAGGCACCACCGTGATGCACGAAGGTTTCGTTAACTTCAACGCTGGCACCGAAGGCCCGGGCATGATCGAAGGCCGCGTGTCGGCTGGCGTGTTCGTCGGCAAGGGTTCGGACCTGGGCGGCGGCTGCTCGACCATGGGCACCCTGTCGGGTGGCGGCAACATCGTGATCAAGGTGGGCGAAGGCTGCCTGATCGGCGCCAACGCCGGTATCGGCATCCCGTTGGGCGATCGCAACACCGTTGAGTCGGGCCTGTACGTGACAGCCGGTACCAAGGTGGCGCTGCTCGACGAAAAGAATCAGCTGGTCAAAGTGGTCAAGGCCCGTGAATTGGCCGGTCAACCTGACCTGTTGTTCCGTCGCAATTCGGAAACCGGTGCCGTGGAGTGCAAAACCCACAAGTCGGCCATCGAACTGAACGAAGCGCTGCACGCTCACAACTAAGCAGAGCGTCAAACGATCACCTTGTAGGAGCGCCGCATCGCTCGCTCCTGCAAGGTCAGGCGTACACCCGCCCATGTCTCCAGGGCCGAACAACATGATGATTCCTTCTCCCTGGCGCGCCGATTTTCCGGCCATCGCCGCACTGCAACGGCAAGACCAGACCTATCTGGACAACGCCGCCACCACGCAAAAACCTCAAGCCCTGCTGGATGCCCTGGCGCATTACTACGCCAACGGCGCGGCCAACGTGCATCGGGCGCAACACTTGCCCGGCGCCCATGCCACCCAGGCGTTCGAGGACAGCCGCCGCAAAGTTGCACAATGGCTCAATGCCGGCGATTGCGAACAGATTATCTTTACCCACGGTGCGACTTCCGCGCTGAACCTCCTGGCCTATGGCCTGGAACACCTTTTCAATCCAGGCGATGAAATTGTCATCAGCGCTCTGGAGCATCACGCCAACCTGTTGCCGTGGCAGCAACTGGCCCACCGTCGCGACCTGAAGCTGGTGATCCTGCCGCTGAATGTCGACGGTTTGATCGACCTGGATGTCGCCGCGCAGTTGATCGGTCCGCGAACCCGTTTGCTGGCGGTCAGCCAGCTGTCCAACGTGCTGGGCGCCTGGCAACCGTTGCCCGCGCTGTTGGCGATGGCCAAGGCACACAACGCGCTGACCGTGGTCGATGGCGCTCAAGGCGTGGTTCATGGTCGGCACGATGTGCAGGCACTGGGCTGCGACTTCTACGTGTTTTCCAGCCACAAACTCTATGGCCCCGATGGCCTGGGCGTGCTGTTCGGACGCAACGAAGCGCTGCAACAGCTGCGCCCCTGGCAGTTCGGCGGGGAAATGGTGCTGGACGCCAACTACCACGATGCTCGCTTTCGGTCCGCACCGCTGGGGTTCGAGGCCGGTACGCCGCCGATCGCCAGTGTGATCGGTCTGGGCGCAACGCTGGACTACTTGACCGGGCTGGATCAAGACGCCGTGTCCGCCCACGAAGCGGCGCTGCATGACTATCTGCTCAAAGGCCTGGAAGCGCGCAACGGCATTCGCCTGCTGGGCAAACCGCAGCTGGCGCTGGCCAGTTTTGTCGTCGAGGGTGTTCATAACTCTGATTTGGCGCATTTGCTGACCGAACAGGGCATCGCCGTGCGCGCCGGTCATCATTGCGCCATGCCGTTGCTCAAAAGCTTTGAACTGGCCGGGGCGATTCGGGTGTCGTTGGCGCTGTACAACAATTCCGAAGACCTTGAGCGCTTTTTCGAAGCACTGGATCAGGCCCTGGAGTTGTTGCGATGACCTTGCCCGTCGATGCCATTACAGCGCTGGACACGTTTCAGCAGGCGGCGAGCTGGGAACAGCGGGCGCGGCTGTTGATGCAGTGGGGCGACCGTCTGCCTGCGCTGAGCGATGTGGATAAAGTCGACGCCAACCGCGTGCATGGCTGTGAAAGCCAGGTCTGGCTGGTCGGCACGTTGCAGGACGGGCACTGGCAATTCAGCGCCAGCAGCGATGCGCGATTGATTCGCGGGTTGGTGGCGTTGCTGCTGGCGCGGGTCAACGGGTTGTCCGCAGTTGAGTTGCAACAGGTGGATTTGGCGGATTGGTTCAGTCAGCTGGGGCTGGGTCGCCAGTTGTCCCAGTCCCGTAGCAATGGCTTGAATGCGGTGTTGCAGCGGATGCGTGAGCTAGCGCACTGATCGTTCCCACGCTCTGCGTGGGAACGATCGAACCACAACCATTAAACCTGAGGTTTGATCCGATCCGCCGGACGCCGCACGCCCGCCACAATCTTATCCACAGCCTTGGTCGCCGCGACCATGCCAAACGTCGCCGTCACCATCATCACCGCGCCAAAGCCCCCGGCGCAGTCGAGCTTCACGCCGTCCCCGACAAAACTCTTCTGCAGGCAAATGCTGCCATCGGGTTTCGGGTAGCGCAGTTGCTCGGTGGAAAACACGCACGGCACGCTGTAGTGGCGGGTCACGGTACGGGAGAAGCCATAGTCGCGGCGCAATGTAGAGCGCACTTTCGACGCCAGCGGATCGTTGAACGTGCGATTCAGATCGCAGACCTGGATCAGCGTCGGGTCGATCTGCCCTCCCGCGCCGCCGGTGGTGATGATCTGGATCTTGCGCCGCTTGCACCAGGCAATCAGCGCCGCCTTGGCGTTGACACTGTCGATGCAGTCGATCACGCAGTCGATGTTCGGCGTGATGTATTCGGCCATGGTTTCGCGGGTGACGAAGTCCGCCACCGCATGCACCGTGCAGTCCGGGTTGATCCCGCGCAGGCGCTCGGCCATCACCTCGACCTTGGGCTTGCCGACAGTGCTGTCCAGCGCATGCAGCTGACGGTTGACGTTGCTGACGCAGACGTCGTCCAGGTCGAACAGCGATATCTCGCCCACGCCACACCGGGCAACCGCTTCCGCCGCCCAGGAACCGACACCACCGACGCCGACGATCGCCACATGGGCCGCGCGCAAGCGCTCCATGCCTTCAATGCCATACAAGCGGGCGATACCAGCAAACCGCGGATCTTCTGTACTCATGACCATTACCCCAAAAACCGGCGCGCATTATAGGGCTGTCGGCGGCCAAGAGCATCTTTGCACTATGAACGGCGGTGTCGACTGCTTTAATTGACAAAAAATTGATCGGAATTGGACTACAACGCTCTGGTCAAAGAACTTAAGTCGACCTGGACTGCCCAATGTCGGGCGTTTCCCTGTTCGCTGTACGGTCAGAGAACCTCCAGTGTAGGATGCGCGCCCCTGCCACCTGGCAGCCGGCCGCCAACCGTTCCTTCGTTCCACAGCCTTTGGAACCCGAAAAAGCTATGTCATCGCGTAAATTTGGACTCAACCTGGTAGTGGTTCTAGCAATCGCCGCCTTGTTCACCGGTTTCTGGGCGTTGGTCAATCGCCCGGTCACCGCCCCCAACTGGCCTGAACAGATCTCCGGCTTCTCGTACTCGCCGTTTCAACAAGGCCAGTACCCGCAGAAAGACCAGTATCCGACCGACGATGAAATGCGTCGCGACCTGGAGATCATGAGCAAGCTGACGGACAACATCCGGACCTACTCGGTCGACGGCACGCTGGAGGACATTCCCAAACTGGCGGAAGAGTTCGGCCTGCGGGTAACCCTGGGGATCTGGATCAGCCCGGACCAGGAGCGCAACGAGCGCGAGATTCAGCGCGCCATCCAACTGGCCAACACCTCCCGCAGCGTGGTTCGCGTCGTGGTCGGTAACGAGGCGATCTTCCGCAAGGAAATCACTGCTGCCGAGCTGAGCGTGATCCTGGATCGCGTGCGCGCAGCCGTTAAGGTTCCAGTCACCACCTCCGAACAGTGGCACGTCTGGGAAGAACACCCGGAACTGGCCAAGCACGTCGACCTGATCGCAGCTCACGTTCTGCCCTACTGGGAGTTCATCCCTGTGGACAAGGCCGGCCAGTTCGTTCTCGACCGCGCCCGTGACCTGAAAAAGATGTTCCCGAAAAAACCGTTGCTGCTCTCCGAAGTCGGCTGGCCGAGCAACGGCCGTATGCGCGGTGGCGCCGATGCGTCGCCGGCGGACCAGGCCATTTACTTGCGCACACTGGTCAACAAGCTTAACCGCCAGGGTTTCAACTACTTCGTGATCGAAGCATTTGACCAACCGTGGAAGGCCACTGACGAAGGCTCGGTAGGCGCGTACTGGGGCGTGTTCAACGCCGCGCGCCAGCAGAAATTCAACTTCGAAGGCCCGGTGGTCGCGATCCCGCAATGGCGTGTGCTGGCGATCGGCTCTGCCGTGTTGGCCCTGCTGTCCCTGACCTTGCTGATGATCGACGGCTCGGCCCTGCGCCAACGTGGTCGTACCTTCCTGACCTTTATCGCGTTCCTCTGCGGTTCGGTGCTGGTATGGATCGGTTACGACTACAGCCAGCAATACAGCACCTGGTTCAGCCTGACGGTAGGCTTCCTCCTCGCCCTCGGTGCACTCGGGGTGTTTATCGTTCTGCTAACGGAAGCCCATGAACTGGCCGAAGCGGTCTGGACCCACAAACGCCGGCGTGAATTCCTGCCCGTGGTGGGCGAATCAGACTACCGACCGAAGGTGTCGATTCACGTGCCCTGCTATAACGAGCCGCCGGAGATGGTCAAACAGACCCTCAACGCGCTGGCCAACCTCGACTATCCGGACTTCGAAGTCCTGATCATCGACAACAACACCAAGGACCCGGCGGTCTGGGAACCGGTGCGTGATTATTGCGAAACTCTTGGCCCACGCTTCAAGTTCTTCCACGTCGCACCGTTGGCCGGCTTCAAGGGTGGCGCACTGAATTACCTGATTCCCCATACCGCCAAAGATGCCGAAGTGATTGCGGTGATCGACTCGGACTACTGCGTCGACCCGAACTGGCTCAAGCACATGGTGCCGCACTTCGCCGACCCGAAAATCGCCGTGGTGCAATCGCCACAGGATTACCGCGACCAGAACGAAAGCACCTTCAAGAAGCTCTGCTACGCGGAATACAAAGGCTTCTTCCACATCGGCATGGTCACCCGCAACGACCGTGACGCGATCATCCAGCACGGCACCATGACCATGACCCGGCGCTCGGTGCTCGAGGAACTGGGCTGGGCCGACTGGTGTATCTGTGAAGACGCCGAACTGGGCCTGCGCGTGTTCGAAAAAGGTCTGTCGGCGGCGTACTACCACACCAGCTACGGCAAAGGCCTGATGCCCGATACCTTTATCGACTTCAAGAAACAGCGTTTCCGCTGGGCCTATGGCGCGATTCAGATCATCAAGCGTCACACCGCCAGCCTGCTGCGCGGCAAGGACACCGAGCTGACCCGTGGCCAGCGTTACCACTTCCTCGCAGGCTGGCTGCCGTGGGTGGCGGACGGCATGAACATCTTCTTCACCGTCGGCGCGCTGTTGTGGTCGGCGGCGATGATCATCGTGCCGCAACGGGTCGATCCACCGCTGCTGATTTTCGCGATCCCGCCATTGGCGCTGTTCGTGTTCAAGGTGGGCAAGATCATCTTCCTGTACCGCCGCGCGGTCGGGGTCAACCTGAAAGACGCCTTCTGCGCCGCGCTGGCCGGGCTGGCGTTGTCGCACACCATCGCCAAAGCGGTGCTGTACGGATTCTTCACCAGCAGCATTCCGTTCTTCCGCACACCGAAGAATGCCGATAACCACGGCTTCTGGGTGGCGATTTCGGAGGCTCGCGAAGAGCTGTTCATCATGCTGCTGCTGTGGGGCGCGGCACTGGGGATCTTCCTGGTGCAGGGTATACCAAGCAACGACATGCGCTTCTGGGTGACCATGTTGCTGGTGCAGTCGCTGCCGTACCTGGCGGCGCTGATCATGGCGTTCCTGTCGTCGCTGCCCAAACCTTCGGTAGAAGCTGCGCCGGTACCGGCGTAATCCGTTATTAGATAACGTCAAACGGCGGCCTTCGGGCCGCCGTTTTGCTTTAGAATGATCGCCTTTTTCAATGCCAACAAACTCGGTAGGAGCTGCTTCGGCAGCTCCTACATGTTTACCGTGCGCACCTCGGAGTTCTTACATGACGGCCCACGCCGACCTTTCGCCGACACTTCAACTCGCCATCGACCTGATCCGCCGTCCATCCGTGACGCCGGTCGACGCCGATTGCCAGAAGCAGATGATGCAGCGCCTGGGCGATGCCGGTTTTATGCTGGAGCCGATGCGCATCGAAGATGTGGATAACTTCTGGGCGACCCACGGCAAACATGACGGTCCGGTGCTGTGCTTCGCCGGTCACACCGACGTGGTGCCGACCGGTCCGGTGGCGGCCTGGCAGATCGATCCGTTCAACGCGGTGATCGACGAACACGGCATGCTCTGTGGCCGTGGCGCGGCAGACATGAAAGGCAGCCTTGCGTCCATGACCGTGGCGGCCGAGCGTTTCGTCGCCGACTATCCGGATCACAAGGGCAAGGTCGCGTTCCTGATCACCAGCGACGAAGAAGGCCCGGCCCATCACGGCACCAAGGCTGTGGTCGAGCGCCTTGCCGCCCGCAAGGAACGTCTGGACTGGTGCATCGTCGGCGAGCCGTCGAGCACGACCCTGGTGGGTGACGTGGTCAAGAACGGCCGTCGCGGCTCCCTCGGCGCCAAATTGACCGTGCGCGGTGTGCAGGGCCACGTGGCGTATCCGCACCTGGCGAAGAACCCGATCCACCTCGCCGCCCCGGCGCTCGCCGAACTTGCCGCCGAGCACTGGGACCACGGCAACGATTTCTTCCCGCCGACCAGTTTCCAGATCTCCAACGTCAATTCCGGCACCGGTGCGACCAACGTGATTCCGGGTGATCTGGTGGCGGTATTCAACTTCCGCTTCTCCACCGAGTCCACCGTCGAAGGCCTGCAAAAGCGCGTCGCCGACATTCTCGACAAGCATGGCCTGGACTGGCACATCGACTGGGCGCTGTCCGGCCTGCCGTTCCTCACTGAGCCGGGCGCGCTGCTCGACGCGGTGTCGGCGAGCATCAAGGACATCACCGGTCGTGACACCAAAGCCTCCACCAGCGGCGGCACTTCAGATGGGCGCTTCATCGCGACCATGGGCACCCAAGTGGTTGAACTGGGCCCGGTCAACGCGACGATCCACCAGGTCAACGAGCGTGTACTGGCGGCCGACCTCGACGTGCTGACCGAAATCTACTACCAGACCCTGATCAAGTTGCTCGCCTGATGCTCGCCTGTCCGATCTGCAGCGAACCGCTGAACGCGGTGGACAACGGCGTGGCCTGCCCCGCCGGGCATCGTTTCGACCGCGCACGGCAGGGTTACCTGAACCTGCTGCCGGTGCAGCACAAGAACAGCCGAGACCCTGGGGATAACCAGGCGATGGTCGAAGCCCGTCGCGACTTTCTGAACGCCGGCCATTACGCGCCGGTGGCCAAGCGTCTGGCGGAACTGGCGGCCGGTTATGCGCCGCAGCGCTGGCTGGACATCGGTTGTGGCGAGGGGTATTACACCGCGCAAATCGCCGAAGCCTTGCCCAACGCCGATGGCTATGCCCTGGACATTTCCCGGGAAGCGGTCAAACGCGCCTGCAAACGCAACCCTGCGCTGACCTGGTTAATCGCCAGCATGGCGCGGGTGCCATTGGCCTCGGGCAGCTGCCAGTTTCTGGCCAGCGTGTTCAGCCCGCTGGACTGGGAAGAAGCCAAACGTCTGCTCAGCCCCGGTGGCGGCTTGATGAAAGTCGGGCCGACCAGCGGCCATCTGATGGAATTGCGTGAGCGGCTGTACGACGAAGTGCGCGAGTACACCGACGACAAGCACCTGGCGCTGGTGCCGGAAGGCATGGCGTTGCAACACAGCGAAACCCTGGAATTCAAACTGACGCTGGTCAATGGTCAGGATCGCGCGAATCTCTTGGCGATGACACCTCACGGCTGGCGCGCCAGTGCCGAACGCCGGACAGCAGTCATTGAACAAGTGGAACCGTTCGAGGTCACCGTTTCGATGCGCTACGATTATTTCGTTCTGCAGTAGTAGTTAGAGAACAACTTTAATTTTTGGTCTTGAGTAAAGGCTCAAGGCCGGCTAAATCCGCGAATGGATTTTTCAGACCCGCAGTGAGGACATCCATGCGCCAACCGGACATCGAGATTTACCTGAAAGACGCCGACGTCGATCACAAAGCCATCGCAGCCTGGCTCGGCGCGGCTCTAGGCCCGTGCACCGACTGGGTTCAGAAAGGCCAGACCTACAAGTGCAAGGCTGGTAGCGTGCCAGTGACCTGGCTGCCCAAAGCCGTAGGCAAATGGAACAGCCTGTACCTGGAAAGCGACCAGACCCCATGGGAAGACGACATCGCTTGCGCCCGCGCTGCATTTGCCGCATTGAACGTCGAAGTGCGTTGTGCGCCGGGTAGCTGGGTCGAGGAAGAAGGTGAGGAAACGGCAGATCGCTGGATTCGCATCAGTGTCGATGGTGAAGAAGAGATCACCTGGAAAACCGCGTAATCTGCGTAATCTGCGTAATCTGCGTAATCTGCGTAATCTGCGTAAGCATAAATCTGTAGGAGCGAGGCTTGCCCGCGAAGCTTTTAGCGCCAGTGATGACGCCTTCGCGGGCAAGTCGGATCGCCGCACCGCTCGCTCCTACAGGGTTCTGCGGGTTTACAGACCTACAACATCCTCAGCCTGCAATCCCTTCTGCCCTTCCACCACCGCATATTCAACCTGCTGACCTTCAGTCAGCGAGCGATGCCCTTCGCCACGGATCGCGCGGTAGTGCACGAACACGTCCACCCCGTCCTGGCGCTGAATGAAGCCATAACCCTTGGCGTCGTTGAACCACTTCACGTTGCCGGTTTCGCGTGTTGCCATCTGTTCATACTCCCTTTTTATTATTGAATGGGCTTTTCGCAGGAAAGCCTTGAGGAACGTCAGCCTGCATCCGACGTCCATTGAAGGGCCCCGGCGACAGACCGCCGAGTATATGACAGGTGCGAAAACTCTCAACAGGAGTTTACTTCGCTGCTTTTTTGCCGATTTTCGATGAATCCGGCACACTATCGACCGCCCGAGCAAACGCTCGGTTTTATTCACTCACGCAGAAGCCGTATGACCCGTTCCCCGTTCCGCCGTCTTGTGTTTGGCACCCTGCGCCGACTGCTGTACCTCTGGGTTCGCTCAGAGACGATCAACCAGTCGTCGTTCACCCTTAACCTCGACCGCAGCCGGCCGGTGTTCTACGTCCTGCAAAATCCTTCGCTGACCGACCTTGCCGTGGTCGATACCGAATGCAGCAAGGCCGGCCTGCCCCGTCCGGTATTGCCGGTAGCGGTGGGTGCGCTGGTGGAGCCCGCCGCGTTCTTTTACCTGACACCGGATCCCGACTGGCTCGGCCGTCAGGACAAACGCGGTGCGCCGCCAACCCTGACCCGTCTGGTCAGCGCCCTGAGCCAGAACGCCGCCGAAGACGCGCAGATCATCCCGGTCAGCGTGTTCTGGGGCCAGTCGCCAGACAGCGAGTCGAGCCCATGGAAGCTGCTGTTCGCCGACAGCTGGGCGGTCACCGGGCGGTTGCGCCGGTTGCTGAGCATCATCGTGCTGGGGCGCAAGACCCGGGTGCAGTTCTCGGCGCCGATCCATCTGCGCGAACTGATCGAACACAACAAGGGCCACGAGCGCACGGTGCGCATGGCCCAGCGGATTCTGCGGGTGCACTTCCGCAATCTGAAAGCCGCGGTGATCGGCCCGGACATTTCCCACCGGCGTAACCTGGTAAAAGGCCTGCTCAACCAGCCGCTGGTCAAGCAAGCGATCCTCGACGAAGCCGAGCGCGAAAACATCTCCCCGGAAAAAGCCAAGGCCCAGGCCTTGCGCTACGGTAACGAAATCGCCTCCGACTACACCTACACCGCGATCCGCTTCATGGAAGTGGTGCTGAGCTGGTTCTGGAACAAGATCTACGACGGGATCAAGGTCAACAACATCGAAGGCGTGCAAAAGGTCGCCCCGGGTTACGAAGTGATCTACGTCCCCTGCCACCGCAGCCACATCGACTACCTGCTGCTGTCCTATCTGCTGTTCCGCAACGGCCTGACCCCGCCGCACATCGCCGCCGGGATCAACCTCAACATGCCGGGGATCGGCGGTCTGTTGCGTCGCGGCGGTGCGTTCTTCATGCGCCGCACCTTCAAGGGCAATCCGCTCTATACCTCGGTGTTCAACGAATACCTGCACACTCTGTTCACCAAAGGTTTCCCGGTCGAGTACTTCGTCGAGGGTGGCCGTTCACGCACCGGGCGCATGCTGCAACCGAAAACCGGGATGCTCGCGATCACGTTGCGCAGCTTCCTGCGCTCGTCGCGCATGCCGATCGTGTTCGTGCCGGTGTACATCGGTTACGAGCGCGTGCTGGAAGGCCGCACCTACCTCGGCGAATTGCGTGGCGCGAGCAAGAAGAAAGAGTCGATCTTCGACATCTTCAAAGTCATCGGCGCGCTCAAACAGCGTTTCGGTCAGGTCGCGGTGAACTTCGGTGAGCCGATCAAACTGGCGGAGTTCCTCGACAGCGAACAGCCAGACTGGCGCCAACAGGCACACGGCCCGCAATTCAAACCGGCCTGGCTCAACGAAACCACCAACCGCCTCGGCGAGAAAGTCGCGCAGCATCTGAACGAAGCGGCGGCGATCAACCCGGTGAATCTGGTAGCCCTGGCGCTGCTGTCCACCAGCCGCCTGGCCCTGGACGATCGCGCCATGGCGCGGGTGCTCGATTTGTATCTGGCGCTGTTGCGCAAGGTTCCCTACTCGCCGCACACCACCCTGCCGGACGGTGACGGCCGCGCGCTGATCGAGCATGTGAAGGACATGAACCTGCTGTCTGAGCAGAACGATGCGCTGGGCAAGATTCTGTACCTGGACGAACAAAACGCCGTCCTGATGACCTACTACCGCAACAACGTGTTGCACATATTCGCGTTGCCGTCGCTGCTGGCGAGTTTCTTCCAGAGCGCGTCGCGCATGAGCCGCGAGCAGATCCTGCGCTACACCCGTGCGCTGTACCCGTACTTGCAATCGGAGCTGTTCATTCGCTGGACACTGGACGAACTCGATGGCGTGATCGATCAGTGGCTCGAAGCCTTCGTCGAGCAAGGCCTGCTGCGTTTCGAGAAGGACGTGTACCTGCGCCCGGCACCAAGTTCGCGGCATTTCGTATTGCTGACGCTGCTGTCGAAAAGCATTGCCCAGACCTTGCAGCGCTTCTACATGACCGTTTCCCTGCTGCTCAACAGCGGCCAGAACAGCATCAGCGCCGAAGAACTGGAAGACCTGTGCACCGTCATGGCCCAGCGCCTGTCGATCCTCCACGGCCTGAACGCCCCGGAGTTCTTCGACAAGAGCCTGTTCCGTCATTTCATCCAGACAATGCTGGACCTCGACGTGCTGCGCCGCGACGAAGCCGGCAAGCTGAGCTACCACGAACTGCTGGGTGAACTGGCCGAAGGCGCCGCCAAGCGGGTGCTGCCAGCGGAGATTCGCTTGTCGATCCGTCAGGTGGCACTGCATCGCAGTGAAGATGCGGCGGACCAAGTCGCGACGGCGGCGCAAACCGACTAAATTTCAACATCGTTCCCAACCTTATTTACGAACAAGGAAGCCACCATGCTCCGCCCTACCCTTCGCTTCGCCGGCCTGTGCGCAGGCTTGATGATCTGCGCCAACGCCCTGGCACTGTCACTCAGTGACCTGTCGCAACAAGACGCCACCGGCGGGCTCAAGGACGCCCTGACCCAAGGCGCGCAGCTGGCCGTCAAACAACTGGGCACACCCGGCGGCTTCAGCAACAACCCGGACGTGAAAATCGAACTGCCGGGAAAACTGGGCAAGGTCGCCAAGAAAATGAAACAGTTCGGCATGGGCGATCAGGTCGATCAACTGGAAACCAGCATGAACAAGGCAGCTGAAGCGGCGGTAACGCAGGCTCAGCCGATTCTGGTGGATGCGGTGAAGAAGATGACCGTGGAAGATGCCAAGGGGATTCTCAGCGGCGGCCAGGATTCGGCCACTCAGTACCTGAGCAAAACCAGCCGCGAACAGATCCGTACCAAGTTCTTGCCGATCGTCAAGCAAGCCACCGACCAGGTGGGTTTGGCTCAGCAATACAACGCGTTCGCCGGGCAAGCCGCGACGCTGGGTGTGCTGGATGCGAAAAATGCCAACATCGAAAGCTACGTCACCGAGCAGGCGTTGAACGGGTTGTTCGAGATGATTGGCAAACAGGAAGAAACCATTCGCAAGAACCCTGCGGCAGCGGCGACCAGTTTGGCGAAGAAAGTTTTCGGCACACTCTAAACCCACTGGCAGCGGGCCTGTGGCGAGGGGGCTTGTCGGAATGCCGCACCGCCACAGGCCCGCTCCCACATGGACTGCACTTGACTGACGGGCATTACCCACCTCCCGCGCCCGATCATCCCTAATGGGCGGCCGTCACAATTTGTCTCATCTTCAGTTATGCTCGCCGTTCGTCGTGAACGCCGGAGCCGCTGATCTTATGTCCCCCACTCGCCTGTTTGTCCCCCTCGCCCTTGCTCTGCTGAGTGCTTGCGCCTCGCAACCGAAACAGAACCTGACCGTGGAAAAACAAAGCGAATGCCCGGCGAAACTGCACAACGGGCAAACCCTGATCCTGACGCTGCCGAGCAACCCGACCACGGGTTACCGCTGGGCGATCCAGGATTCAGCCGGTGGTGTGTTGCGCGCGCTCAGCCCCGAGGTTTACAGCAACCCGGAAGACGCCGGGATCGTCGGCAGTGCCGGCGTCTCGACCTGGCGTTTCCAGGCCTTCGCCACCGGCACTGGCCGCCTGCGGCTGACTTACTCACAACCGTGGGCACCGGAAGTACCGGCGGTGCAAACCTTCGACTGCGCCATCGCGGTTAACTGATCGTGGGCTGGCTGATTCTGGCGCTGATGGGCGCGGTGACCTTTATGTATGGCCTGAGCGTGCATGCCGCGCTGCTCTGCCTGCTGGTCAAACCGATGCCTGTGCTGGCCCTGCTCGGCTGGTTGCACGATGCACCGCCCAGCGCGTATCGGCGCTGGATCAGCCTGGGTTTGATTTTCTCCTTGGTCGGCGATGTGTTGCTGGCATGGCCGCAAGACTTGTTCGTGTTTGGACTTGGAGCATTTTTGCTCGCGCATCTGGCGTATCTGAAGGCTTACTTGAGCGATTGCCGGCGTCTGGCTGTGTTGCCGCTGATCCTCGCCTTCGGCGTGGGTGCCGTGCTGCTGGGGATTCTGATTTCCAATGGCTTGGGGCCGCTGCTGGTCCCGGTGATCGTCTACGGCCTGGCCATCAGCGCCATGCTCTGGCGCGCCCTGGCCCGACTCGGCACCGATGTGCCCAAACGCTCGGCGCTGCTGGCTGCGGCGGGCGCGGTGGCGTTTGTGTGTTCTGACAGCGTGATTGGCATTAACCGGTTTGTGATGCCATTTCATGCCGCGCCTTACGTGACCATCCTGAGTTACTGGCTGGGGCAATGGGGGATTGCGGCGTCGGCGTTCACCCAGCGGCAACGCTAACCCTGTGGCGAGGGGGCTTGCCCCCGTTGGGCTGCGCAGCAGCCCCAACCCAGGCGACACCAACTTCCCAGACAAAACCCACTTACCGGATGACGACTGCTGCGCAGCCGAGCGCGAGCAAGCTCCCTCGCCACAACAGCATGTCTCTGCATTAACCGAGGTTAGTCCGGCGGTTTATCAGCAAACCCGCGCATCCCCGCGCCAAGTTGGCTAAAATGCCGGCCTTTTCCACCTACACCGCTGGAACCGCCGTGAGCAAAGAATCCGATCGCCTTTTCGCCCAGCCTTTGGCCCAGGTGCCTGACTTCGCCTTTAACGAGGATGTGGTGCGGGTGTTCCCGGACATGATCAAGCGCTCGGTGCCGGGTTATCCGACCATCGTTGAAAACCTCGGCGTGCTCGCCGCGCAATTCGCTCAGCCAAACAGCGTGCTCTACGATTTGGGCTCGTCGCTGGGTGCCGTGACCCAGGCCTTGCGCCGCCACGTGCGCACCGACGGCTGCCGCGTCATCGCTGTGGATAACTCCGCGGCCATGGTCGAGCGTTGCCGCGAATACCTCAACGGCCAGGACTCGATGTTCCAGGAGTTGCTGCCGGTGGAAGTGATCGAAGGCGACATCCTTGCCCTGGAATTTCAGCCGGCCTCGGTGGTGGCGCTGAACTTCACCCTGCAATTCATCGCCCCGGACCAGCGCACCGCGCTGCTCGCGCGCATCCGCCAATCGCTGTTGCCCGGTGGCGCGCTGATTCTCTCGGAGAAGCTGCGCTTCAATGACCCCGAAGAACACGCGCTGCTCACTGACCTGCACGTGGCCTTCAAACGCGCCAACGGCTACAGCGAACTGGAAATCGCCCAGAAGCGCAGCGCCATCGAAAATGTCATGAAGCCCGACAGCCTCGAAGAACATCGCGAGCGCCTGTTGGCCGCCGGTTTCTCGAAAGTCGTGCCGTGGTTCCAGTGTCTTAACTTTGCCTCGTTGATTGCCTTGCCATGATTGATTTGTCCCCCCTCGCCCGCCGTCTGGCCGGTACTCCGCTGGCCGAATGGGCCAACACCCTGCAAGTGCAACTCGACAAGAAAATGGAAAAAGGTCACGGCGACCTGGAGCGCTGGCAGAGCGCACTGGATGCATTGCCGAAGATCCAGCCGAGCGAAGTCGACTTGTTGAACGGCCTTAAGCTGGACACCGATTGCGACGATGAAACCCGCGCGCAAATGCGCACCGCGCTGATGGGTTTGTCTCCTTGGCGCAAAGGGCCGTTTGACCTGTTCGGCGTGCATGTCGACACCGAATGGCGCTCGGACTGGAAATGGTCCCGAGTGGCTCCGCATCTGGACCTGAAGGGCAAACGCATCCTCGATGTCGGCTGCGGCAACGGCTATTACATGTGGCGCATGCTCGGTGCCGGGGCCGACAGCGTAATCGGCGTCGACCCCAACTGGCTGTTCTTCTGCCAGTTCCAGGCGGTGCAGCGTTACCTGTCCGAGCCCAATGCCTGGCACCTGCCCTTCCCTTTCGAAGACCTGCCGCCGAACCTGGAAGGGTTCGACACCGTGTTTTCCATGGGCGTGTTTTACCACCGTCGTTCGCCGATCGAGCATTTGCTGGCGCTGAAGGATTGCCTGGTCAAGGGCGGTGAACTGGTGCTGGAGACGCTGGTGATCGAAGGCGATCAACAACAGGTATTGGTGCCGGAAGACCGTTACGCACAGATGCGCAATGTCTGGTTCCTGCCGTCGGTGCCGGCGCTGGAGCTGTGGCTGCGTCGCGCCGGGTTCAGCGATGTGCGTTGCGTGGATGTGAGCATGACCACGGTCGAGGAACAACGCGGGACGGAATGGATGAAGTATCAGTCGTTGAGCGATTTCCTTGATCCGGATGATCACAGCAAAACGATCGAAGGGCTGCCGGCGCCGATGCGTGCGGTGATTGTTGCCCGCAAGTAAAAGCTTCGCGGGCAAGGCGGCCTACCTGTCGCCGCCTAATCCGCTGGCTTGGCCCTACGGGCCTTGAAGAACTCGCTCAACACTGCCCCGCACTCCTCGGCCAACACCCCGCCTTCGTACAGCACCCGGTGATTCAAAAAGCCCTGGGTAAAAAACTGCCCCTGGCTCTGCACAATTCCGGCCTTGGGCTCCAGCGCGCCATACACCACCCGCGCAATCCGCGAATGCACGATCAGCCCGGCGCACATGCTGCACGGCTCCAGCGTCACGTATAGCGTACTGCCCGGCAGGCGATAGTTGCTGGCGGCCTGGGCGGCGGCGCGGATCGCGACCATCTCGGCGTGGGCGCTGGGGTCATTGCCGCTGATCGGGCAATTGAAACCGCGCCCGATGATTTCACCGTCCTGCACCAGCACAGCACCCACCGGCACTTCACCCAGCGCCGCGCCTTCGGCGGCGAGGGCCAGGGCTTCGCGCATGAAATCACGATCACGGCTGCGGTCGATAATTGCCGCGGGGCGTATCTGACGCATCACGCCACCTCGATGGCGGCCATCAGGCCGGTTTCCATGTGGTCGATCACATGGCAGTGGAACATCCAGACGCCCGGGTTATCCGCCACCAGCGCCACTTGCGCGCGCTCGTTCTTGCCCAACAGGTAAGTGTCGGTGAAGTACGGGATAACCTTGTGCCGGTTCGAAGAAATAACCTTGAAGCTCATGCCGTGCAAATGGACCGGGTGCTGATACTGAGTCATGTTTTTCAATTCGAAAATATAGCTTTTGCCCTTTTCGAGCTTGGCAATCGGTCGGTCGGCGCAGGTCTTGTCGGTGATATCCCAGGCCTTGCCGTTGATCTGCCACAGGCTGGGCGGCTTGCCATTGTCGACGTTGACCGACACCGAGCCCACCCATTCAAAATTGAAGTTGAGTTTCTCGGCGTTGGCCAGGTCTGGCTCGGCCACCGGGTTGGCGGGCAGTGCCGGCGGCCACTCGGTCGGCGCGTCGGTATTGGCCACTGAGCGCAAGGTGCCCAGGCGTACCGGACCGTTGCGCAGGGACAGTTCTTCGCCGGCCGGCGGAGCCTTGATTGCCAGGCAAATGCGCATGCCCGGGCCGAGCCAGTATTCCTTGCCCAGTGGGCGCGGTTCAATCGGGTTGCCGTCCAGCGCATAGATCTGCGCTTCGACGCCGGGGATGTTGAGGCGATAAGTCAGGGTGTTGTCGAGGTTGAGCAGGCGTACGCGGGTGATCTGCCCGGCAGGCAAGTCGATCACTGCTTGCGAGATGCCATTGATGGTCGACAGGCGCCCAGCCGTACCGCCACGGGCCGCTTCACGAGGAATGCTGAACGGCACGAAAGCGCCTTCTTCATCGACATGCCAGCTCTTGAGGCTCAAGGTCTTTTCGTACTTGAAACCGGTGGGCTCGCGCTCTTCGATGATCAGCGGACCGACCAGCCCGCGACCGAGTTCTTCGCTGCTGTTCACGTGCGGGTGATACCAATAGCTGCCGGCGTCGGGCACACGGAACTTGTAGTCGAAGTATTCGCCCGGCAGTACCGGCAATTGCGACACGTAGGGCACGCCGTCCATTTCCAGCGGCAGACGGATGCCGTGCCAGTGAATGGTGGTCGCCACTGGCAAGTGGTTGATGAAACGCACCCGCAGCCATTCGCCCTGACGCACGCGCAACTCAGTGCCCGGCGCCGAGGGGCCGAACGCCCAGGCCTCGGTCTTGTGCCCGGTCACCAGTTCGACGTCCAGCGGGGCGGCGATCAGCTCATAGTCGTGGCCGGCCTCAGCGTCGGCCATCTTGCCCAGCCAGTAACGCGACGCGCCACCGGCCCCCACGCCAACCACCACAAGACCGGCCAGACCACCGAGTATTTGTCGACGGGTAAAGGACATGAACTCAACTACCTCACGTATCAGCCACAGGCGCGGTGCCTGCAAAAGGCGAATACGATACACCTGCGGATGAGAAACAGTAAGGGCAACGCGTGGGAACGATCACTGCAAACCGGTGAGCAGATGCACCACTCCACTGTCCAGCATCATCACGCCTGGCACTCCAGCCGCCGTCAACGCCTGCCGATCCATCCGCGCCACATCCCGTAACTCCACCCGCATCCTGGTCAGCGCCACGGGCTGATGCGACTTGAGGTTATCCACACCGCCCAGTGCGGCCACGACATTCGGTGCCAGTCCGGAAACGGCTTGAGCTACCGCTTTCGACTCATCCACCACCAGATCCGGGGTCAACGCTTTCCAGAACGCCCGCTGCATTTTCTCGAACATGCTCAGTTCTCCAGAACCAGTGAAGTATCGACCGTGGCCTCGTGGTGCAGCCGCAATGCCTCGCGTACCTGCCCGGCACTTTCCAGCCCCAGCACTTGCTGGGCGATGGCCTGACAGTCCAGCAGGTCCACTTCGCGAACCGCCGCCTTGATCGCCGGAATCAGCGGCACGCTCACCGACAACTCATCCACGCCAAGCCCCAGCAACAACGGCACCGCCAGATGTTCCGAAGCCAAGGCACCGCACACACCGACCCATTTGCCATGGGCATGGGCAGCTTTCACTGTACCGGCGATCAAGCGCAGCACCGATGGATGAAAGCTATCCGCCTGACTGGCCAGTCGCGGGTGATCGCGGTCCATGGCCAGGGTGTATTGGGTCAGGTCGTTGGTGCCAATGGAGAAGAAATCCACCTCGGGCGCAAACAGATCCGCCATCAGCGCCGCTGCCGGCACTTCGATCATGATCCCCAGTTTCGGCAGTTCCGTGAGCCCTGCTGCCAGCGCTTCCTCTTCAAGCAGCTGACGGGCCAGCCGCAACTCCGACAATTGCGTGACCATCGGCAACATGATGTGCAGCCGAGCCAACCCGGCACTGCTCAGGATCGCCTTGAACTGATCGCGCAACAGCTGCGGACGCTCCAGACACAAACGAATGCCGCGCATGCCCAGGAACGGGTTGGTTTCGCGGTCCATCGGCACGTAGGCCAATGGTTTATCGCCGCCGACATCCAGGGTCCGCACCACCAGACTGCGCGCTGGCCCCAATGCTCGGGCGATAGCGCTGTAGGTGGACGCTTGCTCGTCATGGCTCGGTGCATGGTTGCGATCCAGATACAGAAACTCCGAACGCAACAGACCGACGCCTTCGCCACCCAGTGTCATGGCCTGTTCGGCTTCGGCCAGCGAAGCGATGTTGGCGGTGATTTCAACGTGATGACCATCGCGGGTACAGGCAGCCAGCGCGGCATTTTCCAATTCATATTGCCGGCGTTTCTTTTGTCGCTGACGATTGGCTTGCAACTGCTCGATGGCGGCCAGCTCGGGATCCAGCTGCAACTCGCCCTGGTCGGCATCGAGCAAAACCCGGGTGCCATTGGCCAGTGTCAGCACCTGAACCGGCAAACCGCAGATCGCCGGCAAGCCGAAGGCCCGGGCGAGAATCGCCACGTGGCTGGTGGCGCCACCGCCGACCGTCGCGAACCCCAGCACCTTGCGCGTGTCCAGGCCAGCGGTCTGGGAGGGCGTCAGTTGCTCGGCAATCAGAATCGCCCCTTCCGGCAACTCCATCGCTTGATCCTCTACGCCGAGAATCAACTTGAGCACCCGTTGACCAACGTCGGCCAAATCCGCTGCCCGTTCGGCCAGCAAGGCATTGCCCAGTTTTTTGAACAAGGTAGCCGTCGACTCTGTGGCCGCCCGCCAGGCGAAACCGGCGCTTTTGCCGGCGTCGATCAGTGCCAGGGCCTGATCCAGCAGGCTTGGGTCTTCGAGCAGTTCCTGATGCGCCTTGAAGATATCTGCCTGGGCGTCCCCCGTGGCCTGGTCACGCAACTGCTGCAGGTCCAGGACCGCCGTCGCCAACGCCTGGGACAGGTGCTCGCGCTCAACTTGCGCGCCCCGACCGGATTCAATGACTTCAAGGGTCTGCTGCGCGATCTGCACCACCTGACCAAACGCCGACCCCGCCGATGCACAGACGCCGTGCAGCACCTTCAGCGATGAAGCATCAGCCGCAACCGTTTCAACCTCTGCCATCACCGTCACGGCTTCTCCGCACCCGGCGGCCAACAACTCGACCAGGGTCTTGATCGCCACTTCGGCATCCGCGCCCGCCGCGCTGACTTGCACGATGTCGCCGTGAGCGGTCTGCAACGCCATGATCGCCACCAGGGATTTGGCGTTCGCGCTGTCCTGCTGTTTATGCAGACAAATACTCGCCGAAAAACCTTTCGCCGCCTGGGCAAACACCGCCGCAGGGCGGGCGTGCAAGCCATTGAGATTGGGCAGCGTCAGCGGTTTTGAGAACAGTGCCTCGCCCTCCTCCGGCTCATCGGCCACTACTTCAGACGGATTCAAGCTCAGCAACGGCTGACCGTTTTGCACCACCCCCGTTTCAGGGGCCAGCCAGGTAAACGGCTCGCCGCTGACCACCAGCATCAAGGTCAACAAACTGCGGGCGTTCAAGGCAATGTAATCGGCATCGAACTCGATCAGCGCCTGCCCCCCCTCAACCCGCTGACCTTCCTCCACCAACCGGGTGAAGCCCTTGCCAGCCAGGTTCACAGTGTCGAGGCCAATGTGCATCAACACCTGCACGCCGTTGTCGTCAGTGATGCTGACGGCATGCCCGCTGGCCTGCACATTGCTGATCACTCCAGCCAGCGGTGCGCACAAGGTGGACGTGGTCGGGTCGATGCACAGACCGTCACCGATCACGCGACTGGAAAACACCTGATCGGGCACCTGGTCCAGCGGCATCAGCACGCCGGACAAGGGTGCCAGCAGTTGCAATTGTTGGGGTATGGCCATGACGTCACCTGCTGTTTTGTTCTTTGAAGTGCCGATGGAGCGCGAGGCCCCGACAGCATCGCTTATTTCCACCAGTACTCGACCTGCAATCCGACGTTCGAACCATGCCGCGCCGTGCCAAAGGCACCGGTGTCAGATAACGCCGAACCTGCCGCCAGTTCATTGGCCGCCCGTTTGGCCGCCTCGTTCCAACTGGCATAGGTGTAATACAGACGCACCTCGGGGCGCGCCCAGAATTCCGGGCCCTTGGGTGACCAGGTCGGAGCGATGGTGAACTTGCTCAGTTTGCGCGTGCCGCCTGTGGCCTCGACCTGATCGTGGCCCAGCTCGGTCACCAGTTTGATTTGCTCGGTGATCGCATAGGCCGGGCGAATCCCGAGGGAAATCCAGTTCTGGTCAGCGCCGTCGGGGCGAATGTCCTTCTGATAAACCGCCTCGACCTGCCCGCCGAAGCGCGGCGTCACTTGCCAGTCGAAGAACTCCACCACCCGGTAGCTTTTGCTGCTGTCGTCCAGCTTCACGTTACCGGTATAGCCCAACCCGGTGCCGGGGCCTTCGCCGTACTGAAAGGCCAGTTTGTTCTTGCCGCCCAGAAAGCCCTTCTGCACATGCTGGGTGGTGATCGCCCAGCCACGGTGAGCGTCGCGGCTGTCGGGTTTGTCGATGTAGCTCAAGCCGAACTCCAGCTCACCGCCGGGGTTGGTGTTGAAGCCGGCGACGTTGAAATCGTGACGGTTGATGTAGTCCTTCTGGTACAGGTTGTCCTTGCGCGAGAAGGCGTAGCTGTACTTCAGATCGCCGATCAGCACGTCCTCGATACCGCCGCCGGTGGCGCTCTGGTTCCAGTAGTAGAAGTCGGAAATATGGATGTCGTTACGTTTGTAGTAACGCCGACCGGCCCACAGCGAACCACCATTGAGGCTGGGCATGTTCGACCATTGCGCATACAGCTGCGGCATGCGCACCGAGCCGTTGTCACCGTTGAACGTCAGGTCCTTGTCGTACTGGTTATACAGCGATGCCATGCCGTCGACGCTGAGCACCGAACCATCGTCCAGGGTGTACAGATCCTGGCGCAATTCAAGTTCAGCGTACTGCTCACACTCGTTACCCAAGCGGTATTTGGTCTGCGCTCCCGGTAGCTGGAAACACTGCTGTTTACCGCTGTTAACCGAGGTCCCGACGCCGCTGCGCAAGTAACCGGCGAATTCCAGCGCCTGGGCTGACAGTGGTAACGCCAGGCACACACCCGCCGCTACAAGACTGCGATTTATTGTTGTTTTCAAGAACCACCTCATTATTTTTATTGTGTGATGCAGCAAAACCGGCGCGCAAAACTCCCCCGCGCAGTGTTCTGCGTGTTGTTCGAAACAGTGTTTTTAAATGTTGGTCAGGTGCAGAACGAACGACTCATAGGGCCGTAAAAAGACCTGCCGATGTTGTGGCGGACAGTCCGGGTAATTGCTGATCACCAGACGTTGTGCCATCGCTTCGCTGATCACCTCCGACGGCAGTTCAACTTCGCACGGTGTGCCATAAAAGTTATTCAGCACCAGCAAACGCTCACCATTGCCTTCACGCACGTACGCCCAGATTTGCGTGTGTTCAGGCAACAACTGTCGGTACACACCATCGGACATCAGCGCTTCACTGCGGCGCAGGGCAATCAGCAGACGGTAGTGATGCAGCACCGAGTCCGGGTCGTCGAGTTGGTGGGCGACGTTGATTTGCGCGGCATTGGCCGGCACCCCGATCCACGGTTCGACAGCGCTGAAACCGGCGTTCGGCTCGGCGCTCCAGTGCATCGGCGTGCGGCTGTTGTCCCGAGACTTTTGCATGATCGCCGCCATGTTGTCGGCGTCGGTTGCACCGGCCTCGCGCTTGAGCCGGAAGATGTTCAGAGTCTCGACATCGCGGTACTGATCGATGTGATCGAACCCCGGATTGGTCATGCCCAGCTCTTCGCCTTGATACACAAACGGCGTGCCCTGGAGGAAATGCAGCGCGGTGCCGAGCATCTTCGCCGACACCACCCGATGCTCGCCGTCATCACCAAACCGCGAAACCACCCGCGGCTGGTCGTGGTTACACCAGAACAGCGCGTTCCAGCCACCGCCGGCCTGCATGCCGGTCTGCCAGTCGGAGAGGATGCGCTTGAGTTCGAGGAAATCGAAATCGGCGCGAATCCACTTTTGCAGGTTCGGGTAATCAACCTTCAAGTGATGAAAGTTGAAGGTCATCGACAGCTCTTTCGACTCCGGCCGCGAGTAGCGAATGCAGTGTTCCAGACTGGTGGACGACATCTCGCCGACGTTGATCAGGTCATGACCTTCGAACACTTCGCGGTGCATCTGCTGCAAGTACTCGTGGACGTTCGGGCCATCGGTGTAAAAACGTCGACCGTCAGTGTTGTCCTCAGGGAAATCCGCCGGTTTGGAAATCAGGTTGATCACATCCAGACGGAAACCGCCCACGCCTTTGTCGCGCCAGAACCGCATCATCTTGAAGACTTCAGCGCGCACCCTGGGGTTGTCCCAGTTCAGGTCGGCCTGCGTGTGGTCGAACAAGTGCAGGTAATACTGACCGGTCTGGGCTTCGTACTCCCAAGCCGAACCGCCGAACTTGGATTCCCAGTTGTTCGGCTGGTCGCGCCAGATATAGAAGTCGCGGTAAGGGCTATCGAGGCTGCTTCGGGCCTGCTGGAACCAGGTGTGTTCGATCGAGGTGTGGTTGACCACGATGTCGAGCATCAGCTTGATCCCGCGCTTGGCGGCTTCGGCAATCAGCAACTCGCAGTCAGCCATGGTCCCGTAACTCGGGTCGATGGCGTAGTAATCGCTGATGTCGTAACCGTTGTCACGCTGGGGCGAACGCAGGAACGGCGTAATCCACAGGCAATCGACACCCAGCCAGTGCAGGTAATCGAGCTTGGCCACGACGCCGAGCAAATCCCCCGTGGGGTTGCCGGCGTGGCTGTGAAAACTCTTCGGATAGATCTGGTAGATCACCGAACGTTGCCAGTCTTGCATGGCGGATTCCTTTTTGAATAGGTACTGCGAATGCGATCTATCAGGCGACCCGATACCCGGGCCGGACAATCTTCATGCTCAACCCGCAGGTCAAAACAAACGGCACGACCATGGCAATCACCATCCCGACCACGAACATCGGAATGAACTGCGGGATGATCGAGATGAAACCGGGCAAGCCGCCAACGCCGATCGCCGAGGCCTGGACCTTGTTCAGCGACAGGAAGATGCAGCCCAGGGCCGAGCCGATCAGGGCCGCATAGAACGGAAACTTGTAGCGCAGGTTGACCCCGAACATGGCCGGCTCGGTGATGCCGAAGTAGGCAGAAATCGCCGAGGTCGAGGCCATGCTTTTGTCCCGCACACTGCGGGTCATGTAGAACACCCCCAATGCCGCGCTGCCTTGTGCGAGGTTGGACATGACGATCATCGGCCAGATGAACGTGCCACCCTGGGTGGAGATCAGTTGCAGGTCGACCGCCAGAAACATGTGGTGCATGCCAGTGATCACCAGCGGTGCGTAGAGCAGGCCGAAAATCGCCCCGCCAACCATCGGCGCCAGGTCGAACAGGGTGACCACGCCTTCAGTGATGAGAATCCCCAGATGGCGGGTCACCGGACCAATTACCGCCAGCGCCAGCACACCGGTGACGACGATGGTGGTGATCGGCACCACCAGCAGTTGAATGGCGTTCGGCACCCGTGCCCGCAACCACTTTTCGATGACGCTCATCACATAGGCCGCCAGCAGGATCGGCAGGATCTGGCCCTGATAACCGACTTTCTCGATCTGGAACACACCGAGGATGTCGAAGTACGGCAAGCTCTGCCCCTCAAGCCCGGCCACCGCTTTGCCGTAGTTCCAGGCGTTGAGCAGATCCGGGTGCACCAGCATCAGGCCGAGCACAATGCCGAGGATTTCGCTGCCGCCAAAGCGCTTGGCCGCCGACCAGCCCACCAGCGCCGGGAGGAACACGAAGGACGTGTTGGCCATCAGGTTGATCAGGCTCCAGAGCCCGTCCAGCGTCGGATAGGCGTCCAGCAGGGTCTTGCCCTCGATGAACATGCCCTTGGCGCCGATCAGGTTGTTGATGCCCATCAGCAGGCCGGCAATGATCAGCGCCGGGAGAATCGGCATGAATACGTCGGAAAACACCCGCACCAGTCGCTGCATGGCGTTGATCTTGTCGGCGCTTTTCTGTTTGACGTCGGCGATGGTCGAGACGGCGAGACCGGTCTGTCGGCGCAGCTCGGCGTAGACCTTTTCCACTTCGCCAGGGCCGATCACCACCTGGAACAGGCCGCCGGTATAGAACGAACCCTTGACCAGATCGATCCGGTTCAGCGTGGCGCTGTCGACCAGGCTCGGGTCCTTGAGGGCCAGGCGCAGCCGTGTGACACAGTGCGCGGCCTGCTCGAGGTTGTCGCTGCCACCGAGGCTGTGCAGCAGCTCGGTGACGATGTTCGGATAGTCATGGCTCATGCTTGTTCTTCCGCTGTAGTTTTTTGTTATTGGCAGCACGCCGAAGCGAAAAATACTCGTCTGTACGAGTTAAAGCAACAACTCGTACAGACGAGTTTGATTTTGTTTATCCTGAACCCGACAGGCGGCGATATTTCCTACCCCCTAAGTCAAAGAAACCCAAAGCCGCATGGACAAACCCCTACCCTGCCCTTAAGGTTCAAAACCTTGAGCACAACGCGGCACAGAGCCATCCCCATGAGTAAATACAACCAGATCTACAGCGATCTGCTTGCCAGCATTACCACCGAACGTCTGGAACGCGGCGCCCGATTGCCTTCCGAAACCGAACTGATGGACAGCTATCAAGCCAGTCGCGGCACCGTGCGCAAGGCCATCGAGCAATTGCAGGAGCGCGGTTTCGCCCAGAAAGTCCATGGCAAAGGCACCTTCGTGCTGTCCACCAACCCGATCGAGTTTCAGCTCGGCGGCATCGTCAGCTTCCAGGAAACCTACCCGCGACTGGGCAACGACGTCAGCACCGAAGTGGTCGAATTCACCCAGATTCCTCTCGAAGGCCCGCTGCTCGAACACATCAAGGCGGCTGAGGGCAGCGTGATCACGCGGATCAAGCGCGTGCGGCGGATCGACGGCAAACGCGTGATCCTGGACATCAACCATTTCGTCAGCGACGTGATTCCCGGCTTGTCCCGCGAAATCGCCGAGCACTCGATCTATGCCTTCATCGAGCAAACCCTGCAACTGCAGATCGCCTATGCCCAGCGCACCATCGAAGCGGTGCCGCGCAGCAAGGACGACCAGCAACACCTGGACCTCGACGGCCAGAGCCATGTGATTGTGGTCAGCAACCAGACGTTCCTGCAGGACGGCCGCCAGTTCGAGTACACCGAATCGCGGCATACCCTCGACAAGTTCTACTTTTCGGATGTGGCACGGCGCTGACCCTACACGTTCCAGAATCGTGTTTGTACATAACTATGTAGTGCACCTCCCTCGAGCAAATGGGCAATCCTCTCAGCCCATTTCTCAAGGAGCGAGAACATGCCTACCGATCAAACAAGTGAAACGCTGCCCGATACCGCAGACAAACAGCACCTGCTGACCATCGCACCCGTCATCGTGACTGCCTGTCCCGATTTGCACGAAGAAGCCCATGTGATGGCCACTGAAATCCTGAAAAAACACGGCATTACCGGCCTGGACCCGGATCAGGTCTGGTGGCATCGCTTTGGCAATGTCACGGCCAGCAGCACCCAGACCTTCCTGGGCTGGGAGCATTACCCTAAACCCAGTCAGTCAATGACCCTGACGCAGCTGGTGATTCATCGGTACTACGTCACTGATCAGGACTATTTCGATCAGCTGGACTGTTACGGCGGGTTTTACACCGCCGACGCAACCGCCAGCATTTACAACGAAACCAACGAAGTCCGGATGTACCCCAGCGCAGTGCTCAAGGATTTCTGGCACGAGACCTTCAGTGACCGTTACCGGGACAAGCTGAACGCCTACTGGAGCGCGCATTTCGATGACTACCGGACCTTGGCGAAATGCAACTATCTGAGTAAAGCCATCGAGGCGCGGGAAAACGGTACGCTGCAGGAGGAAGAGTTCCAAACCGTCATCCGGGCCGTCGCCGCTGACAAATGCTGGCCGATCTCCCTGGAGACCTTGCGTGCGCAAACCTCTGCACCAGCAGATCTGCGGGTGTGCGCCCTGGACGTCGCCGGGCATGTCGCCACGGATATTCTGCGTATCGATGACGGTAGCGGACGGCAAATCACCTATGTCCCGGGGGCCACAGAAGCGTTTCACGTGCACCCGACGTTGACGGACATGCACTGGTGGATCCTGCTGCAAATGAATGATGACGCGCGCTATACCGAGTTCATGACTCACTTCCCGCTGTCGGTGCGTCAGGAGATCCACGACAACATTACGCCCCTGATGAACCAGTTGGTGGGCACGTGGGGCAAATACGATCACCATCTGATCAATCAGAAAAACATCACCATCAGTGGTGACGCGTTCTCCTGGTTGAGCCGTAATGTGCAGAGCGCAATGTCGCAAGAGGCCGATCTGTCTCTGGTAACCAACGGACAACTGCGTAAAGGCATGTGGCTGGGTTACCTGAGCGCCGGTCTGCACGTCTTCGGGCCGCTGGCGCTGCTCGGCTGGCCGATTGCACTGCCGGTGATTGGCGCCAGCATCGCCTCAATGGGCTTGAACATCGACAAGGCCGTGAACGGCAAAACGGTGGCGGAGCGCAAGGCCGGCGTAAAAGGCGCCGTACTGGCTGGAATCAACCTTCTGTTCAACCTTCCGCTGCTCAAGGAGGTCGATGTTCTGGAAGAGGTCGGCGCTTCGGCCGAGGCCGCCGAAGCCGCCGAAATGGCCAGCCTGCGGGAGGCCAACAATCCTGCCGAACCGATCGGTACGCAAGAACAGGAGTTGTCCGACGGTTCAGAGCGCGCAACCACTCAACTTCCAGAGTTCATCCCCCTGAAACCGGTGCCGGCACAGGACCTTGAAGTACCGGAGCACTGGCAAAGTAACGAGATTCTGGAAAGTGAGGCGCCACTTGCCACCAGCGGCAAGTTCCAGGGCATCTACTCGCTCAACTCCAACCCCTCGACTGCCATCATGATGAACGACGCAGCCTATTACGTGCGTTACGAAACCGACATCAACGGCGGTGGCACCTGGGCCATCATCGACCCGGCAAACCCTCACGCGTCCTCAGGATCGATCCCCGTGCGTTTGAACGCCGATGGCGAGTGGGAGTTGACGCCCAAATCCGGTTTGAAGGGTGGTGGCAACGACGACCTCGCCGCTGTTCCGGGTCCTTCCCGGTTTCCCGACCATGTCCGACCACCGGAATCATTTAGCGTGCCCTCGACGAAGTACGACACCTCCAATGGGCGGTCGCTCAACTTCCTGGGGCTAGGTAAGAAAGAAACGCACATAAAAATAATCAACCTTCCCAACGGACGCATACAAGGGGTGACACCCTATGAAGAGTTCGTCGCGGGACATCGCACAGCTCTATTGAGAGATGCTCGTGCTTTCTTCTCCAAAGAAAACTTTTTTGCCTCATTGCCGACACGCCCGGTACAACCCGTCATCACGCCGTCGATGACTGTCCCGGAACTCATTCAGGAAATATTCGATGCTTCGCCGGGATTAGTGATTGGAGAAAGCCAGGATCGTATTGCCAGCATGCGGTTCCTCATCGAGAACATGCAGACGTTGGCCAGGCAAGGCGTCAAGACGATCTATATGCATCGCTTGCTCAATGACTTCAATCAAATGGACCTGAATATTTTCGGCAGAGGCGCAAAGATGGACGGCATGCTCGAAAAGTATTTGAAACAGTTACAAAGCGATCCTGCCGGGCAGTTCACCCCTCTTGAGGTCGTCAAGGTGGCTCGCGAGAACGGTATCCGGATCCAGTCGACCGATTGCCTGGCAAGTTACCGATATCCAGAATCGTCCCTCATTGATGTTCAGGAACAATCCATTAAAAACTACCTCACCACCACGATCATGCGTGCCAATGAAGCGCTTGGCAGATCAGGTAAATGGGTCGTGCTGACGGGCCAGGAAAACACCAATACCTTTAGAGGCATTGCCGGCCTCAGTGAAATGAATGGCGGTATCGGCTTGCGTATCGAGGAAGTACTTCCCGAGCGCAGCCTGCATATGGAGATAGACCACGGCATAGAGGTGGGCCGCAATGCCAGCCCGCCCCCCGTTAACTTTCATGGAGATTTCGACACCTTGTATGCCGATATCCACCTGCAAGTACCGATGCCCATGCTGCAACGAACCCCGGACGAAATCGCTCAACTGCTGTTCCGCCAGGGAATGTTCACTTTCAAGGAATCTGACGGAACCTGGACATTGGTCCATCGCAGCAGAACCGGCCTGATCACAGAGACTCTGGTTGAACGAACGGCCGATGGGCAATACCTGGTCAATCGCCCCGCCTGGACTGACATCCATCAAAAACCTTACCCCAACCTGATCAGCCTTTCCCATGCGCTCACCGGCATGGGCATGAAACTCGAAGGACGCTTGCCAGTGTAGGGAAACACCGCACCGTGAAACGCGAAAGGCCCCGTGAACTCACATTCACGGGGCCTTTCGGTTGTTACCGACGATCAGTCAGAGCGGGATCACTCCCACTCAATCGTCGCTGGCGGCTTGCTCGACACGTCATAGGTGACGCGGGAGATGCCTTCGATTTCATTGATGATACGACCGCTGACGGTTTCCAGCAGTTCGTAAGGCAGGTGTGCCCAACGCGCGGTCATGAAGTCGATGGTTTCCACGGCACGCAGGGCAACGACCCAGGCGTAACGACGGCCATCGCCGACAACGCCAACCGATTTCACCGGCTGGAACACTACGAACGCCTGGCTGACCTTGTGGTACCAGTCGGCCTTGCGCAGTTCTTCGATGAAGATGTGGTCGGCACGACGCAGCAGGTCGGCGTATTCCTTCTTCACTTCACCGAGGATCCGCACGCCCAGGCCCGGACCCGGGAACGGGTGACGGTAGACCATGTCGTACGGCAGGCCGAGTTCCAGGCCCAGACGACGGACTTCGTCCTTGAACAGCTCGCGCAGCGGTTCAACCAGCTTGAGGTTCATTTCTTCCGGCAGGCCACCCACGTTGTGGTGCGACTTGATCACGTGCGCCTTGCCGCTTTTCGCGCCAGCCGACTCGATCACGTCCGGGTAGATGGTGCCCTGGGCCAGGTACTTGATGTTGTCCAGCTTGCAGGATTCGGCATCGAACACATCGATGAAGGTACGGCCGATGATCTTGCGCTTCTTCTCTGGATCGGACTCGCCAGCCAAGTTGTTGAGGAACTGGTCCTCGGCGTTGGCGCGGATCACTTTGACGCCCATGTTCTCGGCGAACATGGCCATCACTTGCTCGCCTTCGTGCAGACGCAGCAGGCCGTTGTCGACGAACACGCAGGTCAGCTGATCGCCAATGGCCTTGTGCAGCAGCGCGGCAACCACCGAGGAGTCCACGCCGCCGGACAGGCCGAGCAGTACGTTGTCGGTGCCAACCTGGGCACGGACCTGGGCGATGGCATCTTCGGCAATCTTCGACGGCGTCCACAGGGCTTCACAGCCACAGATGTCGAGGATGAAGCGCGACAGGATGCGACCGCCCTGCTTGGTGTGGGTCACTTCCGGGTGGAACTGCACGCCGTAGTAGGCACGGTCATCGTTGAACATACCGGCAATCGGGCAGCTCGGGGTGCTGGCCAGGATGTGGAAGTCTTCCGGCATCTTGGTGACCTTGTCACCGTGGCTCATCCATACGTCGAGGCCGAACAGGCCATCGGCGTCGATATGGTCTTCGATGCCGTCGAGCAGGCGGCTCTTGCCGACCACGTCGACACGGGCGTAACCGAACTCACGCAGGTCGGAACCTTCAACCTTGCCGCCCAGTTGCTCGGCCATGGTCTGCATGCCATAGCAGATACCGAAGACTGGCACGCCCAGGTCAAACACCGCTTGCGGGCAGCGAGGGCTGTCGGCTTCGTGCACGGACTCGGGGCCGCCGGCGAGGATCACACCTTTTGGAGCGAATTCGCGAATGGCTTCCTCGTCCATGTCGAACGGATGCAGTTCGCAGTAAACGCCGATTTCACGCACGCGGCGGGCGATCAGTTGGGTGTACTGGGAACCGAAGTCGAGGATCAGGATGCGGTGAGCGTGAATGTCGAGGGCCATGATTCAGTCTCGTCTAAGTAATTCAGAAACAGTCGTGATTCAGAAACAACTCGGGGCTGAATAGAACAGCCCCGGTTGCTTAACGATTTGCTTGAAGCCTCAACCTACGCGGTAGTTTGGCGCTTCTTTGGTGATCTGTACGTCGTGGACGTGGGACTCGGCCATGCCAGCACCGGTGATCCGCACGAACTCAGGCTTGGTGCGCATTTCTTCGATGTCGGCGCTGCCGGTGTAACCCATCGAGGAACGCAGGCCGCCCATCAGTTGATGGATGATGGCGCTCAGGGTGCCCTTGTAAGGAACACGCCCTTCGATACCTTCCGGAACCAGCTTCTCGGCACCCGCGGAGGAGTCCTGGAAGTAACGGTCGGAGGAACCTTGAGCCTGGGACATGGCGCCCAGCGAACCCATGCCGCGATAAGCCTTGTACGAACGGCCCTGGAACAGTTCGATCTCGCCTGGCGCTTCTTCAGTACCGGCGAACATCGAGCCCATCATCACGCAGGAGGCGCCCGCCACGATGGCCTTGGACAGGTCACCGGAGAAACGGATGCCGCCGTCGGCGATCAACGGAACACCGGTGCCTTCAAGGGCAGCGGCGACGTTGGCGATGGCACTGATTTGCGGGACGCCGACACCGGCGACGATACGGGTGGTGCAGATCGAGCCTGGGCCGATACCGACCTTGACTGCGTCAGCGCCGGCTTCGGCCAGGGCCTTGGCGGCAGCGCCGGTGGCGATGTTGCCGCCGATGACCTGCACTTCAGGGAAGTTCTGCTTGACCCAGCGAACGCGGTCGATCACACCTTTGGAGTGACCGTGGGCAGTGTCGACCACCACCACGTCAACACCGGCATGGACCAGGGCAGCTACACGGTCACCGGTGTCTTTACCGGTACCGACTGCAGCGCCAACGCGCAGACGACCTTGATCGTCCTTGCTGGCCAGCGGATAAGCCTTGGCTTTTTCGATGTCGTTGACGGTCATCATGCCTTTGAGGGCAAATTTGTCGTCGACGATCAGCACGCGCTCGATGCGGTGCTTGTGCAGCAATTCACGCACATCGTTCTTGTTGGCGCCTTCCTTGACCGTGACCAGACGCTCTTTAGGCGTCATCACTTCACGGACACTGACGTCCATGCGGTTTTCGAAACGCACGTCACGGGAAGTGACGATGCCGACCAGGTCGCCATCGTGCAGTACCGGAACGCCGGAGATGTTGTGCAGGCGGGTCAGTTCGAACAGTTCACGCACCGTGGCATCGGCCTCGATGGTGATCGGGTCCTTGACCACACCGGCTTCGTAACGCTTGACCTTGCGCACTTCGGCAGCTTGCTGCTCGATGGTCATGTTCTTGTGGATGATGCCGATGCCACCTTCCTGAGCCATGGCGATTGCCAGACGGGCTTCAGTAACGGTGTCCATAGCGGCGGAAACCAGTGGAATATTCAGCTCGATGCCACGGGTAAGGCGGGTCTTGAGACTGACTTCGTTAGGAAGCACCTCGGAATAACCGGGCACTAGGAGAATGTCGTCGAATGTCAGAGCTTCTTGGCTGATACGCAGCATCGCGGGGGCTCCCGAGCGGGAAAATGGAAGCGCGCCATTATAGTCAGACACCCCCTCGGGTTCAATGTAAAACTCTGTCTATTATTGGCATTACTGACATACGGAGAAACATTGTCCCCCATAGGGGACCAACGCCGGCATTTAGAGTTCGACTTTGACCCAACTCACGGGCTGATCCAGCCAATCGGCAAACTCATCGATAAAGTCCTGCTTGAACCCGGCCTCGAGCCAATTGTTGAAGATGAACCCCAGGTTGGAAAAGCCGCATTCCTGCAAAAACAGAAAGCCGTTGATGTCGTCTTCATGCCCGCATTCAGGGCAGGTGAAGTTATCGGTGCGCCCCGGCATCCAGTCTTCCAGGCTTTCGAACAGCGCTTCGCCGATCTCCTTGCGGCACTCGGCGCAGCCGGCTTCTTCGAGAAAACCCTTGGCCGGTGTATAGATGCAACGCTTGGTGATGATCTCCAGCCCATTGATCGGCTCGCCGAACGGCAGCGCTTCAGGGTGCAGGACCACGGCGCGGGCGCCGTCGGCGATGGCGTGGGCCATGTGATTGCCAGTGCGGCCACAGGTGGTCAGCTCTTCTTTTATGATGTTCTTGCGCACCAGCCACCGCACGACCGCCCGGGCCCGAGGTTCGTGTACCGGCAGTGTGGAGATTTTCGGGACAATGATGCTTTGCGAATTCATGGTGCAAGCCTACTGCGTCAAATGGATGTTGCTGCGGTGCGCCGATTGTCAGGGCGGCCGGCAGCTTAATCCCTGACGAAATCCGGTCAAGTACTCAAATAACGCCCAATCAAGGCAATCCCGCTGGCCAGCACCAGCCAGGTCACCAGCCGCACGAAAGCCTCGCGGGACAATTTCATGATCAATCGCCGACCGATCCACAGCCCCAGCGCCATCGCCGGCAACAAACACAGCGCCAATACCAACAAGGGTAGCTCGGCATACACACCGGCGACGGCAAACAGGCTCAAACGCACCACGGTGCTGCAACTGATCAACGCACTCTGGGTGGCCCGGGCCTCGTCCTTGGGCAACCGACTGTTCAAATAGATCGCATACAAAAAACCACCACTGCCAAACAGCGCCCCGAACATCCCGCCCACCGTGCCCATCGGCACCGCCCAACCCGCGGACAATTGCCTCGGACGGGTTTTAATCCACAAGCTGTAAATCGCATAGGCGCTGATAAACAACCCCATCAACAGCAGCAATACATCGGATTTCAGGTTCAGCAGAAAGATCACCCCCAACGTGCAACCCACCGCCATGCACGGCAGCAGTCGCAGCAATTCGGACCGCTCTACATCTCGGCGCGAGGGCAGCAGATTGCCGAACGCGGCGACGAAATCCAGCAGCACCAACAGCGGCACGATTTTCGACAGTGGCATGAACAGAATCAGAATCGGCCCCGCCACCAGCGCGGTGCCAAAACCGGCAATGCCGAACACGATGTAGGCCAGGGCAACACCCAATCCGATCACCAACCAATCCACCACACCCCACGGCCATTGGCTCAACAACTCCAGCACATTCATCGACACGGCTTCCTTTTATTCCTGTGATGACTTTAGCCAGCGCCGGGCGTTGCGACTAATATCTTCAAAATCGATCACCCATCTCAAAAAGGCATACCTGGTGCTTTCAACCCGCCAATTGCGTTACTTCGTGGAAATCGCCGAGAGCGGCAGCTTCAGCGCGGCGGCCGAACGACTGTTTATTGCTCAGTCAGCCTTGAGCCGACAGATCAAGGACATGGAAACCCGCCTGCAAACGCCGCTGTTCGAACGAACCGCCCGCCAGCCCCGCCTGACGGCAGCGGGTGAAGCCTTTTTGCCTCGGGCCAGAAACCTGCTGAACGAACTGACCAAGGCCAGCGAAATGGCCACTCAAGTGGGCACCGGTCAACTGGGCGTCTTGCGCCTGAGCCATTCCAGCACCGTGCCCATGAGTGGTCGACTGCTGCGCGGCATCAGCGTTTATCTGGATCTGCATGCCGGGGTGTCGATGGACATCGTCAAGCTGTCCTCGGAGGCACAACTGGAAGAATTGGCCGAAGGTCGCCTCGATGTGGGTCTGTTGCGCCTGCCGGTGCTGCGTCAGCGCGAAGGGGTGCAGATTGTTCCGCTGTACAGCGAGCGTCTGTTGCTGGCGGTGCCGCCGAATCATCGGCTGGCTGTGGATAAGTCCACGCACGGCATCGATCTGGCACAGTTGAAGGATGAAGCGTTTATTTCCATCCCTCATCCACAGCGCGGCGGTCTGAGCTATCTATCTGCCGAGTTGTGCATGCGCCAAGGGTTCTTTCCCCGGGCGGCTCGGGTGGTGTCACGCAAAACCACGCAACTGCAATTGATCCAGGCCGGGTTCGGCATCGCGCTGTTACCGGAATCGATGCAGGACATTGCGCCGCCGGATATCCATTTTCTCCCCTTGGCCGATCCGGATTGCCACAGCACCGTCGCCCTCGCCTGCCGGCAAGATCCCACCGCGCTGGTTCAGCAATTCGTTGAACACTTCACCCGGCTGCCGTAGCAAACCTGTGGGGAGCGACCTGTGGCGAGGGGGCTCCCACAGGGGATTTTCGCCGGATCATGGAGATTGATCGCCGAATGCCTTTAAACTGCGCCCCATGATTAAAGATCCCTTTGCAAGACTCGGCCTGGACCGGGAAGTCCTGACTGTCAGCCAGCTCAACGGCCGCGCGCGGGTGTTGCTCGAAGACGTTTTCAGCAACATCTGGGTCGAAGGCGAAATCTCCAACCTCGCCCGCCCGGCGTCCGGCCATGTGTATTTCACCCTCAAGGACAGCGGCGCCCAGGTGCGTTGCGCACTGTTCCGGCAGAACGCCGCGCGGGTTCGCCAGGCGCTGAAGGACGGCCTGGCGGTCAAGGTTCGTGGCAAGGTTTCGCTGTTTGAAGGCCGTGGTGACTACCAACTGATTCTCGACACCGTGGAGCCGGCTGGTGACGGCGCCCTGCGTCTGGCCTTCGATGCTTTGAAGGAAAAACTCAGCGCCGAAGGCCTGTTCAGTGCCGAGCGCAAAGTGCCGCTGCCGGCGCACCCGCAACGCATCGGCATCATCAGTTCACCCACCGGCGCGGTGATCCGCGACATCATCAGTGTGTTCCGCCGCCGTGCGCCGCAGGTGCAACTGACGCTGATCCCTACCGCCGTACAAGGTCGCGAAGCCACTGCGCAAATTGTCCGCGCGCTGAAACTGGCGGACGCCCGTGGTTTCGATGCGCTGATCCTGGCCCGTGGCGGCGGCTCGCTGGAAGACCTCTGGTGTTTCAACGAAGAAGCCGTGGCCCGCGCCGTGGACGCCTGTGTGACGCCAATCGTAAGCGCCGTCGGCCATGAAACCGACGTATCGATCAGTGACTTCGTCGCCGACGTTCGCGCGCCGACGCCGTCCGCCGCCGCCGAACTGCTGGCGCCTGACTCCAGCGATCTGGTGCGTCGGGTCGAAAGCCTGCACCGACGACTGGTGATGCGCATGCGTGACCGCTTGATGCGCGATCGGCTGCGTCTGGAAGGCATCTCTCGCCGCTTGCGCCATCCCGGCGAACGCCTGCGTCAGCAAGCGCAACGCCTGGATGATCTGGACATGCGCCTGCGCCGCGCTTTCGAACGTAGCCTCAACACCCGTCGCGAGCGCTTGATCCGCCTGGAAACCCGCCTCGCCGGGCAACATCCCGGGCGACAACTGGCGATGCTTCGCCAGCGCCTCGACAGCCTCGCCGAGCGCCTGCCCCGGGCCATGCGCGAAGGGCTTAAATCCCGTCGCCTGCAACTGCAAAGTCAGATGCAGACGCTGCATGTGGTCAGCCCGTTGGCGACCCTCGCTCGTGGCTACAGCATTCTGCTGGACGAGCGCGGCAACGCGATCCGCAGCGCCGCGCAAACCCACACCGGCCAGCGCCTGAAAGCCAAACTCGGCGATGGCGAACTGCAAGTGCGGGTCGAAGACAATCACCTGACGCCTGTCACCCTCTCTTTACTGGATTGATCCATGCCGCGCTTTTTTGCTCCATTGCTGTTGCTGTGCCTGACCTTCAACGCCCACGCCGACAGTTACATCACCCGCCTGTTGAACAAACCGGTGCCGGGCGGCGTGGCAGTGGTTGATCTGGGCAGCTCCGCCCAGGCGCCGAAAGCCAGTTATCAAGGCAAACCCGTATTGGTGGTCAAAGAGCAGAACAACTGGCTGGCCATCGTCGGCGTGCCGCTGACGGTCAAACCGGGCAGCCAGTCGCTGAGCAGCGGTGGTCGCAACCTGAGCTTCACCGTCGGCAACAAGAAATACCCGGAACAGCACATCACCCTGAAGAATACGCAGCAGGTCAATCCGAACCCGGCGAATCTCAAGCGCATCGAGGGCGAGTTGGCCGAGCAGATCCAGGCTTACCGCAGCTTCAGCCCGAATACCCCGAGCAACCTGTTGCTGGACAAACCAGTCGATGGGCCGCTGTCGAGCAAGTTCGGCGTGCGCCGCTTTTTCAATGGCGAAGAGCGCAATCCCCATGCGGGCCTCGACTTTGCCGTACCCGCTGGCACGCCGATCAAAACCCCGGCCGCCGGCAAGGTAATCCTGATCGGGAATTACTTCTTCAACGGCAATACGGTGTTCGTCGACCACGGCCAGGGCTTTATCAGCATGTTCTGCCACATGTCGAAGATCGACGTGAAAGTCGGCCAGCAACTGGCGCGTGGTGAGGTGGTCGGGAAAGTCGGCTCAACTGGCCGCGCGACCGGGCCGCATATGCACTGGAACGTCAGCTTGAACGATGCGCGGGTGGACCCGGCGATTTTCATTGGTGCGTTTCAGCCATAAGCAGTGGTTGAGACTGATGGCCTCTTCGCGGGCAGGCCCGCGAAGACGGCCTGAGCATCACCGAAACCCGCAGGCAAACCGAACACTCTCAACCCACTCAACCCCTCTTCTATCGATTGCGCATGGCTGAGACACTGCGCAAGCGACAAAACGATCCTGCTTCTTACGAGCAATAAAATCTCGCAAAAACCCGCTTTTCGAGTATTCCTCTCAAAGTTTTTCGACTGCTTGCCATCCTTTCCCCCCGCGGTTAGGGTTGAAGGCATGAAAACCTCTCACACCCTCATTCAGCTCCGCCAGCACCGCAGCCTGTGCCTCGTCAGTGCACGACTGCCAGGCTGAATCGCGGTGCCTCGTCTGATGCTTTACCAGAACATTTGATCCACCGGCAGGCCGCCTTTTTTCGGCCCACACAATAAGGATTTTCCAATGAGCATGCTCAAAGACCCGTCTTCGAAATACCGCGCGTTCCCGACCATCAACCTGCCGGATCGCACCTGGCCATCGAAGACCATCACTGCAGCGCCGATCTGGTGCAGCTCGGACCTTCGTGACGGCAACCAGTCGTTGATCGAGCCAATGGACGCGGTCAAGAAGCTGCGTTTCTGGAAGACCCTGGTGCAGGTCGGCGTGAAAGAAATCGAAGCCTCGTTCCCGGCTGCTTCGCAAACCGACTTCGACTTCGTGCGCACCCTGATCGAAGGCGGCCACATCCCGGACGACACCACCATTCAGGTGCTGACCCAGGGCCGTGAAGACTTGATCGCGCGCACCTTTGAATCCCTGCGCGGTGCCAAGAAGGCCATCGTTCACCTGTACAACGCGACCTCCCCTTCCTTCCGCCGCATTGTCTTCAACCAGGACAAGGACGGGATCAAGGCCATCGCCGTAAACGCCGCCAAGCTGTTCGTCAAATATGCCGCCCAGCAGCCGGACACCGAGTGGACCTTCGAATACTCGCCAGAAACCTTCAGCGCCACCGAACTGGAATTCGCCAAGGAAGTCTGCGACGCGGTGATCGAGGTGTGGAACCCGACGCCTGAGCACAAGGTGATCCTCAACCTGCCCGCCACCGTCGAATGCGCGACCCCGAACATCTATGCCGACCAGATCGAATGGTTCGGTCGTCACATCAACCGTCGTGACAGCGTGATCATCAGCCTGCACACCCACAACGACCGTGGCACCGGCGTGGCCGCCACCGAGCTGGGCCTGATGGCCGGCGCCGACCGTGTCGAAGGCTGCCTGTTCGGCAACGGCGAGCGTACCGGTAACGTCGATCTCGTCACCGTGGCATTGAACCTCTACACCCAGGGCGTCAACCCTGAGCTGGATTTCTCCGATATCGATGGCGTGCGCAAAGTCGTCGAAGAGTGCAACCAGATTGCGGTGCACCCACGTCACCCGTACGTCGGCGACCTGGTTCACACCGCGTTCTCCGGCTCGCACCAGGATGCAATCCGCAAGGGCTTCGCCCAGCAGCAACCGGACGCCCTGTGGGAAGTGCCGTACCTGCCGATCGACCCGGCCGACATCGGCCGCAGCTACGAGGCGGTGATTCGCGTCAACAGCCAGTCGGGCAAGGGCGGTATCGCTTACCTGCTGGAACAGGAATACGGCATCAGCTTGCCGCGCCGTATGCAAATCGAGTTCAGCCAGGTCGTGCAGCGTGAAACCGATCGCCTGGGCCTGGAGATGACCGCCCAGCAGATCCACGCGCTGCTGCACAGCGAGTACTTGCAGGCCAACACCCCGTACGCGCTGGTCAGCCATCGCCTGCAGGAAGAAAACGGACACAGCGCCGTGGAAGTCGAAGTTTCCAGCAAAGGTCAGGGCGAAACCAACCTGCACTGGCGCGGCAAGGGCAACGGTGCCCTGGAAGCACTGGTGGCCGGCCTGCCGATCCCGGTGGAAATCATGGACTACAACGAACACGCCATCGGCGCGGGCACCAATGCCAAGGCCGCGGCCTACATTGAATTGCGGGTGAATGGTGAGCGTGCGGTGCATGGCGTCGGCATCGACGAAAACATCACCACTGCCAGCTTCAAGGCCCTGTTCAGCGCACTGAACCGCTCCCTGAGCCAGCCGGAAGCGAAAGCGGCGTAAGCTTCGCTGCAAATGCAAAAGGCCCCGGGGTGAAAACCTCGGGGCCTTTTTTGTTGCTCAACGATCGGTCAGGTGAACTCGAAGGTATCCGCATCCAGATTCGCCGGGAACCGTGTGCGATATGCCGCCAGTTCTGCCGCGTCGAGCACGACCTTGAATACGCCATCGGCATCGCCTGCACCGAGCAACGTCTCGCCCTGAAAATCCAGGACCTGACTGTCACCGGTATACGCGAAGCCTTTGCCATCGGTACCGATACGGTTCACCGCCGCCACATAGCAGAGGTTTTCGATCGCCCGTGCCGGCAGCAATCGGTTCCAGTGCTGACGCCGTGCGCCCGGCCAGTTGGCGGTGTACAGCAGCAAGTCAGTGTCTTGCGGATCGCGACTCCAGACCGGGAAGCGCAGGTCGTAGCAAATCAGCGGCCGCACTCGCCAACCCTTCAATTCGAACTGCACCTGACGCTCGCCCGGGGTGTAGTGATTGTTCTCCCCGGCCATGCGGAACAGGTGACGCTTGTCGTAGTGCCACACCTCCCCGTCCGGCCGTGCCCACAACAGACGATTGCGATGGCTACCGTCAGCCGCCTGGACGATGATGCTGCCGGTCACCACCGCGCCCAGCTTCGCTGCCTGAGCCCGCATCCATTTACTGGTGGGGCCATTTTCCGGCTCGGCGAGGGTTTCCGATTCCATGGAGAAACCGGTGGTGAACATCTCCGGCAGGATGATCAGGTCCGCACCGCGAGCCTGTTCCAGCAACGGCTCGAAATGCTCCAGATTGGCCTGACGATCGTGCCAGGCCAGGGTGGTCTGGATCAGCGCAAGATTCAGATTGGGCAGAGTACTCAGATCAGGCATAGTTTTGCCGCTGCTTCACGCAGGGTCTCCTCGCGCTTGGCAAAGCACAGACGCACCAGGCGCTGGCCTTCAGGTGGAGTCTGGTAGAACACCGAGATCGGAATGCTCGCGACGCCATGCTCGCGGGTCATCCACAGCGCCATCTCTAAGTCATTGAGGTCCGGGCGAATCTGCGAGTAATCGACCAACTGGAAATAAGTACCGGCCACGCGGGTAAAACTGAAGCGCGACGGCGTCAGCAGATCGCAGAACAGATCGCGCTTGGCCTGATAGAAGCCCGGCAGCTCTTCGACGTGTTCCGGGTGCTCGGCCATGTAATCGGCCAACGCGTACTGCAACGGCGTCACGCCGCAGAAACTGACGTACTGGTGCACCTTGCGCAGCTCCGCGCTAAGGGCCGGCGGCGCCACGACATAACCGGTTTTCCAACCAGTGACGTGGTACGTCTTGCCGAACGAACTGACCACGAAAGCGCGCTGATACAGCTCTTCATGGGCCAATACGCTGGCGTGAGACACACCGTCGAACACCAGGTGTTCATAGACTTCGTCGCTGATCACATAGATGTCGCGGTCGCGGATCAACGCCGCCAGCTGATCCAGCTCGGCACGGCTGATCAGCGCACCGCTTGGGTTGTGCGGGGTATTGAGGATGATCATCCGCGTGCGCGGGCTCAGGGCTTCGGCGAGCTTCTGGAAGTCGATGGCGAAGTCCTTCAGGCCGAGTTGCACATGCACACAGCGACCACCGGCCAGCTCGACCGAGGGCTCGTAGCTGTCGTAGCACGGATCGAACACGATCACTTCATCGCCGCTGTGGATCACCGCCTGAATCGCGCAGAAGATCGCCTGGGTCGCGCCGGGGGTGACCGTCACTTCACTGTCGGCATCAACATGCGCGCCGTAACTGCGAGCGATCTTCGCCGCGATCTGCTGACGCAACGCCGGTAAGCCGGTCATCGGCGAATACTGGTTGTGGCCACTGGCGATATGCCGACCGACCGCATCGCGCAGGGCCTGCGGGCCGTCGAAATCGGGAAAACCCTGGGACAGGTTGATCGCCCCGGTTTGCGTCGCGAGCTGAGACATCTGCGTGAAGATAGTGATGCCGACATTCGGCAGCTTACTGGTGATCATCGGTGATTCCCTGGGCTACACCCGGCTCTAACGGCGGCACGGGAGAGCCCGAGGATAGCCCAAACGACGCCCACAAAAAAAGGGCGCCAACCGGCACCCTTCTTCTAATGTACACCGCATAACTTGTGGCGAGGGAGCTTGTCGGAACGCCGCACCGTCCCGCTCGGCTGCGCAGCAGTCGCAAATCAACCGATGCGTTCCAACTGAACGATCTCGGTTGCAGATACTGGGGCCGCTTCGCAGTCCAGCGGGAGCAAGCTCCCTCGCCACAACAAGCCCTCACAAAAAGAGTGAGGCCTTGAATCAGCGCTTGTCGCGGCGCTTCTTGTCAGCCTTCTTATGGTGCGACATCAAACGACGCTTCTTGTTGACCTGACGGTCGGTGAGCGAGTTCTTGTTGCCTTCGTACGGGTTCTCGCCGCCCTTGAACTCGATGCGGATCGGCGTACCGACCAGCTTGAGCACACGACGGTAAGTGTTTTCCAGGTAACGGACGTAAGACTTCGGCACCTTCTCGATCTGGTTACCGTGGATCACGATGATCGGCGGGTTCGCACCACCCAAGTGGGCATAACGCAGCTTGATCCGGCGGTTGTTGACCATCGGTGGCGCGTGCTCGCCGACCGCATCTTCCAGAATCTGGGTCAGGCGGTTGGTCGGCCAGCGGGTGACCGCGGACTTGAACGAGTTCTGTACCGACGCGTAGAGATTACCTACGCCAGTGCCGTGCAGGGCCGAGATGAAGTGGATGTCGGCGAAGTCGACGAAGAACAGTCGACGTTGCAGTTCGACCTTCACGAAGTCGCGCTCGCTCGGCGTCATCCCGTCCCACTTGTTGATCGCGATCACCAACGCACGACCGGCTTCAAGGGCAAAACCCAGCAGGTTGAGGTCGTGGTCCACCACGCCTTCGCGGGCGTCCATCACGAAGATCACCACGTTGGCGTCTTTGATCGCCTGCAGGGTTTTGACCACGGAGAACTTTTCGACTTCTTCGTGAATCTTGCCGCGCTTGCGCACACCCGCGGTGTCGATCAGCGTGTACTTCTCGTCGTTACGCTCAAACGGGATGTAAATACTGTCGCGGGTGGTACCAGGTTGGTCATACACGATCACCCGGTCTTCACCGAGCATGCGGTTGACCAGGGTCGACTTGCCGACGTTCGGACGGCCGATGATGGCGATCTTGATACCGTCTTTTTCGCTTGGGCCAGGAATGCGCTTGGCTTCCTCACCTTCGGCAACGATCTCTTCCTCTTCGCCTTCTTGCGGTTCTTCTTCGTCTTTCGGGAAGTCGCTCAGGGCGATTTCCAGCATCTGGGTGATGCCACGACCATGGGCACCGGCGATCGGGATCGCGTGGCCCATGCCCAACGGGGCGAATTCGGCGCGGGCCATTTCAGGGTCGATGTTGTCGACCTTGTTGGCGACCACGTAGGAACGCTTGTTACGCTTGCGCAAGTGCTCGGCGATCATCTGGTCGGCGGCGGTAAAACCGGCCTTGGCATCTACCAGGAACAGAACGACATCCGCTTCTTCAATGGCCAGCAGCGACTGCTCGGCCATTTTTTCGTCCATACCGTGCTCGTCACCGGAGATACCGCCAGTGTCGACCAGAATGTAGGAACGCCCTTGCCACTTGGCCTCACCGTATTGGCGATCACGGGTCAGACCGGACAAGTCGCCGACGATGGCGTCGCGAGTCCTGGTCAGGCGGTTGAACAAGGTGGACTTGCCGACGTTCGGTCGGCCCACCAGGGCGATTACGGGAACCATGCGGCTCTCCACTTCGTTATTTCAGAAAATACAAAAGCCGCTGCGAGGCAGCGGCTGGTGCTCGGGGCAGCGCTTGAAAGCGCTGCGAGCCTTGCAGAACAAGGCCGCTTGGGGGTTAAACCCCAAGCATAGTCTTTACTTGATGGTCAGGGCTTCCAGTTTGCCGCTGTTGCCATACACATAAATCGTGTCACCCACCACCAGCGGACGGGCACGCAGGCCGTCGCTGTCGATGCGCTCGCGGCCGACGAAACGACCGTCCACCTGACTCAGCAGGTGCAGGTAACCTTCCAGGTCACCGACTGCAACGTAGCTGGAGAACACTTCCGGAGCCGACAGTTGGCGGCGGGCCAGCGAATCGTTGCTCCACAATGCAGTGGTGGAACGCTCGTCGACGCCTTCAACAGTGCCCGAAGACAGGCTCACATAGACGCTGCCAAAACCCTGGGCGACGCCGGCATAGCTGGAAGCATCACGCTGCCAGAGCTGACGACCGCTTTCCAGATCCAGTGCCGCGACGCGACCCTGGTAGCTGGCGACATACAGCGTACCGCCGGACAGCAGCAAGCCACCGTCGATATCGACCACACGCTCCAGCTCCGAACGACCTTGTGGAATCGCTACACGCTGTTCCCAAACCGGCACGCCGTTGGACACATCAAGAGCAACCACTTTACCGGTCGACAAGCCAGCCACCGCGAGGCGGTTGGTGACGATCGGTGCGCTGGTGCCGCGCAGGGTCAGGACCGCTGGCGTGCTGTCATACAACCAGCGCTGGTTGCCGGTAGAGGCATCCAGACCGATCAGACGGTCATCCTGGGTCTGAACCACAACAACGTCACCGTTGGTGGCCGGTGGTGCGAGAACTTCGCTGGTCACGCGAGCGCGCCATTTCTCTTCACCGCTGCTGGCATCCAGGGCAACGATTTCACCCTTGAGCGTGCCGATCATGACCAGACCGTAACCCACGCCAACGGCGCCGGAGACAGGCAGTTTGAGATCTTTCTTCCACTTGACGTCGCCATTGCTGCGATCCATCGCCATCACCACACCGGTGACGTCGGCGGCATAGATCGTATCGCCATCGATCGCCGGAACCAGCATGTTGTAGGTTTCGCCCTGACCGTTACCGATCGAACGACTCCACTGCTTGTGCAGAACCACTTCTTCCTTGAAGTCGGTCAGCTCGGCCGGTGGCAACTCTTTTTTGCTGTTGCTGCTGCAACCCGCGGCCAGAATGGCCAGAGCCAGCAATGCTGCATGTTTCCAACGGATCACGTCACGCATCCCCTTTGGCCAGGTCGTCCAGCTTGATTTGTAGGCCACCGACCGCCGCTTCATCCGACAGTGCCGCCTTGGCTTTTTGATACGCAGCGTTCGCTTCGTCGGTACGACCCAGTTGCACCAGCAGGTCGCCCTTGAGTTCTTCGCGAGTGGCCAGGAAGGCCTTGTCGGCATCGCCTTCGAGCAGTTTCAGGGCTTCATCGACCTTGTTCTGCGCGGCCAGCACCTGCGCCAGGCGCTGACGGGCGATTTCACCCAGAGCCGGGTTGGCCGGCTTGTCGACAATGGCTTTCAGCTCGCTGGCAGCGTCGTCCAGCTTGCCGCTGTCGACCGCGACTTTCGCCACGAACAGGCTGCCGTATTGCGCGTAGGCAGTGCCGCCGAACTCGCTGTTGAGCTTGCCGGCCAGATCCGAAACACGTGCAGCATCAGGCTTGCCGTCAGGCGTCAGCGTGGTTTCCAGCAACTGCTGGTAGAGAATCGAGGCGCCTTGCGACTGATTGCTCTGATACTTCTGAAAGGCCTGCCAGCCGAACACGATGACCAGCGCCAACAGGCCGCCAGTAACCAGGGGCTTGCCGTTGCGTGTCCACCACTCCTTCAACTCCGCCACATGTTCGTCTTCGGTACTCGACACCCCAATACTCCTTAATCGCTAAATCGGCTGTTTGACAGCTTCAACCCTGCACGACGCAGGTGGCCAGGTGTGCAGCAAGCGCATCCCAGGCAATGCTTTGTTGTTCGCCCTGGCCACGCAGGGGTTTGAAACCTACCACTTGCTGGGCCATTTCGTCGTCACCGAGGATCAATGCGTACAGCGCACCGCTCTTGTCGGCTTTCTTGAACTGGCTTTTGAAGCTGCCGCCCCCGGCATTGATTTGCAGGCGCAGGTTGGGCAGTTGATCACGAACACGCTCGCTCAGGGTCAGACCGGCCAGCTCGGCGGCTTCACCGAAGGCGCAGAGGTAGACGTCAACCTGACGGGAGATCTCTTCGGGGATCTGCTCCAGGGTTTCAAGCAGCAGCACCAGACGCTCGATGCCCATGGCGAAACCTACGCCCGGGGTCGGCTTGCCGCCCATCTGCTCCACCAGACCGTCGTAACGACCACCGGCACATACCGTGCCCTGGGCGCCCAATTGGTCGGTGACCCATTCGAATACGGTCTTGCTGTAGTAATCCAGCCCGCGAACCAGCTTCGGGTTGATCACATAAGGAATGCCGGCGGCGTCCAGGCGAGCCTTGAGGCCCTCGAAGTGCACGCGGGATTCTTCGTCGAGGTAGTCGGCCATTTTCGGCGCGTCGGCCAGCACCGCTTGAGTGTCGGCGTTCTTGGTATCCAGGACCCGCAGCGGGTTGGTCTTCAGACGGCGCTGGCTGTCTTCGTCCAGTTGATCCAGGCGAGCGGTCAGGTACTCGACCAGTGCTTCGCGATAACGACCACGGGATTCGGCAGTGCCCAGGCTGTTGAGTTCGAGCTTGACCGCATCGCGGATACCCAGCTCGCCCCACAGGCGCCAGGTCAGCACGATCAGCTCGGCGTCGATGTCCGGACCGTCGAGGTTGAAGACTTCACAACCAATCTGGTGGAACTGGCGATAACGGCCTTTCTGCGGACGTTCGTGGCGGAACATCGGGCCGATGTACCAGAGTTTCTGCACCTGGCCGCCGCCGGTAATGCCGTGTTCGAGCACCGCACGCACGCAGGCCGCTGTGCCTTCAGGGCGCAGGGTCAGGGAATCGCCGTTGCGGTCTTCGAAGGTGTACATCTCTTTTTCGACGATGTCGGTCACTTCACCGATGGAGCGCTTGAACAGCTCGGTGAACTCGACGATCGGCATGCGGATCTGCTTGTAACCGTAGTTATCCAGCAAACGCGAAACGGTGCCCTCGAAATGACGCCACAGGGGAGTCTGTTCGGGCAGGATGTCGTTCATGCCACGAATGGCTTGCAGAGACTTGCTCACTTTAAATCCTTAAATTCGTTCGGCTCTTCAGTCAGGCTCAGCCGCGAGCGATTACAGCCGCGTCGGCTTCGACCTTTTCGGCCGCTTTCTGGCGGATCAAGCGTTCAAGCTCATCCACCAGATTGTCATTCGTCAGTTTCTGCGACGGCTTGCCGTCGATGTAAATCAGGTTTGGCGTGCCGCCGGTCAAGCCGATATGGGCTTCCTTGGCTTCGCCCGGCCCGTTGACCACGCAACCGATTACCGCGACATCCAGCGGCACCAGCAAGTCTTCGAGGCGCCCTTCCAGCTCGTTCATGGTTTTGACCACATCGAAGTTCTGCCGCGAGCAGCTCGGGCAGGCGATGAAGTTGATGCCACGGGAACGCAGGTGCAGGGATTTGAGAATGTCGTAGCCGACTTTCACTTCCTCGACCGGGTCGGCCGCCAACGAGATGCGAATAGTATCGCCAATCCCTTCGGCGAGCAGCATACCGAGGCCCACGGCGGATTTCACTGTGCCTGAACGCAAACCACCGGCTTCGGTGATGCCCAGGTGCAACGGCTGGACGATTTCCTTGGCCAGCAAGCGGTAGGCTTCAACGGCCATGAACACGTCGGAAGCTTTTACGCTGACCTTGAAGTCCTGGAAATTCAGGCGTTCGAGGTGTTCGACGTGACGCAGGGCGGACTCGACCAGCGCAGCCGGAGTAGGCTCGCCATATTTCTTTTGCAGGTCTTTTTCCAGGGAACCGGCGTTCACGCCGATACGGATTGGAATCCCGCGATCACGGGCGGCATCGACCACCGCACGTACGCGGTCTTCACGACCGATGTTGCCTGGGTTGATGCGCAGGCAATCGACGCCCAGTTCGGCTACGCGCAGAGCGATCCTGTAGTCGAAGTGGATGTCAGCCACCAACGGCACCTTGACCAGTTGCTTGATCTTGCCGAAGGCTTCGGCGGCGTCCATGTCCGGCACCGAAACCCGAACGATATCGACGCCGGCGGCTTCCAGACGATTGATCTGGGCCACGGTGGCGGCCACGTCATTGGTGTCGCTGTTGGTCATGCTCTGCACAGCGATGGGCGCATCGCCGCCAACAGGCACGTTACCGACCCAGATTTTCCGGGATTCGCGACGCTTGATTGGAGATTCGCCGTGCATGACTTATTGACCTAACTTCAGGCGAGCAGTCTCGCCACTGGTGAACGGAGCGACATCAACCACCTGCCCGTTGTAGCTGACCTGCGCGCCACGGGCAAAGCCCAGACGCACGGCAAAGGGCGGCTTGCCGCTGACGGAAACACTTTCGCCTTTACGCTTGAGACCACTCAACAACACTTTACCCGTGCCGTCGGTCACTTGAGTCCAGCAATCGGCGCTGAATTGCAGTTGAACCTGGCCCTGGCCCGCAACCGGAGCTGCTGGAGCTGCTGGAGCTGCTGGCGCAGCAGCTGCAACGGCCGGCGCAATCGGAGCCGTCGCAACCGCTGCCGGTACAGCGGCAACAACTGGCGCTGCCGGTGTCGCGACAACCGGAGCAGTATTGTGGGCCGGAGCCGCAGGTGTTGCTACCGGGGCTGCTGGAGCGGGTGTTGGCGCCGGCGCGCTTGCTTCGGCGTTGGCAGGCTCCTCCGCCTGCGGCAACGCCAGAGGCGTTTCACCTTCAGACTCACCTTGCGCAACCGCCTGGTCTTCCGGCTCGTCCAGCGGATGGATCTGGGTGGTGCCATCGGCGCCTTCGACTTCAACGTGTTCCGGAGCCAGGCTGACCAGGTCCTTGGTGCGCGATGAGGTTTGATCCTGCCACCAGACAAAACCACCACCAATCACCGCGATCAGCAACAGCAGGCTGACAATTCGCAAAATGGTGTGGGAAACCCGAACCGGCTCTTCGATACGCCCCAGGCTGTGGACGTTGCTGCCCTGGGAGTCGGTGCCGGTGGATTGGTCGAACTGCTGAACCAGAACAGCCTGGTCCATGCCCAGCAATTTGGCGTACGCGCGAATATAGCCACGAGCAAAGGTGTGGCCAGGCAGCTTGTCAAAAGCGCCGGCTTCCAGATTACTCAGGGAATTGACGGTGAGGTTGAGCTTGAGGGCCACTTCGGCCAGCGACCAGCCATTGCTTTCGCGGGCCTGGCGCAAAGTCTCACCGGGGTTAACGCGATTCGCTGCTACAACTTCGGGATGCGCCGCTTTCATCATTGCTCCGACAGGTATTGCTGATATTCCGGCGTACCGGGATAGAGTCGTTTTAATTGCAGGCCATAACTGGCGGCCTTGTCGCGATCTTCAAACACTTTTGCCAGCCGAACGCCGAGCAATAGACTACGTGCATTTTGCTCGGTGAGCAGGCTAAAACGATCGTAATAGTCACGCGCGGGCACATAATGCCTGTCTTCGAATGACAACTCAGCCATTTCCAGCAAGGCACGTGGCTGTTGGCGGTTCAAACGCAGGGCTTTTTCCAGTTGCTGGCGAGCCAGGTCACGCTGGCCCAGCTTTGAAGCGGTCATGCCGAGGTTCTCGAAAACCCGCGAACGCTCAGGATACAGAGTATCGGCGGCCGCCTGTTCAAAGCGCTCGTACGCCTCTTTGTAACGTTTTTCTTCGAACAGAAAACTGCCGTAGTTGTTCAGGATTCGCGCATCGGCGGGACGGGAAGCCAGCGCCTTGCGAAAATGCTGATCGGCCAGTTCCGGCTCCATCTCGGCCTGGAACACCAGCCCCAAGGCCGCGTTGGCGTCAGCATCCGAGTCATCCAGTTCCAACGCCTTCTTCAGCGGGACCTTGGCGCGCTCGGTCATGCCCTGCTGCAAGTACCCCAGGCCCAGCTGCACGTAGGCGGCACGCGCTTCATCACGGCCCTTGCTGGTCTTCATCGGGTTGAAATCGCCCGACAGGACACAACCAGCACACAGGCTGGCCAACAGCACAAGCAGCGCGAAGCGCAGGGACATAGAGATCCTCTCTTAATTATTGTTCGCAGCGTTTTGCGGCATATCGTTGTCGGCGCTCAACTCACGCACGGCGATATAACGTTCGCTGCGACGGGTGCGATCCAGCACCTGCCCTACCAATTGGCCACACGCGGCATCGATGTCTTCACCGCGAGTGGTACGCACGGTGACGTTGAAGCCTGCATGGTGAAGCTGATCCTGGAAACGGCGAATCGCATTGTTGCTCGGACGCTCGTAACCGGAGTGCGGGAACGGGTTGAACGGAATCAGGTTGATCTTGCACGGAACATTCTTGAGCAACTCGATCATTTCGACCGCGTGTTCGACCTTGTCATTGATGTCCTTGAGCAAGGTGTACTCGATGGTCAGTACGCGCTTTTCGCCCAGGGACGACATGTAGCGCTGACACGATTCCAGCAGCATCTTAAGCGGATACTTCTTGTTGATCGGCACCAATTGGTTACGCAATGCGTCATTTGGTGCGTGCAGGGACAACGCCAGGGAAACATCGATGTGCTTGGACAGCTCATCGATCATCGGCACCACACCCGAAGTCGACAGGGTTACGCGGCGCTTGGAGATGCCATAGCCCAGGTCATCCATCATCAGATGCATGGCGGCCACGACGTTGTCGAAGTTCAGCAGCGGCTCACCCATGCCCATCATCACCACGTTGGTGATGGCACGGTCGACGGTTGCCGGGACGCTGCCAAAGGATTTGTTGGCAATCCACACCTGGCCGATGACTTCGGCGGCGGTGAGGTTGCTATTGAAACCTTGCTTGCCGGTGGAGCAGAAACTGCAGTCCAGGGCACAGCCTGCCTGGGACGAAACGCACAAGGTGCCGCGTTTGCCCTGGGGAATGTAAACGGTCTCGACGCAGCTGCCGGACGCCACGCGCACCACCCACTTACGGGTACCGTCGCTGGAGATGTCCTCGCTGACCACTTCCGGACCACGAATTTCAGCAACAGCCTTGAGCTTTTCGCGCAAGGCCTTGCTGACGTTCGTCATGGCGTCGAAATCATCGACGCCAAAGTGGTGAATCCATTTCATTACCTGACCGGCACGGAAACGCTTCTCCCCGATTGAGTCGAAGAATTTTTCCATTTCCTGTTGAGTCAGACCCAGCAGGTTGGTTTTTACAGTCGATGTAGTCATGGATTCACCTTCACTCTTAAGCCAATGCTTAGCGAGTGGTTACTTCAGTAGCTGCGAAGAAGTACGAGATTTCGCGAGCAGCAGCGGCTTCGGAGTCCGAACCGTGTACGGCGTTGGCGTCGATGGAATCAGCGAAGTCAGCGCGGATGGTGCCAGGAGCAGCTTCTTTAGGGTTGGTAGCGCCCATCAGCTCACGGTTCAGAGCGATAGCGTTTTCGCCTTCCAGAACCTGAACGACAACCGGACCGGAAATCATGAAAGCAACCAGGTCGTTGAAGAAACCACGAGCGCTGTGCTCAGCGTAGAAGCCTTCAGCTTCGGCTTTGGACAGTTGCTTCAGTTTCGAAGCTACAACGCGCAGGCCTGCTTTTTCGAAACGAGTGGTGATCTCGCCGATAACATTTTTAGCAACAGCGTCAGGCTTGATGATGGAGAAAGTACGTTGAACAGCCATGGTGTAACTCCAGAAACGGTAATTTGCGAAAAATTAAACCCGCGAATTATACGCGGGTTCTTTGGTATTGCCTAACTGCGTACGGTGCAGACTCAGTCTGCTTCTTCGATCCAGGCGGCCTGAATGGCTTCAAGCACCTTCTCGCCACCGCGTGTCGGATCATCACTGAACTCCGGCAATGCCAGCACCCACTGGTGCAGATCGACGAAGTTCACGTAACGCGGGTCCACATCCGGCTTTGACTCAGCCAGCTGGATCGCGATTTCCAGCACATCAACCCATTTCAGGCTCATGAAAGTTCCTTGAATCAGTGCGGCGCTTCGGCGGCATGGTTGAGCGAGTATTTCGGAATTTCGACGGTCAGGTCTTCAGTCCCGACTTTTGCCTGACAGGCCAGACGCGACTGAGCTTCCAGCCCCCAAGCCTTATCAAGATAGTCTTCCTCCAGCTCATCAGCCTCTTCCAGCGAGTCGAAACCCTCACGAATGATGCAGTGACAAGTGGTGCACGCGCAGACGCCGCCGCAAGCGCTTTCCATCTCGATATGGTGTTCATGGGCCAGCTCGAGAATGGATATGCCAGGCTCAGCCTCCACAACCATGCCTTCCGGACAGAACTTCTCGTGTGGCAGAAAAATGACCTGCGGCATCAATTATTCCTCGATTTCATTCAGATTGCGCCCCGCCAGAGCGGCTTTCACCGTCGAGTCCAGGCGGCGGGCAGCAAAGGCATCGGTCACTTGCGACAGACGTTTGGTCTGCTGCTCAATGGCGTAACCATCGGTGCCTTTCATCAATTCGGTCAGTTCCTGCATCTGCAATTCGATGACCATGCGCTCTTCGGCGTCGAGCAAGCGTTCGCCGTCGACATCCAGAGCGCCCTGCACTGCTTCGATCAGGCGCTGGGCATCGACCTGCTGCTCACGCAATACGCGGGCGACCTTGTCGTCATTGGCGTGCTGGAACGAATCCTTGAGCATTTTGGCGATTTCGCCGTCGGTCAGGCCGTAGGACGGTTTGACCTGAATGCTGGCTTCGACACCCGAACCCAATTCGCGGGCCGAGACACTGAGCAGACCGTCGGCGTCGACCTGGAAGGTCACGCGAATCTTCGCCGCACCAGCAACCATCGCTGGAATACCGCGCAATTCGAAGCGTGCCAGGGAGCGGCAGTCGCTGATCAACTCACGCTCGCCCTGCAATACGTGGATCGCCATGGCCGACTGGCCGTCTTTATAAGTGGTGAAGTCCTGGGCCCGGGCGACAGGGATGGTGGTGTTGCGCGGAATCACCTTCTCCATCAGGCCGCCCATGGTTTCCAGCCCCAGGGACAACGGAATCACGTCGAGCAACAGCAGTTCGCCGCCGTCACGCTTATTGCCAGCCAGGGTATCGGCCTGGATCGCGGCACCGATGGCCACGACTTGGTCCGGGTCGATTTCGGTCAGCGGTTCGCGACCGAAGGCTTGCGCAACGGCTTCGCGAACGCGCGGTACGCGAGTCGAGCCGCCGACCATGACCACCGCATGAACGTCTTCCAGCTCAATGCCGGAATCACGCACCGCGCGACGACAGGCTTTCAGGCTGCGGGCAACCATCGGCTCGATCAGCGCATTGAACGCTTCACGGGTCAGCCCCGCCTTCCAGTCGCCATATGCGACTTCGACGGACGAGGCACTAGTCAGGGCTTCTTTGGCCGCACACGCGGTTTGCAGCAGATTGCGCTGCTCGCCCGGATCGAGGTCGGCCGACAGACCGGCACTCTCGATGATCCAGCCAGCAATGGCGTGATCGAAGTCATCGCCACCCAACGCGCTGTCGCCACCGGTAGCCAGCACTTCAAACACACCGCCGGTCAGACGCAGAATCGAAATATCGAAGGTGCCACCGCCCAGGTCATAAATGGCAACCAGGCCTTCAGCCTGTTGATCCAGACCGTAAGCCACCGCAGCAGCGGTCGGTTCATTGAGCAAGCGCAGCACGTTCAGGCCGGCCAGCTTGGCCGCATCCTTGGTGGCTTGACGCTGAGCATCATCGAAATAGGCCGGAACGGTGATCACTGCGCCGACCAGTTCGCCACCCAAGGTCGCTTCGGCACGCTGACGCAGCACCTTGAGGATATCGGCGGAGACTTCGACCGGGCTTTTCGGGCCTTGCACCGTGTCGATGAACGGCATGTGCGACTCGCCGTCGACAAAACGGTATGGCAGCTGATCGCCCAATTGCTTGACGTCGGACAAACCACGTCCCATCAAGCGCTTGACCGACAGCACAGTGTTCAGAGGATCGGTAGCGGCAGCCAGTTTGGCCGATTCGCCGACCTCGACGCGATCGGCGTGATAGCGCACGGCAGACGGCAGGATAACCCGCCCTTGCGCATCGGCCAGAGGCTCGGAAAGACCACTGCGCAATGCAGCGACCAGCGAATTGGTAGTGCCCAAGTCGATCCCCACAGCCAGACGACGCTGGTGCGGTTGAGGACTTTGGCCGGGTTCGGCGATCTGCAGTAGGGCCATCGTGATCAGGACTTATCTGTATATCAGGCGTGCGACCGGAGCGGCACTGGGTTAATCGTCGAGGCGCTCTTCTAACTGGCGCACTTCGTAGGTGAGCTTGTCGAGGAACTGCATGCGCCGCATCAGGCGTTCGGCCCGTTCGCGTTGCGCCGCATCATTCCAGCAAGCTGCGAAGCTTTGGTTCAGTTCATCCTGAGCTGCCTTGAGGCGGCGCTTGAACGTGGCAATACCCGCCATGTCGGCGCTGTCCTGCAGATCCTCGAGCTCTTCACGCAACTCCATCTGCTGCAGAAGAAACTCCGGATCATGCACCGTGACCTCCAGCGGCAACTCGCCACCACTCAATGCGAGCAAGTATCGCGCGCGCTTGGGGGGGCTTTTGAGCGTCTGGTAGGCCTCGTTGAGGCTCGCGGATTGCTCGAGCGCCAGCCGCTGCTCACGCTCGGAAGCGTCGGCAAAGCGGTCCGGATGAACGCCGCGCGCCAACTCACGGTAGCGCGTAGCCAGCTGATCGAGGTCCAGATTGAAACTCGGTTGCAGCTCAAATAAAGCGAAATGACAAGGAGTACCCACGAGCAGCCTCAGATATTGAAGCTTTCGCCGCAGCCACACTCACCGCGTACGTTGGGGTTGTTGAACTTGAAGCCTTCGTTCAACCCTTCCTTGACGAAATCAAGCTCGGTGCCGTCCAGGTAGGCCAGGCTTTTCGGGTCGATGATCACTTTCTCGCCGTGACTTTCGAACACCTGATCGTCCGCGCCCACCTCGTCGACAAACTCCAGCACATAGGCAAGGCCGGAACAGCCCGTGGTGCGAACACCCAGACGAATCCCATCACCCTTGCCGCGCCCGTTGAGGGAGCGTCGCACGTGTTGAGCAGCCGCTTCTGTCATGCTGATAGCCATCGGTGACTCCTTACTCGTCGCCAAATCTTGAAAGTCAGATCAAGCCTTTCTTCTGCTTGTAGTCGCGAACGGCCGCCTTGATAGCGTCTTCAGCGAGTACAGAGCAGTGAATTTTCACTGGCGGCAGGGCCAGTTCTTCGGCCAGTTGAGTGTTCTTGATGGTCTCTGCTTCATCCAGAGTCTTGCCTTTCATCCACTCGGTCGCCAGGGAGCTGGAGGCGATTGCCGAACCGCAACCGTAAGTCTTGAACTTGGCGTCTTCGATGATGCCTTGTTCGTTGACCTTGATCTGCAGACGCATCACGTCACCGCACGCCGGAGCGCCGACCATGCCGGTGCCGACATCAGGATCTTCTGCATCCATCTTGCCGACGTTGCGCGGGTTCTCGTAGTGGTCGATGACCTTTTCGCTGTAAGCCATGATTCTTAATCCTCACTCATCAGGAGTCGCTCTTGAAGCCCTGCCAATCGTGGATTCGCAGGGCCCGGTTGCGGCGACTTGAATATCAGTGTGCCGCCCACTCGATTTTCGAAATGTCGACGCCGTCTTTGTACATGTCCCACAGCGGCGACAGAGTGCGCAGCTTGGTGACGGCCTCGCAGACTTTCTGCGCGGCGTAGTCGATTTCTTCTTCGGTGGTGAAACGGCCGAAGGTGAAGCGAATCGAGCTGTGTGCCAGTTCGTCGTTGCGGCCCAGGGCGCGCAGCACGTACGAAGGCTCAAGCGATGCCGAGGTGCAGGCCGAACCCGACGAAACCGCCAGATCCTTGAGCGCCATGATCAGCGACTCGCCTTCGACGTAGTTGAAGCTCAGGTTCAGGTTGTGCGGTACGCGGGCGGTCATGCTGCCGTTGACGTACAACTCTTCCAGGCCTTCAACCTGTTTGAAGAAACGGTCGCTCAGCGCTTTGATGCGTGCATTCTCGGCAGCCATGTCTTCCTTGGCCACACGGAACGCTTCGCCCATGCCGACGATCTGGTGAGTCGCCAGGGTGCCGGAACGCATGCCACGCTCGTGACCGCCGCCGTGCATGGTCGCTTCGATGCGCACACGCGGCTTGCGGCTGACGTACAGCGCGCCGATGCCTTTAGGGCCGTAGGTTTTGTGGGCAGAGAACGACATCAGGTCAACTTTCAGTTTCGACAGGTCGATCTCGACCTTGCCGGTGGACTGAGCAGCATCGACGTGGAACAGAATACCCCGGGAGCGGGTCAGCTCACCGATGGCAGCGATGTCGTTGATGGTGCCGATTTCGTTGTTCACGTGCATGACCGATACCAGAATGGTGTCGTCACGCAGGGCAGCTTCGACCATTTCCGGAGTGACCAGGCCATCTTCACGAGGATCGAGGTAGGTCACTTCGAAACCTTCACGCTCCAGTTGGCGCATGGTGTCGAGGACAGCCTTGTGCTCAATCTTGGTGGTGATCAGGTGTTTGCCTTTGGTGGAGTAGAAATGCGCCGCCCCCTTGATTGCCAGGTTGTCGGACTCGGTGGCACCGGAGGTCCAGACGATTTCACGCGGGTCGGCGTTAACCAGATCAGCGACCTGACGACGAGCGTTCTCGACGGACTCTTCGGCTTTCCAGCCGAACACGTGGGAACGGGACGCCGGGTTACCGAAGTTTCCGTCGACCAGCAGGCATTCACTCATCTTTTGCGCGACACGCGGATCAACCGGGGTGGTCGCAGAGTAATCAAGGTAAATCGGCAATTTCATGGACTATCTCCTAAATCAGGCTGGCTGGCGTGCCGCTAGCTCTTTGGCTGTCATTCGACGGCGGACGCTTCAATCTTGTCCAGGCGTGGCGCCTTGCTGTTGCAACGACGCTGGTCCTGACGCTGGGCTACTTCTTGCACCTCACGGCGAGTTACAAGGTCAGCCAAGCTGATACCGCTCAGAAATTCGTGAATCTGCAGGCTAAGATCGCACCACAAATGGTGAGTCAGACAGGTGTCGCCGGAATGGCAATCGCCCTGGCCCTGGCACTTGGTTGCATCGACCGATTCGTTGACCGCATCGATTACCTGGGCGACCTGGATGCCCTGCATGTCGCGGGACAATTGGTAGCCACCGCCCGGACCGCGAACACTGGACACCAGATTGCTACGGCGCAATTTGGCGAAAAGCTGCTCGAGGTAGGACAGGGAGATGCCTTGGCGCTCGGAGATATCGGCCAGGGACACCGGCCCGTGCTGCGCGTGTAACGCCAGGTCAAGCATGGCGGTCACGGCGTATCGGCCTTTTGTAGTCAGTCGCATGGACAATTACCACGGAGTTCGGAATGGGGCGAGTATGCAATTCCCGAGTATTTAAGTCAACTATAAGACCTAGCGTATTACTCAGGTTTACCCGCAAAAGAGCGCGCGCATCATAGCAGGGTCTGCGGTGCAATGGCACACCAACCAGCGCGGTGCAAATGCCTGAATGCGACCCTGCCGTGAATCAGCTGGCCCTGCTTTCGTCCTTGCCCTTCACACAGGCAAAGTCTTCTTCACGCAGTTCAGGCAGATCCTTGGCACAGTAATTACTGCCCAGATCCTTCAGCGCTCCACACATACCCTCCAGACGCCCATCGACCGCCTGCAAGTGATCGAGCAACTGACCAATCGCCCGGGCCACCGGGTCCGGCATGTCTTCGCCGACACCGTAGGCATCGAAGCCGATCTTCTCGGCCATGGCCTTGCGCTTGGCATCCTGCTCATCGTCGGACTTGACGATAATCCGCCCCGGAATCCCCACCACCGTCGCACCCGGCGGAACTGCCTTGGTGACCACGGCATTGGAACCCACCTTGGCCCCGGCACCGACAGTGAATGGGCCGAGCACCTTGGCGCCCGCGCCAACCACCACGCCGTCTTCCAGGGTCGGGTGACGCTTGCCCTTGTTCCAGCTGGTGCCACCAAGGGTCACGCCCTGATAAAGGGTGACATCGTTGCCGATCTCGGCAGTCTCACCAATAACGATGCCCATGCCATGGTCGATAAAGAAGCGACGACCGACCTTGGCCCCCGGATGAATCTCGATCCCGGTCAACCAGCGACCGAAGTTCGACACCAGCCGCGCCAGCCATTTCAGCTCTGTGCGCCACAGGAGCGATGACAGGCGATGGATCCAGATGGCATGCATGCCCGGATAGCAGGTCAGGACCTCAAAAGCATTACGCGCCGCCGGGTCACGATGAAAAACACTTTGGATATCTTCACGCAAACGCTCGAACATCATTAATCCTTCCGCTTTAGAAGCTCGCCACGGGCCGCCTTCTGGGTTTCCGTGAGGATGCCACGCAATATATTCATTTCCGCTCGGCTGACCGAGCTGCGTCCGTACAACCGGCGCAGGCGCGCCATCAAGTGCCGTGGCTTTTCCGGATCGAGGAATTCGATGGCCACCAGGGTTTGCTCCAGGTGCTCATAGAATCGCTCCAGCTCATCCATGGTCGCCAGCTCACCACTCTTGGTGGACGCCACTTCCTCCTTCTCGACCTTGCTCGGCTGACCTTGGGCCGCCAGCCAGGACATGCGCACTTCATAGCTCAACACCTGCACCGCCGCCCCGAGGTTCAGCGAACTGAACTCGGGGTCTGATGGAATGTGCACGTGATAATGACATCGCTGCAGCTCTTCGTTGGTCAGGCCGGAATCTTCACGACCGAACACCAATGCGATCTCGGCACCCTGCCCCGCCTCCTCGACCACCCTTGCACCGCACTCACGGGGATCGAGCAACGGCCAGGGAATGCGACGATCACGAGCACTGGTACCCAGCACCAGATTGCAGCCGACCAAGGCATCTTCCAAGGTGGCGACGACTTGCGCGTTTTCAAGGATGTCCCCGGCGCCGGACGCACGCGCATCGGCCTCGTGGTGCGGGAACAACCGCGGCTCGACCAGCACCAGTCGCGACAGGCCCATGTTCTTCATGGCACGCGCAGCACCGCCGATATTTCCGGGATGACTGGTATTGACCAGGACGACACGAATGTTTTGCAGCAAGGGAGGCGCTCTCGAACATTGAATGGGGGAGCCGAATCTTACAGCTCCTCCTACCGTTAAGCCATGAAAGCGAACGTCGACCTTCTCCTGTAGAAACTTTCTGATAGAATGCCCGGCTTTCTTTAACAACCTTAGGTGACACATCCATGCAGCCCATGCTGAATATCGCGCTGCGCGCCGCCCGCAGCGCCAGTGAATTGATCTTCCGCTCCATCGAGCGCCTGGATACCATCAAGGTCGACGAAAAAGACGCCAAGGATTATGTATCCGAGGTGGATCGCGCCGCCGAACAGAAAATCATCGACGCACTGCGCAAGGCCTACCCGAATCACTCGATCATGGGTGAAGAAACCGGCCTGCACGCCGGCACCGGCATCGAAGGCGAAGAATACCTGTGGATCATCGACCCACTGGACGGCACCACCAACTTCCTGCGCGGCATTCCTCACTTCGCTGTCAGCATCGCCTGCAAATACCGCGGCCGCCTGGAACACGCTGTTGTTCTGGACCCGGTTCGCCAGGAAGAATTCACCGCCAGCCGTGGTCGCGGCGCTCAACTGAACGGTCGTCGCCTGCGCGTTAGCGGCCGTACCAGCCTGGACGGCGCCCTGCTGGGTACCGGCTTCCCGTTCCGTGACGACCAGATGGACAACCTCGACAACTACCTGGGCATGTTCCGCGCCCTGGTTGGCCAGACCGCCGGCATCCGCCGCGCCGGCTCGGCAAGCCTCGACCTGGCCTACGTGGCTGCCGGCCGTTTCGACGCCTTCTGGGAGTCAGGCCTGTCCGAGTGGGATATGGCTGCAGGCGCCCTGTTAATCCAGGAAGCCGGTGGCTTGGTGAGCGACTTCACCGGCGGTCACGACTTCCTGGAGAAAGGTCACGTCGTCGCCGGCAACACCAAGTGCTTCAAGGCAGTACTGACAGCGATCCAGCCACACCTGCCAGCTTCGCTGAAGCGCTAAGCGCCCAAGCCCAAAAAGCCGCAACACTTAAAGCAAACGCCCCGACTGGTTCGGGGCGTTTTCTTTTGTGCGACTAATACGACCAAGTTAAGCCGTAACGCAATCCGTAGCAGCTGGCGAAGCCTGCGCTCGGACGCAGCAGTCGCATAATCAGAGATTACGGCACGCCAGACAGACCGCATTAGCCGGATTCACGACTGCTTCGCAGCCGGACGCAGCCTCGCTGGAGCTCGACAGCTGCTACAGCCAGACGCAGCCTTCGGCAGCAGCTACAGAAAGAGCGCCGCAGTTTTTTATATATGCAGCCATAACGAAAAATGCCCCGCATCTTTCGATACGAGGCATTTTCTTGAAAAGCCAACCTGAGCAGGCCGGCCTTTCGGCATCGGAAGCTGGACTTAAGCCAGTTTTTCCTTGATGCGAGCTGCTTTACCGGACAGGTCACGCAGGTAGTACAGCTTGGCCTTACGTACATCACCGCGACGCTTGACAGCCATGCTGTCGATTTGCGGGCTGTAGGTCTGGAAAGTACGCTCTACACCAACACCGTTGGAGATTTTACGAACGGTGAAAGCACTGTTTACGCCGCGGTTACGCTTGGCGATAACTACGCCTTCGAACGCTTGCAGACGCGAACGATCGCCTTCCTTCACTTTCACCTGAACGACAATGGTGTCGCCCGGGGCAAAGGTAGGGATCTCTTTAGTCATCTGCTCTGCTTCGAGTGCAAGGATGATTTTGTTAGTCATGCTGTGCTCCTAAGGTAAATCGTCGGATCTACCATCGATACGTTGTTAACTATCGTCCCGCTCGCGGATGTATTCCTCGAGCAGCTTCTTCTCTTCTCCAGAAAGCGAGCGGCTTTCCAGAAGATCGGCGCGTCGTTCATAGGTCCGACCAAGGGACTGCTGTAAACGCCAACGCCGGATGTGCGCGTGATTGCCACTTAGCAATACGTCGGGAACACGCTGATCCGCATACACCTCCGGTCGGGTGTAGTGCGGGCAATCCAGCAAACCATCCGTAAAGGAATCTTCCTCAGCGGAGTCCGCATGCCCTAAAGCTCCAGGCAGCAGTCGTGTAACCGCATCGATCAGGACCATCGCCGGCAGCTCGCCGCCAGACAGGACATAGTCGCCAATCGACCACTCTTCATCGACATGAGCATCAATAAAACGCTCGTCAATGCCTTCATAGCGGCCGGCAATCAGGATCAATGCATCCAGATTCGCCAACTCGCGTACCGCCGACTGTGTCAGTTGACGGCCTTGGGGGGACAGGTAAATTACCTTCGCCGCCTCCCCGGCTGCTGCCTTGGCCTGAACCAGAGCATCTTCCAGGGGCTTGATCTTCATCACCATGCCCGGACCACCGCCAAATGGGCGATCATCCACAGTGTGATGTCGATCCGTCGTGTAGTCTCGCGGATTCCAACAGGTAAGCTGCAACAGCCCCTGTTTCACCGCCCGACTGGTGATGCCGTACTCGCTGATGGCGGAGAACATCTCGGGAAACAAACTGATCACTTCTACGCGCAGGTTAGCCACGTTTAGAAGTCCGCATCCCATTCCACCTTCATCTCGCCCGCTGCCAGATCGACGGCCAACACGCATTGCTCGGTATACGGCAACAGGCGTTCGCGATCATCCAGGCTGCCAGCGCAAGGCTTGACCACCATTACATCATTGGCGCCGGTTTCCAGAAGATGATCGATTTTCCCGAACAATTGCCCGTGAGTATCGATGACCTTCAGACCTTCCAGCTGGTACCAGTAGTACTCGCCATCGGTCAATTCAGGGAACAGGTTGCGCGGCACGCAGATCTCATAACCAGCCAGAAGACGAGCTTCTTCACGATCATCAAGACCCTTGAGCTTTGCGACCAGGAACTTGTCGTTCCCGCGTCCGCTGACCAGCTCGACCTGTTTTACGCTGCCTTCGCGCCTGAGCGTCCAGGTTTTGTAGTCCAACAGGTTTTTAATCGGATCAGTAAAGGAATACACCTTCACTTCGCCGCGAACGCCGTGAACAGAATAAATCTTGCCGATAACGATCAAATCATCAGCAACAGCTGGCGTCGCGTTCATATTGCTCAGGCCGCAGCCTTAGCAGATTCCTTCAACAACTGAGCAACGCGCTCAGAAGGCTGTGCACCAACGCTCAGCCAGTAGGCTACGCGCTCTTGGTTCACGGACAGACGAACTTCTTGACCACGAGCAACAGGGTTGAAGAAACCAACCTGTTCCTTGTGCGAACCGTCACGCGGGTTGCGGCTGTCGGTTACGGTCAAGTGGTAAAACGGGCGCTTTTTGGAGCCGCCAAGGGCAAGACGGATTGTTAGCATGTGAACATCGTTCCTGTAGTCGGTGCTGCAAATCTAAATGCACAGCGGGCATAGGTGCCCGAAAGGCCGCATATTCTAAGGAATATCCGGACTTTTGCAAATGTCTTTTTCCGGCGCCTATCGGCGTGCCATCCAGATTTGCTATAGAGCCATCGTTGAAGATGGCCAGTCAGCTCCCGCCAAGTGCGGGTTTGCTGGAGATCCCACGTCCGTGTGGGTCGGCGCAGGAGCAAGCTCCTGCGCGAATTCTTTACATCTTGGGCATGCCGCCGCCGGGCAACATACCGCCCATGCCGCGCATCATTTTGGCCATTCCGCCTTTCGCGGAGAATTTCTTCATCATCTTCTGCATCTGCTTGTGCTGCTTGATCAAGCGACCGATGTCCTGCACCTGGGTGCCGGAACCCATGGCGATCCGGCGCTTGCGCGAACCACTGATCAGCTCAGGGTCGCGGCGCTCGGCCGGGGTCATGGAATTGATGATGGCTTCCATCTGCTTGAATTGCTTCTCTGCCGCACCCTGGGCATTGCCCATCTGCGCCAGGTTCACACCACCGATATTCGGCAGTTTGTCCATGAGGCCGCCGAGACCGCCCATGTTCTTCATCTGTTGCAGCTGATCGCGGAAGTCTTCGAGGTCGAAGCCCTTGCCCTTCTTCAGCTTCTTGGCCAGCTTGTCGGCCTTGTCCTTGTCGAGGGTCGCTTCGGCCTGTTCGATCAGGCTGAGCACGTCGCCCATGCCGAGGATGCGCGATGCGATACGCTCAGGGTGGAACGGCTCGAGCGCTTCGCTCTTCTCGCCCATACCGATGAACTTGATCGGCTTGCCGGTAATGGCACGTACCGACAGTGCGGCACCGCCACGGGCATCACCGTCGACCTTGGTCAGGATCACACCGGTCAGCGGCAATGCATCACCGAAGGCCTTGGCCGTGTTGGCGGCGTCCTGGCCGGTCATGGCATCGACCACGAACAGGGTTTCGACCGGATTGATCGCGGCGTGCAGCGCCTTGATCTCGCCCATCATCTCTTCGTCGATGTGCAAACGACCAGCGGTGTCGACGATGACCACGTCGATGAATTTCAGCTTGGCTTCTTTAATAGCCGCTTGCGCAATGTCAACCGGCTTCTGGCTCAGGTCGGACGGGAAGAACGTCACGCCGATATCGTTGGCCAGGGTTTCCAGCTGCTTGATCGCCGCAGGACGGTAAACGTCCGCGGACACGACCATGACCGACTTCTTCTTGCGCTCCTTAAGGAAGCGCGCCAGTTTGCCGGCGGTGGTGGTTTTACCCGCACCCTGCAAACCGGCCATCAGAACCACGGCCGGTGGAACGGCGCTCAGGTTCAAATCTTCGTTGGCTGCGCCCATCAAGCTTTCGAGTTCGGCCTGGACGATCTTCACGAAGGCCTGGCCCGGCGTCAGGCTGCGCGACACCTCGGTGCCGACAGCGCGTTCCTTGACCGAATTGACGAAGTCTTTGACCACCGGCAAGGCGACGTCGGCTTCGAGCAACGCCATGCGCACTTCACGCAGGGTGTCTTTGATGTTGTCTTCGGTCAGCTTGGCCTTGCCGGTGACATGGCGCAGCGTCTGTGAGAGACGGTCGGTTAAGTTTTCAAACATTGCGCGATCCTTTCAGGCCCTGTGTAGACCGGGATAATGGCGGCCCAGACCGGAATCAACATGTGCTCGGCGAGCCTGCGGCGTGGGCAGGTCGCGGATTATAGCGAAGACTGCGTCTGGCGGACACCTCGCCGTCAGCTTGTATGGTCTTTCGTGCCGTATGGGTTCTATGCCAAACTCAACGCCTTTCGGGCCTGCCTAACAGGATTTATGCTCCCCTTGTCACCCAGCTTGCTTACCACCCTCGCCGCCGCCTGCTTATATGCCGCTGCGACCTTCTATCAAGGCACTCGCCTGGCCACCGGTGCCAAGGCGAACAAACGCCTGCTGGTCACGCTCGGCGTACTGGCCGTGCTGGCCCACAGCGCCAGCCTGATCAGCTATCTGCTGACTCCGGTCGGCCTGGCCCTGGACTTTTTCAGCGCCGCCAGCCTGATTGCCGCAGCGGTCATCGCCCTGACCCTGCTGGCCTGCTCACGGATTCCAGTGGAAAACCTGCTTGTATTGCTGTTCCCGCTGGGCGCCGCAACAGTGTTGCTGGCACAGTTCGCCCCCGCCGGCACGGTGCAGGTCATCGACGAAGAGCCAGGCATTCTCGCCCACATTCTCTTGTCGATCCTCGCTTATGGCATGTTCACCATCGCGGTGTTCCAGGCCTTGCTGCTGCTGGTTCAGGACCATCAGCTCAAGCACAAGCATCCGTCCGGGCTGATCAAGAACTTCCCGCCGCTGCAAACCATGGAAAGCCTGCTGTTCGGTTTCCTCTGGGCCGGCTGGAGCCTGCTGTCGTTGTCGCTGATTTCCGGCTGGCTGTTCGTCGAGAACCTGTTCGCCCAGCACCTGGTGCATAAAACCCTGCTGGCGTGCCTGGCCTGGATCGTGTTCAGCGTGCTGCTCTGGGGGCGCAACCGTCTCGGCTGGCGCGGACACAAAGCCATCCGCTGGACCCTTGCCGGTTTCTGCCTGCTGATGCTGGCGTATTTCGGCAGCAAGCTGGTCCGCGAATACATTCTGCACATCTGACGGGCGGCATTAATGGACGACTTGCCCATAGGACCGATGCTCGCGGTGCTGGCCCTGCTGATTTTATGGTCGGGGCTGTTTACCGCCATCGAAGTTGCGCAACAGCAATTACTGGCCCAGCGCACGGCCTCGCGCTCCAGCGACAAACCCGTGGCCAAGCTGAGCTTCCCGCTCAACAGCCTGATCCTCTGCAACACCTTATGCCGCGCGCTGGTGGTGGTCATCAGCACCTTGCTGGCGATTTTCACCTGGGCGCAAAACGGCCCCTGGATTGCCTGCCTCGGTGCCGGCGCAATGTTGCTGGTGTTCGCCGACTACCTGCCACGCGCCCTCGCCGCACGCTATCCGGATGCCGTCCTGGCCTTGGGCAACACACTGCTCGGCATACCGCTGAAAATCGTCTATCCCGCCGCATGGCTACTCAATGGCATCAGCCAACTGCTGATGCGGCCATTCGCCCGCAAAATCAACGTGGTGCAGCAAAGCGAAGACGAGACACCGGCAGATCGGCACGACGATCACGAACATGCGGCTTATCGCCCACTGTCAGGCATCCACGCACTGGATAACATCACGGTCAACGATATTCTGGTGCCACGCAGCGACGTCGACGGGATCAACCTGGACGACCCCCTCGAAGAAATCATCGAGCAACTGCGCCACAACAGGCGCACCCGCCTGCCGGTATTCCACAGCGACATCAACCAGGTCGAAGCGGTGCTCAACACCCGGCAGATCCGTCATTTGTTGCCGGATTCAAGCCTGACTGTGGAAGCGCTGCTGGCGGCCAGTCACGAACCGTACTTCGTGCCGGAAAGCACACCGTTGCAACTGCAATTGCTGAATTTCCACAAGCAGCAGCGGCGCTTGGGCATGGTGGTCGACGAGTACGGGGAAGTACTGGGTATCGTGACCCTGGAAGATATTCTCGAAGAAATCGTCGGAGAGTTCGAAAGCCAGCACAGCCTGGATAACCCGCACATTCACCCGCAGGCCGATGGCCGACTGGTGATTGATGGCGCAGCGTCCATCCGCGAGCTGAACAAGAGCCTCGGCTGGCATTTGCCCAGCGATGGTCCGAAAACCCTAAACGGCTTGGTGACCGAGGCGTTGGAGACGATTCCGGACAGTGCGGTGTGCCTGAAGATCGGACGATACCGACTGGAGATTCTGGAGACTGAAGAAAATCGCGTCACGCGCGTGCTGATCTGGCATACCAGCTCAGCGCCTGCGTTTATCCGTTAACGGGTTAAAACAACCGCCCCTCTTGTTCGATAGTTAGCCACCTTCCTATAATCGAGCCGGCTTACCCAAGCCTCCCACCGAACCACATGCTTACCCCGCATGCAGCAGGTTCCGGCCAGATCTTCGACACCATCCGTACCACTGCGGCGACTGTTCCTACCTTGAACAGCGACCGATCCTCAACCCACATCCCTGGGTATTCGACCATAATAATTCGCTCCACTGGGGCACATGACTGTCAGGGATAACGACATGACGACCAGCACAACGTTCAGCGACACCGCGCCTGCCCAACCGACGAACTCCGCCACCCGCGTGGCTACCGCGAGTTTCATCGGCACGGCCATCGAGTTCTACGACTTCTACGTCTATGCCACCGCCGCAGCATTGGTGATCGGCCCGGTGTTCTTTCCACAAACCTCCGGCACCGCGCAGATGCTGTCGGCATTCCTCACCTTCGGCATCGCTTTCCTTGCGCGGCCGCTGGGTTCGGCGTTGTTCGGCCATTTTGGTGACCGCATCGGACGCAAATCGACACTGGTTGCGTCCTTGCTGCTGATGGGCGTGTGCACCACGCTGATCGGCGTACTGCCGGGTTACGACAGTATTGGCGCCTGGGCGCCGATCCTGCTTTGCGTGCTGCGCTTCGGCCAAGGCCTGGGACTGGGCGGCGAATGGGGCGGCGCCGCATTGCTGGCCACGGAGAACGCACCCAAAGGCAAGCGCGCCTGGTTCGGCATGTTTCCGCAACTCGGCCCATCGATCGGATTTCTGGCGGCCAACGGCCTGTTCCTGACCCTGGCCATGAGCCTGAACGACGAGCAATTCCGTTCGTGGGGCTGGCGGATTCCGTTCCTGCTCAGTGCCGCGCTGGTGATGGTCGGCTTGTACGTACGCCTCAAGCTCCACGAAACCCCGGTGTTCGCCAACGCCGTGGCTCGCCAGGAGCGGGTGAAGATTCCGCTGGTCGAGCTGTTCAGCCAATACTGGGCACCGATGCTGCTGGGCGCCGGGTCGATGGTGGTGTGCTATGCACTGTTTTACATCTCGACAGTGTTTTCGCTGAGTTACGGTGTGTCGACGCTTGGCTACACCCGGGAAACCTTTCTCGCCCTGCTGTGTTTCGCGGTGCTGTTCATGGCGGCCGCAACACCGCTGTCGGCCTGGGCCAGCGACCGTTTCGGGCGTAAGCCGGTGCTGATCATCGGCGGCGTGCTGGCGATTCTGTCCGGATTCTTGATGGAACCGCTGCTGACCCATGGCTCGACCTGGGGCGTGGCGTTGTTCCTGTGCATAGAACTGTTTCTGATGGGCGTGACGTTTGCGCCGATGGGCGCGCTGCTGCCGGAGCTGTTTCCGACCCACGTGCGCCATACCGGCGCATCGGCGGCTTACAACCTGGGCGGTATTGTCGGTGCCTCGGCGGCACCGTTCTTTGCGCAGAAACTGGTGGCGATGGGTGGCTTGAGTTATGTCGGCGGGTATGTGTCGGGGGCGGCAGTACTGAGCTTGATCGCAGTGCTGTGCCTGAAGGAGACACGCAATAACGATTTGAATCGGGTTGCCTGAAGCCAAAAGCTTCGCGGGCAAGCCTCGCTCCTACGGGTCATTTGTCGAACGCACTTGCGTCTTGACGTGATCCCTGTAGGAGCGAGGCTTGCCCGCGAATGCCGCGCCTCGGTTTACAGCTCGACTACAACAGCCTGAGCAGCACGGGTCGCTTTTGCACGAGCAGCTTCGATAGACTCGTCGCGAGCCAACGCAACCCCCATCCGCCGCTGGCCATTGACTTCAGGCTTGCCGAACAGACGCAACGCAGTATCCGGCTCGCTCAACGCTGCACCCAGGTTGGCGAAAGCGGTCTGAGTCGACTGCCCTTCCACCAGAATCACCGCCGACGCCGATGGGCCGAACTGACGGATCAGTGGAATCGGCAGGCCCAGGATCGCCCGTGCGTGCAGTGCGAACTGCGACAGGTCCTGGGAAATCAGGGTCACCAGACCGGTGTCATGCGGGCGCGGCGAGACTTCGCTGAACCACACCTGATCACCCTTGATGAACAACTCGACGCCAAACAGGCCACGACCGCCCAAGGCTTCGGTGACCGCTTTGGCGACGCGCTCGGATTCGGCCAAAGCAACCGGGCTCATGGCTTGTGGCTGCCAGGATTCCTGGTAGTCGCCCTTCTCCTGACGGTGACCGACAGGCGCACAGAACGTAGTGCCGCCGACGTGACGCACAGTCAGCAGAGTGATTTCGTAGTCGAAGTCGATGAAGCCTTCGATGATCACGCGACCTTTACCGGCGCGGCCGCCTTCTTGAGCGTAATCCCAGGCTTTCTGCACGTCATCGACGCTGCGCAGCAGGCTCTGGCCCTTGCCCGAGGAACTCATGACCGGTTTGACCACGCACGGGAAGCCCAGGTCTTCGACTGCCTTACGGTAGTCCTCGAAGGTGTCGGCGAAGTGGTACGGCGATGTCGGCAGGTCCAGCTCTTCAGCGGCCAGGCGACGGATGCCTTCGCGGTTCATGGTCAACTGTGCGGCGCGGGCAGTCGGGATCACGGTGAAGCCTTCGGACTCCAGCTCCACCAGGGTCGCGGTGGCGATGGCTTCGATTTCCGGCACGATGAAGTGCGGTTTCTCGGCTTCGATCACCGCACGCAGGGCGGCACCGTCGAGCATATTGATCACATGGCTGCGATGGGCGACTTGCATGGCCGGCGCATTGGCGTAGCGATCCACGGCAATCACTTCAACGCCCAGGCGTTGCAGCTCGATCACCACTTCCTTGCCCAACTCACCACAGCCACACATCAATACGCGGGTGGCGGTTGGCGACAATGGAGTTCCGATACGGGTCATCTCAGGTCCTCAAAGGAGCGGATCATCGAGGGAAGCGCGCTTCCCATGGGGAGAAAGCGCGGCATTTTACATGAACCTGAGGGTTTGGCTTCAGCTGACGACAGCCTGTTTACGCAGGCGCCATGCCATGGCCAACCAGACCACGGTGACGCCCGCGAACTTCGAACCCAGCGCAGTGAAGATCACGCCCGGTGTGAGCGCATCGATCATGCCGAAGAAGATGAAGGTGTCCAGCGGGATGCTCAGGGCCGAACTTATCCACAGGCGATCGTGCAACGGGCGCTTGGTGAGGCTGAACACCAGCCAGTCGATGCACTCGGACACGGCGAACGCCGTGGCACTGGCGAGAGCAATTGAGGGATCGGAGGTAACGTAAGACAGCCCCAGCGCCACCAGCATCGCCGCGATCGCGCCATGGCCGAAGCGGGTTTGCACCATGTCGCGCAGCACGAACACCAGGCCACCCCAGGCCGACCAGATGATGTCCAGGTGCGGGGCGGTGGAAAAGGCGTAATTGATCAGCACGACGCTGCTGATGTAGGCGATCAGGAAGAGCATGGACGGGAGATACCTGTCAATTTTGTGCACAGGGTACTTCATCTTCAGCGCACAGATAACCTGTGGCGAGGGGGCTTGCCCCCGTTCGGCTGCGCAGCAGTCGTGAAATCAGCAAACGCCGTACGCCTGAAAGAATGAAGTCGCAGGTTTAGCGCCGCTTCGCAACGCAACGGGGGCAAGCCCCCTCGCCACAAAAGCCGCGCTACCACAAAAAATCAGGAATCGGATTTGGAAGGCAACATCCAGATCAGCCCACTCGACTTCGCCCGCTCATGACACAACCCCAGCACCTTGCGCCGCTCCTCGTTGTCCATCCGGCTCCAGCGGGTGATCTCTTCCACCGTGCGTTGACACCCGGTGCAAATGTCATCCTCATCCAGCGCACAAATGTTCACGCACGGCGACGGGACCGGTCGCTCACGTTCAGGTGTGCTCATTGTTCCTGCTCGACCAGATCGCGGGCATAACGCTGCGAGTTGTGCACATAGTGCGCGGCGCTGGCTTCGAGCATCTTCTTCTGCGGCTCGGTCAGTTCGCGTACCACCTTGCCCGGCGAGCCCATTACCAGCGAGCCGTCCGGAATTTCCTTGCCTTCACCGATCAGCGAGTTGGCGCCGATGATGCAGTTCTTGCCGATTTTCGCGCCGTTGAGGATCACTGCGTTGATGCCGATCAGACTGTAATCGCCCACCGTGCAGCCGTGGAGCATGGCATTGTGACCGATGGTCACGCCGGTACCGATGGTCAGCGGATAGCCCATGTCGGTGTGCATCACGGTGCCGTCCTGCACGTTGCTGTTCTTGCCGATCAGGATCAATTCGTTGTCGCCACGCAACACGGCGTTGAACCAGACGTTGGCGCCCTCTTCCAGTTTGACCTTGCCCACCAGCACGGCATTGGGTGCGACCCAGCTCTGCGGGTGGGTCTCGACGCGGGCGTCGCCCAGGCGGTATTTCATCTTGTTGTCCTCACGACCAGGCTGGCTCACTAGCGAAAAGCAGGATTCACGCCATACGAGCGATGGCTTCAGGTGTTGATAAAACTCTTGGGCGGTTGATGCAGGCTGATTTTCGCGTCATAGAGCAGGTTGATCAACTCGACGATCATGATCGCCGTCAACCCCCAGATCTTGTACTCGCCATAACGATAGCTCGGCACATACCAACTGTGGCCCTGATAGTCGATGCGGTGGGTGTGCTCGCGCGGGTCCTTGCGGAAGAATTCCAGAGGCACGCTGAACACTGCGGCGATCTCGGCATCGTTGGCCAGGTATTCGACGAAATCCGGAATCACGCCGACATAGGGCGTGACCTTGATGCCGTGCAGGGAGATCAGCGGGCTCAGTGGGCCGATCACTTCGACCAGCCCCGGCGGCAGGCCGATTTCTTCTTCGGCCTCGCGCAGAGCGGTAAAGATCAGATCAGGGTCTTCAGGGTCGCGTCGACCGCCGGGAAAAGCGACTTCACCGCCATGGGTCGAGAGCCCGCTGGCGCGAAGGGTCAGGACCAGTTCAGGTTCGTCACTGCGCGTGATGGGCACCAATACCGCGGCTTCGGGGAAACGTCGGTCGGTTTCCAGCGTACGCGGTGTGTGATTGCTTACCCGGTGCAGTAGCTCGTCCAGCATGAGTCTTCTCGATCTGTGCCTTACCCTGCATCATGCACCAATCGCACCGGCCGCCCAACCCCCGAAAAGCCTCATGTCGCGAAACGACAACTTGCCGACCGACACCGCTGCACGCCAAGATAGGCGCAGCATTCAGGAACCCAAGCATGAAATATTGCAGTCAATGCGGCAACCCGGTAACCCAGCGCATTCCCGAAGGCGATTCGCGCCTGCGTTTTGTCTGCGACAGCTGTCATACCATTCATTACCAGAACCCCAATATCGTCGCCGGTTGCGTGCCGACCTGGGGTTCGAAGGTATTGCTGTGCCGTCGCGCCATCGAGCCACGGCTCGGTTATTGGACCCTGCCCGCCGGTTTCATGGAAAACGGTGAGACCATCGAACAGGCCGCCATTCGCGAGACCGCCGAAGAAGCTTGCGCCCGGGTACGCAACCTGAGCATCTATACGCTGATCGATGTGCCGCACATCAGTCAGGTGCATGTGTTCTTTCGCGCCGAGCTTGTGGATCTGGATTTTCGCGCAGGCCCCGAGAGCCTGGAAGTGCAGCTGTTCGAAGAGGCCGACATTCCTTGGGGCGAACTGGCTTTCCGCACGGTCGGCCGTACATTAGAATGCTTCTTCGCTGACCGGCGGACCGAGGTCTACCCCGTGCGGTCCGAATCGATCCCGCCACTCGCTCAGCCTGCCATCATCTAAGCACTTGTTAGTAAAAAACCATCTATAAATAAAATAGTCGCGACACCTCTTAGGGATATCGTTTCAATGCGCTGGTTGCTTGCCCTGTTTTGCTTATCGTTCGTCGCAGTCTCCCAGGCTTCCGTCGCGGCCGCCCCGGACGGCAAAGTCATCGAAAAAGTTCTGGTCCTAAAATCTGCCCATCAGTTGCAGTTGATCAACGACGGCAAGCCGTTCAAGACCTATCGCATTTCCCTGGGCAAACGCCCCATCGGCCCAAAACTGATGGAAGGTGATAAACGCACCCCCGAAGGCCTTTACTGGCTGGACTGGCGCAAGACCAGCGAACGTTTCAACCTGGCGATGCACATCTCCTACCCCAACATCAGCGACTCCGCCCGCGCCCGGCGCGAAGGCGTCGAGCCTGGCGGCATGATCATGATCCACGGTACTCCAGACACCGAAGAGAACCCGGAAAACCTGTTCCACACGCTGGACTGGACCGATGGCTGCATCGCCATGCGCAACATGGACATGCGTGAAGTCTGGGGTCTGGTACCGGACGGCACGATGATCGAAATCCGCCCGTAACTTCCCCCCCCATAATGATCATTCCCACGCAGAGCGTGGGAATGATCAAGTGTGTTCTGGCTGCTACCTTCGGTCGGCTTCGAAAAAATAGATCAGAAGATCACGGATCAGGTCAGAGGTTAAATCCCGAGCAATAAAAAACCCGCTGAAGAATCAGCGGGTTTCTCATTGCAGCGGCCAGAGAATCAAAAATCCTCTAACCGCCATACCTCGTAAGCCGGCGTCTCATAGGGATGACTCTCTTTCAGAGCCACCACCACCGCCCGGATCAACTCATCGCTGACCACAAGCTCAACCTTCCATTCCTCAACCTGCTCGACCTGCCCAGCCTCGCCAATGAACGGCTGACTGCCCTCCAGCGGACGAAACTGACCCAAGCCAAACACCTGCCACGCACAGTGGTCATAAGCCCCGATCCGCCCGCCACCGGCGGCGAATACAGCGCTTTTGACCACTTCAACATGACTGGCCGGAACAAAAAAGCAGAGCTTGTACACGGCAATCAGCTCCCCGCTCTTAGTTCACCCAGACGCGAGCGTTACGGAACATACGCATCCAAGGTGCGTCTTCGTTCCAGTCTTCCGAACGCCACGAGTTCTGCACCGCGCGGAACACACGCTCCGGGTGCGGCATCATGATGGTCACGCGACCGTCGCGGCTGGTCAAACCGGTGATACCGCGCGGCGAGCCGTTCGGGTTGGCCGGGTATTTCTCGGTGACCTTGCCGTGGTTGTCGACGAAACGCATCGCCACGCAACCCGACAGATCGGCTTGCAGCAACGCTTCTTCGCTGGCGAATTCGGCATGGCCTTCACCGTGGGCGATGGCGATCGGCATGCGCGAACCGGCCATGCCCTGCAGGAAGATCGAGTTCGACTCCTGGATCTGAACCATGGCCACGCGGGCTTCGAACTGCTCGGAACGGTTGCGCACGAAGTGCGGCCAGAACTCGCTGCCCGGGATCAGCTCGTGCAGGTTGGACATCATCTGGCAACCGTTGCACACGCCGAGGGTGAAGCTGTCGGTACGTTCGAAGAAGCCCTGGAAGGCATCGCGAGCGCGACTGTTGAACAGCGCGGACTTGGCCCAGCCTTCGCCGGCCCCCAGTACGTCGCCGTAGGAGAAACCGCCGCAAGCGACCATGCCCTTGAAGTCGTTCAGGTCGACACGGCCAGCCAGGATGTCGCTCATGTGCACGTCGATCGCGTTGAAACCGGCACGGTCGAACGCGGCCGCCATTTCCACCTGACCGTTGACGCCCTGCTCACGCAGCACGGCAACCTGTGGGCGAATGCCTTTCTTGATGTAAGGCGCGGCGACGTCCTGGTTGACGTCATAGCTGAGCTTGACGCTCAGGCCCGGGTTGTCTTCTTCCAGCAGCACGTCGAACTCTTGTTCGGCGCAGTCGGCGTTATCACGCAGACGCTGGATCTGGTAGCTGGTTTCAGCCCACTGACGTTGCAGCAGACGACGCTGACCTTCGAATACGGTATCGCCGTTGAACGTGATGCTGATCTCGCCGTTGTTCATCGGCTGACCGATCACCGATACGCAGTCGCCCAGGCCAGCAGCGCTGAACTGCGCGAGGATATCCGCGGTGGCGTCCTGGCGAACCTGGATCACAGCGCCCAGTTCTTCGTTGAACAGGATCGCGGCGATATCGGCGGAAGTCTCTGCCAGACCGTCGAGGTTCAGGCTCAGGCCGCAGTGGCCGGCAAACGCCATTTCCACCACGCTGGTCAGCAGACCACCGTCGGAACGGTCGTGGTAAGCCAGCAGGTGACCGTCGGCGTTGAGGCCCTGGATCACGGCGAAGAAGGCTTTCAGGTCTTCGGCGTCATCGACGTCCGGTGCCTGTTTGCCGAGCTTGCCGTGAACCTGAGCGAGGATCGAGGCACCCATGCGGTTCTGGCCGCGACCGAGGTCGATCAGGATCAGGTCGGTTGTGCCCTTGTCCATGCGCAGTTGCGGGGTCAGGGTCTGACGGATGTCAGCCACTGGCGCGAAACCGGTCACGATCAGCGACATCGGCGAAGTGACAGCCTTATCGACACCTTCGTCGTTCCAGCGAGTGGCCATGGACATGGAGTCCTTGCCCACCGGGATGGTGATGCCCAGCTCAGGGCACAGTTCCATGCCGACCGCTTTCACGGTGTCATACAGACGTGCGTCTTCACCTGGGTGACCGGCAGCGGACATCCAGTTCGCCGACAGTTTGATGTCGGAGATCTTGGCGATGCGCGAGGCGGCGATGTTGGTCAGGGTTTCGCCGATGGCCATGCGGCCCGACGCCGGAGCGTCCAGCAGGGCCAGCGGAGTGCGCTCGCCCATGGCCATGGCTTCACCGGTATAAACGTCGAAGCTGGTGGCGGTAACGGCAACGTCGGCCACCGGAACCTGCCACGGGCCAACCATCTGGTCACGGGCCACGAGGCCGGTGATGGTGCGGTCGCCGATGGTGATCAGGAAGCTCTTGCTGGCCACGGCCGGGTGATGCAGGACGCGCTCGACGCAGTTGGCGATGTCGAGGGTCGACGGATCGAAATCGTCGCCCAGCTCGTTTTCACGAACCACCGAACGGTGCATGCGCGGGGCTTTGCCCAGCAGCACTTCGAGCGGCATGTCCACCGGGCTGTTGCCGAAGTGGCTGTCGGTCACGGTCAGTTGCGGCTCGGCAGTGGCTTCGCCGACTACCGCGAATGGGCAACGCTCACGCTCGCAGATCGCCTTGAAGCGTTCGAAGTCCGCCGGGCCGACTGCCAGAACGTAGCGTTCCTGGGATTCGTTACTCCAGATTTCGTGCGGGGCCATGCCCGGCTCGTCGTTTGGAATGTTGCGCAGTTCGAAACGGCCACCACGGTCGCCATCGTTGACCAGTTCCGGGAAGGCGTTGGACAGACCGCCCGCGCCGACGTCGTGGATGAAGCTGATCGGGTTTTTGTCGCCCAGTTGCCAGCAACGGTCGATGACTTCCTGGCAACGACGCTCCATCTCGGGGTTTTCACGTTGTACGGAAGCGAAGTCCAGGTCTGCCGAGCTGGTGCCGGTGGCCATGGAGGAAGCCGCGCCGCCACCCAGACCGATCAGCATCGCCGGGCCGCCAAGCACGATCAGCTTGGAGCCAACGACGATTTCGCCTTTCTTGACGTGTTCTTCACGGATGTTGCCCATGCCGCCAGCCAGCATGATCGGCTTGTGGTAACCGCGAACTTCGTCACCATGAGGGGTGGTGATCGACTGTTCGAAGGTACGGAAGTAACCGGTCAGCGCCGGACGGCCGAATTCATTGTTGAATGCAGCGCCGCCCAACGGGCCTTCGATCATGATGTCCAGCGCGGTAACGATGCGCTCGGGTTTGCCATACGGCACTTCCCACGGCTGTTCGAAGCCCGGGATCTGCAGGTTCGACACGGTGAAACCGGTCAAGCCAGCCTTTGGCTTGGCGCCGCGACCGGTGGCGCCTTCGTCGCGAATCTCGCCGCCACTACCGGTGGATGCGCCCGGGAACGGGGCAATCGCAGTCGGGTGGTTGTGCGTTTCGACTTTCATCAGGATGTGCACCGGTTCCTGCACCGCGCCGTACTGGCGGGTTTCAGGGTCCGGGAAGAAACGACCGGCCACGGAACCGACGATCACCGATGCGTTGTCCTTATAAGCCGACAGAACACCTTCGCTGTGCATCTGGTAGGTGTTCTTGATCATGCCGAACAGGCTTTTTTCCTGGCTCTGACCGTCGATGTCCCAACTGGCGTTGAAGATCTTGTGACGGCAGTGCTCGGAGTTCGCCTGGGCGAACATCATCAGTTCGATGTCGTGCGGGTTGCGCTTCAAACCAAGGAAGGCGTTGACCAGGTAGTCGATTTCGTCTTCGGCCAGGGCCAGGCCCAGCTCGGTGTTGGCTTTTTCCAGCGCGGCGCGGCCGCCACCCAGCACGTCGATCGCGGTCAGGGGCTTGGGTTCGGCGTGGCTGAACAGGCCGGAGGCTTGTTCGAGGTTGCCCAGCACAATCTGGGTCATGCGGTCGTGCAGCGCGTCTGCGATCAGCTGCGCTTCGGCGTCGCTGAACTGGCCGGCGACATAGAACGCGATGCCGCGTTCCAGGCGCTGGATCTTGGTCAGGCCGCAGTTGCGAGCGATATCGCTGGCTTTACTGGACCACGGCGAAATGGTGCCGAAACGCGGCAATACCAGGAACAGACGACCAGTGGGCTCTTGTACCGGAACGCTAGGGCCGTACTTCAGAAGGCGCGCGAGCACCTGCTGTTCGTCGCCGGTCAGGACGCCGGTAACTTCGGCGAAGTGAGCGAATTCAGCATACAAGCCGCTGACAGCTGGAACCTTCTGGCTCAGTTGCTCAAGGAGTTTGCTGTGGCGAAAGGCAGAAAGGGCAGGAGCGCCGCGCAGGATCAACATCTTCGGGACAGCCTCGGGAAGGGGTGTGCTTTGAGGCCGTGCATTCTAGCCTAAACCGCCCGCGACATCACCCGAAACGGTACACGCGGTTGCACCCGAACGTCGGGCCGGGTATTCGGGCCCTGAACAGGTGCGCGCCGGGGGTTATTTTTTCTGTCATAAAATGCTGTTCGGGCCCATTCCTGCGGGCTCCAAGCGGGTTTTTGAAGCCCTAGCAGACAAGCCCTTCTCTGTCGAGATATGGCGCTCGTGGTCCTTTGCGTATACTGCGCAGATGTTTTTCCCAACGGCTTTGCGTCCGCGGTACGCCAAATGGCTGATCGCAACCGGACTCTTCCTGATGCTCAGTGGCTGTGTTGATAAACCCAACACGCTGGAGCGCGTAAAGGAGGATGGCGTGCTGCGGGTGGTTACCCGGAACAGCCCCGCCACCTACTTTCAGGATCGCAATGGTGAAACCGGCTTCGAATACGAGCTGGTGAAGCGCTTCGCCGACGATCTGGGGGTCGAACTCAAGATCGAAACCGCCGACAATCTCGACGACCTGTTCAATCAGGTGGGCAAGCCAAATGGCCCGGTGCTGGCCGCTGCCGGCCTGGTCAGCAGCGAGGACCGCAAAAAGCAGGTGCGGTTTTCCCATTCCTACCTCGAAGTCACCCCGCAGATCATCTATCGCAACGGCCAGTCGCGGCCGACCGACGCAGGCGATCTGGTCGGCAAGAAGATCATCGTGCTCAAGGGCAGCACCCACGCCGAGCAATTGGCAGAGCTGAAAAAGAAATATCCCGGCATTGAATACGAAGAGTCCGACGCAGTTGAAGTCGTCGACCTGCTGCGTATGGTCGACGAAGGTCAAATCGACCTGACCCTGGTCGACTCCAACGAAGTGGCGATGAACCAGGTCTACTTCCCCAACGTGCGGGTCGCCTTCGACCTCGGTGATGCCAGCAACCAGAGCTGGGCCGTGGCCGCCGGCGATGACAACAGCCTGCTCAACGAAATCAACACCTACCTCGACAAAGTAAAGCAAAACGGCACCCTGCAACGCCTCAAAGACCGCTACTACGGGCATGTCGACGTACTCGGCTACATGGGCGCCACCACCTTCGCCCAGCACTTGCAGCAACGACTGCCCAAATACGAACAGCACTTCAAGGCGTCCGCCAAGAAAGAAAAAGTCGACTGGCGCCTGCTGGCGGCAATCGGTTATCAGGAATCGCTGTGGCAAGCGGCGGTCACGTCCAAGACCGGCGTGCGCGGATTGATGATGCTGACGCAGAACACGGCGCAAGCCATGGGCGTTTCCAATCGCCTAGACCCCAAGCAGAGCATCATGGGCGGCGCGAAATACCTGGTCTACATGAAGGATCAACTGGACGAGTCGATCCAGGAGCCGGATCGTACGTGGTTCGCGCTGGCCGCCTACAACGTGGGCAGCGGTCACCTGGATGACGCGCGAAAACTGGCAGCCAAGGAAGGGTTGAATCCGGACAAATGGCTGGACGTGAAGAAAATACTGCCCCGCCTTTCGCAGAAGCAGTGGTACAGCAAGACTCGTTATGGCTACGCCCGTGGCGGCGAACCGGTGCATTTCGTGGCGAACATCCGTCGCTACTACGACATCCTGACGTGGGTCACGCAGCCGCAGCTCGAAGGCACCCAGGTCGCCGAGGGCAACCTGCATGTGCCGGGGGTCGACAAGACCAAGCCGAGCCAGGAAACCCCACCGCTTTAAATTATTGTTGTCTCCGATGACGCCTTCGCGGGCAAGCACCGCTCCTACAGGTTTGCGTCGAACACACAATTGCGTATCGACACGAAACTGTAGGAGCGAGGCTTGCCCGCGAAGGCAGCACCGCCGATCTCAACCCTTTAGTGCAGCAGCCAGAATCAGCGCCTTCATCTCCGACACTGCCGACTTGAACCCGACGAACAACGCATGGGCCACCAGCGCATGGCCGATATTCAGTTCGTTGATGCCCTTGATTGCCGCAACAGCCTCGACGTTGTGATAGTGCAAACCATGGCCGGCGTTGACGATCAGGCCTTGGGCCAGACCGAATGCCACGCCATCGGCCACACGCTTGAGCTCTTCAGCAACTTCGGTTGGCGTCTCGGCGTCCGCGTAACGCCCGGTGTGCAATTCAATGGCCGGCGCGCCCACACGACGGGACGCCTCAATCTGCCGCTCGTCAGCGTCGATGAACAGCGACACTTCGCAGCCAATCTTCGCCAGGCGATCCACCGCCGCCTTGATCCGCGCTTCCTGCCCCGCTACGTCCAGACCGCCTTCAGTGGTCAGTTCCTGACGGGTTTCCGGCACCAGGCAAACGTGCGCCGGGCGGATACGCTCGGCGAACGCCATCATTTCTTCGGTGACGCCCATTTCGAAATTCATGCGGGTTTGCAGCACGTCCTTGAGCAGCAGGACATCGCGCTCCTGAATGTGCCGGCGGTCTTCACGCAGATGCACGGTGATGCCGTCAGCGCCCGCCTCCTCCGCGTCCAGCGCTGCCTTGACCGGATCCGGGTAACGAGTACCCCGGGCCTGACGCAGGGTGGCAACGTGGTCGATGTTCACGCCAAGAAGAATGCGATTGCTGGTGGTCACGGAAGCGCTCCTGAAGAAGGGGGAAGTTCGGTGCACAGCATACGGGGAGACTACGGCTTTCGAAACAACTCACGACTAACCAATGGACGCCCCCCCAAGTGAACGGCCAACGCCTGACGCATCAAGCGCTTGGCGGCGGACAGCGCACCGGGCGCGGACCAGTCGGCATCGGCCATGGCCAGCAGTTCGGTACCGTTGAACAGGCCTGGTTGCAACAAGTAAACCCGCTCAAGACCCGCATCCACCTGCAAGCGGTAGAGACCGTCCGGCGCAATGGGGTCGCCATGGATGTCGGTATTCAGCGCGAAGCCATAACCGAGATCATCGAGCAGTCGCCATTCGAAGGAGCGCAGCAATGGTTCCAGTGGTCGACCTTCGGCCAGGGCAAGCAAGGTCGCGGCGTAGTGATCGAAAACCGCGGGATGAGGATCTTCGGCGGGCAGCAAGCGGATCAGCAATTCGTTGAGGTAGAGACCACTGAACAGCGCTTCGCCATTGAGCCAGGTGGAAACGCCGGCGCTTTCCATGCGGCCGACATTCTTCAGTTCGCCCCGGCCACGGAACTCGACTTCCAGCGGCACGAACGGCCGCGCCAACGTCCCGGCCTTGCCCCGCGCACTGCGCAACACCGCCCGCAGCCGACCTTGCGGCGTGAGGAAATCCACCAGCGCACTGCTTTCGCGGTAGGCGCGGGAATGGAGCACGTAGGCGGGTTGGCCGATGGGCGGGCTGGATGACATCAGTTTCCGAATCTCTGGAGATCCACTGTGGCGAGGGAGCTTGTCGGAACGCCGCACCGTCCCGCTGGACTGCGAAGCGGCCCCAAAACCATGCACCTCAGTGTTTCAGGTAAAACCGCGATGCCAGGATTTACGACTGCTTCGCCCGGGCGCGGATCGGCCGAACGGGAGCAAGCTCCCTCGCCACAAAAGCTCGCTCCTACAATTGAATCGATGTGCTGCTTGACGATTTACAGGTCGCCGTAACCCAGCGAACGCAAGGCGCGCTCGTCGTCAGACCAGCCACCTTTCACCTTGACCCACAGATTGAGCATGATCTTGGAGTCGAACAGCAGCTCCATGTCCTTGCGCGCTTCGGTGCCGATGCGCTTGATGCGCTCGCCCTTGTCGCCAATGATGATTTTCTTCTGACCGTCACGTTCAACGAGGATCAAAGCGTGAATGTGCAGGGTTTTGCCCTGCTGCTTGAACTCTTCGATTTCCACGGTGATCTGGTACGGCAGCTCGGCGCCCATCTGACGCATGATTTTTTCGCGTACCAGTTCAGCCGCAAGGAAGCGGCTGCTGCGGTCGGTGATCTGATCTTCCGGGAAGAAGTGATCGTTTTCCGGCAGGTGCTCGGCGATCACTCGCTCCAGCGTGTCAAGGTTGTGCCCGTGCTGGGCCGAGATCGGCATGATCTGCGCGTTCGGCAGCTGTTCCTGCAACCAGGTCAGGTGCGGCATCAGCTCGGATTTGTCTTCGATGCGGTCGGTCTTGTTCAGCGCCACGATCAGCGGACCGGTCACGTACTGAACGCGCTCGAGGACCATCTGGTCTTCGTCGGTCCACTTGGTACGGTCAACCACGAAGATCACCACGTCGACGTCTTTCAACGCCGCCGAAGCGGTCTTGTTCATGTAACGGTTCAGGGCCTTTTCGCCGCCCTTGTGCATACCCGGGGTGTCGACGTAGATCGCCTGAACGTCGCCTTCGGTCTTGATGCCCAGCATGTTGTGGCGGGTGGTCTGCGGCTTGCGTGAGGTGATCGCCAGTTTCTGACCCAGAATGTGGTTCAGCAGCGTGGACTTGCCCACGTTGGGACGGCCGACGATGGCAACATAGCCACAGCGAGTTGCGGTTGAATCAGTCATTGCCATTCTCCACACCCAGGGCAATCAGTGCTGCGGCGGCCGCTACCTGTTCGGCAATACGACGACTCACACCCTGACCTCGGCTTTTTTCATTCAGTAAGATGATTTCACATTCGACGAAGAACGTCCGGCAATGCGGCTCACCCTGGATATCCACCACTTCGTAACGCGGCAGCTCACAACCACGGGACTGCAGGAATTCCTGCAGGCGGGTTTTCGGATCTTTGTTGGTGTCGACCAGCGTCAGGCCTTCGAACTCTCCGGCCAGCCAGGCCAGCACGCGTTCGCGCGCCACCTCCATGCCGGCGTCCAGGTAGATCGCACCGATCAGCGCTTCGAGGGCATCGGCCAGAATCGACTCGCGACGGAAACCGCCGCTTTTCAATTCGCCGGAGCCCAGGCGCAGGTATTCACCCAGGTCGAAGCCACGAGCCAGTACGGCCAGGGTCTCACCTTTCACCAGGCGTGCGCGCAAACGCGACAACTGGCCTTCACGGGCCAGCGGGAAGCGATCGAACAGCGCCTCGCCGGCGACGAAATTGAGGATGGCATCGCCGAGGAATTCCAGGCGTTCGTTGTTGCGCCCGGCAAAACTGCGGTGAGTCAGGGCCAGGACCATCAGTTCCTGATCCTTGAAGGTGTAACCGAGCTGACGCTCGAGACGGCTTAAGGAGACGCTCACGGTTTACCCACGCTGAGTTCGTGGTTGGATTCCACCGCCAGGGCCTTGATGCGGCGCAGGCTTGGGACAATTAACGCTGTGTTCAAAAATAACGTCCTGAATATCGTTGTTTTCATGCTCCTGTCGCCGATTGTGCCGACTCCAGAAATGCATTCGGCGCTGTGTTCAACAGCGCCGTGTGTGATTACTTGATCAGACCAACCCGCGAGAAATTCGGCAGGTGACCGAGTTTGGGTTCCGGCCAGCTCATCCAGACTGCGAAGGCCTTGCCGACGATATTCTTGTCGGGAACCATGCCCAGCAGATCCTTGGGAATGCTCGGATCATCCCAGTAGCGACTGTCGTTCGAGTTGTCGCGGTTGTCGCCCATCATGAAGTAGTGCCCGGCCGGCACGGTCCACGAATGGTCCGGCGTTGCGCGGTAGCGGCTCATTTCCTTGCGGATCAGGTGCTCGGCGGCGCCAAGTTTTTCCTTGTAGAGCTCAGCGCTACCCAACGTGCCCGGCTCGGAGCCGACCAGTTGTTCGGCAATCGACTCACCATTGACGAACAGGCGCTTGTCGGCGGTGTAGCGAATCTGATCGCCCGGCAGGCCCACTACACGCTTGATGTAGTTGACGTTCGGGTCGCTCGGGTAGCGGAACACCATCACATCGCCGCGCTGCGGATCACCGACTTCGATGACTTTCTTGTCGATCACCGGCAAGCGGATCCCGTAAGAAAACTTGTTCACCAGAATGAAGTCACCGACATCCAGGGTTGGCTTCATTGAGCCGGAAGGAATCTGGAACGGTTCCACCAGGAACGAACGCAGCACCAGCACGATGAACAACACCGGGAAGAACGACTTGCCGTATTCGACCAGCAGCGGCTCTTTGTTCAGTTTCTCGATCACTACCATGTCAGCCTGGCTGACGCTCCCCTGATAGGAGTTGATGGCAGCCCGGCGCCGTGGCGCCAGGAACAGCAGATCGAGCAACGCCAACAGGCCGCAGACGAACACGGCGATGACCAGCAACAGCGGGAAATTTAGTGACATAGGACCTAACTATCCAACCTGAGCACGGCAAGGAAGGCTTCTTGTGGAATTTCCACGTTACCGACCTGCTTCATGCGTTTTTTACCGGCCTTTTGCTTTTCCAGCAGCTTTTTCTTACGGCTGACGTCACCACCGTAGCATTTGGCCAATACGTTCTTTCTGAGTGCCTTGACGGTTGTACGCGCCACAATCTGACCGCCAATGGCGGCCTGGATTGCCACGTCGAACATCTGCCGCGGAATCAGGTCTTTCATCTTCTCGGTCAACTGGCGACCTTTGTAGTGCGAGTTGTCACGGTGCACGATCAGCGCCAGAGCGTCGACCTTGTCGCCGTTGATCAGCACGTCCAGTTTCACCAGGCTGGCCGATTGGTAACGATCGAAATGGTAGTCCAGAGAAGCATAGCCGCGACTGGTGGATTTCAAACGATCAAAGAAGTCCAGCACCACTTCGTTCATCGGCAGGTCGTAGGTCACTTGTACCTGGGAGCCGAGGAACAGCATATCGACCTGTACGCCACGTTTTTCGATACACAGGGTAATGACGTTACCCAAGTGCTCTTGCGGCACAAGAATATTGGCGCGCACGATTGGCTCGCGCATGTCTTCGATGGCAGACAGGTCTGGCAGCTTGGACGGGTTATCGACGTAGATCGTCTCGCCGGTCTTGAGCAGCAGCTCGAAGATTACCGTCGGCGCCGTGGTAATCAGGTCCAGGTTGTATTCGCGCTCCAGGCGCTCCTGGATGATTTCCATGTGCAGCATGCCGAGGAAGCCGCAACGGAAGCCGAAACCCAGTGCGTCTGAGCTTTCCGGTGTGTATTGCAGCGACGAATCGTTGAGGGTGAGCTTTTGCAGCGCCTCGCGGAAGTCTTCGAAGTCGTCGGAGCTGACCGGGAACAGGCCGGCGTACACCTGCGGCTGAATGCGTTTGAAGCCTGGCAGCACATCGACGTCCGGCGTCGAGCTCAAGGTCAGGGTATCGCCCACTGGCGCACCGTGAATGTCCTTGATGCTGGCGATGATGAAGCCTACTTCACCGGCCTTCAGGTCGACGGTAGGGGTGTGCTTCGGGTTGAATACACCGACGCTGTCCACCAGGTGGATCTTGCCGGTGGACTTGACCAGAATCTTGTCGCCCTTCTTCACCCGACCGTGGCGCACACGAACCAGGGAAACAACGCCAAGGTAGTTGTCGAACCAGGAGTCGATGATCAACGCTTGCAACGGATCTTCGATGTTGCCGGTCGGCGCGGGAATGGTGTGAACCAGACGCTCGAGCACTTCATCGACGCCCAGGCCGGTCTTGGCACTGCACTCGACCGCGTCGGTGGCATCGATGCCGATGATTTTTTCGATTTCTTCCTTGACGCGCTCCGGATCGGCCTGTGGCAGGTCGATCTTGTTCAGCACCGGCATGACTTCCAGGCCCTGCTCGATCGCCGTGTAGCAGTTGGCAACCGACTGCGCCTCGACGCCCTGACCGGCATCGACCACCAGCAACGCCCCTTCACAAGCCGCCAGCGACCGGCTGACTTCATAGGTGAAGTCGACGTGGCCCGGGGTATCAATGAAGTTCAGCTGGTAGTTAATGCCATCGCGGGCTTTGTAATACAGGGTGACGCTGTGGGCCTTGATGGTGATCCCGCGTTCACGTTCCAGGTCCATGGAATCCAGCACCTGGGCTTCCATTTCGCGCTCGGCAAGGCCGCCGCACATCTGGATGAAGCGATCGGCCAGCGTCGACTTGCCATGGTCAATGTGGGCGATGATGGAGAAATTGCGGATATGACTCAAATCACTCACGGATCAACACTCAAAAAGGCTGCAGGCATAGCCCGCCGAAAAATAGCCGGGAATTGTACCTGATCCACGGCGCAAGCGTCACGTTTGCAGGTCAGACGGCGCCTACAAAAACGCCCCGGTCTTGCGACAGGGGCGTTTTTGGCGACTTTTGTAGGAGCCGGCTTGCTGGCGATGGGGACGCCGCGGTGGGTCTGGATGACCGCAGCGATGCCATCGCCAGCAAGCCGGCTCCTACAATCAACCGGCCCGGCGCAGCAACCAGACCCCGGCCAGGGCGCAGACACCGGCCGGCACCAGCACCGCAAACAGCGGCGAGAAGCCGAACACCAGGCTCGAAGGCCCGAGCAAATCCTGGACGATACGGAAGGTGAAGCCCACCAGTACACCAGTGAAGACCCGCTGACCGAGGGTCACCGAACGCAGCGGACCGAAGATGAAGGAAATCGCCATCAACACCAATGCAGCGGTCACCAGCGGCTGCAACACCTTTACCCAAAACGCCAGCCAGTAACGACCGTTGCTCAGGCCCTGGTCAGCCAGGTAGTGGATGTAATTCCACAGACCGCTAATCGACAACGACTCGGGCGCCATCACCACGGTACTCAGCAGTTGCGGGCTCAGGGCTATTTCCCAGCGCTCCACAGGGGCAGTCACCACTTCGGTACTTTTGTCATGGAACAGCGTGGTCGTGACATCTGTCAGTTGCCAGTGATCGGTATCGAATTCCGCACGTTTGGCGAAGCTCGAAGACAGCATGTGGCGTTGATCGTCAAAACGATAACGGGTCACGCCGTACAGCAGACCGTTGGGTTGCACGGAGTTGACGTGAATGAACTCATCACCCTGACGGTGCCACAAACCGTGCTTGGCGCTTTGCGCATCGCCACTGCCCTGGGCCAGCGAGCGGTTGGCTTGAGCGGTGATTTCCGTGGCCGGTGCGACGTACTCGCCAATTACCAGCCCTACCACCATCAGGATCAGCATCGGCTTCATCACGGCCCAGACGATCCGACCGATGGACACACCGGCGGCACGCATGATGGTCAGCTCGCTGTGACTGGCCAGACTGCCGAGGCCAATCAGGCAACCGATCAGCGCCGCCATCGGCAACATGTCGTACAGGCGGCGCGGCGCGGTCAGCAACACGTAACTCAGTACATCCATCAACGTGTAGGTATCGCTGACGTCGCTCATCTCATCGATGAAGGCGAACAGCGTTGCCAAGCCCAGAATGATCCCAAGCACCGCCAGGATCGCGATGAACACGCTGCTACCGATGTAGCGATCGAGCTTATCCACGGGCCACCTCCAGCGCGCTGCGGCGACTCGCCATCTTCAAGCTCAGCGACTCCCAATACAGCAAGCCAAGACCGATGGCCAGGAAGATTGCATGCACCCACCACAAGCCCAACACCGGCGGGATCTTGCCCTTTTCAAGGGCGCCGCGAGCGGCAATCAGGATGGTCAGGTAAGCCATATAAAGAAGAATCGCCGGCAGCAGCTTGAGGAAACGGCCCTGGCGCGGGTTGACCCGCGACAGCGGCACCGCCATCAGGGTCACGATGAAGACCAGCAACGGCAGGGACAGGCGCCATTGCAGTTCGGTACGCGAGCGGATGTCGTCGCTGCTCAGCAAGGAACTGGTGGTCATCGCATCGCGGTCGGTCACTTCGTCGCTGACGTCCGGCTTGGCCAGCAATACGCCGTACTCGTCGTACTTGATGGCGCGGTAGTCGGCCTGACCCGGATTACCGTCGTAGCGGTAGCCGTTGTCGAGGATCAGGTAACGGTTGCCATCGGGCCTGATTTCCTGATGGCCCTTCTCGGCTACCAGTACGGAAATCCCCCGATCCTTGTTGTCGGAACTGACATTCTTTTGCGAAATGAACACGCCGCCCAGATTGATGCGGTCATCCGACAGTTGCTCGGTGTAGGTCACCCGAGTGCCGTCGCGCAAGGCCTGGAAGCGACCCGGCTCGAGGGTGTCGAACTCGGTCAGTGCATCCTGCTTGTTCAACAGCAGCTGGAACTGGTTGGCACCTTGCGGTGCCAGGCTCAGGCTCAGCCACGCCACGATCAGGGCAACCAGGGTGGCCGGAAAAAGAGTCATGGCGAACAGACGCTGCTGGCTCATGCCAGTAGCAGACAACACGGTCATTTCGCTTTCGAGGTACAGACGACCGTAGGCCAGCAAGATCCCGAGAAACAGCCCCAAAGGCAGAATCAGCTGCAGGAAGCCCGGCAGGCGATAGCCCATGATCAGGAACAGCGAACCTGGATCCAGGAGCCCAGAGGCCGCCTGGGCGAGGTATTTGATGAAGCGTCCGCTCATGATGATGACCAGCAGCACGGCGCTGACGGCGCTCAAGGTCAACAGGACTTCGCGGGATAGATAACGGAAGACAATCAAACCAGACACTCCAGGGTTGTCAGGCTAAGCGGCCAAACAAACAAACGTATCAGCCGGCCCGCAGGGCAGGGCCGCCGAAAAAGATGGCGCATTATCCTGTGATTGAGTGCGCCTGTCACTGCGCATGCTCAAGCAAGCACCTGAACCGCTGAAGTTCGCATATCCGAGGGTTGTCAGGCGCAGGCAGCGAGGTTCAAACTGCGGCCTTTGTCGCTGGCAACACACCGGCGCCTTTCTACTTATAGGCAAGCCTCTGCGCGTCGCGCAGTTTGACCATTAATTCAGGGACCCGGACATGGAACTGGTTGTAAAAAGCGTTAGCCCGGAAACGTTGAAGACCGCCACGTTGGTAGTCTCCGTCCGCGAAGGCCGCAAGCTCGGCACCGTTGCCAAACAACTCGACGAACTGAGCGGCGGCGCTATCAGCGCAGTGCTCAAGCGCGGCGACCTGGCCGGCAAAGTCGGCCAAAACCTGTTGCTGCACAGCCTGCCCAACCTCAAGGCCGAACGCGTGCTGCTGGTGGGCGTGGGCAAGGATGAAGAACTGGGCGATCGCCCGTTCCGCAAAATCATCGCCGGCATCCTCAATACCCTGAAAGGCCTGGGCGGCAGCGATGCAGTGCTGGCCCTGGACGAAGTGGTGGTCAAGGGCCGTGACAGCTATGGCAAGACCCGCCTGCTGGCCGAAACACTGGTGGACGGCGAGTACATCTTCGAACAGTTCAAGAGCCAGAAAGCCGACCCGCGCTCCCTGAAGAAAGTCACTCTGGTGACCATCAAGGCGGCACAGGCTGAAGTCGAACGCGCCGTGGCCCACGCCACCGCGATCGCCAACGGCATGGCCTTCACCCGTGACCTGGGCAACCTGCCGCCGAACATCTGCCACCCGACATTCCTTGGTGAACAAGCCAAGAACCTGGGCAAAGAGTTCAAAAGCCTGAAGGTCGAAGTCCTCGATGAGAAGAAGATCAAGGACCTGGGCATGGGTTCGTTCTACGCCGTTGGCCAGGGCAGCGCCCAGCCACCGCGCCTGATCGTCATGCAATACAACGGCGGCAAGAAATCCGAGAAGCCGTACGCCCTCGTCGGCAAAGGCATCACCTTCGACACCGGCGGCATCAGCCTCAAGCCAGGCGCCGGCATGGATGAGATGAAGTACGACATGGGCGGCGCCGCCAGCGTGTTCGGCACCCTGCGTGCCGTGCTTGAGCTGAAACTGCCGATCAACCTGGTGTGCATCCTGGCCTGCGCCGAGAACATGCCGAGCGGCAACGCTTCGCGTCCGGGCGACATCGTCACCACCATGAGCGGCCAGACAGTTGAAATCCTCAATACCGACGCCGAAGGCCGTCTGGTGCTGTGCGATGCCCTGACCTACTCCGAACGCTTCAAGCCGCAAGCGGTGATCGACATCGCCACCCTGACCGGTGCTTGTGTCGTGGCACTGGGCGCCCACACCTCGGGCCTGCTGGGCAACAACGACGAACTGATCGGCCAGCTGCTGAGCGCCGGCCAAGCCGCCGACGACCGCGCCTGGCAACTGCCGCTGTTCGATGAGTATCAAGAGCAGCTGGACAGCCCGTTCGCCGACATCGCCAACATCGGCGGCCCGAAAGCCGGCACCATCACCGCCGCCTGCTTCCTGTCGCGCTTCACCAAGAACCTGAACTGGGCACACCTGGACATCGCCGGCACAGCCTGGACCAGCGGCGGCAAGGACAAGGGCGCCACTGGCCGTCCGGTTCCCCTGCTGACCCAATACCTGCTGGACCGCGCCAAAGCCTGAAACCGATGACTTGCAGCGGCGTCACTCTCGGGTGACGCCGCTTGCAACTCAGGAACCGCAATGACCAAAGTCGACTTCTATATCCTGCCCAGCGCCGATCCTTCGGCGCGGCTGGATTTCGCCTGCAAGCTCACCGAAAAAGCCTGGCGCATGGGCCACCGCATTTACCTGCATTGCAGCGATGCCGCCCAGCGTGATGCGCTCGATGCGCGGTTGTGGGCGTTCAAGGGCGAAAGCTTCGTGCCCCACGGCCCTGCCGAAAGCGAGCCGGACGGTTTGATTGTGTTGGGTCTTGGCGATGACTGCGGTCAGCATCAGGATCTGCTGGTCAATCTCGACCTGAAAGTCCCGGCCTTTGCCAGACAATTCGCCCGCGTGGCGGAAGTGGTGGTGGAAGACCCGGCGATTCGTGCGGCTGCGCGGGAGAGTTTTCGTTTCTACCGCGAACAGGGCTATCCTCTGCAAGATCACCGTTTACAGCGACTCTGAGCATTCCGATGGACACTCCAAAACCACCGCAAAAGTCCGTGCACCTGCTGGAAGACCTTGAGTCGATCCGCCAACTGCTCGGCGATGACAACCTGCAACCGCCGTTGCTGACCGACGCCGTCATTGAAGGCGACCAGGAACAGATTCCCATGCTGTTCGACACCGTCGGCCATGCGCCCCAGGTCGAACCGCCACCACCCGCCCCGGCCGCCCAGCCGGCCCCTGCCGCCAACAAGGGCCCCGATGCCCTGTTGCACCTGGATAGCGAGCTGCGCGCCGCCGCGCAATTGATCATGCAAGACGTGATCGACGACTTCGCCCCGCACATCGAAACCGAAATCAAACGCCGCCTTGATGCACGGATGGAACGGTTGCTTAGCCAGTACGAGTAACCTTGAGCCGAGCGGGCTTCTGTGGCGAGGGAGCTTGCTCCCGCTCGGCTGCGAAGCAGCCGCAAAACCCGAACACTCGGTGTACCTGATACACCTGACTTGATGGTCCGGGGCCGCTTCGCGCCCCAACGGGAGCAAGCTCCCTCGCCACGAGTCCCTTTCACAATTTGATCTGCGCCCTGTCCGCCCCTGCTCGCCCTACGCCCCGTGCCCCGCTATACTTCCCGGCTTTTCCTGAATAAATGCCAATAGGGTCCCGCCGCGCATGGATAAGACCTACCAGCCGCACGCCATTGAAACTTCCTGGTACAACACCTGGGAGTCCGAGAACTACTTCGCCCCTCAAGGCGAGGGCGAGTCCTACACCATCATGATCCCGCCGCCGAACGTCACCGGCAGCCTGCACATGGGTCACGGCTTCAACAACGCGATCATGGACGCCCTGATCCGTTTCCGCCGCATGCAGGGTCGCAACACCCTGTGGCAGCCAGGCACCGACCACGCCGGTATCGCCACGCAAATGCTGGTGGAGCGTCAACTCGAAGCTCAGGGCCAGAATCGTCACGATCTGGGCCGTGAGAAATTCCTCGAGAAAGTCTGGGAATGGAAGGATCAGTCCGGCGGCAACATCAGCCGTCAGATCCGCCGCCTCGGCTCGTCCGTGGATTGGAGCCGTGAGCGCTTCACCATGGACGACGGCCTCTCGGAGGCGGTGAAAGAAGCCTTCGTGCGCCTGCACGAGGACGGTCTGATCTATCGCGGCAAGCGTCTGGTCAACTGGGACACCAAGCTGCACACGGCGATTTCCGACCTTGAAGTGGAAAACCACGACGAGAAAGGTTTCCTGTGGAACCTGAAGTACCCGCTGGCCGATGGCGCCAAAACCGCTGAAGGCAACGACTACCTGATCGTCGCGACCACGCGTCCGGAAACCATGCTCGGCGACGCCGCCGTGGCCGTTAACCCGAACGATGAACGCTACAAAGCCCTGATCGGCAAATTTGTCGAGCTGCCGCTGGTTGGCCGCCGCATCCCGATCATCGCCGACGATTACTGCGACCCTGAATTCGGCACCGGCTGCGTGAAAATCACCCCGGCCCACGATTTCAACGACTACGAAGTCGGCAAGCGCCACAACCTGCCGCTGCTGAACATCTTCGACAAAAACGCCCATGTGCTGCCTGCGGCCCAGGTGTTCAATCTCGACGGCACACTGAACGAGAGCATCGACGGCAAGATCCCGGCCGAATACGCCGGCCTCGACCGCTTCGAAGCGCGCAAGCAGATCGTGGCAGCGTTCGAAGCCGCCGGCCTGCTGGTCAGCGTCGACGACCACGCCCTGAAAGTGCCTAAAGGCGACCGCTCCGGCACCATCATCGAGCCGTGGCTGACCGACCAGTGGTACGTGTCCACCAAGCCATTGGCCGAGCCGGCCATCGCCGCGGTTGAAGATGGCCGCATTCAGTTCGTGCCAAAGCAGTACGAAAACATGTACTTCTCGTGGATGCGCGATATCCAGGACTGGTGCATCAGCCGTCAGCTGTGGTGGGGCCACCGGATTCCGGCCTGGTACGACGAGTCGGGCAAGGTCTATGTCGGTCGCGACGAAGCCGAAGTGCGTGCCAAGCACAACCTCGGGCCGGACGTTGCGCTGCAACAAGACAACGACGTTCTGGATACCTGGTTCAGTTCGGGCCTGTGGACCTTCTCCACCCTCGGCTGGCCGGAACAGACCGAATTCCTTAAGAAATTCCACTCCACCGACGTGCTGGTGACCGGTTTCGACATCATTTTCTTCTGGGTTGCCCGGATGATCATGCTCACCATGCACTTGGTGAAAAATGAAGACGGCACGCCGCAGGTTCCATTCAAGACCGTGTATGTGCACGGTCTGGTACGTGATGGCCAGGGCCAGAAGATGTCCAAGTCCAAGGGTAACGTCCTGGACCCGCTGGACATCATTGACGGTATCGAACTGGAAGATCTGGTGCAGAAACGCACCTCCGGCATGATGCAGCCGAAACTGGCGAAGAAGATCGAGAAGCAGACCCGCGACGAGTTCGCCGACGGCATCGCCAGCTACGGCACCGACGCCCTGCGCTTCACGTTCTGCTCGCTGGCGTCCACCGGTCGCGACATCAAGTTCGACATGGGCCGCGTCGAAGGCTACCGCAACTTCTGCAACAAGATCTGGAACGCCGCGCGCTACGTACTGGACAAGGGTGAAGACTGCGGCCAGAACGGCGAAGCCTATGAGCTCTCGCTGGCGGATCGCTGGATCATCTCGCAGTTGCAACGCACTGAAGCCGAAGTGACCCGTCAGCTCGATCAGTTCCGTTTCGACCTGGCAGCACAAGCCTTGTACGAGTTCATCTGGAACCAGTATTGCGACTGGTACCTGGAACTGTCCAAGCCTGTGCTGTGGGACGAAAACGCGCCGGTCGAGCGTCAGCGCGGCACCCGTCGCACTCTGGTTCGAGTGCTGGAAGTCGCTTTGCGCCTGGCTCACCCGTTCATGCCATTCATCACCGAAGAAATCTGGCAGCGCGTCGCACCGCTCGCCGGTATTCAAGGCAAGACGATCATGCTGCAACCTTGGCCAGTGGCCGTTGAGGCACGCATCGACCAGGCTGCCGAAGACGATATCGAATGGCTCAAGGGTCTGATGCTCGGCACCCGTAACATCCGCGGTGAAATGAACATCGGTCCAGGCAAGCCGCTGAACCTGTTCCTGAAAAACGTCAGCGCCGAAGATCAGCGTCGACTCACCGAGAACGAAGCCCTGCTGAAGAAGCTGGCGCGCCTGGAATCGATCACTGTTCTGAAGGCTGGCGAAGAAGCACCACTGTCCGCCACCGCACTGGTTGGCGAGATGGAAGTGCTGGTGCCGATGGCCGGCCTGATCGACAAGGACGCCGAACTGGCGCGCCTGGACAAGGAAATCCTGCGTTTGCAGGGCGAAGTTCAGCGCGTCGGCGGCAAGCTGTCCAACGCCGGTTTCGTCGACAAGGCTCCGGCCGAAGTCATCGAGAAGGAACGCGCCAAACTGGCTGAAGCTGAACAGGCTTTGGGCAAGCTGGCCGAGCAACATGCGCGGATTGCCAGTTTGTAACGGCACATCGCAATGAAACAGGGAGGCCCCAGCGGCCTCCCTTTTTTATGCCCGCTACATTCTCCCAAACACCCGCTGCCACACGGACATGCGGCGATCTTCACAATTGGGTGACCAGCAGCTGGATGTGGGACAATACCCGCCACTTTTAGCCATACCCGAATCGACCTCGCCCATGACCGCCCCCAGCACACCCAAACCTGCGCGCAAAAAGCCTAAACCCGCGACCCCGGCCAAAGCCGTGGAGCCACGCGAGAAGGCCAGCCTGCACCCGCGCAATCGCCATCAGGGTCGTTACGACTTCCCGGCGCTGATCAAGAGCACGCCGGAACTGGCGAAGTTCGTGATCATCAATCCGTACGGCAAGGAGAGCATCGACTTCGCCAGCCCGGACGCGGTGCGAGTGTTCAACCGGGCGCTGCTCAAGGCGTTCTATGGCATCGCCCATTGGGACATCCCGGCCGACTACCTGTGCCCGCCGGTTCCGGGCCGTGCCGACTACGTGCACTTCCTGGCCGACCTGCTGGCCAGCGTCAACGACGGCGAGATCCCTCGCGGCGCGCCGGTCAAGGTGCTCGATATCGGCATGGGCGCCAACTGCGTCTATCCGCTGATCGGCTACAGCGACTACCGTTGGCACTTCCTCGGCTCGGAAATCGACCCGATAGCCGTAGCCTCAGCCAAAGCCATCGTGCAGTCCAACGGGCTGAACAAAGCCATCCAGCTTCGCCAGCAAACTAATCCCAAGCACATTCTGTTGGGCTTGCTCGAACCCGGCGAACGCTTTGACCTGACGATGTGCAACCCGCCGTTCCACGCCTCGATGGACGAGGCGACCAAGGGTAGCGTGCGTAAATGGCGCGCGCTGGGCCGCGCCGACCCAAAACGCAAACTGCCGGTGCTGAACTTTGGCGGGCAATCGGCCGAACTGTGGTGTGAAGGTGGCGAGGCACGGTTTGTGACGCAACTAATCGCCGAGAGCGCGCACTTTCAACACAAAGTGCTTTGGTTCAGCACCCTGGTCTCGAAAGCCTCGAACCTGCCGGCGATCCAGACGGCGCTGAAAAAGGCCGGCGTATTGGAAAGCCAGGTCGTGGAAATGTCCCAAGGGCAGAAGCAAAGTCGCTTCGTCGCCTGGACCTTCCAGACCAAATCCGAGCAACAGGTCTGGCGCGAGCGCTGGGCCCGCAAAAGCTGAGTAACAACCGAGACAGCGATTGAGCCTGATCAATCGCTGAATCGCAGACACAAAAAAACCGTGCCCGGATTGCTCCGGAGCACGGTTTTTTTAACAAGTCTTACTTGTTGACAGCGTCGGTCAGGCCTTTGGCCACAACCAGCTTGATCACTTTCTTGGCAGCGATTTCGATGGCAGCGCCAGTCGAAGGGTTGCGGCCGGTACGGGCAGGACGCTCAGTCACTTTCAGCTTGCCGATACCTGGCAGAGTGATTTCGCCGCCGTTTTCCAGCTGATCGGCAACGATTTGGCCCAGTTGGTCCAGAGCGTTACGCGCGGTGGTTTTTGGCGCGTCGATAGCTTCAGCGATGTCGGCGATCAGTTGGTCTTTAGTAAGAGCCATTGTAGTGTTCCTTCCCTATCAAATTCATATGGATTGCAGAGTGCAGTGTCAGCCATCGAGCCCGATCTTCTGGATCTGGCACCCTCGGCCATAACCACGACGAGTCGGGGTTATAGATACCGAAATCAGGGTTTGGTTCGACCTGACAAATGCTGAATGCACGCTTAACGCAGTGACTTCGCGTAAGACCGGGCAAAACTAGCACAGAGACGGGGAAATATCCGCCTCTAGCTACCCATTTGGTCAGCTTTATTGCTCTAAATCGGGAAAAAATCACATCAGGGTCGCCGGAGAGCTTCGAATTGCCCTTCGGACCACGCCAAAACCAGTGGTTGCGGTACACTGGGCGCTTTTTCGGGGGAGCACGCCCTCCTCTCTCCAATCAGCCGAGAAGCCCATGCCGATCCGTCATTGCATCGTCCACCTGATCGACAAAAAACCCGACGGCACACCCGCAGTTCTTCACGCCCGCGACTCTGAACTGGCTGAGTCCGCGGCCATCGAGAACATGCTCGCCGACTTGAACGAAAGCTATAACGCCAAACAGGGCAAAGCCTGGGGGCTGTTCCATCCGGAGTCCGGCGCGTTTCCATTCAGCGGCTGGCTGAAGGAATACCTCGACGGTGGTCGTGATTTCACGGCCTTCAGCCGGGTGGCGGTCGAACATCTGCAAAAGCTGATGGAAGAATCCAACCTCTCGGTCGGTGGCCATGTGCTGTTTGCGCATTACCAGCAAGGCATGACCGATTACCTGGCCATCGCCCTGCTGCACCACAGCGAAGGCGTGGCGGTGACCGATCAGCTGGACGTGACCCCTTCGCGACATCTGGACCTTGGCCAGTTGCACCTGGCGGCGCGGATAAACGTCTCCGAGTGGCAGAACAACAAGCAGTCCAAGCAGTACATCTCGTTCATCAAAGGCAAGAACGGCAAAAAGGTTTCGGAGTACTTCCGCGACTTCATCGGCTGCCAGGAAGGCGTCGACGGCCCCGGTGAAACCCGCACTCTGCTCAAGGCGTTCAGTGACTTCGTCGAAAGCGAAGACCTGCCGGAAGAGTCCGCGCGTGAGAAGACCAAGACCCTGGTGGATTACGCCAGCAGCCAGGCCAAAATGGGCGAGCCCATGGGCCTGGAAGAGTTGTCCGGACTGATCGACGAAGATCGCCCGAAAGCCTTCTACGATCACATCCGCAACAAGGACTACGGCCTGTCCCCGGAGATCCCGGCGGACAAGCGCACCCTGAACCAGTTCCGCCGCTTCACCGGCCGCGCCGAAGGCCTGTCGATCAGTTTCGAAGCGCACCTGTTGGGTTCGAAGATCGAATACGACGAGGAGGCCGGCACGCTGATCATCAAAGGCCTGCCGACCCAACTGACCGACCAGCTCAAGCGACGCAACTGATGCTCGGCGGCGTGTTGAAAAAATTCCTGCTGATCCTGCTGGTGGTCGTGGTTTACCAGAACTGGGGCAAGATCGAACGGGTACTTCACCCCTCGCAGGTGGTGTCCGAGCAGACCCAGGCCAAGGCCAACGTCGTGCTCTACGCCACTGACTGGTGCGGCTACTGCAAGCTGACCCGGCGCTTCCTCGATCAGAAAGGTATTCCGTACAAGGAATTCGATATCGAGAAGGATGCCGTGGCGCGCAAAGCCTATGAGGCACTCGGCGGACGCGGGATTCCGATCATCGATGTGAATGGAACGTTGATTCGCGGGTATGACCCGGACCAGGTGCTTGCGGCGCTGAAATAACCATCAGCTTCAAACAATCCTGTGGCGAGGGGGCTTGCCCCCGTTCGGCTGCGCAGCAGTCGCAATTTCCCGTGGATACGGTTTTCTCATCGAAATGCTGGGGCCGCTTCGCGACCCAACGGGGGCAAGCCCCCTCGCCACAGGTGCGTACGTCAGCAAGCCTCTATGCGAAACCCGAACCGCGGAAAGTGCACATGCACCACACCGGCCCGCTCGTCTTCACGGCGCACAATCAACTCTTCGCTGCCGGCAAACATCAACTCACCCGCCACCGGATCAACCCCGTAATCGGTCGCTGCAATCACCACCTGCTGGCCAACCTCGAACCCGTTCGGCTCATCGAACTGCTCATCCGGCAACGGGGCCGGTGTGGCATTGCGGGCAATCTCTAGCGCTTGCTCGGCCGTCATCTCGCTGAATGCGCCATGACCAAAACCCATCACGCGGCCAAACCACGCCGAAACGGCCGGATAAGCATCCACTAACGGTGACGTCACGTGCGTCGCCTTGAGGAACCACAGCGAGTGAGCCAGGGCAAAGTCGGCAATCGACGGTTCGCCGAACAGGAAGTCCCCCTGCTCGCGTTGAAGCTGCTGCTCCAGACGCGCCATGATCGTTGGCCACTGATGCTTTGCCTGCTCGGCCGACAACCGAGTGGCACTGCCACCGCTGAACAAGCCGGAGCGATCGGCCAGAAATGCCTTGATCGCTTCCGGCGACAATTTGCCGAAGCGCACCGCTACCGATTCTGGCTGGAACACCAGGCTGACTGCATGCTGGAACACCACCGAATCGGCCCATGCCGCGAAGGTCGCCGTGACCATTTCCTGGCCTTCCGGGAAAAACGCCGGCGACGCTTTTTCCTGCTCCAGACGACGAGCGATCAACGCGGTGTCGCAATAGACATCAGCACCGATCTGCAACACCGGCGTCTTGCGGTAGCCGCCGGTCAGGGCCGTCAGGTCGGGTTTTGGCATCACCGGCGAGATCATCACAGAGCGCCAGGACAACCCCTTGAAACCCAGCAGCAAGCGGGCCTTTTCGGCGAAAGGGGACGTCGGGTAATGATGCAGAATCAACTCGGACATGCTCGGCTCCGCCGCTCGGATAAGGAGCCCGCAGCTTAGCGCGCAATCGGCGGGCAGCCTACCCATCTGCCTGATGGGCACTTATCAGTCAGATTGATAAGCCCGCAGCCGCACTCGCCACCAGACATTCCTTGGCGCTTTTCTTGAGTTTCTTGATCAAACGCTCCTGGCGCAGCGCTTCGCCTTTATCGCGGCAGCGCTCGGTATAAACCAGCGCCACGGCCGGGCTCGACAGGAAGAAGCGCGCGCCCTTGCCACTCTGATGGGTGGCGAAGCGACGTACGGGATCGTCGCTGATCCCGCAGTAGAGCGAACCATTGGCCGCGCGAACGAGGTAGACGAACCAGGGTTTGCTGACAGGCACCGACGGTTCGGCGGCAATGACGGAAGATTCGCTCGAGGTGCTCACGTGACGATCAAGGCTTGAAAGAAAACAAGCCGCGATCTTATCAGCGACTGGCCTGGAATGCCTTCAGGCCCTTCAAGGCCTGAGCACGCACGGCGTTTCTCACCACCGGCGTCCAGCCCAGCAACAGCCCTTTGAAACCCAGCGCCTGACGCGACCAGCGCCACAGATCAAAACTGTCGTGGTGCTCGCAGATCTTGCCGTCGCGAAACACGAAACGCGCCTGAATGTCGTTGACCACGATATTGCCGGTCTGGCTGAACAGGTACGTCGCCACCCAATGGGCGCCGCCAGTGCGCTCATCGCTGCGCACGTTATCGAAGGTCAGGGAGAAGTCCTTGGCGCGGGTAGTGAGCATGCGCCACATATCGCCGGCATCGCGCCCGCGCAGCTCGCCGAACGCCGGATCACTGAACACCACGTCGTCGGTATAGCAGGCGCTCATGGCCTCGGCATCCAGCCGCTGGAAGGCTTGATAGAACCGGGTGATCAAGGCGTCGTGGGCGTCACTCATGGGCAGGCTCCGAAAAATAGGCAGATTGCCAGCACGATAATCTGCAAACGGACGAAACACCATCAGCATTCGCCCCCCGAATACCGACAGTGTGTGCGAATCAGATCTTTTCGCTTTCGACCTGCACATACAGCGAACGCCCTGCGCCGAGGCCGGCGATGATCGCGCCGAGACCGATGACACCGAAGATCCAGCCCAGCGCGGTCCAGCCGCCAGTCCAGTCATGCACCACACCGACTGCGAACGGCCCCATGGATGCCAGGGTGTAGCCGAAGCCCTGTGCCATGCTCGACAGATTGGCCGCGACATGAGCATCCCGCGATCGCAACACGATCAGGGTCAATGCCAGGCTGAACGTAGCGCCCTGCCCCAGTCCCAGCAGGATTGCCCAGCCCCACAGACCGTCGATCGGCGCATACAGGCAACCGAACAAGCCGCCGAGGGTCATTGCCATGACGATCACGATCGCCAGTCGCTGATCCTTGCCACGGGTCGCCAGCCACGGTGCCGCCAACGAGCTGATCAACTGGACAATCACCGACCCCGACAGCACCAGACCGGCCTGGGTTGGCGTCAGACCGCGACCGATCAGAATCGACGGCAGCCAACCGAATACGATGTAGGCCAAAGACGATTGCAGGCCCATGTACAAGGTCACTTGCCAGGCCAGCGGATCGCGCAACAGGCCTCGGACCCGATAGGCAACGTTATGTGCGCCGTGTTTCTGACCGACTTGCGGCAGCCAGAACATCGCCGCGACCAAGGCCGGAACCACCCAGAAGCCAAGGCCCAGCGCCCAACTCTTGTCGAAATGTTCGCTCAACGGCACGGTCGCGCCAGCCGCCATGGCCGCGCCCAGGCACAGGGCCATGGTGTAGACGCCGGTCATGGTGCCGGCTTGTTTCGGGAAGTCGCGCTTGACGATACCGGGCAGCAGCACGCCGATCACCCCGATGCTGGCGCCGGCCAGCACGCTGCCGGCGAAAAGGCCGATCTCGCCGAACGAGCTGCGCAGAATAATCCCGCCGGCCAACATCAGGAGAATCCCCAGCACCACCCGCTCGGCACCAAAACGTCGCGCAAGCACCGGCGCCAATGGCGCGAACAGACCAAGGCAAAGCACCGGCAAGGTGGTCAGCAAACCGGCCTGGGCAGCCGATAGCCCCAGTGTTTTCGAGACCTCGCTGAGCATCGGCGCCATGCTCGACAGCGCCGGACGCAAGTTCAGCGCCACCAGAATCAGCCCCAGCAGCAACAGCCACGGGCGCCGCAGGAGCGGGTGACTTCGCTGAACCTCTGCATCATCGGCCTCGGCATCGATCAACAGCTCTTCGAGCTCCGCCGTCCGCTTGAGCTCGGTGATGCGGCTGTGGCTCGCCTGCTGACTGGACATCGGATTCTCGGTTTCAAGGTTCATTGATCAATTGCCTCATCAGGGCTTTGGCCCGTTCCGGGTCGCGTTGTTCGACGGCATCGAGCAGCTCGATATGCAGGTCGAACACCGCTTGGCGTCGGGGGGTGACGTTCAGGGTCTGACGCAACTGCGCGCCCACGACGCTGGAAAAGTAGCGATACAGCTCGCTGAGGGTCGGGTTGTGCGCCGCGTCCACCAGACGACGGTGAAACACCAGGTCACAGGCGATGTAGGTGTCGAGATCGCCGTGGTAGTGACTGCCGCTGACGCCCAGCGCCTCGCGCAACGCCACCAGGTCTTCATCGGTGCGGCGTAATGCAGCCAGACCGATGGCTTCGACTTCCAGAATGTGCCGGGTTTCCCGAGCCTGTTCCTGAGAGCAGCGGGACAGCGCCTTCATCGTATCCAATGGATCGACTACCGCCCGCAGGTAGCTGCCGTCGCCCTGGCGGATCTCGATCAACCCGGAAAACGCCAACACGCGCATGGCTTCGCGCACGGTGTTGCGGCTGATGCCCAGCTCAGCCGCCAATTCCGGCTCGGTGGGCAAACGCTGGCCGACCGTCCAGACACCTTGATTAATGCGCAGGCGCAGCTGGTCCAGGGCCTGATCGACCAAGGACCGTTTAATTAATGGAGAAATATCTGACATAGAATTCGCCCTTTCATCCAATCATAGGATGAATTTTCTGACATGTTAGTCAGCTTCGTCCGACAAGGCAACGGGCTCACGCAAACCCTGTAGGAGCCGGCTTGCTGGCGATGGCGATCGTACCGACACATTCAGAACTGAACTTTGGCAATGCCCCTCACTATTGCGTACTAGCCTTCTGTTTCTCTCAAAACACAGGAGGGCAATGGAATGCCCGATCTTCCCCATGCCAATCGCTTACGCGCCGGACGTTATTCCCAAACCGGCCAAATCTACCTGCTGACAGCTGTCACCTGGAATCGCACCCCGTTTTTTACTGACTGGCGGGCAGGACGTCTGGTGGTAGACCACTTTCGTCAGGCGCAGAAAGAAGAATGGGTCGATTCCCTCGCCTGGGTGGTGATGCCCGACCATTTTCATTGGCTGGTCGAACTGAAGAACAACTCGTTGTCGGCGTTGGTGCTGGCAACCAAATCGCGCAGCGCGCGGGCGGTAAACGCGCGACTGGAGCGCAGAGGGATGGTATGGCAGAGAGGTTTCCATGATCGCGCGATTCGCCGTGAAGCGGATCTGCAAGCGGTCGCCCGATACATCGTTGCCAATCCATTGCGTGCGGGGCTTGTCACACGTGTGCACGATTACCCATTGTGGGATGCCAAATGGCTATAGCCGGGATACTCGGTGGCGTCTGGTATGCCGCCATCGCCAGCAAGCCGGCTCCTACAGGGTTCGCGGTCAGCAGGTGGAGCGTTTCATTGGAGCAAAAAAAACCCGGAACAGAGTCCGGGTTTATTTCACTGCCAAGCGTCTATCAATGCAGGATCTGGCTCAGGAACAACTTCGTCCGCTCGTTCTGCGGGTTGTCGAAGAAGTCGTTCGGCGCGGCCTGCTCGACGATTTCACCCTTGTCCATGAAGATCACGCGGTTGGCCACGGTACGGGCGAAGCCCATTTCGTGGGTCACGCAGAGCATGGTCATGCCGTCCTCGGCCAGGCCGATCATGGTGTCCAGAACCTCTTTCACCATCTCCGGGTCGAGTGCCGACGTCGGTTCGTCGAACAGCATGATTTTCGGTTTCATGCACAGGGCACGGGCAATCGCCACACGCTGTTGCTGACCACCGGACAGTTGCCCCGGGTATTTATGCGCCTGCTCTGGAATGCGTACGCGTTCCAGGTAATGCATGGCGATTTCTTCGGCCTTGCGCTTGGGCATCTTGCGTACCCACATCGGCGCCAGGGTGCAGTTCTGCAGAATGGTCAGGTGCGGGAACAGGTTGAAGTGCTGGAACACCATGCCGACTTCACGGCGGATCGCTTCGATCTGCTTGAGGTCGTTGGTCAGTTCCACGCCATCGACCACGATACGGCCCTGCTGGTGTTCTTCCAGGCGATTGAGGCAACGGATGGTGGTGGATTTGCCGGAACCCGACGGGCCGCACAGCACGATACGCTCGCCCTGCTTGACGTTCAGGTTGATGTCTTTCAACACGTGGAACTGGCCGTACCACTTGTTTACGCCCTGCATCTGAATAATGCCTTGAGGACTCACAGGCTGTTTGATCGCTTCACTCATAAACTACGCTCCTAACGCTTGTGGCCAGTGTCCAGCTTGCGTTCCAAATGCATGGAATAGCGGGACATACCAAAACAGAAAATCCAGAACACCAGGGCCGCGAACACATAGCCTTCAGTGGCCATGCCCAACCATTTCGGGTCGGCGGCGGCTTGCTTGACGCTGTTGAGCAAGTCGAACAGGCCGATGATGATCACCAGGCTCGTGTCCTTGAACAGCGCAATGAAGGTGTTGACGATGCCAGGGATTACCAGCTTCAGGGCTTGCGGCAAAATCACCAGGCCCATGCTGCGCCAGTAACCGAGGCCCATCGCCGCAGCCGCTTCGTACTGACCTTTAGGGATCGCTTGCAGACCGCCACGCACCACCTCGGCGATGTAGGCCGACTGGAACAGGATCACGCCGATCAACGCCCGCAGCAATTTGTCGAAGTTCATGCCTTCGGGCAGGAACAACGGCAACATCACCGACGACATGAACAGCACCGTGATCAACGGCACACCGCGCCAGAACTCGATGAAGGTCACGCAGACCACCCGAATCGCCGGCATGTTCGAACGACGGCCCAGGGCCAGCACGATACCCAGCGGCAGTGCGCCGACGATACCAACGGTAGCGATCACCAGGGTCAGCATCAGGCCGCCCCACTGGCTGGTCGCCACCTGGCTCAGACCGAATACACCACCGTGCAGCAGGAGGTAGGCAATGATCGGATAGAGCACCAGAAAGCTCAGGCCGTAGATTGCCTTGTGCGGAACACGTGCGATGAACAACGGCGCCACGCCGATGACTGCCAGCCACACGGTCAGGTCCACGCGCCAGCGCAAGTCCACCGGGTAGTAGCCATACATGAACTGGCCGAAGCGCTGCTCGATGAACACCCAGCAAGCGCCGGCCTTGGTGCAATCGGCACGGGTGGTGCCGACCCAATTGGCGTCGAGAATCGCCCAGCTCACGAGAGGCGGAACTATCAGGTAAATCAGATAGAACGCGAACAACGTCAGCAGGGTGTTGATCCAGCTGGAAAACATGTGCGCCCGCATCCACGCCACGACACCGATGCTGCTGCTCGGTGGAGGCATGTCGGGTTTGAAAGTATGAGTCGTCATGCGCTCTTCCTTACCGCTCGATCAGCGCAATGCGCTTGTTGTACCAGTTCATCAGCAGGGAAATGCTGATACTGATCGCCAGGTACACGCTCATGGTGATGGCAATGACTTCGATCGCCTGTCCGGTCTGGTTCAGCACCGTACCGGCAAACAACGACACCATCTCCGGATAACCGATACCGGCCGCCAGCGAGGAGTTTTTCGCCAGGTTCAGGTATTGGCTGGTCAGCGGCGGAATGATCACACGCAGGGCTTGCGGGATGATCACCTTGCGCAGGGTCGGACCGTTGCGCAGCCCCAGCGAGTGAGCCGCTTCGGTCTGGCCGTGGCTGACCGACTTGATGCCCGAACGCACGATTTCGGCGATGAACGCCGCGGTGTACACCGTCAGGGCCAGGGTCAGTGCCAGCAGTTCAGGGATCAGCACCCAGCCGCCTACAAAGTTGAAACCTTGCAGCTGTGGCATTTCCCAATGCAGCGGCGCGCCGAAGATCAATGCGCACAACGCAGGGATCACCAGGAACATCGCCAGGCCTACCCAGAATTTGTGGAACGGTACGCCGGTCTCTTCGAAACGCTTGTTGGCCCAGCGGCACATCAGCACGATCGCGACAATGGCCACGACGATGCTCGCCACAAACGGCCAGAAACCGTTCGCTATCAACGCTGCCGGCATGTTCAGGCCGCGGCTGCTGACGAAGAAGGTGTCGCCGAAGTTATGGCTATTGCGCGGCCCTGGCATGGTGAGAAACACCGCGAAGTACCAGAACAGGATTTGCAGCAGCGGCGGAATGTTACGGAAGACCTCGACATAAACCGTCGCCATCTTGGCAATGATCCAGTTCTTCGAGAGTCGTGCCACACCGACGATGAAACCGAGGATCGTCGCCAGGATCACGCCGATGAACGTCACCAGCAAGGTGTTGAGCAGACCGATGACAAACACCCGGGCATAACTGTCCGATTCGGTGTAGTCGATCAGGTGCTGAGCGATGCCGAAACCGGCGCTGCGCTCAAGAAAGCTAAAACCGGAGGTAATGCCCCGGTGTTGCAGGTTGGTTTGAGTGTTGTCGAACAGGTACCAACCCATCCCGACCACGGCGAGAACCGTAATAATCTGAAACAGCCACGCACGCACTCGCGGATCGCTGAGGCTGAACCTCTGCTTTGGTGCGCCGATTGAATTTTGCATGAAGTGCCCCGGAAATAATGGAACAGAACATCACCCGGTGGTTGGCCCACCGGGCGATAGAACCATCAGCGCACTGGTGGTGCGTATTGAATGCCGCCGTTGGTCCACAGGGCGTTCAAGCCACGATCGATTTCCAGCGGAGTGCCCTTGCCGAGGTTTCTCTCGAAGACTTCGCCGTAGTTACCGACCTGCTTGACGATTTTCACCACCCAGTCTTTCGGCAGCTTCAGATCCTTGCCGTACTCACCGTCGGCGCCCAGCAGACGAGCAACGTCCGGGTTCTTGGTCGACTTGGCTTCTGCCTCGACGTTCTTCGAAGAGATACCGGCTTCTTCGGCGTTGAGCATCGCGTAGCCAACCCAACGAACGATTGCCAGCCACTCATCGTCGCCGTTACGCACGACCGGCCCCAAAGGCTCTTTGGAGATGGTTTCAGGCAGAACGATGTAATCTTTCGGCGAGGCCAGTTTGCTGCGCTGTGCATACAACTGGGACTTGTCGGAGGTCAGCACGTCGCAACGACCGGATTCCAGCGACTTGGCGCTTTCATCGGAAGTGTCGAAGGTGATCGGGGTGTACTTCAGGCCGTTGGCGCGGAAGTAGTCGGACACGTTCAGCTCGGTGGTGGTACCGGCTTGAATACAGATGGTCGCGCCATCCAGTTCCTTGGCACTTTTCACGCCCAGCTTGCTGTTGGCCAGGAAGCCTACGCCGTCGTAATAGGTGATGAAGCCAGGAAACTTCAGGCCCATGCCCGCGTCACGGGAACTGGTCATGGTGGAGTTGCGCGACAGCATGTCGATTTCGCCGGATTGCAGAGCAGTGAAACGCTCCTTGGCATTCAACTGGCTGAATTTGACCTTGGTCGCATCACCAAACACTGCAGCAGCTACAGCGCGGCAGAAGTCAGCATCGATGCCAACGATCTTGCCGGTAGAGTCCGGAACCGAGAAACCCGGCAAACCGTCACTCACACCGCACTGTACAAAACCTTTCTTCTGCACTGCATCCAGGGTTGCACCCGCCTGAGCGAACCCACTGACACCGAGCACTGCAGCTGCAGTCACGACGGCCAGGGTGGATTTCAACATCTTCATTCAAACCTCCAGTTTTGCTCTTGTTGTGTCGGAGCTTGAGCCCTGTCGCACCCTTTTGAGGCGTTGCTGACCCTTGTTGGCTTTTTTTAGGGTCAACCGACGTAAGGACCGTCGCTATGAGTCTAGTAGGAGAAAATCCACATCATGGATAACTCACTTCTCACCAATCGGCCGAACGGGCTGTAGCCCTTTCACGTTCGCGAAGCCCGTAGCGGCCACTGGCGAACATCCATCACCGGATTCTTTGCTATCCCACGACTAGCCATACACTGATAGTGTTACCGCCAGGCACGAGATTGGTTGCACAGGGTTCCCCATAGCAAAGCCCGTACCAGACCGCTCGCTAAAGCGTTTCAGCGACAGGTCAATAGCAAAACTTTCAACCTTGCGACATCTTCTTAACTGATCAACCCATCGCGCACTCCAACCTTGCACTTAATGAGCGCGCATGCACAACAATGGAGCAGACATGACCGAGCCCCTGATTCTTCAACCCGTCAAGCCCGCAGACGCCTGCGTAATCTGGCTGCATGGGCTGGGTGCCGACCGCTACGATTTTTTGCCGGTAGCTGAAGCGCTACAGGAAAACCTGCTCACTACCCGTTTCGTTTTGCCCCAGGCCCCGACGCGCGCTGTCACCATTAATGGTGGCTACGAGATGCCAAGCTGGTACGACATATTGGCCATGAGCCCGGCACGCGCCATCAGCCGCGAGCAGTTGGAGGAGTCCGCGCAACGGGTCGTGAATTTGATTGAAGTGCAGAAGGCCGGCGGAATAGACGCCTCGCGGATCTTTCTCGCCGGTTTTTCCCAGGGCGGCGCCGTGGTTTTGCACACAGCCTTCCTGAAATGGCAGGGACCGTTGGGCGGTGTACTTGCGCTCTCGACTTATGCGCCGACATTCAGCGATGAACTGGAGCTTTCCGCCAGCCAGCAGCGCATTCCCGTGTTGTCGTTGCATGGTCAGTATGATGACGTCGTGCAAAACTCCATGGGCCGGACCGCCTACGAGTATTTAAAGCAGCATGGTGTCACCGTGACATGGCAGGAATACCCAATGGGCCACGAAGTGTTACCCGAAGAAATTCGCGACATCGGCGTCTGGCTCGCCGAGCGTTTGCGCTAAAAGCTACCCTTTGATCCATCGCACTACGCCGCGCCCGATTCTTGCATTACACTGGCCGGCGTACATTCCTTAACCAATTGATGAGATGACCGTGCTCAAAGCACTCAAGAAAATGTTCGGTAAAAGCGAGGCTGAGCAGCTCGCGCCAGGCTCCAGCGCTCCTTCTCATACCCCCAGCCACCGTACCGACGGTAATCAGCCTGGCCGGACCGCAACCGTAGCGGCACCGAAACACGAGCCGGTGACCACACCGACCGCCCCCTCTGCTCCGGCCATTGCCTCTGAACAGCCGCGCAGCGAAGCCCCGAAACCGGCAAAACCACGCCGCGAACCGAAGCCAAAGGCGCCGGTCATCCCCTGGAAACTCGAAGACTTCGTCGTCGAACCCCAGGAAGGCAAAACCCGCTTCCACGATTTCAAACTCGCCCCCGAGCTGATGCACGCCATTCAGGACCTGGGCTTTCCTTATTGCACGCCGATCCAGGCGCAGGTGCTTGGCTTCACCCTCGCGGGCAAAGACGCCATCGGTCGTGCCCAGACCGGTACCGGCAAAACCGCCGCGTTCCTGATTTCGATCATCACGCAGCTGCTGCAAACCCCGCCGCCCAAAGAACGCTACATGGGTGAACCGCGAGCACTGATCATCGCCCCGACCCGGGAACTGGTAGTGCAAATCGCCAAGGACGCGGCCGACCTGACCAAGTACACCGGCCTCAACGTCATGACGTTTGTCGGCGGCATGGACTTCGACAAGCAGCTCAAGCACCTCGAAGCCCGTCACTGCGACATCCTCGTGGCCACTCCGGGCCGCTTGCTCGACTTCAACCAGCGCGGCGACGTGCACCTGGACATGGTCGAAGTCATGGTGCTGGACGAAGCCGACCGGATGCTCGACATGGGTTTCATCCCGCAGGTGCGTCAGATCATTCGCCAGACTCCACCGAAGAACGAACGTCAGACTCTGCTGTTCTCCGCGACCTTCACCGACGACGTGATGAACCTGGCCAAGCAATGGACCACCGACCCGTCGATCGTCGAGATCGAAGCGCAGAACGTGGCCAGCGAAAACGTCGAGCAACACATCTACGCGGTGGCCGGCGCCGACAAGTACAAACTGCTCTATAACCTGGTCAACGATAACGGCTGGGAACGGGTGATGGTCTTCGCCAACCGCAAGGACGAAGTGCGGCGCATCGAAGAACGCCTGGTGCGCGATGGCGTCAACGCCGCGCAACTGTCCGGCGATGTGCCGCAGCACAAGCGCATCAAGACCCTGGAAGGTTTCCGCGAAGGCAAGATCCGGGTTTTGGTCGCCACCGATGTGGCCGGTCGCGGCATTCACATCGACGGCATCAGCCACGTGATCAACTTCACCCTGCCGGAAGTCCCGGACGACTACGTGCACCGCATCGGTCGTACTGGCCGTGCCGGCGCCGATGGTGTGTCCATCAGCTTTGCCGGTGAAGACGACTCCTACCAGCTACCGTCCATCGAGGCGCTGCTGGGTCGCAAGATCAGTTGTGAAACGCCACCGACGCATCTGCTGCGGGCGGTTGAGCGCAAGCGCCCATAACACGGGTCGCAGAATAAAAGGCGCAGCCGGAGACGGACTGCGCTTTTTTTTTCGTCCGGTTTTTTCAACAGGAGCTTGCTCGAGACAACTAAAAGTCCATAATGGACAAATTAGTTCACTTTCAGCACCCGGAGTCGACCATGCCCAGCACGCCTTACGTGATCACCCAACCCCAGGCCCGCGAACTGTTGGCGCAAGTCGACGTGCCGCAGATCCTGCGCAAGCTGTTCCGCGACCTGGCCGCCGGGCAAGCCGTGCAACCGGCCCAGCAGTTGGTGGAATTCCCGAAAGGTGCCGGGGACTTCATCAACTACCTGGGCGTGCTGGCCGAAGACGGCGTGTATGGCGTCAAGACATCGCCCTACATCGTGCGTGAGCAAGGCCCATTGGTGACCGCCTGGACGCTGTTGATGTCGATGCAGACCGGCCAGCCGCTGCTGCTCTGCGATGCCGGTGAACTGACCACGGCCCGCACCGCGGCGACGACAGCAGTGGCGGTCGATGCCCTCGCACCGCTGAAGGCCCAATGCCTGGCGATCATCGGCAGCGGCAAAGTGGCCCAGGCGCACCTGCACTATGTGAAGAACCTGCGAGACTGGCAAAGCATCAGCCTGTATTCACCGAGCTTGCGCGGCAAGAACGCCGAAACGCTGGCGCAACTCGAAAGCCTCGATCCACGGCTGACCCTCGCCGACAGTTGCGACAACGCGATACAAGACGCTGACGTAATCATGCTTTGCACTTCGTCCGCCGGCCCGGTGATCGACCCGTCCATGTTGAGCAAACCGGCACTGATCACGTCCATCAGCACCAATGCTCCGCGTGCCCATGAAGTGCCGCCGCAGAGCCTCAATGACATGCAGGTATTCTGCGACTATCGCCAGACCACCCCGGGCTCGGCCGGCGAAATGCTGATCGCCGGTGAACAGCATGGCTGGGACAAGCGCTCGATAGTCGGCGACCTGCCCGACTTGCTCAGCGGAAAAGTGCAGCGCCCGGACTACGACCGACCTGTGTTTTTCCGCTCCATCGGCCTGGGCCTGGAAGACATCGCACTGGCCAATGCCATTTACCGCCTACTGGGCTAACACCCGCTCCCACAGGGATCCCCAACAATTTCGGCATTTACGCCCCATCAGGAGACGTTCATGAGCCAGGCAGATTTCATCATTATCGGCGGCGGGATTGCCGGTGCTTCCACCGGTTTCTGGCTGTCGCAGCACGGACGGGTGATTGTGCTCGAGCGCGAATCCCATCCGGCCTATCACTCCACCGGACGCTCGGCGGCGCTCTATACCGCCGCCTACGGCACGCCCCAGGTTCGGGCATTGACCCTGGCCAGCCGCGATTTCTTCGATGCACCACCGCCCGGTTTCTGCGAACACCCGCTGCTGACCCCGCGCGGTGAGATGACCGTCGACTTCACGGGCGATCCGGCCGAGCTGAACAATCAATACCTGAGCGCCAAAGCCACCGTGCCGGAGATGCAACTGCTCAGCGCCGACGAAGCCTGTACGCGTCTGCCGATCCTGCGTCGGGAAAAAGTCCATGGCGCGATCTACGACCCAACCGCCAGCGACATCGATACCGATGCCCTGCACCAAGGCTATCTGCGCGGTATCCGGCGCAATAAAGGCGAGGTGCATACCGACAGTGAAGTGCTGAGCCTGGCCCGGGATACCGAAGGGCTATGGCAGGTTCAAACCGCCACTCAGACCTTCAGCGCCCCGATCATCATCAACGCCGCCGGCGCCTGGGCCGACAAGGTTGGCGAGCTGGCCGGTGCACGACCTCTGGGCCTGCAACCCAAGCGCCGGGCAGCCTTTATCTTCGCCGGCCCCGAGGGCCTTGATAGCCATGACTGGCCAATGCTGGTCAGCCTCGATGAATCGTTCTACATGAAACCCGACGCCGGCATGTTCCTCGGCTCACCGGCCAACGCCGACCCGGTGGAACCGCACGACGTGCAGCCCGAAGAACTGGACATCGCCATGGGCATCTACCAGATCGAAGAGGCCACCACCCTGACCATCCGCCGCCCGACCCGCACCTGGGCCGGCTTGCGCAGTTTCGTGCACGACGGGGATTTGCTGTCCGGCTTCGATCAACACGTACCGGGCCTGTTCTGGGTGGCGGGACAAGGCGGCTACGGCATCCAGACGTCACCGGCCATGGGCCAGGCCAGTGCTGCACTGGTACGCGGCGAAGCCTTGCCCGAACAGCTCACCCGTTTCGGTCTGGACGCCGCGATGCTCTCCCCCGCCCGCCTGGGTTGATCCTGATCCTCAGGTGACGTGCCCACACGATTGCGGCAAACTTCCAGTGCCCCTTTTTAAAGGGGCACTGACGCTGGCCTGGAGCTCCACTGTATGAACGCACCCGAAAAAAACTCGGCCCTGGACAATGTGTCCATGGACAACTTCCGCGCGATTGCCGATGCCATCGCCACGTTGTTCTTCCCTCACGCCGAGGTGGTGCTGCACGACCTGCGCACACAAAAGGTCGACTACATCGCCAACAACCTGTCCAAACGGGAAATTGGAGACGACTCGTCGCTGGAGGACATGCTCAGCGAAGAGGTCAGTGAACGAAATATCGGGCCGTACGAAAAGCTCAACTGGGACGGCCAGAAGATTCGCAGCCTCAGCAGCGTGCTGCGCGACAGCGAAGGGCAACCGCTGGCAGTGCTGTGCATCAATCTGAATATCTCGTTGTTCGAGAACGCGAAGGCGGCACTGGATTTGTTCCTGTCGCCGACCAAGCTGATTCCGCAACCGGACTCACTGTTTCGCGATGACTGGCAGGAACGGATCAACACTTTTCTGCATGCCTGGCTGCGCGAGCGCCAGTTGAGCCTGAATGTGCTGACCCGCGACCACAAACGCGAACTGGTGCTGGCGCTGCACGCCGAAGGCGCCTTCAAAGGCAAAAGCGCCTCCAACTACGTGGCCAATGTGCTGAACATGGGCCGGGCGACGGTGTACAAGCATTTGAAGGAATTGAAGGGCTGAAAATCAAAAGATCGCAGGCTGCGCCAGCTCCTACAGAGAAATGTGGTCCTCTTTAGGAGCTGCCGAAGGCTGCGATCTTTTTCCGATCAATCGCCGTAGATGTCGGACTTGAAGTACTTCTCCGAAATCTTCTGGTATTCGCCATTGGCGCGAATGCCGTCGATGGCCGCGTTCAGTTCACTGACCAACTCGGTGTTGCCCTTGCGCACGGCAATCCCGGCGCCCTCACCCACGTATTTCGGATCCTTGAGTTCCGGCCCGACAAAGGCGTAACCCTTGCCGCGCGGCATGGACAGGAAATCACTCAATGGAATGGTGTCGGCAAAAATGGCATCGAGGCGACCTGCCGCCAGGTCCATGTAGATTTCTTCGTTGTTGCCGTAACGCTTGACGTTGATGCCCTTCGGTTCGAAAACCTCGGTGGCGTAACGGTCGGTAGTGGTTGCGCGTTGAACGCCGACTGTCTTGCCCTTGAGGCTGGCGTACTGGTCATCGACCGCCGCGCCTTCCTTCATCACCAGTCGCGATGAGGTGAAGTAGTACTTGTGGGTGAAATCCACCGACTTCTTACGGTCTTCATTGATGGTCATGGACGACAGCGCCATGTCGATTTTCTTCACTTTGAGGGAAGGAATCAGACCGTCGAATTCGCCTTCGACCCATACACACTTGACCTTCATCTGCGCGCACAGGGCGTTGCCGATGTCGTAGTCGAAACCGACAATTTCACCTTTGTCGGTTTTCGATGCGAACGGCGGATAGGCCGCTTCAATACCGATGCGCAGGCTTTTCTCGGCAGCGAACACGCTACTGCACGCCAACAGGCTCAGGGCCAGACCGGTGATGAGGGGGAATTTCTTCATGTTCGTTCTCTCGCGGGTTGTTGTTGGTTTGGCAAGACAGAAGAAAGAGCTGAAACAGGGAACGCCTTTTTTGTACTTATAAATCCATACTGGACTTTTATGTATTAACCGTCAATCGGGCGCATACAGATCTTCCAGCCTCTGGTCGGGAGGGGAATCAGTGGATTTTTGGGTGATGCAGAAGGCCTCTTCGCGGACAAGTCGGACCGCGAAGGTGTATTCGAAAGCACTGGAGGAATTACTGCTTCCAGCGATCCGCCGCCGCATGATCGCTGTCGCGCCCTTCAACCCAGCGCGCGCCATCACTGGTGTTTTCTTTCTTCCAGAATGGCGCGCGGGTTTTCAGGTAGTCCATGACAAAGGCGCAGGCATCGAACGCTGCCTGACGGTGGGCGCTGGCGGCACCGACGAAGACGATCGGCTCGCCCGGCTCCAGTGCGCCGATGCGATGCAGCACTTCCAGCTTCAACAGCGGCCAGCGCTGCTCGGCCTCCGCGGCAATCTTGCCCAGGGCTTTTTCGGTCATGCCCGGGTAGTGCTCCAGAAACATCCCGGCGACGTCGAGGCCGTCATTGAAGTCGCGTACGTAGCCGACAAAACTCACCACCGCACCGACGCCCACATTGGCCGCGTGCATGGCGTTGACTTCAGCGCCCGGATCGAACGGCGTGGGCTGCACACGAATCGCCATGGCTCAGCCCCCGGTCACGGTTGGAAAGAAAGCCACTTCATCGCCATCGCCGACCGGTTCATCGAGCTGGCAAAGGTCTTCATTGCGGGCGCACATCAGGTTCTGCTCGCTCAACACCTCGGCGCCTTCACGTTGGGCCAGCAGCGCACGCACATCGTCGACCGTGGCGAAATCACCTTCAACCTTCACCGAATCCACGCCGAGCGCCTCACGGTAACGGGCAAAAAACTTCACGGTAACCTTCATGACTGATCCGCCTGGTAATGACCGCTCTTGCCACCGAGTTTCTCCAACAGGCGCACGCTCTCGATGGTCATGCCGCGGTCCACGGCCTTGCACATGTCATAGATGGTCAACGCCGCGACACTGGCGGCGGTCAGCGCTTCCATCTCGACGCCGGTCTGCCCGGACAACTTGCAGCGCGCCACGATGCGCACGGTGTCGTCGCCTTCGGCACTGAGTTCGACCTTGACGCCGGTGAGCATCAACGGATGGCACAGAGGAATCAGATCGCTGGTTTTCTTCGCCGCCTGGATGCCGGCGATCCGCGCCACGGCGAACACATCACCCTTGGGATGACCGCCGCTGACGATCAACTGCAGGGTTTCGGGCAGCATGCGCACCAGCGCTTGGGCCGTCGCTTCGCGGAACGTCACGGCTTTTTCGGTGACGTCGACCATATGGGCGCGACCTTGGGAATCGAGATGAGTCAGCACAGCGTTACTCCTGATCAGGAGCATCGATTGTAAACCTGCGGGTCAATTTTCCGCACGCACGATTATCCGATCGACATGCCTCGCTTCTACAGAGGAAATGCGAGACACAAAAAACGGGGCGACCCGTGAGGTCGCCCCGTTTTTGTGGTTCAAGGTTACAGATGCGATTCGGCGTATTCGGCCAGAATCGAACGTGGCACCCCTTGCAGGGTGATGTGTACACCGTTGGGGAAGTCTTTGAAGCGTTCGGTCAGGTACGTCAGCCCGGAGCTGGTCGCGGACAGGTAAGGGGTGTCGATCTGCGCCAGGTTGCCCAGGCACACCACTTTGGAACCGGCGCCAGCACGGGTGATGATGGTTTTCATCTGGTGCGGCGTGAGGTTCTGGCATTCATCGATCAGGATCAGGCTCTGCTGGAAGCTACGGCCTCGAATGTAGTTGAGGGATTTGAACTGCAACGGCACTTTGCTGAGGATGTAGTCGACGCTGCCATGGGTGTTTTCGTCATCCATGTGCAAGGCTTCGAGGTTGTCGGTGATGGCGCCCAGCCAAGGCTCCATCTTTTCCGCTTCGGTGCCGGGCAGGAAACCGATTTCCTGATCGAGCCCCTGCACGCTGCGGGTGGCAATGATGCGCCGGTAGCGTTTGCTGACCATGGTCTGCTCGATGGCCGCCGCCAGGGCCAGGATGGTTTTACCGGAACCGGCCGCGCCGGACAGGTTCACCAGATGAATGTCCGGATCGAGCAAGGCGTACAGCGCCAGGCTTTGATAGATGTCACGCGGTTTCAGGCCCCAGGCTTCCTGGTGCAACAGAGGCTCCTGATGCAGGTCGAGGATCAACAATTTGTCGACCTGGATTTCCTTGATCCAGCCGACAAAGCCCTGTTCGTCGATGATGAACTCGTTAACGTGCACGGCAGGCAGGTTGTCGATCAGCTGCACCTGATGCCAGGTGCGACCATGATCCTGCCGGGTTTCGACTTTACTCACCCGGTCCCAGAAGGAGCCGGTCATGTTGTGGTAACCGTTGGGCAGCAACGAAACGTCGTCGACCAGTTGGTCGGTACTGTAGTCCTCGGCCGCGATCCCACAAGCCCGGGCCTTGAGGCGCATGTTGATGTCTTTTGTGACCAGCACCACGGGCAGTTTTGCATCACGCGCGCGCAGGTCGATCAGCTGGTTGATGATGATGTTGTCGTTCAGGTGCTCGGGCAGAATGATGTTCGGCTCGGCACGCTTGCTCATCAGAATTGACAGCAAGCCCTTGGGCCCGCCCTTGCCACGCTGGATCGGAACGCCGAGTTCGACGTCTTCGGGGCTGGCATCGCCCAGGGTCTTGTCGATCAGCCGAATGGCCTGGCGGCATTCCGCTGCAACGCTGTGAGGCCCGCTCTTGAGCTTGTCCAGCTCTTCAAGCACGGTCATCGGGATCGCGACGTGGTGTTCTTCGAAGTTAAGCAGGGCGTTTGGATCGTGAATCAATACGTTGGTATCGAGTACATAAAGGATTGGCTGGTTGGAAGGGCTACGTCCGTGATCATCCATACTCGGTCACCTTTGTGGGAGCCAGTCGACGCAATACCATGACAGTGCTGCGCCTCGAAGTGGCCACCGAAATCACCTGCTCAGACTCAAGTGATTGCAACCCAAACGGAGTCTTGGAAGACGCCACCTGTGTTGCAGGTTTCGGCGGTCTGTCTTCGTAATACTCCAAAACACATGACAGAAAAAAGCACTTTGACGTTTTTTTGAAGTTTATTTTTCAGAATGACCAATAGCACTTGGCGGACTGCCAGCACCCCGCTAAAGTCGGAAGTCCGCCTGCATCGAAATCTCCTCCAAAAACGTCCCTGCCCCAATGTTTACGGGCTTTCCCCGTTTCAGCGAAACGCGTCCTGACAGTTTTCCCAACCGATCCCGCTTGGCGCCGTTTGCGTGATGAGCCAGGGCATCGCGGTTTTCAGCGCGTCCTGCTTCACATTGAAGTTGATCACCCCGTGCCGCCACAGCAGCATCAGGGTCAGCACCCGTTGCGCACTCTGGCTGCCCTTGAGCTTGCCGGCGCCGTCCTGGGCATCGATGTCCCACAGTGCCACCTGCAAACCCTGAGACCTGAAGAAGCCTTCAGCATCGGACCGACGCTGGCCATCGGGCGGACGAAACAGCGGCACGTAATTCTCCGGCAGCTTGCCCTTGACCAGCTCGGCGCTGCGCCGCACCGAGTCCTGCCAGTCTTGCCAGTGGCTGTGGGAACGGAACTCCCAACCCTGCACACCAACGCATTGCTGCGAATAGGTCCCTTGCAGGCTGGTCGCCGAACCTTCAGCCAGACGGGCCTGGATGTCCTTGCCGAGGACGAAGAACGTCGCGCTCATGTTCGATTTGCGCAGGTACTCGGTGACCCAGGCAGTGTTATCCGGCACGGCATTGGCAGCGCTGTCGAAAGTCAGCAGGAACAGGCGATCATTCATGGCATCGCCATTGCGCTCATAGTCGCCAAAACGATCGACTTCGCTGCTGGTCTGCGGGAACAGCGCGGCCTTGCGCAATTGCTCGTCCAGATACTGGGCGTGGAACAACCGGCTCGGCTCGGCCCACTTGATGTAGTAGCTGTCGTTGCTGATCTGAAACTTGGCCGCTTGCTCACGCAAGGTATCCATGTCCTCGACGAGGAAACAGAAAGAGGCATCCTGATCGCAACTCTGCTGGGCGAAGTTGTAGTTGCTCAGCAACCGCTGCCACATGCGCTGGCGCAGCTGGTTGACCGACTCCAGATTGACGGTGCGCAGGCCCAGGCGTTGAGCCAGGCTTGCTTCATCGAGCGATTCGCTGGCGAGCAGGACGCGGGCGAACATGAGGATTTCGGCCCGGGAGGCAACGTCGAACAGGGTCGGGTTGCTGAGCCGCTCAGGCCAGGTGCTGCGATCCAGCGTCGCCACATCGCCCGGCGCCGCCTGGGCGACGAAACTCAACAGCGAGGCGAAGAATAGAAAAACGATACGCAATGGGATGTCTCCATAACAAAACCCGCGCGGCACTATAGCCGATAGCGTTCAAATTCCCGCATCTGCGCCGAACTCATTGTGGCGAGGGAGCTTGCTCCCGTTGGGCTGCGAAGCAGCCCCAAACCGACAAATACTTTCTCTGGATAAAACCATGCGCCTGTATTGCGACCGCTTCGCGCTCGAGCGGGAGCAAGCTCCCTCGCCACAGGATCTTCTTCTGCCACAAAACCTGGCGACACCACCGATCACCTATGACACCCATAGCTGGAGTCAACACAGACAACCCCCTAGAATCGCCCCCACGATTAAAGGAGCCGACTTCATGCTGATGGTGATTTCCCCCGCCAAGACCCTCGATTACGAAACACCGCCGGCGACCCAGCGCTTCACTCAGCCGCAATACCTCGACCACTCCCAGGAACTGATCCTGCAACTGCGCGACCTGACACCGGCGCAGATCAGCGAGCTGATGCACGTCTCCGATAAGATTGGCGGCCTCAATGCCGCACGTTTCGGCAGCTGGACCCCGGCCTTCACCCCTGCCAACGCCAAGCAGGCCTTGCTGGCATTCAAGGGTGACGTGTACACCGGCCTGAATGCACAAACCTTCAGCGAAGCCGACTTCGATTACGCCCAGCAGCACTTGCGCATGCTCTCCGGCCTGTACGGCCTGCTTCGCCCTCTGGACCTGATGCAGCCCTATCGGCTGGAGATGGGCACCAAGCTGGCCAATGCCCGTGGCAAGGATCTGTATGCCTTCTGGGGCACGCGGATCAGCGAATGGCTGAACGAAGCGCTGGCCGATCAGGGCGACGATGTGCTGCTGAACCTGGCCTCCAACGAATACTTCTCGGCGGTCAAACGCAGCGCCTTGAACGCGCGCATCATCAATACCGAGTTCAAGGATTTGAAGAACGGCCAGTACAAAATCATCAGCTTCTACGCGAAAAAGGCCCGCGGGATGATGAGCCGCTTCGTCATCGAAGAACGCATCAATGACCCGGTCGCCCTCCAGCAGTTCGATGTTCAGGGTTATCGCTACAGCAGCGAACAGTCTAAACCGGACAATCTGGTGTTCCTGCGCGATCACGCACCGGAGTAACCAGACCCGCACTCAATTCGCGCACGACACCAACAACTTCGTCGTGCGCTACCCCTTCGATCCTCGAACAATCCCCGCCCTTTTCGCCGACTTATTGGCGCCAAAAAACAAGCACTCGATTTTCTAACTTTTGTTTCACTCGACTTTGCTGATTTTTTTCAGTAGTGGCACTGAAAATTTTTGTGAGTAGTGGCAAAAAAGTACCCAAGGCAATAATCACCCTATATATAAAGGGCGAAACGGCAAGTGCTATCAATATGAAAGCAGTGCCATCTTTTTCAATATTTCAAGAAATTCCAGAAATCGCGATGGGTGGACTGGAACTATGTCCAAATGCGTCGCTCATACCACCCGTAACGATTCTCTCGGCGAACGTACGAGATAACTTACACAGAGAAGCGGTCCCGATAGCGAAGTTGTCATATTAACTTGAACTTATGGATCACTTGTTTGGGCAACACATGAAGGACAGGAGATAACGCATCATTAATATCCCCTACAAGGCCACGGCTGCGCCCCTATAAACGTGCTCACCCGAGCACCCAACCGCTTGATTTACGGGCTTCTGGCCTGGCATTGAGCGCGCAAGACCTTTGCACGAACGTCCTCTGATTAGAGGGTCGGCTGCATAACAGGGCACGTCATAACAATAAGGCCTGGTTGCGCACTTCTTGAGTGCACTTATTTAGACACTCGGAACTTAGTATGCCTGCACCCGGCATTGTGACGCCTTTAAGGCCGCACTTGCGAGTGCATTATGACCGCTGAACACCATTAACTCCGGCCATGTAATGGCTTGTTGAACACAGTCTTGATTAACTGAGAGGTAAATGCGATGCGCATCAGCATATTTGGTTTGGGTTACGTCGGTGCAGTCTGTGCCGGTTGCCTGTCTGCACGGGGCCATGACGTCGTTGGCGTCGATGTTGCCAAAGACAAGATCGATATGATCAACGCCGGTCGTTCGCCGATCGTTGAACCTGGCCTGGGCGAACTTCTGAAACAGGGCATCGAGACTGGCCGCCTGCGCGGCACGACCAACTTCGCCGAGGCGATTCGCGACACCGACCTGTCGATGATCTGCGTCGGCACGCCGAGCAAAAAGAACGGCGACCTGGAACTGAACTACATCGAGGCCGTGTGCCGCGAAATCGGTTTTGTTCTGCGTGACAAAACCACCCGCCACACCATCGTCGTGCGCAGCACTGTGTTGCCGGGCACCGTGGCAAACGTGGTCATCCCGATTCTCGAAGACTGCTCCGGCAAGAAAGCAGGCGTCGACTTCGGCGTTGCCGTGAACCCTGAGTTCCTGCGTGAAAGCACCGCGATCGCCGACTACGACCAGCCGCCAATGACCGTCATCGGCGAGTTCGACAAGGCTTCGGGCGACGTTCTGCAATCGCTGTACGAAGAACTCGACGCACCGATCATCCGCAAGGACATCGCCGTTGCCGAGATGATCAAGTACACCTGCAACGTGTGGCACGCCACCAAGGTGACCTTCGCCAACGAGATCGGCAACATCGCCAAGGCTGTCGGCGTCGATGGTCGTGAAGTGATGGAAGTGGTCTGCCAGGACAAGACACTGAACCTGTCCCAGTACTACATGCGTCCTGGCTTCGCATTCGGCGGCTCCTGCCTGCCGAAAGATGTGCGCGCCCTGACCTACCGCGCCGGTTCCCTGGACGTCGAAGCACCACTGCTCAACTCGCTGATGCGCAGTAACGAGTCCCAGGTGCAGAACGCGTTCGACATCGTCTCCAGCCACGACAAACGCAAAGTCGCCCTGCTGGGCCTGAGCTTCAAGGCCGGCACCGACGACCTGCGCGAAAGCCCGCTGGTCGATCTGGCGGAAATGCTGATCGGCAAGGGCTACGACCTGAGCATCTACGACAGCAACGTCGAGTACGCCCGTGTCCACGGTGCGAACAAGGATTACATCGAGTCGAAGATCCCTCACGTCTCGTCCTTGCTCAACTCGAACTTCGAGGAAGTGATCAACAACTCCGACGTGATCATCCTCGGCAACCGTGATGAGAAATTCCGCGCCCTGGCACTGGAAGCACCGCACGGCAAGCAAGTGGTCGACCTGGTCGGCTTCATGTCTCAAGCCACCAGCGTCAGCAAGCGCACCGAAGGTATCTGCTGGTAACACGCCTGTAGGAGCTGTCGAGTGAAACGAGGCTGCGATCTTTCCCAGCTCACTTGAATCCCAAGCGAAAGATCAAAAGATCGCAGGCTTCGCCAGCTCCTACAGGGATTCTGGCGTTATCCAAACCGGGTGGCGCCAGTTTTCACAAGCCTGCCTTAACCCAATCGGGCTCCGCCCGAGATCGAGACGGATGCAGATTATGCACAGGCTAAAGCACGGCCTACTTCAGGCCGCCGGTTGGCTGTTTTACCTAAGTTTATTAATGGGCATCGCCCTGGCGTTGCCTCCGTCCACGTTCGACTCCGAGTCGAAGGACTTCATCTTCCTGATCGGTATCGTCGGTATCTGGCGCTACTCGATGGGTGCCACGCACTTTTTGCGCGGCATGCTGTTTCTGTACGTGGTCTACCCGCACCTGCGGCGCAAAGTGCGCAAGCTGGGCAAAGAGGCAGACCCGTCCCACGTGTTCCTGATGGTCACCAGCTTCCGTATCGACGCGCTGACCACCGCGCAGGTCTACAGCTCGGTGATCCGCGAGGCCATCGACTGCGGCCTGCCGACTACCGTGGTGTGCTCCATCGTCGAAATGTCCGATGAGCTGCTGGTCAAGAGCCTCTGGAAACGCATGAACCCACCGACACGGGTCAAGCTCGACTTCGTGCGCATTCCCGGCACCGGCAAGCGCGATGGGCTGGCCTATGGTTTCCGCGCCATCTCCCGCCACCTGCCGGACGACCGTGCCGTGGTTGCCGTGATCGATGGCGACACCGTGCTGGCCGAAGGCGTCGTGCTCAAGACCGTGCCGTGGTTCCAGCTGTTCGGCAATGTCGGCGGCCTGACCACCAACGAGTTCTGCGAAGTGCGCGGCGGCTACATCATGAGCGAATGGCACAAACTGCGATTCGCCCAGCGCCACATCAACATGTGCTCCATGGCCCTGTCCAAGCGCGTGCTGACCATGACTGGCCGGATGTCGGTGTTCCGCGCCACCGTGGTCACCAACCCGGACTTCATCGCCGACGTGGAAAGCGACTCGCTGCAACACTGGCGCCTGGGCCGCTTCAAGTTCCTGACCGGTGACGACAAGTCGAGCTGGTTCAGCCTGATGCGCCTGGGTTACGACACGTTCTATGTGCCCGACGCCGCGATCCATACCGTGGAACACCCGCCGGAAAAGAGCTTCATCAAGGCCAGTCGCAAACTGATGTTCCGTTGGTACGGCAACAACCTGCGGCAGAACTCCCGCGCCCTGGGCCTGGGGATGAAACGCCTCGGCCTGTTCACGTCAGTGGTGCTGTTCGATCAGCGCGTGTCGATGTGGACGTCCCTGCTGGGCCTGACGGTGGCGCTCATCGCCACCTTCAAGTACGGCACCGCGTTCATCCTGGTTTACCTGCTGTGGATCGGCATCACCCGCCTGATCCTGACCCTGTTGCTGTCCTGTTCCGGTCACCGGATCGGCCCGGCATACCCGGCCATTCTCTATTACAACCAGATCGTCGGCGCGCTGGTGAAGATCTACGTGTTCTTCCGCCTCGATCAACAATCCTGGACTCGCCAGCCCACTTCTCTGACCCGTGATCTCGCCAGCTTTCAACGTTGGTTCAACACCTGGTCGTCTCGGACCATGACCTTCTCCGCCGGCAGCATCTTTGTCGCCGTGCTGCTGATGATGGTCTGACCGAACTCGCCTGAATTAACTAGGAAATCGCCCATATGAATATCGCCGTCAACAGCAACGTAGTGCACGAATCCGAAGCCCAGCGCCAACACGCCCGTGTGAAAATTCCGGCCAAGCTGCGTTTCTTCGGCCCTGACCGGACCCCGGTCGAAGCCCGGGTCATCGACCTTTCCGCCGGCGGCCTGGCGTTCAACGCCGGTCAGTTGCCGCTGAAGGTCGGCGATGTGCACAAGGCCCGCCTGCAATTCGTCATCGACAACCTCGGTCTGGCCATGGACGTGGAGTTGCAGATCCGCTCCGTCGACCGCCAGACCGGCCGCGTAGGTTGCCAGTTCCAGAACCTGGAACCCCGGGACATTTCCACCCTGCGCCACCTGATTACTTCGCACCTGGCCGGTGACATCGTCAGCGTGGGTGAAATGCTCGCAACCCTGCAACGCGACAACTTCACCAAGGCGCGCAAGGTCAAGGACGGCGGTCATGGCATGACCGCGCTCGGCCGTCTGAAAGCGGTGACCTTCAGCGCCGGTATCTTCGTGGTCGGCCTGGTGGCGTTCGGTTTTATCTTCAAATCGGTGTACGGCATGTACTTCGTCAGCCACGCCCAGGCTGGCCTGGTCAGCGTGCAAGGCATGAACATCACCATGCCGCGCGACGGCACCGTGCAGAGCCTGATCAAGGCTGACGGCGTTGCCGCCAAAGGCGCCCCGCTGGCGACCTTCAGCACCAGCATGCTCGACGTACTCAAAGGCCATCTGGACGAAAACCAACTGCAACCGTCCAAGGTTGAAGAGCTCTTCGGCAAGCAAATGACCGGCACCCTGACCTCTCCGTGCGATTGCACCGTGGCCCAGCAACTGGTGGCTAACGGTCAATACGCCAACAAAGGTGACGTGATCTTCCAACTGGTGCCACGCAATACCGAAGCCAACGTTGAAGCACGCTTCTCCTATCGCCAGTTCGGCGACGTGCGCCCAGGCACCACGGTCAGCTTCCAGATCGCCGGCGAAGACCAGACCCGTACCGGCAAGATCGTCAGCAGCACCAGCCTGAAAAGCGAAGACCTGTCATCCGATATCCGCGTGCAGATCAAACCTGACGAGCCGCTGGACAGCGCACTCGCCGGTCGCCCGGCGGAAGTGAACAGCACCCGTGGCCCGAACCTGAACTGGCTGATCAACAAAGCCATGGCCGCCGGTCTTTAAACAGAGGACATGCCCGTGACGACTCCACAAATCCTCAGAACACCGCGCACCCACATAGGATCACTGTGTGCAGTTGCACTGGCCGTAAGCCTGGCCGGTTGCGCCGGCCTGCCCGACCAGCGCCTGGCCAATGAAGCCCTCAAGCGCGGTGATACCACGCTGGCGGCGCAGAACTATCAGCAACTGGCCGACCTGGGCTACAGCGAAGCCCAGGTTGGGCTGGCCGACATTCAGGTCGACAGCCGCGACCCGGCGCAGATCAAAAAGGCCGAGGCGACTTACCGCGCCGCAGCCAGCGTCTCGCCGCGGGCTCAGGCTCGTCTGGGTCGCCTGCTGGTGGCCAAACCTGGCGCCACCGAAGCCGAACACCACGAAGCCGAGGCACTGTTGAAGAAAGCCGCGACCAATGGCGAAGGCAACACCCTGATCCCGTTGGCGATGCTGTATCTGCAATTCCCGCACAGCTTCCCCAACGTCAACGCACAGCAGCAGATCAGCCAATGGCGCGCCGAAGGCAAACCGGAAGCAGGTCTGGCCCAGGTGCTGCTCTATCGCACCCAGGGCACTTACGACCAACACCTGAATGACGTGGAAAAGATCTGCAAAGCGGCGTTGAACACCACCGACATCTGCTACGTCGAACTGGCCACGGTCTATCAGAAACGTGGCCAGCCCGAGCAACAGGCCGAGCTGATCAAGCAGATGCAGGCCGCTCACAGCCGTGGCACCGTCTCCGCGCAACGGGTCGACAGCGTGGCCCGCGTGCTGGGCGATGCGAGCCTGGGCAAGACCGACGAAAAAACCGCTCAGTCGCTGCTCGAAGGCATCGCCCCGGGCTACCCGGCGTCCTGGGTCAGCCTGGCGCAATTGCTCTACGACTTCCCTGAACTGGGCGACGTCGACACGATGATGAAGTACCTGGACAACGGCCGCGCCGCCGACCAGCCGCGCGCCGAACTGTTGCTGGGCAAGCTCTACTACGAAGGCAAGATGGTGCCGGCCGACGCCAAGGTCGCCGAAGAGCACTTCAAGAAAGCCCTCGGCCGGGAAGTCGCCGCCGATTACTACCTCGGCCAGATTTACCGTCGCGGTTACCTGGGCAAGGTCTATCCGCAGAAAGCCCTGGATCACCTGCTGACCGCTGCGCGCAACGGCCAGAACAGCGCCGATTTCGCCATCGCCCAACTGTTCTCCCAAGGCAAGGGCACCCGGCCCGACCCGGTCAACGCTTACGTCTTCAGCCAATTGGCCAAGGCTCAAGACACCCCGCAAGCCACTGAGCTTGCGCAAACACTCGAAGCGCAACTGCCGCCTGACCGGCTGGCCGAGGCCCAACGCCTGCTCAAACAAGAGCAAGCCATTCGTAGCACCGTGAGTCCGGACACGCTGGAACTGCACGCTTTGCAAGAAGAAGACGGCGAGGAATCCCTATGAAACTCAATCCATTCGTGCAGGCCGGTATTGGCCTGACATTCGCCCTGCTGTGGTCGTGCCCGACCCTGGCGGCCCTGACCGAAGACAAGAACTTCGGTCTCGAAGTCAAAGTTACCGGCCAGTCCGAAAACGACAGTGACCTGGGCACCGCCGGTGGCGGCGACGTTAACGGCGTCGGCCTCGACCTGCGCCCTTGGGTCTATGGCGAAAGCGGCGCGTGGAGCGCCTACGCGATGGGTCAGGCCGTGACGTCCACCGACATCATCGAAACCGACACCCTGCAACAGTCCGACAACAGCGGCACCCAGACCACCGACAGCGGTGATCGCAAGACCAGGAAAAACTACCTGGCGATGCGCGAGTTCTGGGTCGGTTACAAGGGCCTCACGCCTTACCCTGGCGAGATCCTCAAGTTCGGTCGCCAACGCCTGCGAAACGACGACGGCCAATGGCGCGACACCAACATCGAAGCCCTGAACTGGACCTTCGACACCACCCTGTTGCGCGCCAACGTCGGTATCGCCGAACGCTTCAGCGAATATCGCACCGACCTGAAAGAACTGTCCCCCAAAGACAAGGATCGCCTGCACGCCTACGCCGATGCGGCGTATCAGTGGACACCCGGTAACTGGGTCGGCATTCGCGGTCATCACACGCACGATAACGGCAAGCTCGACTATCCGGAGCCGGGCGTGGCTGGCGATACCCTGGACAAGAAACAGAACGGCGACATCAGCTGGCTCGGCCTCACCGCCGACAGTGATGCCTACAACTGGCGCAACACCAACACCGTCAATTACTGGGGCAGCATCACCGGCATGAACGGCGACCGTGACACGGTCAACCCGTTGAATGCCGACGGCACTCGCCCGGCAGAAGCCAAGCGTGGTGAAGACCTGAACGGCTGGGCTACCGACCTGGGTGTTCGTCTGCGTCTCGATCCGCAGTGGCAAGTCGGTGCAGCCTATGCCCGCGCCAGCGCCGAGTACCAACAGAACGGCCTGGAAAGCAACCGCTCGAACTACACCGGTACTCGCTCGCGGGTTCACCGTTTCGGCGAAGCCTTCCGTGGCGAAATGAACAACATGCAGACCGCTACGCTGTTCGGCTCCTGGATGCTCAACGACGAATACGACGCCAGCCTGATCTACCACAAGTTCTGGCGTGTGGACGGCAACAAGCCGGTGGGCAACAACGGCATCAACGCTGTTGAAAACAACACCGACGACGCGACCGGCGCGATCCTCTCCAGCACCTCCCTGCCGCTGGAAGATGGCAACAAGGACCTCGGTCAGGAAATGGACCTGGTGGTCACCAAGTACTTCAAGCAAGGCCTGTTGCCGGCAGCGTTGAGCCAGTCGATCGATGAGCCTTCGGCCCTGGTGCGGTTCCGTGGCGGTGTGTTCAAGCCCGGCGATGCCTATGGCAAAGAAGTCGACTCGTACATGCACCGTGCGTTTATCGACGTGATCTGGCGCTTCTGATGCAAACCGCGAAGGGAGTGCCCGACATGAACAGCGCCAAGAAAGGCTCGATCAGCCTGCTGGCCGGCGCGCTGCTGCTGGCCAGCGCAGCCGCCTTCGCCACCGTCGAACCGGCCAAGTCTGTGCAACAGGGCAAATCGACGACCATAGCCAAGGGGCTGCAACAGGCCAAGACCTACACCGTCAGCAGCGCGCCAACTGCGCCGCTGGACCTGGCCAAGCCGAAACTGCCGGACACTTCTGGCTACACCGCCGAAGCCATTGCCGCGAAAATCGTGCGCACCAAGCCCGGCAAGATCAGCATACGCCGGATGATGCAGGAAGACGCCTTGAAGGACTTCATCGGCGGCGACAACAAGATGGCCGAGTGGGTGGTGCGTCAGCACGGCATCCCGCAGGCGATCTTCGTCGACGACGGCTACATGAACCTCAAGGACCTGACCAAGAAGCTGCCCAAGCAGTACCTCAGCGAAACGTCGCCAGGTGTGTTCCTGGCAAAGTTGCCGATCGTGGTGGGCAGACACGGCATTCTGGAAATCGACAAACAGACCCAGGAATTGCGCCTGTCCCAAGAGGCCGGCTCATTCCTGGTCAACGATGGTCAGCTGTTTGTGCGTGATACCAAGATCACCGGCTGGAGCGAGAAGGCCAACGGTCCGGCGGCCTTCTCGTCGCCCAAGGAATTCCGGCCGTTCCTGTTGTCCTGGGGCGGCACCGAGACCTACATCGCCAACAGCAAGATCGCCAGTTTCGGTTACGCCAACAGTAAGTCCTACGGCGTGAGTATTTCCCAGTACACGCCGAACATGGCCAAGGTGCTCAAGCGCCCTGAACCGACCGGCTGGATCGTCGGCTCCGAGTTCTCGGACATGTGGTACGGCTTCTACTGCTACGAAACCCGCGACTTCGTGGTCAAGGGCAACACCTACAAAGACAACATCGTCTACGGCATCGACCCCCATGACCGTTCCCACGGCCTGATCATCGCCGACAACACGGTGTACGGAACCAAGAAGAAGCACGGGATCATTATTTCCCGTGAGGTCAACGACAGCTTCATCTTCAACAACCGCAGCTACGACAACCACCTGTCGGGCCTGGTGATCGACCGTAACAGCGTGAACAACCTGATCGCCTACAACGAGATCTACAAGAACCACACCGACGGCATCACCCTCTACGAGAGTGCCGACAACCTGCTGTGGGGCAACCAGGTGATCAGCAACCGACGCCACGGCATCCGTATTCGTAACAGCGTGAACATTCGCCTGTACGAAAACGTCTCGATGGCCAACGGCCTGACCGGTGTCTACGGGCACATCAAAGACCTGAGCGACACCGACCGGGACATCAAGCTCGACCCGTTCGATGCCGAAGTGTCGCTGATCGTGGTCGGTGGTGAACTGGCTGCCAACGGCAGCGGACCGCTGTCGATCGACTCGCCGCTGAGCGTGGAGTTGTATCGCGTGTCGATGCTCGCACCGACCAAAACCAGCGGCATCAGCTTCTCGGGAATTCTCGGCGAGCGTCAGGATGAAATTCTCGACCTGCTGGTGCGCCAGCAGAAAGCCGTGCTGATCGACCCTGTCGAACGCCAGACCGAAATGCGGGACTGAGGATAATTTTATGCACCCACACTTGATCAAATTACTCAGCCTGTCGGCCCTGACCGCGGGTATTCTCGCGGCCAGCACTGGCGTGCGTGCCGAAGACGCCAAGGCACCGAGCTTCAGCGCCGAGCCGTGCTGCAGCCTGTGCCCGGCAGCCCACGACCCGAAGAACTACACCACCCGCTATCAGCAGAACTTCACCACGCTGGTGCAGGCCCAGGGCGACTGGCTGTTCCGTACCCAAGAAGACCTGCGCACCGAATTCGATACCACACCCGCCGGCTACAAACGCCTGAAACAACTGCACGATGCGTTCAAGAGCAAAGGCGTGGAGCTGGTCATCGTTTACCAGCCGACCCGTGGCCTGGTGAACCGCAACAAGCTGAACCCGGAAGAAAAAGCCAAATACGATTTCGACAAGGCCCTGACCAACTACAAGACCATGCTCGGGCGCTTCGCGCAGATGGGCTACGTGGTCCCCGACCTGTCACCACTGACCAACGAATCGCTGCCCGACACCCTGCCCGCCCACGATTTCTACTTCCGCGGCGACCAGCACTGGACCCCGTATGGCGCCCAGCGCACCGCGAAGATCGTCGCCGAGAAGGTCAAGCAGTTGCCGGCCTTCGCCGACATTCCCAAGCGTGAATTCGAGACCCATAAGTCGGGTCGCATGGGCAAGACCGGAACGTTACACAACATGGCGGGTCAACTCTGTGGCACCAGCTACGCGATCCAGTACATGGATCAGTTCACCACCGAGCCCAAGGGCGAAGCAGCGGATGGCGATCTGTTCGGTGAATCCGGCAACCCGGAAATCACCCTGGTCGGCACCAGCCACAGTGGCAAGAACTACAACTTCGCCGGTTTCCTCGAAGAGGCCATCGGCGCCGACATCCTCAACGTGGCATTCCCCGGCGGTGGCCTGGAAGGTTCGATGCTGCAGTACCTGGGCAGCCAGGAGTTCCAGACCAAGCCTCCGAAAATTCTCATCTGGGAATTCTCGCCGCTTTATCGCCTCGACCAGGAAACCATCTACCGCCAGATGATGGCGCTGCTCGACAACGGTTGCGAAGGCAAGGATGCACAGATGAGCAGCAGCGCCATGGTGAAGCCGGGCAAAAACGAACTGTTGGTCAACAGCAAGAACCTGGACCTGCGCAACAGCGACCACCAGGTCGACATCCGCTTCGCCGATACGTCGGTGAAAACCTTGCATGCCACCCTCTGGTACATGAATGGGCGTCATGAGGACATCAAGATCGAGAAACCGGAAACCTCCGAAACCGACGGGCGTTTCGCCTTCGAGTTGCGCACGGACGAAGACTGGGCCTCGCAGAATCTGCTGGCCGTTGAAGTCCAGGGGCCTGAAACACCAGGTGCCGCGCCGCAGAAAGTCGAAGCGAAAATCTGCAAACGTAACGTGTTCTCCGGCACCGGGCAGCGTACTGCTCAAGCCGGGCAATGAGGCTACCTCTTATGAACTGCATGCAAACCCGAACTTTGAAACAGTTACTCGCGCCTTCCCTGCTGGCTCTGGCGATGTTCGCTGGCGCCACTCAGGCCGCCGCACCACTGCGCCCGCCTCAAGGGTATTTTGCGCCTGTGGATAAATTCAAGACCGGCGACAAGAGTGAAGGCTGCGACGCAATGCCGACGCCGTACACCGGCGCCCTGCAGTTTCGCAGCAAATACGAAGGCTCCGACAAGGCCCGTTCGACTCTGAACGAGGAATCGGAAAAGGCCTTCCGCGACACCACCGCCGACATCACCAAGATCGAGCGCGGCACCAGCAAGCGAGTGATGCAGTTCATGCGTGACGGTCGCCCGGAACAACTGGAATGCACCCTCGACTGGTTGACCGCCTGGGCCAAGGCCGATGCATTGATGTCCAGGGACTTCAACCACACCGGCAAGTCCATGCGCAAATGGGCGCTGGGCAGCATGGCGTCGTCCTATATCCGCCTGAAATTCTCTGACTCGCATCCCCTGGCCACCCACCAGGAACAAGCGCAGGTGATTGAAGCCTGGTTCAGCAAAATGGCCGATCAGGTGGTCAGCGATTGGGACAACCTGCCGCTCGAACAGACCAACAACCACTCGTATTGGGCCGCCTGGTCGGTGATGGCCACGTCGGTCGCCACCAACCGCCGCGACCTGTTCGACTGGGCCGTGAAGGAATTCAAGGTCGGCGCCAATCAGATCGATGCCCAAGGCTTCCTGCCTAACGAACTCAAGCGCCAGCAACGCGCCCTCGCCTACCACAACTATGCCCTGCCGCCGCTGGCGATGATCGCCAGTTTCGCCCAGGCCAACGGTGTGGATTTGCGTCAGGAAAACAACGGTGCCTTGAAACGCCTGGGTGATCGCGTACTGGCCGGCGTGGACGACCCGGATCAATTCGAGAAGAAAAACGGTAAAGGCCAGGACATGACCGATCTCAAGATCGACTCGAAATTCGCCTGGCTCGAACCGTTCTGCTCGCTCTACACCTGCGCGCCGAATGTGCTGGAACTCAAGCACAAGATGCAGCCGTTCAAGTCTTTCCGCCTCGGCGGGGACTTGACCAAGGTCTACGACCCGGCCAACGAGAAAGGCAACAAGGGCTCTTAAAGCTCAGCGCTATCCATTGTGGCGAGGGGGCTTGCCCCCGTTGGGGTGCGTAGCGCCCCCAAAACCTGACAGCGCGGTGACTCAGGCATAACGCGTTTACCGGTTTTACGACTGCTTCGCAGCCGAACGGGGGCAAGCCCCCTCGCCACAGGGTCAGTGTCAGGCATGAATTGAGTAATACACCCCCGGATTTTCGTGGGGGGTTTGGGGGGGCCGTTGGCCCTTGACTGTTGGTTAAACATGGAGAGATCAGGATGGTATTTTCATCCAACGTGTTCCTGTTTCTGTTCTTGCCGATCTTTCTCGGCTTGTACTACTTGAGCGGGCAACGCTATCGCAACTTGCTGCTGCTGATCGCCAGCTACGTGTTCTACGCCTGGTGGCGTGTGGACTTCCTTGCGTTGTTCGCAGCCGTCACGCTGTGGAACTACTGGATCGGCCTGAAAGTTGGCGCCGCTGGTGTCCGGACCAAACCGGCCCAGCGCTGGCTGCTGCTCGGCGTCGCGGTGGACTTGTGCATCCTGGGCTACTTCAAGTACGCCAACTTCGGCGTGGAGAGCATCAACGCGATGATGACCTCGGTCGGTCTGTCGCCGTTCATCCTGACCCACGTACTGTTGCCGATCGGGATCTCGTTCTACATCTTCGAGTCCATCAGCTACATCATCGACGTTTACCGCGGCGATACCCCGGCCACCCGCAACCTGATCGACTTTGCCGCATTCGTAGCGATCTTCCCGCACTTGATCGCGGGCCCCGTGCTGCGTTTCCGCGACCTGGCCGACCAGTTCAACAACCGCACCCACACCCTCGACAAGTTCTCCGAAGGTGCCACGCGGTTCATGCAGGGTTTCATCAAGAAGGTGTTCATCGCCGACACCCTGGCGGTGGTCGCCGACCATTGCTTCGCCTTGCAGAACCCGACCACGGGCGATGCCTGGCTCGGCGCCCTGGCCTACACCGCACAGCTGTACTTCGACTTCTCCGGCTACAGCGACATGGCGATTGGCCTGGGCTTGATGATGGGTTTCCGCTTCATGGAAAACTTCAAACAGCCGTACGTCAGCCAGTCGATCACCGAGTTCTGGCGGCGCTGGCACATCAGCCTCTCCACCTGGCTGCGTGACTACCTGTACATCACCCTCGGCGGTAACCGTAAAGGCACGCTGATGACCTATCGCAACCTGTTCCTGACCATGCTGCTCGGTGGTCTGTGGCACGGCGCGAACATCACCTACATCGTCTGGGGCGCCTGGCACGGCATGTGGCTGGCAATCGAAAAAGCCATCGGCCTGAACACTTCGCCGCGCAGCTTCAACCCGATCCGCTGGGTCCTGACCTTCCTGCTGGTGGTCATGGGCTGGGTGATCTTCCGCGCAGAGAACCTGCACGTCGCCGGTCGCATGTACGGCGCAATGTTCAGCTTCGGCGAATGGTCGCTGTCGGAACTCAACCAGGCCAGCCTCACCGGTCTGCAAGTAGCAACCCTGGTGGTGGCTTACGTGACCCTGGCGTTCTTCGGCCTGCGTGATTTCTACACCAACCAGCCGCCGGTCAAGACCAAACCGGCGGTGAACATCGAAACCGACGGCCCGGCCGCGGCGACGCCTGGAATGATCAAAGCCGTACCGGGCGACAACCCGGCCAGCATCCACGAGCCGGGTTACACCGTCGGCGTTGAAGCGACTGTGCAACCGGCCTATTGGACCGCCGACTGGTCCCGTTACGTGATGCGCGCCCTGGTACTGCTGCTGTTCATTGCCTCGATTCTCAAACTCTCGGCGCAAAGCTTTTCGCCGTTCCTTTACTTCCAGTTCTGAGGGATCTGACCATGACCCGCTCATTACGCATCTTCTACATCGCGCTGTTCCTGGTGACCTTGCTGGTCCTGGGCGTGTGGTCGGTACGCAGCTTCTTCGGCTTCAGTACCAACGCCGATGCCACCGTGCTCAACGGGCGCTGGACCAAAGCCGTCGAGACGCACTATGACGACGAGTTCCCGATCAAGCGCCTGGGCACCAACCTTTGGGCCGCGCTGGATTTCAAACTGTTCAACGAAGGTCGTCCGGGCGTGGTGCTCGGTCGCGATCAGTGGCTCTACAGCGATGAAGAGTTCCACCCGATCGTCAACGAAGAGTTGAACTTGCAAGGCAACTACGCGCTGGTCGAAGGCGTGCGCCAGGAACTGAAAAAGCGAGGCGTGCAACTGGTGATGGCGATTGTTCCGGCCAAGACGCGTCTGTACCCGGAGCACCTGGGTGAAGTGAAGCCGGCGAGTATCCACACCAATCTGTACAAGGACTTCCACGCTCGCGTGGCGGCCGACAAGATCCTCGCCCCTGACCTGCTCGGCCCGCTGCAACAAGCCAAGCGCAACGGTCAGCAAGTGTTCCTGCGTACCGACACCCACTGGACCCCGGAAGGCGCACAAGTCGCTGCCCAGACCCTGGCCAAAACCATCGCCGACAAGGCTCCGCTCAGCGGCGAACCGCAAAACTTCGTCACTGAACCGGCGGAGAAGGTGACGCACAAGGGCGACCTGCGGTTGTTCCTGCCGCTGGACCCGCTGTTCGAAAACCTGATGCCGGCGCCAGAACCTTTGCAGAAGCGCAACACCGTGGCGGCCCAGGATCAACCGACCGGTGATGACGCGTTGTTCGCCAACACGGAAGTGCCGGTGGCCCTGATCGGCACCAGCTACAGCGCCAACCCTAACTGGAACTTCGTCGGTGCGCTGAAAGAAGCGCTGCACAGCGACGTGGTCAATTACGCCGAAGACGGCCATGGCCCGATTCTGCCGATGCTCAGCTACCTGAAAAGCGATGCCTTCAAGAACAGCCCGCCACAAGTGCTGATCTGGGAATTCCCTGAACGATATCTGCCTGTGAACAACGAAATCGGTGACGCCGACCCGCAGTGGGTCGCAGAGCTTAAACAAGCCGGCGCGCGCCAACAAAACGTAGCTGTAAACACCAAATCCGAGACGCCCGACCGGGCGCAAAACTGAAAGAGAGGTACACCCATGACTTTCACTACTACTCCTCGCCGTCTCGCCAAGACCTTCGCTCTCGTTGCCGGCATGAGCGTGCTCTCGATGCAGGCCTTTGCCGGTGGCGACGCTGCCCTCTACGGCCCGACCGCACCGAAAGGGTCAAGCTTCGTGCGGGTCTACAACGCCGGTAACGCTGAAGTCAGTGCTACAGTCGGCACCACCAACCTGAACGAAGTCGCGCCGCTGTCCAGCACTGACTTCAGCTTCATGCCGGGCGGCGACTACAGCGCCAAGGTCGGTAGCCAGACCTTGCCGGTGAAACTGGCCGGCGATCACTATTACACTCTGGTCAACAACGCCAGCGGCGCGCCACAACTGATCGAAGAGCCGCCGTTCAAGAACAAACAGAAATCCCTGGTACGCGTGCAGAACCTCAGCGACAAGGCCCTGACCCTGAAAACCGCCGACGGCAAGACCGATGTGGTGCCGAACGTGGCCGCCAAGGGCCGTGGCGAGCGTGAAATCAACCCGGTGAAAGTCAGCCTGGCGCTGTACGAAGGCGACAAGAAAGTCGGCGACGTGAAGCCGGTTGCCCTGGAACGCGGTGAAGCGGCGGTGCTGTACGTCACCGGCAACGGCAGCAGCCTGTCGCCAGTCTGGGTCAAGCGCCCGGTGTCGACGCGCTGATTAATTCATCAGGACGGTGATCACCCTGTAGCAGCTGGCGAAGCCTGCGTCCGACTGCGAAGCAGTCGCAATCCAAGCAACTCGGTCTTTCTGAATGACCGCATTGACGGGATTCACGACGACTACGTCGCCGAACGCAGCCTCGCAGGCTCGGCAGCTGCTACAGAATCGGTGAGCCGATCTGATTACGGAACAAAAACAAGAGTGAAACGACAGAACGTTCGTGGCTCTAACCAATCGATTTAAGGGAGTAACAACATGATTCCGGTGATCTTGTCAGGTGGTAGCGGCTCACGTCTTTGGCCGCTTTCCCGAAAGCAATTCCCCAAGCAATTCCTCGCCCTGACCGGCGAACACACGCTGTTCCAGCAAACCCTGGAACGCCTGGTGTTCGAAGGCATGGATACCCCGATCGTGGTCTGCAACAAGGATCACCGCTTCATCGTCAACGAGCAGCTGAGCGCCCGTAAACTGGAAACCCAGCGCATCCTGATGGAACCGTTCGGCCGTAACACCGCGCCGGCCGTGGCCCTGACCGCGATGATGCTGGTCAATGAAGGTCGCGACGAGTTGATGCTGGTGCTGCCGGCCGACCACGTCCTGGAAGACCAGAAAGCCCTGCAACGCGCCCTGGCCCTGGCCACTGTGGCGGCCGAGCGTGGCGAAATGGTGCTGTTCGGCGTGCCGGCGACCAAACCGGAAACCGGTTACGGCTACATCAAATCCACCAACGATGCCCTGCTGCCGGAAGGCGTCAGCCGTGTCTCGCACTTCGTCGAAAAACCCGACGTGAAACGCGCCACCGAGTTCGTCCAGTCCGGCGGTTATTTCTGGAACAGCGGCATGTTCCTGTTCCGCGCCAGCCGCTTCCTCGAAGAGCTGAAAAAGCACGATCCGGACATCTACGACACCTGCGTACTGACCCTGGAACGTAGCGTGCAGGATGCCGACACCATCGACATCGACTCCGCCACCTTTGCCTGCTGCCCGGACAATTCCATTGACTATTCCGTGATGGAAAAAACCCAGCGCGCCTGCGTCGTACCGCTGACCGCGGGCTGGAGCGATGTCGGTTGCTGGTCGTCGCTGTGGGAAGTCAATGAAAAGGACGCCAACGGCAACGTCACCAAAGGCGACGTGGTCATCCAGGACAGCAAAAACTGCATGATCCACGGCAACGGCAAACTGGTGTCGGTGATCGGCCTGGAAAACATCGTGGTGGTCGAAACCAAGGACGCCATGATGATCGTCCACAAGGACAAGGTCCAAGGCGTCAAACAGATGGTCAACACCCTCAACGAACAGGGCCGCAGCGAAACCCAGAACCACTGCGAAGTCTATCGTCCGTGGGGTTCCTACGACTCGGTGGACATGGGCGGTCGTTTCCAGGTCAAGCACATCTCGGTCAAGCCGGGCGCGTGCCTGTCGCTGCAGATGCACCATCACCGCGCCGAACACTGGATCGTGGTCAGCGGCACCGCTGAAGTGACCTGCGACGAAAACGTGTTCCTGCTCTGTGAAAACCAGTCGACCTACATCCCGATCGCCTCGGTACACCGTCTGCGCAACCCGGGCAAGATTCCACTCGAGATCATCGAAGTGCAATCGGGCAGCTACCTGGGCGAAGACGATATCGAGCGGTTTGAAGATATCTACGGTCGCTCCACCCCGATCGAGCGCGGCGTGTCGGTGAAAACCATCGCGCAGTAATCAATCAGCAAATCAAAAAGCCCTCGTCCAGCCCGCTGCGTTCCCTATCCGCAGCGGGTTGGGCGGGGGCTTTTTTACACATTCATGCAGCCTTACGGGTTGTGGCTGGTTTTCTATGCCAGCCACTGACCTTTATTGATCCTGGTATTTTGATCTCAAGTGTTCCATGAAACGCACTATCGATACTGTCAAGTAATGCTCGTGAACTCATTCTTCCCACCTGAACCGGACTGATTCCCGAGTTGCCTAACAGCAGCGCCTTCAATTCTTTCAGTGGGCCTTTAACCATTGGCACCGCGCCCAGGTCCGAAGAGTGTTTGGGATCGAGTACATCGGGAGAAGCAAAAAACTCTACCTTATCGAAATCTTTACCCAAGGCTGCCTCCAGCACCTTGTCATCCTCAAGATCGTATTCGGCAAAGTGTGTCATCGAGCCGAGAAACTTGCGTTCATTCACTTCTCCATTTATCGCCAGAAGAAAGAAGGTGAAGCCCATGTTCCCGGCCTTGGTCCAATCCTTTTCATTGGTATTGCCGCCCTTTCCGCCCAACGTCTTCAAGTTCTGGTGAACCAAAGAAAAGTTAGACGCGATTTCCATAAAGGGAGGTGTTTCGCCGCTGCTCCCGTAGACCGTGTAATGGCGCAAGGTAAAGTTCTGGGGCTTGGTCTTTTCAAGCACCGCAGGTGTTGCCTTTGCTGTTTTGAACTTCAGTTTGCCCTGAGTGATTGTGTTCATCATGTTGTAAGGAGTCACTCTGTCCGTATCGCTATAATTGTCCTTATACGATTCAAAAATCTCGATCGCTGTACGCACTGCCGAGTTGGATTTTGAGTTTTCACCCTGCTCGTCAAAGAACGTTAACGGGTTGTTTCGAACCATCCGATACAGGTTCAAGCCATCCACAGCGCCTGCCGGATCGGTACTCGCCCATCGCCGCAACCACGGTATGTAGTACCGGAAGCCATAGCAATAAAGCCCCGTGGCATCCTGTTCCTTGCCCGAATAACGAATGGTTTTATAGTCCACTTCAATCGCGTCGTACCACGCGGTCTCGCCAAAGGGATAAAAAATTTCCCGGCTGATGATTTGCGCGTCATCGGCCAGTTCCACGGTGCAGGAGCTCAGGTGATCGACCAGGGTGTAGCGGTACTGATCGTTGACACCGGACGGTGGCTCGCTGTCCCAATGCAACACCCGCACGGTGTTGAGGCCAGCCTGCGCGGTGATGACCTGCAACACCACCCCGGTGCCACTGTCGGTACGAAGTTCCAAGCCCTGCAAGTAACGCACTTCAGCTATCACGGTGCGAGCCCTGGTCTGCAACGCGCGGATTTTGCGCACCCGCTGGCCAGCGCCATCGTAAAAATAGCACTCACCGTCATTGCGTCGGGAGGCGCGTTCCACCGGGCTGACCGAGCGCAATTGATTGCGCAGATCCCAGGTCAACAACCGTCCCTGGTCCAACTCCAGCAAATTACCTTTGGCGTCGAATGCGGCGGCGATGTCCTCTTCCGCGGGCGGCACGCCGTTGCGCCAGGGCAGGCAGCGATTGCTGTAGCGGGCAGCTTTCAAATCGCGCCCATGTTTTTGCGCGCCGATGTGGGTCACCTTCAGCAGATTGCTGCCCTCGTCATAGTGGTAAATCTGCCGATAGTTGCTAACCGCCGCCGGATCGGTGCGACCAACCGACTCGGGTCCTTGATCGGGACCGCCCGCTTCCCAGCCAAAGGCTTCGATCAACTGGTACAGGCTGTTGTAGATGAAGCGACTGATCGGGTCGATGCGCTGGTTGGCGAAGTAGCGCACGGGCAGGGCCTTGTCCTCGATGCTCAAGACATTGCCCATCCGGTCATAGTCGTAGATTAGATGCTGCAACATTCGGGCACTGGCATCCTGTGCCCGACGCTCCATCAACAAACCGTCTTCGGGTCGATAGGCCAGCGTCGTCCGCACCCCGTTACCCGCGACCTCCTCTTCGACTTGCCCTTGGGCGCTGTAGCGGATCTCGCTGACCAACGTTTGCCAAATGGATTGATCCTTCAATTGCAGTCGGCTTTCGCGCAATCGGCCATCGACGGTCAGAGCGAAAGTCTGACGATTACCCTTGGCATCGGTCTGTTCCAGCACATCACCCAACGGGCCGAAACGCCACTTGGACGTCGCCCCAGTCCCCGGTTCGAGCAGCCGTCGGCGATCATCAATCGATTCCGGCCAATCGGGGGTTACCGGCTCAAGGGTGAAGTGGCGGGTGTTTTCGATGCCTTCACCGCTGATCGCAAACGAGTCGAACAGTACGCTGCCCGCCGGGTCGTCATGGCGAATCAGTTTGCCGTACTGGTTAAGGTCCTGATGACCCTGGCCCGGGTAGCCATAAGCAAAGCGCTCGACACAGCGACGGGGCTCCACGGCGCCCTGTTCGAACACCGCCACGGGCCGCAGCAAATCGTCATATTCGACCTCGCGACGTGTTTCGCGGCTGTCCCAGTCCGACAACACTTCGTCGGCCAGACCGCGCAGGGTGATCTGCGTTCCGGCATCAACGCTGTCCGTGCGCAACGCGTTCCCGGACAGCGAATACACCGTGATCAAATTGGGAGGGGTCAGGGGATCGCCTTCTTGCAGCGCCCATAACCGCGGATCCCACTGTTTGACTGCACGTCCTGCGCCATTGTGAGCAGTGCGATTGATGCGGACCTCAGCGGGCAGGTTTTCGATGGCGCGCCAGTAATCTACCAAGCGAATCGACAGGCCGCGCGGATCGAAGATCCTCAGTGTGGGCGTCTTGTGGTGCATTTCCATCGCCTCTGTCCATCGAATAACAGCCCCGTCGGCCAATGTCTTCTAACGTTTCAAGAACATGGCTGGCTACTGTCAGAAATTACAGTACCGACCAACGGTACAACCCCTTGCTCACCGAATATCCATTCTCGTGCCCCTTCGGTAGGATGTCGGTTATCCGTTCATGGAGCGTTCAAACATGTTCATCGGCGTCCTGCTGGTCATCACCTGGCTGATCCTGCTGCTGCGCTACCCGGCCAAGGCCGTGCCGGTTTCCGTGGCGGCCGCTGTCGGATTGGGCCTGGTGGCGACGTGGGTGTTCTGGATGGACAACCGCGAAATCAAGCAACTGGCACGCCTTGAGCTGCGCATCACTTACGCACCCGAGCACTGCCCTGCAGATCGGCCATTGAAGCTCACGATGAAAAACGGCAACGACGTGCCACTGATCGAGTTGCGCTGGCGCATCGCGGCGTATGCGCCGGGCGATACGGTGAACCTGGCCGACAATCAATACGCCGCGCCACGTTATCGCGGCCCCGGCGAATTGCAGGCCGGCGGCAGTTGGGAAGACTGCTTGCCGCTACCGCCCTTGCGCCCCGGCTACCGCCCGCAAACCCTGGAATTTCGCGCTGAACGGTTGCAGGGTAGTTTCTCCGACTGATCCCCCTTTTTCTTTTGCACAAGGACCGCGCCATGCCTGTTGCGTTGATTACCGGTTGCTCCAGCGGCATTGGCCGCGCACTTGCCGACACCTTCAAAAATGCCGGTTACGAAGTCTGGGCCAGTGCCCGCAAGGCTGAAGACGTGGCAGCCCTCACCGCCGCCGGTTTCACCGCCGTGCAGCTGGACGTTAACGATGGCCCGGCCCTCGAACAGCTGAGCGAGCGGATCAACCAGCAACGCGGCGGCCTCGATGTGCTGATCAACAATGCCGGTTATGGCGCCATGGGGCCGCTGCTCGATGGCGGCGTGCCGGCCATGCAGCGCCAGTTCGAAACCAACGTGTTTGCGATTGTCGGCGTCACTCGCGCAATGTTCCCGGTACTGCGTCGCGCCCGGGGGCTGGTGGTGAACATCGGCAGCGTTTCCGGGGTTCTGGTCACGCCGTTTGCCGGTGCCTACTGCGCCTCGAAAGCCGCCGTGCATGCCTTGAGCGATGCGCTGCGCATGGAGCTGGCGCCGTTCGGCGTGCGGGTCATGGAAGTTCAGCCCGGTGCTATCGCGTCCAGCTTCGCGAAGAATGCCGGCCACGAAGCCGAGCAACTGATCACCGAACAATCACCGTGGTTTCCGCTGCGTGAAGGTATTCGTGCACGGGCCAAGGCCTCTCAAGATAAACCAACGCCGGCCAGTGAATTTGCCGCCGGTTTGCTCAAGGCTGTGCAGCAGAGCAAACCACCGCGTCTGGTGCGTTTGGGTAACGGCAGCCGGGCGTTGCCATTGATGGCGGGGTTATTGCCAAAAGGGTTGCTGGAGTCGGGGTTGATGAAGCGGTTCGGGTTGCGCGGGCAGCTCTGAGACCGCGAAGGCGTCAAAACACACTTTCAGACTTTCAGGAAACAGCATGACCGACTACACCGAATACTTTGACGAAGTGATCCAGGCCCACGTAGCCATCGAGCAATGGTTGGCCGAGGAACGGGACGAGGCCGAGCTTGAGCAATTGCTGACGCGTTTTTCGCCGCAGTTTTCCATGGTCTCGCCGTTGGGCCGGGTGCTGGATTTCGAGGCGTTGAATGAATTGTTTCTGTTGGCGGGCGGGAAGAAGCTCGGGTTCAGGATTGAGCTCAGCGAGCTGCGAGGTGTCGCGCTGTATGACGGTGGCGCAGTGGTCAGTTACCGCGAGCAACAGACCGATGCGACGGGGCTGCATTCTGATCGGCGGTCCTCGGCGGTGTTTGAGAAACAGGCCGATGGCAAGGTGGTTTGGCGGCATTTGCATGAGACGTTTTGCCAAGGCTGACACGGCCACTTTTTGTGGCGAGGGGGCTTGCCCCCTCGCCACAGGTTATTCGCCAGCCGGGGGGTTCACCACCACCGTACACGTAATCCCCGCCGCCAACAGCACGCCCTCCGGCACTTCATCAATGTGAATCCTTACTGGCACCCGCTGCGCCAGACGCACCCAGTTAAAGGTCGGGTTCACATCAGCGATCAGCTCGCGACTCTCCGGGTTATCGCGGTCGTAGATGCCGCGAGAAATACTTTCCACGTGGCCCTTGAGCACTTCGCCGCTCATCAGTTGCATGTCGGCTTTATCGCCCACGCGAACATGCGGCAGTTTGGTTTCTTCGAAGAAGCCATAAACCCAGAACGAATTCATGTCGACCACCGCCATTTTCGCTTCGCCGATGCGCGCATAGTCACCGCGATGGACGTTGAGGTTGGTGACGTAGCCGTCCACCGCCGCCCGCACTTCGGTGCGTTGGAGGTTCAGTTCGGCGGCTTCCAGTTGCGCTTGCGCGTTCTGGTAATCGGCCAGGGCCGAGTCGGCGATGTTGGTGGCGTCGTCGCGGTTTTCCCTGGAGATCACCAGGTTGTCGAGGTCGGCGCGGCGATGGGCGTTGACCTTGCGCATCTCCCACGTGGCCTTGCGCGAGGCCACCAGGCTCTGCGCCTGTTTCACCGCGAGGCGGTAATGCTCGGGGTCGATGCGCATCAGCAAGTCGCCCTTTTTCACCAACTGGTTGTCGCGTACCGGCACCTCCACCACCTCACCGGTCACGTCGGCGGCGACGTTGATGATGTCGGCGCGCACCCGGCCGTCACGGGTCCAGGGCGTGTTCATGTAATGCACCCACAAGGTCCGGCCGATCCACAGGGCAAGGGCCAGCACCAGCAAGGTCGCGAGCAGGCTGAAAAGCTTTTTCATCAAGGCCTTCTTCAGTGATAGAGAGTCAACGGTAGACAGTCAGCGCCAAGGCGCCGAACAGACAGGTAAACAGGCTCAGGCGCAGCAGCGCCGGGTGCCAGAAGAAACGGTACAGATCGAACCCGGACAAGAACCGGTCAAGGGCCCAGGCCAGCGCCGCCGCAATGAAAAACATCAGGGTCATGGTCGGCATGTACACGCCGTGGAAGGCGATTTCACGAGGCATGTTCAAGTCCTTGGGGCTTGGCAGTGGTGTATGAAGCCAGCGGCGATTGCGGGTCGAGCAACGAGGTGCGGATGAAGTGCAGGTAACTCTTCACCCGGCGTAATGCGGAGGTATCAAAGTGCGGCGCAAAGGGTTCGTCGGTGGCCTGCACGCGGCCGATCGCGTGGTCGACGGCGACCAGCGCCCGCTCCAGATTGCTCTGGCCCGGTTGCAGAAACAGCCGCACCAGCGAACGCCCCATCACCCGGATGGACTGGCGCCACGGCTGGGATTCGGCATACGCCGGGTGCACCGGCAGAATCGCTTGTTCCTTACGCAGTTCGATAATCGCGTGGCCAACTTCCAGCACCACCAACATCCAGCGCAACAAGTCCCGCTGCACCTGCGGCTGTCCTGCGGCGAGGCCATAGGCCTGATGCAGCAAGTCCCGCGTACGGCTTTCGAAACTCGACGCCAGCCCTTTGAGTTTGCCGCTGATGGCGTACACCACTTGCCCGCGCAAGTCCTGCTCCAGCCGCCGCCACAACCAGCGGCTGTTGGGTGGCAGAATGATTGCCCCGGCCGCCGCGCACACCAGCATGCCCATGACCATGGCGATGTAGTCGTTGATAAAGGCGTAAGGGTTGTAGACCGTAAGGTTGTCCGGCACCGAACCGGTGCTGAAGAAGATCAGCAACCCCAGGCCGACACCGGCGTATTGCGGCCGAGAAGTGAGGAACGAGCCGAGCACGATCACCGGCGCGAGCATCACGCAAAGCAATGGAAAACCGTCGATCCAGGGAAAGATGAAAAACATCTCGACGAAGCCGATCAGCGCCCCGAGCAAGGTCCCGCAGGCCATCTGAAAGGCCATGCGCTTGGGGTTTGGCGTCGCGGCTGACAGGCCGACTGTGGCGGCGGCGATCAGGGTCATGGTCGCCCCGCTCGGCCACGCGGTGGCCACCCAATAGCTGCCGAGCACCACAAGGATGAACGCGGCGCGAATCCCCGACGCGGCCGAGGCCAGCCAATTGGTTTGCGGGGTGAAGGGTTCGTCCCAACGCTCCCGTTCGTGGCTGTGATCGGCCAGGGACGCGTGGGTCTGTGCATAACTGTGCAAGTCGTCGACGAAGCGATAAAGCAGTTCGTAGGCGGTGTGAAAATCCAGCTGCTCGGCGTCGCTCGGATCGTTCTCCTGAAAGCTCGCCCGCAGCTTGCGCACCCGCGCCGGCAAGTTGTCCTTATAGGTCGCCAAGGCGCTGGTCAGGCGAGCGGCATCAGGGCTGGTCAGCGCACGGCCGCTGAAACCGTCGAGCACTTCGGCCAAGTCCTGCAACCCTGGTTTGATCGCCGCGACAACATGATCGGCGCCACTGCTGCGCAGGCGCTCGAGCAACTGATGCAGGGCATTGAAGCGCGTGGTGACGCCCATGAATTCGCTGTTCAAGCGACTGAGCCGCCCATTGCGCCGACGCATGTGCGGGTCTTCGAACACCGTGACACTGCGCAGTCCTTCCAGGCCCACCGCTTCGGCGATGAACCGAACGTTGCTTGCTTCAAACGCTTCGCGCCGACTGCGACCGCGCAAGCCATCAGTGACGAACAACGCAAACACACCGAAGCGTTGATACAACGCATTGCGCATCGCCGCACTGGCGGTTTGCGGCAGGATCGCGGCGCTGACCAGCGTCGAGCAGAGAATCCCCAGAGAGATTTCCAGCACTCGCCAGACCGCAGCCATGAATGCGCCGTCCGGGTGAGCCAGAGCGGGCAGCCCAACCATCGCCGCCGTATAACCGGCGAGCACAAATCCATAGGCGCGAAAGTTGCGACAACGCGCTGCGCCAGCCGTGCACAGGCCGACCCAGATCGCCAGCGAGCCGAGGAACAGTTCGGTGTTCTGCGCGAACAAGGCAATCAGCGCGACCATCACCGCCGACCCGGCCAACGTGCCGAGAAAGCGATAGAAACTCTTGGCGAACACCTGGCCGCTTTGCGGTTGCATGACGATGAACACGGTGATCATCGCGGTGCGCGGTTGCGGCAATTCAAGACGCATGGCCAGCCACAGCGTGAGGAATGCGGCGAACAGCACCTTGAAAATGTAGACCCAGGTCACGCCGTCGCTGCGCGCCCAGTCGAAGAACCCCCGGCGCCATTCAAGGGAATACAGCCAGCGCAAAGGTGCGGGCAAGGGAGTCATGAAATTTTGCTCAATGGTCTAGGGCTTGAGGAACTGTGGGTGTGCCTGAAACGTCGTGCTCACTTCAAAAGGCTCGGGGTTTTCGGGGGCAGGGTTTTCTCGGCACTCGGGACGTCGTCGCCAGCGCCAAGGCCTCCGCCCAAAGCAGTCACCAGCTCAGCATGAGCACTCAACCGCGCAGCCTGAACCTGCTGCTGCACTTGCTGTTGCTTGAACAGCAAAGTCTGCGCATTGAGTACGTTGAGGTAATCGGTGAGCCCACGTTGATAGGCGATCATCGCGATGTCGTAGGTCTTCTGCGCCGTGGCCACCGATTCGGCGGCGAACGTTTGCTGCTTGTCCATCGACTCGCGGCGGATCAACTGGTCGGAGATGTTCTTCAGCGCATTGACCAGCGTCTGGTTGTATTTGGCCACGGCGATGTCATAACCGGCCGAGGCTTCACCCAGCTCGGAACGCAAGCGGCCGCCGTCAAAAATCGGCAATGTAATCGCAGGTCCCACGCTGTAGTTGAGCTTCTTGCCGGTCAGGAACTCCAGCGCACCGCCGCCAGTGGCCATGTAACCGAGGCTGCCGACCAGATCGACGTTGGGGTAGAAGCCTGCGTGAGCGACATCGATGCCCCGCGCCTGGGCCGCCACTTGCCAGCGACTGGCAACCACGTCCGGGCGTTGACCGAGCAATTGCGCCGGCAGCGACGACGGTAACTTCAGCGCCGCCCCCAACGACAACGTCGGCCGTTGCAACTGCGCGCCCTCCCCCGGGCCCTTACCGGCCAAGGCTGCGAGCTGATTACGGCTGAGGGCGATTTCTTCGTCCAGCGCATCGAGTTGGCGATGGGTTTCCGGTAGCGGCGTTTCGGCCTGGCTGACTTCGAAGTGCGTGCCGATGCCACCGTCCAGGCGTTTTTGCGCCAGGTCGAGGATTTGTTGTTGCTGCTTCAAGGTGGCCGCGACGATGTCCCGTTGCGCGTAATGCAACGAGAGTTCGATGTAGGCGCGCACGATGTTGTTCTGCAATTCGAGCTGGGCCTGCCGTGCTTCGGCAGCGCTCATGTGCGCCATGTCCACCGCTCGCTCGGTGGCGTTGCTTTCGCGCCCCCAGAGGTCGAGGGCATAGCTGAAGCCCAGCGCGGCGTTGTTGTCCCAAGTGGTGGTGTTGGCCAACTCACCGGGGCCGTAGAACTGATCGGTGGGCCAGTTGTGGCGTTTGAGGGTCGACTGGCCATTGATCTGCAGCGACTCGGCGGACTCGGCGATACCCGCCATGGAACGGGCCTGACGCACTCGCGCGGCGGCCATGGCCATGTTCGGACTGTCTTGCAGGGCGAGGGAGATCCAGCGGTTCAGTTGCGGGTCGCCGTAGGCCTGCCACCATTGGGCGGTGGGCCAGTGAGCGTCCCGGGCGGCGCTCTGGATGGCTTCGTCGGTGGCCAGTGAATTGGCCTCCAGTGCCTTGCCTTGTGGGGCAATACCGCCGGTTCCGATGCAGCCGCTGATTGCCAGGGTTAAAGCCAAAACACTGAGCGTCTTGAGCGCTCTGTTGATGCGACGCGGCACTGCTGCAAATTCCTGAAAGGGGGGAGAGTCACGAGATCCTGTAGGAGCCGGCTTGCTGGCGATGGGAACGCCGCGGTCTATCTGAAGACCGCAGTGATGCCATCGCCAGCAAGCCGGCTCCTACAGTCGGCGCAATTCTAGGGGTGGGCCTTGTTGGCGATAAGCCGGGATTCTTGTGAATCTTTGTTACCGTTAACGAGATAATCCCTTGGTCGGGGTCTCAGTCTCTGAAACTTCGTGTCACAATTTGCCATCCGCCAAGAGAGCACCCCATGGACACTTTGCAAAACATGCGCGCCTTCAGTTACGTGGCCGAGGCCGGCAGTTTCACCGCCGCCGCCGTACAACTGGACACCACCACGGCCAACGTCTCGCGCGCGGTCTCCAACCTGGAGGCCCACCTGCAAACCCGCCTGCTCAACCGCACCACCCGGCGCATTGCCTTGACCGAAGCGGGCAAGCGCTATCTGTTGCGCTGCGAGCAGATCCTGGCCTATGTCGAAGAAGCCGAAGCCGAGGCCAGCGACGCCCACGCGCGCCCGGCCGGGCAACTCAAGGTGCACACCATGACCGGCATCGGTCAGCACTTCGTGATCGACGCCATCGCTCGCTACCGCAAGACCCACCCCGACGTGACCTTCGACCTGACCATGGCCAACCGTGTGCCGGACTTGCTCGACGAGGGCTACGACGTGTCCATCGTGCTCGCCAGCGAACTGCCCGACTCGGGCTTCGTCTCCCAGCGTTTGGGCATCACCTACAGCATCGTTTGCGCATCGCCCGCCTATGTAAAAGCCAACGGCTGCGCGCAGAAGCCCAGCGACTTGCTCAATCACATGTGCTTGCGCCTGGTGAGCCCGGTGATCCCGCTGGAAAAGTGGGCTTTCGATGGCCCCGAAGGCCAGGAAATGGTCACCATCAACAGCTCACCGTTCTTGGTGAACTCCGCTGACGCGATGAAGACAGCGATCACCAGCGGCATGGGGGTTGGGGTGTTGCCGGTGTATGCGGCGATTGAAGGGCTGCGCAACGGTACGCTGGTGCGGGTGATGCCAAAGTACCGCTCGCAGGAATTGAATCTGTACGCGATTTACCCATCGCGGCAGTATCTGGACGCGAAGATCAAGACCTGGGTCGAGTACTTGCGTGGATCGTTGCCGGAGATTCTGGCGGCGCATCAGGCGGAATTGGCGGCGTATGAATTGAGCGGCAGCTTGGGCGGGGCTCGGCTGGCGAACTGATTTCACGGTCCTACAGACGCGGTGGTTTTTGGGGAGGTTTCCGACAAGTTTTGGCGGTTGTAGCGTCGGAAGCGAAGTGGGTAGGCTTTGTGGGTCGCTGGCAATTCAGCGATCGGGCCTGGAAAACCCGAAGTATAGGATCACAGCAAATGACATAATGCGGCGCTTTTGTAGCTCCACAGTTATGGCGGCTGTGCGTGGGAGACCTTCGGGTCTGCCGGGTTTGATCCTTTACCGGTTTTTCCAGTCCGCGTACAGCTGCCACCCTTTGTCTGGAAAACGAAAAAGTGGCAGCTCCTCAACTTTAAGGATCTTTGCCATGTTTAAAGCCACACCGAATCCGCCTCAGGCGGACGACACTTCCCCCTACGAATCCCTCGATTCCAAGAAACTCAACGAAGCCGCCGAACGCGCGCTCGACCACTACCTCAAGCCTCCACCCAAACAACCCGAAGGCCGCAAACCAAGCAGGATGTTTCAGGTCGCCCCGGACATGGACAACGAAAGCCTGCTGGCCCATGTCTGCGAATCCCTGGCCTCGGCCAGCGTCATGACCAGCGACATTGCCGCCTATGTCGACGCCCCGCAGCGGCACACGCTCCTGGCGATCCAGCAAGTCATCATGCTGGCCGAACTGGCGGTGAACCGGGTGCTGGATAACGTCGACGTACCGAAGCCCGCGCCACACAGCTGACCCCCTGTAGGAACGACCTGTGGCGAGGGGGCTTGCCCCCGTTGGGCTGCGAAGCAGCCCCAAAATCTCTGGTGGTCCAAAGATATTGTGAGTGCTACGCACTCAAACGGGGGCAAGCCCCCTCGCCACAGGTCGTTCCTACAGTTTTGGATGGCGTACACCCTCGCATAATGTCCGCGAAGAATGTTAGCTTGCTTGGCAATCTCCACGCCCGACGAGCCCCTCTCCAATGAAAAAAACCGTCCTCGCCTTCAGCCGCATCACTCCGCCCATGATCGAACGCCTGCAACAGGATTTCGACGTGATCGTGCCGAATCCGAAAAACGGCGACATCGCCGCCCAGTTCAACGAAGCCCTGCCCCACGCCCACGGCCTGATCGGCGTTGGTCGCAAACTCGGCCGGGCGCAACTGGAGAACGCCAGCAAACTGGAAGTGGTGTCCAGCGTCTCCGTCGGCTACGACAACTATGACCTCGCCTACTTCAACGAACGCGGGATCATGCTCACCAACACCCCCGACGTGCTCACCGAAAGCACCGCCGACCTGGCCTTCGCCCTGCTCATGAGCAGTGCCCGCCGCGTCGCCGAGCTGGACGCCTGGACCAAGGCAGGCCAATGGCAAGCCACCGTCGGTGCACCGTTGTTCGGCAGCGATGTGCATGGCAAAACCTTAGGCATCGTCGGCATGGGCAACATCGGCGCGGCCATTGCCCGTCGTGGTCGACTGGGCTTCAACATGCCGGTCATCTACAGCGGCAACAGCCGCAAGACCGCACTGGAACAGGAACTCGGCGCACAGTTCCGTAGCCTGGATCAACTGCTGGCCGAAGCCGATTTCGTCTGCCTGGTGGTGCCGCTCAGCGAAAAAACCAGGCACCTGATCAGCCACCGCGAACTGGCACTGATGAAACCGAGCGCCATTCTGGTGAACATCGCCCGTGGCCCGGTGGTAGACGAGCCGGCGCTGGTCGAAGCGCTGCAAAACAACCGGATTCGTGGCGCCGGGCTGGACGTTTACGAGAAAGAACCACTGGCTGAATCACCGCTGTTCCAACTGAAAAACGCCGTGACCCTGCCGCATATCGGCTCGGCCACGCACGAAACCCGCGAAGCCATGGCCAACCGTGCGTTGGCCAACTTGCGCAGTGCCTTGTTGGGTGAAAGACCGCAGGATCTGGTGAACCCACAAGTGTGGAAAGGCTGATCAAAAAGGGCGGGTGTTTTAAACACCTGCCCGCTCTCGGCATATTGTCGACTTCATATTGCCGTTGCTGATTTATATCGCTATCAGAATCGAGCGCTGAGTTGTTCAGCGCTCGGTCAAAGCATCAGGCCAATTTGCCGCTTCCCTGCACCATCGGTGCCTTGGGCTTACGAAACACCAGCACATTGCCCAACATCACCAGCACCAACCCCACCAATGCCGGCGCCGTCCATTGATAGCCCTCGGCAAACGCCGACACATTCAGCGCCACCACCGGGAATAACACGGTGCAATACGCCGCCCGCTCCGGCCCCATGCGCCCGACCAGCGTCAGGTAGGCGGTGAAGCCGATCACCGAGCCCGGAATCACCAGGTACAGCAACGAGCCGATGTAACGGGCGTTCCATTCCATGTCGAACGGGATGCCTTTGACCAGGCACCACACCGACAACATCGCTGCGCCATAAGCCATGCCCCAGGCATTGGTGGTCAGGGGTTTCAGGCCGGCCCTCTGCTGCAGACTCGACAGCATGTTGCCCGCCGAGAAGCACAAGGTTCCGAGCAACGCCAGAGCCAACCCGAGCAAGGTTTCCGGGCTGGCGGTATGACCGGCCAGCTCCGGCCAGAACAACAGGCCCAAGCCGAGCAAGCCCAACGCGCCGCCCATCAACACGTTGCGGGCGATTTTCTGGCCGAAGAACACCCGCGCATTGAAGGCGTTCCACAACGTGGCGGTGGAAAACACCACGGCGACCAGACCGCTGGGGATCCACTGGCTGGCGGTGAGGAAGCACATGAAATTGATACAGAACAGGCACAGCCCCTGCGCCAGGCAAATCAGATGCCCACGACGGTTCATCACTTGCAGACGCCGGCTAAGCAACAACATCACGAACAGCACCAGCGCGGCGAGGCCGAAGCGATAGACGATCGACACCGGAATCGCCACCACGCCCAATTGCCATTTCAAGGCAATCCAGGTGGTGCCCCAGATCAATACGGTCAGCAGGTATAGCGAGAGGTTCATGGTGAAGACTCCTGAATAGGCCTTCAGTGTCCGGCGCGCCCCCCTTTTTCACTTGCATAAACTTGCGCTTTTGTCGGCCCGCAGGCTGGCAGGCCAGCGTCTACGGAGTAGGATGCAAGGCGTTGGAGAGAACCGATCATGGCCGCACTGGAAACGTTGCAAGTCTTTCAAGCCCTCAACCGCTCGCCCAATGCTCGCCTGGAGCACAGCGCCGAGCTCGGTGACGGCATGGCTGCGGCTTTGTGGAGCAACCACCATGACGCCCAGGACTACGAAGCGCCGAGCCATCACACTTTGTCGTGCTACATCGCCGGCGGCACCGGCACCTTTCGCCGCGACCAACCCGGCACCAAGGGCGGCCCGGACAAGCTGTGCATTCTGCCGGCCGACCATCAGTCAGGCTGGGTGATCAACGGCGACATTCGCCTGGCCCACCTGTATTTCAGCCCCGAACAATTTGCCCTTGGTTGCGTCACGTTGCTGGATCGCGAGCCACGGGAATTGCAGTTGCGCGAGCGCACGTTCCTCGAAGACCCGCAGCAAGTACGGCACTTTCGGCAGTTGATCAGCCTCAACTGGGACGAACCCGGCGAACGCCTGCTCACCAGCAGCCTGGCCCACGAGATGCTCAGCCACGCCTTGCTCAGCCAGGTTGGTGTGCGTCAGGGCCTGCGCCTCAAGGGTGGATTGGCGGCGCATCAGCGGCGGCAACTGGTGGAGTTCATCGACAGTCAGTTGGCGGAGGCGATCAGCCTTGGGCAATTGGCGAGCTTGTGCGCGCTGTCGGAATATCACTTTGCGCGGATGTTTCGTGTGAGCTTCGGCTTGCCGCCGCATCAGTATGTGTTGGCGCGGCGTCTGAGGCGCGCGCGGGAGTTGTTGCGCGCATCGTCGCAGCCGTTGGGGGAGATTGCGCTGGCGTGCGGGTTTGCCAGTGCGAGCCATTTCACCAACCGGTTTCGACAGGCGTTGGGTGGGACGCCTGGGGAGTATCGGCGGGCGTTTTTACGCTAGAACAAAGAGTAAAAGATCACAGCCTTCGGCAGCTCTCGCGCCAGAAACAAAACGGGCCTGCAATCGCAGGCCCGTTTTAATCAGGAAGGTAAAAGGTGAATCAGGCCTCAGCCATTGAGCGCAGCCTGTTCGTTCTCGAGAAACTCATCCTCAAGCAGCGCATCGGCATGAGCGCCCCTATCGAACGGCACCACAGCGGCGCGTGGTTTGCCGCGTAATTTGCCAAACATATGCTCCAGCGCATGTTCAAGTTTTTCGGCTGCCCCGTCGATCGCCAGTTCCAGGGAGTCAGCTTTATGGGTAACGGAAATTGGTTGGTGGCCTTTTGGCCGCGCTTCCAGCTGGCAGCGCATGTCATGGGGACCAGGCTTGTCGCCGTTCTCGTCCCGCAGATGGACCTCGACGCGGGTCAGGTCCTCTTCATAACGTTCGAGCGTGCTCTCAATGGTAGTACGTACCCACTCCTCCAGTCGTTTACTGCTTTGAATATGGTTATCGCTATTGACTTGGATTTGCATAGTTCTTCCCTTATTTCAGCTAGCTCGCAAGAGGCGCATCGGCTGGCCCTTGGGCGTCATCACCGCAACCTCTTGGTTACACAATCGGTGTGTGCGCGGAACATTTCAACCCCTAAAAAAAGATAAATATTCATACGCAAAAAAAGCCGGACAACGAGCAAAAGCGCTGTTAATGTCGGGAGTTGGGTCGGCCCTGTCTTCAGTCACAAATGGTCACATCTGCCGCGCTCCCCAGCGGATGCAGGTCACGAAAAATCCCCGCCTCTTCCACCAGCCAGTCATGCACCGCGCGCACGCCCGGATGGCTCAGCGCACCCGGCGCGTAGAGCAGCACGTAGCGCTTGTGATTAGGCACCGCCAGGCCAAACGGCACGATCAGCGTGCCCCGTTCCAGCTCATCGTTAAGCAGCGTTCGCCGCGCAATCGCCACGCCCATCCCAGCAATCGCCGCTTCGATGGTCAGGTGATTGCGGTTGAAGGTGTGCCCGCGCCGCACGTCCGCGCCTTCGAAACCGATGGCATTGAGGTAAAACTCCCATTCCGCGTACTCGTAGCTACCGCGCCACGCGGTGATGTCATGCAACAACGGGAAGTGCATCAAGTCTGCCGGGCCGTGCAGCGGCGGCCGCCCTCGCAACAGGCTCGGGGCGCACACCGGAAATATCTGCTCGTCGAGCAAGGCTGTGGATAACAATCCGGGATAGCTGCCGTCATTCAGATCGATCGCCAGATCGAAATCTCCCTCGTGCAACGGCACGCTGCTGTCCTCCGCCACCAGGCGCAATTGAATGTCCGGAAAACGCTGCTGCAAACGCGGCAAACGCGGGGTCAGCCATTTGCTCAGGAACGAGGGAATCGAACGCACCCGCAAAATCCCGCTGATCATTCCCGCATCCAGTCGTCGCAATTCTGCGTCGATGCTGCCGTAAGCCTCGTTGACCGTAATGGCCAGGCGCTGGCCTTGCGCACTCAATTCCACACCACGAGCGCGACGGTGGAACAGGCGAAAACCCAGCCGCTCTTCCAGTTGCCGGATTTGCTGACTGACCGCACCCGGCGTGATGTGCAGTTCTTCGGCACAACGGGTGAACGACAGGTGCCGCGCGGCACAGGAAAACACGTGCAGCCAGACGTAAGTCTGGGCGTGCAATTGACGACTCATCGTTTAGTCCTGCTAAAGGCTGTCTTAGGAAGTTTCGTTGGTCACGTAGGACCGAGGTAGGCAGTATCGCCGACATTGCGCTTGGCCTACAAAAATGGCGGCGATTTCTCTTCCATTGCTTATATAGGCTTTAGCATGGCTATCAGTGTTTTCGATCTCTTCAAAGTCGGCATCGGTCCGTCCAGTTCCCACACCGTCGGCCCGATGCGCGCTGCAGCGACCTTTGCCCAAGCACTGATTGAGCAGAATTTGCTGGCCGCCGTCCGTCGGGTCGAAATCCGCCTTTACGGTTCGCTTTCAGCCACCGGCGTCGGCCATGCCACCGACCGCGCCTGTGTCATGGGCCTGATGGGCGAATGGCCGGATAGCATCGACCCGACCACCATCGATTCGCGTATCCAGCACCTGCGGGAAACCGGCAAGCTGTCCCTGGCCGGCAAAGCGACGATCGCCTTCAACTGGCAGCACGATCTCCTGCTGCTCGACGAGAGCCTGCCCTACCACCCTAACGCCATGTCCCTGACAGCCTTCGGCGAAACCGGTGAGCTATTCGAGCAGACGTACTACTCGGTGGGCGGCGGTTTCATCATCGACGCGGCCGAAGCCGAGTCCGGCATTGCGCCGGCCAGCGACGTTGTGCTGCCGTACGATTTCTCCAGCGCCGCCGAATTGCTCAAGCTCTGCAAACAGCACGGTCTACGGGTGTCCGAATTGATGATGGCCAATGAATTGGCCTGGCGCAGCGAAGCCGAAGTCCGTCAGGGCCTGTTGCACATCTGGTCGGTAATGCGCGAGTGCGTCGAGCAAGGCTTGCGTCACGAAGGCATCCTTCCCGGCGGTCTGAATGTTCCCCGCCGCGCCGCGAAATTGCATCGCAGCCTGTTGGAAATCGGCAAACCGAACGTCATCAGCTCCACCCTGTCGGCCATGGAATGGGTGAACCTGTTCGCCCTCGCCGTGAACGAAGAAAACGCCGCGGGCGGACGGATGGTCACCGCGCCTACAAACGGGGCGGCGGGGATCATTCCGGCCGTGCTGCACTACTACATGAAATTCAACCCGGACGCATCGGACGATGACGTCGTGGCGTTCTTTTTGGGCGCGGCTGCCGTAGGCATTCTTTGTAAGAAAAACGCCTCGATTTCTGGCGCCGAAGTCGGCTGCCAAGGCGAGGTCGGCTCCGCCTGTGCCATGGCCGCCGCCGGTTTGGCCGACGTGCTCGGCGCCACCCCGGAACAACTGGAAAACGCCGCTGAAATCGGCCTGGAACACAACCTCGGCCTGACCTGCGATCCGGTCGGCGGTCTGGTGCAAGTGCCGTGCATCGAGCGCAACGCGATTGCCGCGGTGAAGGCGATCAACGCCACGCAAATGGCCCTGCGCGGTGACGGCAAACACTTCATTTCCCTGGACCGGGTGATCCGCACCATGCGCGATACCGGCGCCGATATGCACGACAAATACAAAGAAACTTCACGGGGCGGCCTGGCGGTTAGCTGGGTGGAGTGCTGAGGAGCATTTCCTGACCGTTCGCAACACGTGAGCCCGAGTAATAATAATAACGAGGCGAAAACGATGACCGATGTACGTACACCTGCTGCCGATAATCCCGCTGTAGACCTCACACGCAATAACGAAATAACCCACAAAGGCTGGAGTAAACACGACACCACCTGGATGCTTGGCCTCTATGGCACAGCGATTGGCGCCGGCACGCTGTTTTTGCCGATCAACGCCGGCGTGGGTGGTTTCTGGCCGCTGCTGATCCTGGCAGTGCTGGCGTTTCCGATGACATTCTTTGCACACCGCGGTCTGACTCGTTTCGTGTTGTCCGGCCGTTCCGGGGACATCACTGAAGTGGTGGAAGAACACTTCGGCATCGGTGCCGGCAAGCTGATCACGCTGCTGTATTTCTTCGCGATTTTCCCGATTCTGCTGGTGTACAGCGTAGCGCTGACCAATACCCTGAGCAGCCTCATGGAGCACCAGTTGCACATGACGCCACCGCCTCGGGCGATCCTGTCACTGGGGTTGATTCTCGGCCTGATGGCCATCGTCCGTTGTGGTCAGGGCGTCATCGTCAAATGCATGAGTGTGCTGGTTTACCCGTTCGTCGCGGCATTGCTGCTACTGGGCATCAGCCTGATCCCGAACTGGAACGGCGCGTTCTTCGCCACCGCCAGTGAAGGCATGCCGCTGCCACTGTTCTTCAAGACCTTGTGGCTGGCGATCCCGGTGATGGTGTTCTCGTTCAACCATTCGCCGATCATTTCCGCTTTCGCCGTCGATCAGAAGCAGCGTTACGGCAAGCAAGCCGAACGCAAAAGCAGCGGCATTCTGGCGATCGCTCACGCCATGATGGTCGTCACGGTGATGTTCTTTTGCTTCAGCTGCGTGCTGGCGTTGTCCCCGGCTGATTTGGCCGCGGCGAAGGCGCAGAACATTTCGATCCTGTCGTACCTGGCCAACCACTTCCAGACGCCGGTCATCGCTTACGCCGCGCCGCTGATTGCACTGGTGGCAATCACCAAATCCTTCCTGGGCCATTACATCGGCGCCAGCGAAGGCTTTCAGGGCCTGATCGTGAAAAGCCTGCGTGGCCGTGGTCGAGTCGTCTCCGCCGGCTGGCTGAACCGCCTCACTGCGCTGTTCATGATCCTCAGTTGCTGGGCCGTGGCGACCTTCAACCCGAGCATCCTGGGCATGATCGAAACCCTCGGCGGGCCGATCATCGCCTGCCTGTTGTTCCTGATGCCGATGTACGCCATCCGCCGCGTGCCAGCCTTGCGCCAGTACTCGGGCCAGGCCTCGAACGTGTTCGTGGTGTTGGTCGGTCTGATTGCACTGTCTGCGATCATCTATTCATTTATGCCCTGAAACGGGCAGGCAAAAAGAAGGCGGGCCAAGGTGCCCGCCGTTTTTTTGCCGTAAACATTGTCCGACAGTTTTTCCGGCATGCCCCTTGCTATCTCCCTTGTGCGGCACGGAAGAAAGCGCATAAACATGGAAGGCCGGTGGTCTGGTATTGCGAACTAATCCCGATCACAGCCGTCAACAACTGCACGTTCAATCAGGCGGTGACGCATTATGGACAACCCTTTTCAGCTCATTACCGATGCTTTTGCAGCGGATTATCAAATCAACCTGAGCATCCAGGGCCTGGACGGCAGCATCATGCTGACCCTCTCCAACGCTGGCCGCGTGGTGGCTAAACGGATGATCAGCGCCGAACAACGCAATGACCCCAAGCGCCTCAAACGCCTGGTGCAAAGCATTCAATTCGGCATCGCCATCGAACAGGGTCAATGCGCCGTGGCCATCCTCGAAGCCATGACCGACGGCGACAACCGTAAGCTGCCGCCGCCACAGGCCAAAGCCCGGCCCCGACCTGAAATCGGGTATTAAAGCTCGCCCTTCTCCACTTCGGGATGTTCACCGGAACCCGCACCGATCTTGCGTTGCGGGTGTTCGATCTTCACCGAAGGAAATTGCGACGAGGCATAACGCACCACCAGAATCGAAAACGCCAGCAGCAGGATCCCGCCGCACAGGTAGATGATCCCCAGGTCCGGCGGATTGTGGTGCGAGACGTTGGAGATCAGCAGCCGTGTCAGCGCGGTGATCGCCACGTAGATCAGGAACCGCACCGGCATGTGATTGGTCTTGAAGTAAATCCCGACCATCGCCCCCAGTTCCAGGTAGATGAACAGCAACAGGATGTCATCGATCTTGATGTGCCCCTGCTCCAGCATCCCGATGAACTCCATGACCGCCGCCCAGGCAGTCACCGCACCGATGGCGAACAGCGCCAGGTAGTGGAAGGTCTCGACGAACAGGTTGCCCAGGGACTCGGCCAGTTGGTGCACGTTCTGCCGCAGGTTCTCGGCCCAGTTGATTTTCACGATGATTGTTCCTTAGCTCGGTTCGAGCGGATGATGCGGGTTGGACGTGACGGTTGTTCTGCATGCAGAAAAAAGGCCAGGGGTTGCCTGCCACATGATGGCGAGGTGCTTTAAAACACGCTCCGTGGCGTTTGGTCGCAGGTCAACACCAAACCTGTAGCCGCGAATGGAGCGCCACCGTTCACCTGACAAACCCCGAATCCGGTCTACATTAAAAAGCCACTACCCAAAGCGCAGGGATTCGCTTATCCTTTTCGCTGTATATAGATACAGTAGTCGCAAAGACAACTAAATGTGAAGGCATGTGAGGTGGTGAATGGCCGTCGAAGTGGTATACCGCAGCAGCCGAGATCTGGAGCGCTTGTTCATGGATAAAGCCGAAGCTGACCGTCATGACAAAATGCTCGAACTGGCCGAATTGCTGGCTGAAGTGTTGCAAAAAGCCGTTCCGTCCCTGACCGAGCAGCAAGTGGAAGAAGCCGGGATCTACATGGCGAAGAACCGCGACGTGTTCGCCAAGGCGTTCAAGAGCCAGCCGGACGCACTGTCCGAATTGCTCAACGTGCCGGCTGAAGTCGCTAAACCTGTTGAAGTGGCTGCACCTGTTGAAGTGGAGCAAGCTGAGCCGACCAAGCCAGCCAAAGCCGCCAAGACGCCGAAGTAAGCAATGCCCGAATTGAATAGGCCCTGAGTCCAATGGCTCAGGGCCTTTTTCATGCTCGCAGAAAATCAGGCGTCAGGCTGCTCCAGTGCGTCGACCAGCGCCTTGAAGAACCGCGCCGCCTCGCCGCCGGTGACCACGCGGTGATCGAAGGTCAGGGACAGCGGCAGGATCGGATGCACCGCCACCGCCCCCTCGACCGCCACCGGTTCATCGCGGATCGCCCCGGCGGCGAGGATCGCCACTTGCGGCGGCACCACCACCGGGTTGGCGTAGCGACCGAACAAGGTGCCGAAATTCGACAGAGTCAGGGTCGCACCCATCATTTCCTTGGGCGGAATCGAACGCGCCTGCACATCGGCGCGCAGGCGCATCACACCTTCTTTCAAATCCGCCGACGTGCGATTGCCGACATCGCGCAGCACCGGCACGAACAAACCGTCCGGTGTATCCACGGCAATGCCCAGGTCGAGCCGTTCGTGTTGTTTGAGCGACAGGGTTTTGCCATCGAAGCCGCTATTGAGCACTGGCTCCACCGCGCAGGCCGCCGCCATGGCTTTGGCCAGACGAATCAGTGGTTCTCGCGCCTGCCCCCAGCGATGCAGATCGGCATCGCCGAAAATCGTCACCGGCACCACTTCGGCATGGGACCTGGCCATGTTCAGCGCCATGCTGCGCCGCACACCGCGCAGCTTCTCACCGCCGAAACGCTCGCGTTCCGTCTGGGCCGCATTTTCCACATCGCTGCGGGTGATCTGACCGTCCTGGCCGGAGCCGACCAAGGCGCTCAGTTCAACGCCCAGTTGTCGCGCCAATTGACGCACTGCTGGCGTGGCGCGGTTCGCCAGGTATTCGCGGGTCGAAGGCGCGGTGCCGATAAAAAAGGCATCCTCCTGATTCGTGCCGCCGCCCTCAAGCCGTCCGACCACGGTGCCCGCATCCGCTTCGCCTTCGTAACCGAGCAACGGCTCCCCCACATGCAGGATGTCGCCCTCGCCGCCGAAGGTTTTCGCCACCACGCCGTCGTAAGGCGCGGGAATGTCCACCAGCGCCTTGGCGGTTTCCACCGACACCAGCAATTGGTCAGCCTTGACGGTATCGCCGACCTTGACGTGCCAGCGGACGATTTCCGCCTCCTGCAAGCCTTCGCCCAGATCCGGCAGTTTGAAATATTTCATCGCAATCTCCTCGGCCTCTGGCGTTTCTTCAAGGGCTTCTTCAGGCGTGGCGCAACACGGTGTCACAGGCGTGAAGAATGTCCTCGACGCCAGGCATGTACAGCGATTCCAGTCGATACAGCGGTGGCGGGATGTCCGGCGCGGTGACTCGCTGGATCGGTGCCTGCAACTGCAGAAACACCCGTTCGTAGAGACTGGCGGCGATTTCCGCGCCGACCCCGCAGGAGCGCGGCGCCTCATGCACGATCACGCAGCGACCGGTCTTGCGCACCGAGGCCTCCATCGTGTCGAGGTCCAACGGTTTGATGCTGGCGACATCGATCACTTCCGCCGAGATGCCCTGCTCGGCCAACGCCGTGGCGGCTTGCAGGGTTTCCATCACACTGGCGCCCCAACTGATCAAGGTGATGTCGCTGCCTTCGCGCAGGGTGAAACAGCTGTCCAGCGGCAGGCGTTTGCCGTCATCCAACAACGGTTGCGGGTTCATGCGATAGAGTCGGGTCGGTTCGAGAAAGATCACCGGGTCCGGGTCGTCGATGGCCGCGAGCAACAAACCATAGGCCCGAGCCGGCGAGGACGGGATCACCACCCGCAACCCCGGAATGTGCGCGAACAGTGCTTCGGTGCTTTCGCTGTGATGTTCCGGCGCACGAATCCCTGCGCCCATCGGCGAGCGCAGCACCATCGGGCAGGTGAGCCGCCCGCGCGTGCGGTTGCGCATGCGACTGGCGTGGGACACCAGGTGCTCCATGGTGGCGTAGATAAACCCCATGAACTGGATTTCCACCACCGGTTTCAAGCCTTGGGCCGCCATGCCCACTGCCAGCCCGCCGATCATGGTTTCGGCCAGCGGCGAATCGATTACCCGCTTGAAACCAAAGCTGTCGCGCAGGCCCAGCGTGGCGCGAAACACGCCACCGTTCACCCCGACGTCTTCACCGAGGACGATAACGTTCTCGTCCTCGCGCATGGCCCGATGCAACGCCAGATTCACCGCCTCCAGCAGCGTTACCTTACCGTTACTCATGGCCCGAACCTCCCGTCCGGCGCGCCACTCGTTCGAGGAAGTCTTCACGCTGCTCGGCCAGGGCTTGTGGCCACTGGGCGTAGACATGATCGATCACTGATGCCGGCGCCTGCAGGCCCGCCGCTTCGAAGTTATCCACAGCAACCTGCACCAACCCCTGGCATTCGCTGATCAGCGCCTGCTCGCGACTTTCATCCCACACGCCCTGCCCGACCATGAAACGCTGCAGACGTTTGATCGGTTCTTCGAGCCAGGCTTGCTTGACTTCGTCCGCCGACCGGTAGCGTGTGGCATCGTCGGCCGTGGTGTGATCGCCGAGGCGATAACTCAGGCATTCGAGCAACACCGGGCCTTTGCCGTGGCGCGCCCGTTCGAGGGCCGCTTGCACGCGGTCATACACGGCGAGTATGTCGTTGCCGTCGACCTGCTCACCGTGGAACCCGGCGCCAATGGCTTTCTGCGCCAACGTGGGAGCGCCGCACTGAATTCGTCGCGGTACCGAAATCGCCCATTGGTTGTTGTTGACCATGAACACCACCGGCAACTGCCAGGCGCCAGCGACATTGAGGGCCTCGAGAAAATCACCTTTGCTGGTGCCGCCATCGCCGCAGGTGGTGACGGCAACCCGATGCTCGCCACGGATCTTGAATGCGCTGGCGACGCCGCAGGCATGCAGGGCCTGGGTGGCAATCGGCACACAGATCGGGAAATCCTGCGCCACCGCCGGGTCGACAAAGTCGCTGCCACGCTCATCGCCGCCCCAATACAACAGGATTTCTTCCATGCGCACGCCACGCATCAGTTGCACGGCGGTGTCGCGGTAATACGGGATCAGCACGTCTTCGGCGCGCATCAGGCTGCCGACCGCAACGCCAATGGCTTCCTGGCCCAGGGTCGGCGCGTAGGTACCGATGCGCCCGGTGCGTTGCAGGGCGACCGCTTTCTGGTCAAAAAGGCGGGTCAGGACCATTTGCCGATACAAGCGCGTCAACAGATTGAAGTCGTCGGCCCAGGGAGGGAGATCGCAGAGCACCTGGCCGTCAGGGGATAAAAAACGGGTGTAGGGCAGCTCAACCTTGTGAAGCATCACAGGGCTCCTGGCACGCGGGGTCGGCGTGCGATTGTCAGGCCCGACGTTTGTGGCGCAGGGCTTGGGGAGCAAGTTGGCCGGATAGGCACTCACTCCTTTATCGATTCAAACGTTTACCGGTACAGCACTTTCTCTGCCAACTCATCCGCTACCCTGGCCGGAGAACGTTTTTCCGCCTGGGCATGGGCAAAGACTTCGGTCAGCCGTGAACTGATTTTCGACAGGTGCGCGGTGATGGTCGTCAGCTCTTCCCCACGGTGTTTGAGCGACACGTAGATCAGCCCGCCGGCGTTGATCACGTAATCCGGTGCATACAGAATGCCCCGGCGTTCCAGCTGATCGGCGACTTCCAGATGGGTCAGTTGGTTGTTGGCCGAACCTGCGACCGCCGAGCAACGCAACTGCGTCACGCTGGTCCTGTTAAGCACACCGCCCAAGCCACAAGGCGCGAGAATGTCGCAAGGGGTGCTGAGCAGCGCTTCGTTGGCGATCGGATGAGCGCCCAACTGCTCCATGGCCAGTTGTACTTTGCCGTGATCGATGTCGCTGACCAGCAGCTCGGCGCCGGCAGCGTGCAGCTGCTCGGCCAGGGCATAACCAACATTGCCCAGGCCTTGAACGGCAATGCGCAGCCCTTCCAGATTATCGCTGCCCAAGCGGGCCATGGCGGTGCTGCGGATGCCGGCGAATACGCCCATGGCGGCATGCGGTGCTGGGTCCCCCGCAGCGGTGGTGCTGGTGACGAATTGCGTATGTTGGGCGATGCAGTCCATGTCCGCCACCGAGGTGCCGGCGTCGATGGCGGTGATGTAGCGACCGTCGAGCTGATTGATCCAGCGCCCGAACGCTTCGAATACTGCGGCGCGGTTTTCCACATGGGCCGGGCGAATAATCACCGCAACGCCACCGCCCTGAGCCAGGCCAGCCAGGGCCGCCTTGTAACTCATGCCTTGGGCGAGGCGCACAGCATCCTCGATCGCGGATTCATCGCTGGGGTAGGCAAGGTAACGACACCCGCCCAAGGCAGGTCCCAGGCGGCTGTTATGGATGGCAATCACCGCCTTCAACCCGGTGACCGGATCGACGCTCAGGTGCAGCGATTCAAGGCGAGTGCTTTGCATGAGAGCGAACATCGTAGGGCTCCCGAATCACTTCTTGTAGTCGCCAGTATAGGCTTGCGCACAAAAATTGCAGAAGCGCACAGGAATAAGCAGCGCGGCTTTAAAGGTTTTCGGACATAACCTGTTACGGCCTGTGTTCAGCACTGGACGAAAGCCTGCGACGGGGCTAAAACGAGGCATTCCCCGGAGATTTTGATGACCCCGCGCCAACGCTTTTTCGACTGTCTGCAACGATCACCGCCCGCGCTGTTCGAGGCGGCGTTGTGGATCGCCGTCGAACACGATAAAGAGCTGAATCCCGAAACTGTGCTGGCGGACTTCAAGGACCTGCAACAGCGGGTCAGCTACGGATTGCCGATGCTGCCGGTAAATGAGTTGGCGCAACCGTTGTTGCGGCGCATGAATGACCTGGGGTTCGCCCAGGACGACTTCACGCCCTTGCGCCCGCAAGTGGCGTTGCTCCATAAAGTGCTGGAACGCCGGCGCGGTCAGCCATTGGCGCTGGGCCTGATTGCCCTGGAGCTGGCCAGAAGACTGGAAATCCCCATGGTCGGGGTCAACTTCCCCGGGCATTTCCTGCTGCGGGTGCAAGGCGCCGATCACCTGCTCGACCCGTGCGGCGGGCGCCGGCTGTACCCCAACGACTGCCGTGAACTGCTGCAACGCCAGTACGGCCCGAACATGCAGCTCAGCGCCGAGCATTTGCAGACCGCCGAACCTGCGCAGATGCTGCAACGGCTGTCACGCAACCTGCGCCAGTTGTACCTCACGAACGATGACTACATCGACGCCCTGATCGACGCCGAGCGCGTGCTGGAGCTGGGCAACGCCAACGCCTCCGACTACCTGGCCCGGGCCAGCCTCTATCAACGGCTGGATTGCCCGAATGCCGAGCGTTTTGACCTGGAACACGCGCTGCTGCTCTGCGACGACCCGATCCAGCGGATTCGCCTGACCGAACGGTTGGGGCACTTGCCGCCCAACGCCATCGTCCATTAATCACCGCCCTTTGTAGGAGCGAGGCTTGCCCGCGAACCTGCCGCATCGGTCTATCAGCAATACCGCGTTATCGCTCTTCGCGGGCAAGTCGGATCGCCGCACCGCTCGCGCCTATGGGACGGTACAGTTTTATGGGGTGTCTGGCTGATTCGCCGGATGCGCCTTGATGAACGCCGGATGTTGCGCCGCCAACGCTGCCACTCGACGAATACGCGGGTAGGCGTCCAGTGAAATATTGAAACGCTCGGCCGCATACAGCTGCGGGATCAGGTAAACGTCCGCCAGCCCCGGTTGATCGCCGAAGCAATAACCGGCGTCACCGATCAACTGCTCCACCGTCGCCAACCCTTGACTGATCCAGTGACCGATCCACTCGACCACTTGCGGCTCATCGTGCCCCAACTGCCGCAGCTTATTGAGCACGCTGACGTTGTGCAGTGGGTGAACGTCGCAGCCGATCACCGCCGCCACTCCACGCTCGTGGGCGCGGGCGGCGAGGTCTTTGGACAGCAGCGGCACCTGTGGATAACGTTCCTCCAGGTACTCGATGATCGCCGGTGACTGGATCAGCAATTCGCCTTCATCGGTGCGCAAGGCCGGCACCCGGCCTTGCGGGTTGATGCCCAGGTACGCCGGCTGGCGATGTTCGCCCCCCTGCGGCGCGATCAGGTTGACCGGCAGTGCCTGGTAATCCAGCCCCTTCAACGCCAGCGCAATGCGTACCCGGAAAGACGAGGTCGAACGGTAATAGGTATAGAGTTCCATGGGCCGATCCTCTTAGCGCGCCGGCAGCACTTTGCCGCGGCACTCGCCGAAACCGATGGAAGCAAAACCCTCACGGCTGCAACGTCCCCGCAGGATGATTTCGTCGCCATCCTCGAGGAATTTACGCACCTCACCCGAGGCCAGTTCGATCGGCTTTTTACCGCCCTCGGTGATTTCCAGCAGGCTGCCGAACTGACCGCTTTCAGGGCCGGACAACGTGCCCGAACCGAACAGGTCGCCGGCCTGCAACTGGCAGCCGTTGACGCTGTGATGCGCCACCATCTGCGCAACGGTCCAGTACATGTGTTGGGTGTTGCTGAGGGTCAGGCGATGGGCCGGCAGATTCTGTTCGCGCATCGATTCGGTCAGCAGCAGCACTTCGAGTTCGATGTCGAAGGCACCGGCCGCCTGATCACGTTTGTCGAACAGGTAAGGCAGCGGCTGCGGGTCGCCTTCCGGGCGCGCCGGCTGCGCACGACGGAACGGTTCCAGCGCTTCGGCCGTCACCACCCACGGCGAAATGCTGGTGATGAAACTCTTGGACAGGAACGGCCCCAGCGGCTGGTATTCCCAGGCCTGGATGTCCCGCGCCGACCAGTCGTTGAGCAGGCAGAAACCGGCGATGTGATCGGCGGCGTCACCGATGGCGATCGAGTCGCCCATGGCATTGCCCGGACCGATCCAGATACCCAGTTCCAGTTCGTAATCCAGGCGTGTGCACGGGCCAAACGTCGGCTCGGTCTGGCCGGCCGGTAGGGTCTGGCCTTTCGGACGCCGCACGTCGGTGCCGGACGGGCGAATGGTCGAGGCGCGGCCGTGATAACCGATCGGCACGTACTTGTAGTTCGGCAGCAACGGGTTATCCGGGCGGAACAGTTTGCCGACATTCTGCGCGTGCTCGATGCCGACGTAGAAGTCGGTGTAGTCGTTGATCTTCGCCGGCAGGTGCATCTGGCAATCCGCCGCCAGCGGCAGCAGTTTTGCGCCTTGGGCTTCGATCTTGCCGTGCAGGGTGCTGCCTTCCTTGAACAACTCGATCAAGCGTTCACGCAGGGCGACGCGAGCCTCGCGACCCAGCTCGAAAAATGCATTCAACTGGCCGCCACGGGTGGCTTCGACGGCGGTCCGCGCGGCACCGTCGTCGAACAGCCCGGCATCGAGTGCCGCTCCCAGATCAAAGATATGGTCGCCGATCGCCACGCCACTGCGCGGCGCCCCGCCCTTCACGCTGAACACGCCCAACGGCAGGTTTTGCAGCGGGAAATCCGCGTGGCCGTTGGCGGAGGCAACCCAGCTACGAGTGATGGAAGTCTGAGTCATGGGTTATCTCCGGGTCGGGTCGAAAGTGGCGGGCAACGAGGCCCAGCAGGCGTCGTAATCGTTTTGCAGCTGTGGGCAATCCAGGGCGAACCGGCTCGGGCGCAGCACCTGGCTGGTCTCGAACATGAAAGCCATGGTGTTGTCGATTTTAGCCGGCGCCAGTTCAGCGTTGATCGCCTTGGTGCAGGTCTCGCCATCGGGGCCGTGAGCACTCATGCAGCTGTGCAACGAGGCGCCGCCCGGCACGAAACCTTCGGCTTTGGCATCGTACTCGCCCTTGATCAGGCCCATGTATTCGTTCATCAGGTTGCGGTGGAACCACGGCGGACGGAAGGTTTTCTCGGCCACCATCCAGCGTGGCGGGAAGATCACGAAGTCGAGGTTGGCCAGACCGTGCACGCTGGTCGGCGAGGTCAGGACGGTGAAAATCGACGGATCCGGGTGATCGAAACTCACCGTGCCAATGGTGTTGAAGCGACGCAGGTCATATTTGTACGGCACGTTATTGCCGTGCCAGGCGACCACGTTCAGCGGCGAATGATCGAGCTCGCAGCCCCACAATTGGCCGAGGAATTTCTGCACCAGGGTGGTCGGTTGCTTGAGGTTTTCGTAATGCGCCACCGGGGTCAGGAAGTCGCGAGGGTTGGCCAGACCGTTGCTGCCGATCGGCCCCAGGTCCGGCAGGCGCAGTGGCGCGCCGTGGTTTTCGGCCACATAGCCCCGCGCTTGCGGATCGAGCAGTTCGATGCGGAATTTCAGCCCGCGAGGCAGCACGGCGATTTCCAGCGGTTCCAGCTCCAGCACGCCCAGTTCAGTGGCGATGCGCAGGCGGCCCAGTTCCGGTACCAACAGCAGTTCGCCGTCGGCGTTGAAGAACACCCGCTCCATGGACCGGTTGGCGCGGTAGTTATAGATGCTGATCCCGGCCGGTTTATCCGCGCCCGAATTGGCGGCCATGCTCACCAGCCCGTCGATGAAATCGGTGGGCTCGGTCGGAATGTCCAAGGGGTTCCAGCGCAGGCGATTGGGGGTCACTTCACCCAACGGACCACCGGCCAGTTGCCGATCCAGTTTGACGAATGCCGGGTGATTGGCCGACGGCTGAATGCGGTACATCCAGGTCCGGCGTGCTTCGCTGCGGGCCATGGTGAACGCAGTGCCGGAGAACAGCTCGGTGTACAGGCCGTAAGGGGCTTTTTGCGGGGAGTTCTGGCCGATTGGCAGTGCGCCGGGCAACGCTTCGCTGCTGAATTCGTTGCCAAAGCCTGACTGATAAGCCAGCGCTGGCGCCGTTGAATCGAGGTTCATGGAGCCTCCTGAACGGGAAGTTATTTTTATCGTAATTCAATTACGCATAACGTAATTTGATTGGTATTGACCGTCAAGCTATAAAGACGCCCATTCGTCCCGGGATCACACCGCCTCCATGACCAGCGAAAGCAACGGTAAACAGAAAGTCCGCTCGGCCGAAGTCGGCACCGACATCCTCAAGGCCCTCGCCGAGCTGTCGCCCTCGACCTCGCTGTCGCGTCTGGCCGAACACGTGCAGATGCCGGCGAGCAAGGTTCACCGTTATCTACAAGCGCTGATCGCCAGCGGTTTTGCCGAACAGAACCCCGCCACCAACCATTACGGCCTGGGCCGTGAAGCGCTGCGAGTCGGCCTGGCTGCCCTGAACAGTATGGACGTGCTGAAAGTCGCCGCTCTGCCTCTGGCCGAGTTGCGTGATGACTTGAATGAAACCTGTTTTTTAGCAGTGTGGGGCAATCAGGGCGCGACGGTGGTGCACATCGAGCCGGCGGTGCGAGCGGTGACGGTGGTCACGCAATTGGGCTCGGTATTGCCGTTACTCAGTTCATCCACTGGCCTGGTATTTGGCGCTTACCTACCAAAGCGGGAAACCGTGGACTTGCGCGATCAGGAACTTCACAACACCACTGACCACATCTTGGCGGACGATCAGACCTATGCAGCCTTATGCGAACAGATCCGCGAACGCGGCCTGCATCATGTGCATGGGTTGCTGATGCCGGGAGTGGATGCGTTGTCGGCACCGGTATTCAACGCAGCAGGGAATGTAGCGGCGGTCATGACCATCGTCGGTCCGACCTCACTGTTTCACGCTGACGAAAACGGCCCGGCGGCGCAGCGATTGCTGGCAGCGACGCGGGCCGTGAGTTGGCGGATGGGTTACCAGGTTGAACCATGACGTAATAAAGCGGAAATATCACCGCCCGCTATTAATCCACTCTTTTCCCTGCTCAGCGAATAGAGGTTGTTACCGAACCGGTTGTATTCGCGAGAGACCGACCCGCCACATAGGTCAGATAATTTACGCCGACCTCAACACCGGTAACGGTTGAAACGATTCCGGCAAAATCGTTGATTCTGGAAAGGAGACTCAGGCCGGCATTTGCACCGCCAATGCCCGCAACGGTACCCACATAGAGAGAAATCAACCCGACCCATGCAGCTGAAAAATGCCCGTTTTCCTGTTTTTCATACCCGTTGTGGTGAGCGATTACCCCTAGCACAATTGATCGCGTTGCCTTCAATAACGTGGCTGCGACCCCGACCGGTGGAATGAAGAGCGAAACAATGTCCACCGCAAATTCGGCAACAATTAGCGTGTCGCGCCAGAATGCTTCGGAAAGACTGGTCGTCTGGTCATCCGTCTCGGCGATGAAAAGCTCGATCATCGGCGCGTAGTCATCCGATAAGCGGATAGGCCGTCCGGGTGTTAGCGTGAAATCATGGTATCCCTTCAGAACCTCGAACAAATAAGCGCGCACAACCTCTTGATCTCTACTTCGGACACTTTTAACAATATCCCATCGCGCGTGCATCTTCAGTTCCGCGGCATAAGATTCCAGTGAAACAAAGTTCTTGCCATCGTAAGCCGCTGGCAGATAAATAATCTTTTCAGTTGTGCCTTTGCGAGCAAAGACGTACCCACCTTCAACGCGCTTGCCGTTGACGACAAACCTGTAGACTTCGCCATTGGCAGTATTTGCAGTAATGTGCAACTCTTCGAGCACCGCATTCAGCCAGGTATATTGCTCCACGCTCAAATTGCCTTGCATTCTCTGAGTCAGAGCATCGAACTGGAGTTTGTTTTGCTTGAGCTTGCCATACACCTCAGGTCTTGTTGAGAGATCTCCGACCCCGGGATTGAGGAAAGTGCGCTTCAAATAATCGATGTATTGATCCCCTGGCAACACTCCAATCAAGTCGTTGATCACTGTTGCACTCAGCCTTCCCACCGAGGTGCCGTCTCTTGACCTGAACGTAGCCGTTCTCAATTGATCACGAACATTGACCAGACTTTTGACCACCGTGTCAAACCACGCAAGAGCCTTTACAAAAGAACTGGTGTCGCTGCGCCAGATTTCCCAATTAATAAACAGTTGAGTCAGGGTCATTGGCTGATGACCTGCAATTGTGATCTCAACCTGGTCCGGATCGATTTCCGGGTGTGGCCCCGAGCGACGTAAATAGTCATTGACTCGCTTTTTCACCAATTCCCGAGCAAACACCTGAAACGGCTGTACATTCACCTTATCTTTCGCCAGTTCATAAATGGCGCTTTGTTCAGTAGTCAGTCGAGCCAGGCATTGCCGTTCAGACAGCTTCGCTTGCCTGAACCAACCAGGCGTAACAAATTCGACCTCGTACTGCGCCCATGCCAGTAACTGCCTGACACTGTCTTCGAAGCGTCTTTGGGGAAGAGACAGCCATGTAACGGTATTGATTCTTGACCCTTGACCAGCTATGGCCGCTGCTCCAGATTTATTTATTTCGTCATCCAGCTTGCTGCGATCCTTCAAGTGGCATTGATCGATCAAGTAATCCTTACCGCCTGGAACAAGCACCCATTTCGCAACGTGCTCCTTGAGCAACCAAACATTATCGAATTCAAACCAGTCTTTACCTTCCGGAGCGCCTGGCGCATATAGCACACAAGGAACAAGCGCACCATTGCTTTTAGACGTATAAACGGTGAGTTCCTTGAATGCCTGATAATCATCACGAAAAGAAAGACCATGAGTGGTCAATGATGTATCGCCGAGATTGCAACGTTTCACCATATCCAGACTTTGCGCCTTCAAATGACCTTGCAGCCCGGCGGCGAATACCGACAAGGCCGTCACTCTTGCCAGGTTTTCATGGATAGCGTCTTGTACTTCTGGCTCTTTATAGGCAGCGTTCCGCAGCGCTGCGTACTTCATCCGCACATCGAGCGTTTCGATGGCCGACTCGATGAATGAAGGGGTCAAATCCCGCGCATGTTCGCCGTTGATCTTGAGCTGATAGCGGGCGGCTTTATCATGCAAACCGTACATAAAAAGTTCGGTTAACGTTTTCGTTTCTTGATGCCTGATTTCCTTCACGCCCATACGGAAATTGTAGTTCAAGGTCACGAGGACAAAATCAGGATCGACATGCAGTGCAGCACGCCGAAAAATAAAGTCTTGAACACTGTTTCGTGTATAGGCTTTCAGCGACGCGACATGACCCACTCGTTGATGCAGATCTACTTCACTTTGAAGCAGGGTGCGCTCCAGATCGACATAAATCTTCTGGTCCCTTTCGCTACTGCGCTTCAACCATTCAGGCCACGCATTTTTACTGATCAACTTGATCAGCGCGGCGGTGCGATGTTTCGCATTTTCAAGCAGCTCCTTCAAGGGCAGGAGGGCGTTAACTTCTCGGATCACATTCTCCTTGTCCGTGCGCGAGCCACTCAACCCCTTGAGTTGACGACTGATGTCAGCACGTTGCTTTGCCAACAGCGCGTCTGTGCCAACACCGAATACATCCGTATCAATTCGTGGATAACGAATCTCTGGATCAGCCTCGACCTTCTGCGCGTCTTCAACTGCCAAGTCCTTCAGCAATTCGCCACGACTCGCTGGCGTACTCAGGCGTTTCCGGACTTCTTGATGCAGCGCTGCCGACGTAGCGAACTTTTCCACCCCTGCGTTCGCCGTATATAAAATCATGGCACTGTCCGCCGCAGGAACAATTGCCCCTGACGACTGACCATCCAGACGCATGACAAAAGCCGAAGCCAATGTTTTGAAGACGCCATCGTGCAGTTGGACAGCAACGCCATAAAATGCGCTGGGAACCAGAGGACCGGTCAACGCGAAAATCTTTTTTTTGTCTTCCGGTGTGACACCGCCCTCTTGCGTTACGCTATTCAATTCCTGCCAGAAGAGTTTGACTGCATAACTTCGCAGAAGGCCTTTACGCATCACGTTGTTGCCCATATTACGTGCCCAGTACTGATCCAGCGCCACGACAAACTTTGCAGGCAACGTCCGGAGCAATTCGGCGATAAATTGACTCACTGTCCCAATATCCAGATCAGCGTGTCGGGCGCTTTCGTCCGTATCGTTCAGCCAATCGTACACACCATATTGGTCTGGATTATAATCCGGTGCACTTCCGCGCAGCAGACACTCCATCAATACATTATTCAGTGAGCCTGTCGGCTCTTGGGCAGTCGCAGCACCGCGATAATTGATAAACACCCTGGAAACATAGAGTTCCGGCACCAACCGCCACATGTCCTCCGCCAGACAATCTTGTAGCAAAGACGCAAATGACGGGATGAGGCTCAATTGCTCGGACAATTGTTCAACGGCCTCGTTTACGCCGATAAATTTATTTGAAACCGATTCGAGTTTATTACCTTCCATAAATACATAATCCTGATTTAGTCAATTGAAAGCGGCGCACTTTGCACACACCAACTTTCAGCGAAACTAAATCAAAAAAAACCAACATCACAGTCGAATTTCTTTTCGACTTATGTTGCAGCGACAACAATGTCGTGCCACAAACAGCCAATCAATTGTTACATCACGCCAACAACCCAAGCAATCGTGCTTGGGCAACTGCGTGAGTTCTGCGCTCAACGCCCAACTTACCGTGAATGCGTCGAGCATGCGTTTTGACCGTATGTAACGAGATGAATAATTGCTCGGCAATCTGTTGATTCGAATTACCCAACGCAATCAACTTTAGTACTTCGACCTCGCGCTGACTAAGCGGATTATTACCTCCTGTATATGCCACGCCTTCAATGTTCGGCTCCGTCATTCCCAGTGCCGACAGCAGGTCAGGCTGGCGTAATTGAAGTTCGCGCAGCGCCTGCCGCAAACCACATCGCTCCACCAGATTTAATCCACTGCGTAAAAACTCGTTGGCACTGACCAGGTCACTATTCAACCAGGCGACTTCGGCCCTGGCGAACAACAGTTCCACCTCCAGCGTCAACTGAGCGGAGCGCTTCGACTGATCAAGCAGGCGAGCGAGGATGTTCAATGGGGCCTCGCTCCGGTGCAAATAGACTTGGGCCAACACCAGCAGGTACTCAATCCGGGCAATCAGCAGCAAAGTTGCCGGAGGTGCTTGCCGCGCCTGGCCCAGATAGTGGCGCAAGACGCGACTCAGCGCCTCACAGGCGAGTTCTGGCCGGCCCTGCTGCAGCCAGAAATGGCTGCTGACTTGCAGCAGTACGCCACGATAAACGGTGTCAGGACTCTGCCGCTGCTGCATCAACCGTTCAGCATCGCGCAGATGAGCAAATGCCAAGTCATAGTCACGTTGATTGGCCGCCAATTGCGCAAGCCCCAGAAAACCGTACAGCACCCGCTTGTCGTGATTGCGCAGGCAGATCCGCAAGCCACTTTCAAACAACTCGCTCGCCTGTGCATCGCGTCCCAGGGACAGATTCAAACGGCCACGCTGCAACGCCAGTCGTCCGAGCAAAGGTTCGGCATCGCGTTGCTGCCTGGTGAACATGGCGTGAACATTGGCAAGCAAGTCCTCGGCACGTTGGAGAGCACCACGCTGCTCCAGCAATTGCGCATGGTCCAGTTCCAGCAGTCCTTCGAAAACCAGTGAACCTTGCGCACGTGCCAGGCACAACGCTTCACGATTCATTGCCTGGGCGACTTCCAGCTCCCCACGCAGCAATGCTTGCTGGGTCAGCCCCGACAAGCACATCACACGTACAGTCCAGAGTTCGGGACCAAGGTCCTTCAGCGCATCGAGAAAATGCGCACGCGAGCCCTCCATCCGCCCCTGCAAATGCAACAGCCAACCCTGCTGGGCCTGCCACCGTGCGATCAGCTGCCGTTGCAGAATCGCCGACGGCTGCGGGACGAATCGCGACAGCTGCTCGATACAGGCTCCGGCTTGCTCAAACCGCCCCGCAAACAGCGATGCCGCCGTGATCAGCCCGATCAGTTGCGGCGAGCCGAGCATCAGCTCCTCGCCTTGTTGCTCATGCAGACGCAACAACAGCACCACTGTCTGCTCCTCGAACAGATGCTCGAAACTGAAGTGCTGCAACAGGCTGACCGCCACTTCGTATTCCTCGGCGAGCAATGCCTGTTCGAAGGCTGATTTCCAGTCCTGCTCGGCGCAGAACCACTGGCAGGCCCGTCGATGCCAGGAGCGTCCGGCCGGCCATTGCTCATCGCGCAGCAATTGGGTGAACGGGGTGAAAACCTGCAACCAGTCGGTGGAGTCGCGCCAGGGTTCGATAAAACAACCCAGTGCTTGCAAGGTCCTCAGGTACTGCGCGCCCTCCCCGGCCCCAAACAGGTGATCGCACAGTCGGGCATTGAAGCGTGGCAAGTGGGCCAGCACGCGCCAGGCCTCGCTCAACTCAGGCGTCAGCGAGCTGAACAACTCGTGCTCCAGATAATCGAGCAAAGTGTCCGCCCGTCCCTGGGGAGTGTCCTGACGCGACCAGTCGCACTTCTGCAACAGTGCGATCCGCACACCGGCACACCAGCCGCCGGTGCGCTGGATGACCCGACTGGCCACCTTGTTGGCCTGATCCGGCACCCAGGGACGCAACAGCTGCTCCACTTCACCTGAAGTAAAAGCCAGCGAAGCGCTCTCGCACTCGTACAATTCATCATCAAGCAACAGCCGTGGCCAGTTGCATTGCGGCCGGCGGCGAGTGCCGAGCCACCAGGTCAGCATCGGGCTGCCGATCGCCAACATGCGATCCAGCAACGAGTCCAGCTCCGGGTTCGGCAGACGGCAGTAGTCATCGAGGAACAGCCAGGTCGGCGTCTGCAATCGCGCCAGATTGCTCAGCAATTCGGTTTCACCCGACGAGGCCAACCCCAGCGCCTCAGCCAGACGATGACGAAAATCGGCCGCGCTCGACACCACGCCAGACAAGGGCAGCCAATGCACCCGGCACCGGGATGGCGCCCGCAACAGGCACTCGGCGAGCAGCGCACTCTTGCCGCTGCCGGCGGGGGCGCAAAGTAATTTCACCCGGGCCGTGGAGGTCAGTAGCGGCTCGGTCAAGCGAGCCCGCGACAAGTGATGAGAGGACAGGCGGGGCAGGAATCCAGAACGGTCCAGACACGGGGTCATGGCGGTCATTGCAGCGTGCCTTTTTATAATTGTCCGACAACCCTAACCCTCTCCAACCCGCTTGTTGAGAGGTATTCAGCGCGCTGATTGGCGCCCATAAAAAAGGCGACCCACCGGTCGCCTTTTGTGATGCCAATGTATCAAAACCCTTACCGAACGCCCTCGGCGCGCAGAGCCGACGGTGTGTAGTCGGCAGCCTTGGCGTCAAAGCCAAATATGAAACTGTGCTTCTCTTCGTTCTTCATTCCCAGGGCAATGTATCGGCCAGCGATGATGTCGTAGAGCGCCTCGAGGGTGTAGGCCGGAGTCTGGTGATCGTAGTAGTACTGGGCGTGACCTTCGGCCACTCGCCACAGTTGGCCGCGACCGTCGTAGTGGTCCACCAGCGCCACTTGCCAGCTGTCTTCGTCGAGGTACATGTGGCGTTTGGCGTAGATGTGCCGCTCACTCGGCTTGACCGTGCCGACCACTTCCCAGACCCGGTGCAACTCGTAGCGGGTCAGGTCCTGGTTGATGTGCCCGGCTTTCACCACGTCATCGTACTTGAGGCTCGGCGAATCGAGTTTGTAGCTGTTATAGGGAATGTACATTTCCTTTTTGCCGATCAGTTTCCAGTCGTAGCGATCTGGCGCACCGGAGAACATATCGAAGTTATCCGAAGTCCGCAGGCCGTCAGCGGCGGTGCCTGGTCCGTCGTAGGCCACTTGCGGTGCACGGCGCACTCGACGTTGACCGGCGTTGTAGATCCACGCCAGTCGCGGCTCTTTCACCTGGTCGAGGGTTTCATGCACCAGCAATACGTTACCCGCCAGCCGCGCCGGCGCGGTTACCGACTGTTTGAAGAAGGTCAGCACATTGGCGGCTTTGTCCGGGTCCAGGTCCTTCATCAGTTGCGGTACGGCGATCTCTTCCTCGAAGCGAATCGGCGTGTAGCTGCCGTTGGTCTGCGGGGTCACCTGGGTGATGATCCGTCGCAGATTACCGCCGTGGTAACGGGTGATGTGGTTCCACAGCACTTCGACGCCATTCTTCGGAATCGGGAACGCGTAATAGCGATTGCCGGTGAAATTGGCCAGGCCGTTACCGTCGTTGATGCTGGTTACGTTCAGCGCGCTGCGCTTGGCCGACTCGTAGATTTCCGGCGGCACGGCCACAGTACGGTGGGTTGGGTAGACCGGAATCTTGTAGGTTTCCGGGTAGCGCTTGAACATCGCCACCTGACCGTCCGAAAGCTTGTCCTTGTACTTGTCGACCGTTGCAGCGGTGATGGTGAACAGCGGCTTTTCACTGGCGAACGGGTCAGCCAGGAAGCCTTTGCTGTCGACCGCGCCAGCGTTTTTCGGGATGCCACCGGTCCAGGCCGGGATCGAGCCATCGGCGTTGCCGGCCTTCTCGGCGCCCAGCGGCGTGAGGGTGGTGCCGAGCTTATTGGCCTCTTCCGGCGAGACCGCAGCCATCACGTTGGCGGCCAACAGACTTAGTGCCAGAGCGCCGCATTGCAGAATCATCTTGCGCATTAACATCATCCTTCTCAGCCAGATCAGAAGTTCACGCCGAAGCTCAGCGCCAGGAAGTCGCGGTCGGTCAGGGTGTTGTAATTCCCGCCGAAAAAGTCGGTGTAACTCAAGCTTGCGGTATAGGTGTTGCGGTAGTCGGCATCGACACCGACGCTGATCGCCTTGGCGCCTTCGTTGAACAGCCCGTTGGGGCCGTAGCCAGCGACGTCATGGGACCAGGACAGGTTGGGTTTGAGGTTGATCCCGCCAATCACGTTGGCGTAATCGAGGATCGCCCGGGCGCGATAGCCCCAGGAGGTCGAGGTGACGAAGCCGTCGGTATCGCCACCGAAACCGTACTGGCCGTAGACCGAATCACGGCCGTAACGCAGCTTGCTCCGCGGCTCCAGACCACCGACATGGACCATCGCCGCTTCACCGACCAGGGTCAGCCGCTGGGCGCCCAGCACTTGATCGAAGAAGTGCGTCAGGGTGCTTTGCACCTGGGTCACTTCCTTGCGGCGGTAACCGGTATTGTCGGCGCCAGGCCGGGTCGCAACAGGCGATGCCGCGCCGCCGGCGATCGGGTTGAGCAACGCCAGGGTCAGGTCGTTGGTGTTGACCTGCACCGGAGCGTTAGGCCGGTAGCTGATTTCGCCGGTCCAGGCAGTACCGGTGGGCAACGTGGTGGAAAAACTCGCACCGTACAGGCGAATGTCTTCCGGGTATTCGAGGTAGTACTGGCCGCGCCCGAGCATTACGCTTTGCGCCAGGCCCGAACCGCTGCCCGGGGCCAGACGGTTGGCAGTGCTGACCATGCCCGGCAGGCTGGCCAATGTGGACAGCCCGGCGGTGGTGGTGCCGACGGTCGGTGTGCGACTGTGGTAGTTCATGAAGTAGAGGCCGTATTCGGTGTCGTCACCGAGCCAGCGCAAAGCCGCGCCCCACTGCCCCGAATCCCGTGCATCGCGGTCACCGCCACGGGGCACGATCACGCCCTCACGGGTGACCTGGATAGGTTGGCCAAAGGCTGCCGCCAGTGGTGCAAGCGGTGCAATCGCCGGGCTGCCGACGGTGTAGTTGTTGTTGCAACCGTCCGCCACCACGTCGTTACCGAAGAAGGTGCCGCAGTTGTCTACGACGGTCTGGTCCCACTCCAGTTGGTAGAAACCTTCCACCGTGAGTTGATCGGTCAAGCCCTGGGAAGCGAACAACATGTTGACCGGAATCAGGCCTTCCTTGATCTCAGCGCCGGGACGCCGGAACGCCGAAACGTCGACCGGGTTGATGCTGTTGATCGAGTTACCGATGAAGGTGCTTTCACCCCAGCTGACCACCTGTTTACCGGCACGCACGGTGCCCGGCAGATCGGCGATGGAATAGTTGTGATAAACGAAGGCATCGAGAAGCTCCGTCCCGGAAGACTTGGCGCCTTCCTTGCGACCGCTGTCGCTGATCTGCTTGAACTCGCGGTCTTCGTCTTTGAGCTCGAAGTCGTACCAGTACTTGCCACGGACGAACACGCCGGTGTCGCCGTACTTCAATTCGAGGTCGTGGATGCCCTTGAAGATCTTGGAGAAGGTTTCGCCTTTCTTGAAGTTCAGGCGTCCGTCATCACCGGTCGAAGACTGGCCTGTCCCGCCATTGACGGTACCCACCAGCGACTTGTCGGCATCGCGCATGCCCCAGCTCGCGCCGACGGACAACGAGGAATCGAACTGCCCCTCGATTTCGCCGATGTTGAATGAAACAGCCTGCGCCTGGGCACAGCAGCCCAAGGCCACCGCAGCGGCCAGCGCTTGCGGTTTGAAGATGGCGCGCATTGTTGTTTTTGTCATGCGTCTTCCCCGGTGAGTGACAGAAGACCCCACCCTACTGCCGCTCGCCGGGAGCGATAAGCGCACCAAGGAGGTATTCGCGATGTACCTCCAAAGGATGAAGGCCCGCATGGGGCGGGGTTTTGCGCGGGGTATGGATGGGCTGGATGGAGGGTTATCAGTGCAGTGCATGGGACATGGTTGAAGTTGGATGTGTAACAGCTGGCGCAGCTAGCGGCAGCTGTTACAAAAGGTCAGCCGAAGACTGTTGCCAAGACTGTAACAGTGCATGTCAGAAATCGCTATTTTTCCTTTGTGATCAATACCTTATTCTTGCCTGGCTTTCACGGAAAACGGCCCGAAAGCACAAAGAACGGGGATGATAGACCACCCCGTTGGCGACAGAATCCAGATGATTTGAAGCGTATTTTTTCGACTCATCGCCCTGTGTTCACTGACGTTGATTTGTAGCTCCTGGATCCACGTCTTACTTTGGCCGCTGCGTTTGCAGCGGCCTTTTTTATGGGCGAAAGGTTTTCAGGCAGGGAGTAGTCGGGAGGAGATGACGGGGCTCAGGCAAGCCCCGCCAGATGTCGCGCAATCAGCGTCAGAGGGAATACTTCTGCAAGTTCCCCATCATTTCCTTCAGCGCCTCAATGTTGTCCTTCGGATGCGCCGCGCCTTCGAAATCGCAGATCTGCTGCCAATGCGCCGCCACATCCTCCGGCGAGAAACCGACCCGCGGATCGAACCCGGCGCCCAGGCTGCGCTCCCAGCGCACCTTGCCCATCCAGCCGCCACCGACCTCGAACAGCCCCGACGTTTCCTGGCATTGCTCGCTGCCCAGGTACACCACCAATGGGCTGACCAGTTCCGGTTTGAGTTGCTCGAATACTTGCGGCGGGATCAGGCCTTCGGTCATGCGGGTGCCACCCGTGGGGGCGATGGCATTGACCAGGATATTGTTCTTGCGGCCCTCGATAGCCAGTGTGCGGGTCAGGCCGTAGAGGCCGAGTTTGGCCATGCCATAGTTTGACTGCCCGAAGTTGCCATAGATGCCCGAGGTCGACGCGGTGAAGATCACGCGGCCATAGTTTTGCTCACGCATGTGTGGCCAGGCGGCGCGAGTGACCTTGTAGGCGCCTTCGACGTGAACGCGGTAAACCAGGTCCCAATCGCTGTCGTCCATTTTGTGAAAGGTCTTGTCGCGCAGGATGCCGGCGTTGTTCACCACGACATCGATACGACCGAACGTATCGAGGGCGTGCTGGACGATTTTGTCTCCGTCGGTGACAGAGTCATGATTAGCCTCGGCGATGCCACCCGCTTCACGAATTTCCGCCACCACCCGATCAGCCGCCGATGCATTGGCGCCTTCACCCTGAGCCGAGCCGCCGAGATCATTGACCAGCACTCTGGCACCCTGTTTGGCGAACAGCAATGCATGCGCTCGCCCCAAGCCGCCGCCTGCACCGGTGACAATCACGACTTTATCTTCGAAGCGCACAGACTCATTCATGGGGAACTCCAGCAGGCCAGGGACTATTAGTGCGAGTGTCGGGCACGGGGCTGCCGGTCACAATGAACACGGGGGCGGCTGAATGGTGCGCGATAAGGCAGCGGGATAGTCAGGAACACGCCAACTTGAGCGGCGGTGAAATCAACTGATCGCGAAATTCCAGATAGTGCTTGAGCACCTGCGCCGGCGCTTCGATCTGTGGGTAATGGCCGATCTCGGACAGCAGGACAGTGTCCGGGGTGGGAATCAGTTGCCGATAGCGCGCCACCATGTGCGCACCGGAAACCGGATCGACCTCACCATCGATAACGCGCAGCGGCACCTCGCCGCGCTGCATGGCGCTGACCCAACGCTCACGCTGGACCCGCCGCTGCGGGATATAACCGATCAATTTATGCATGATCCGCTGCCCGTGATTGCTATCGACCAGGCTCCAGAAATCATCCAGCTCACTTTCGGTGGGCCGGGTCTGCGGACCGAAAATCTGCTTGAAACTCTTCACCAGAGCGTCACGGGTAAAAGCTAGCCCGATCATCCAGCCCAAGGGGCTTAGCAGGAGTTTTTGCATCAACACCGGGCGATGGGTTTCGGGAAACAACCCGCCATTGAGGAACACGCAACTGGCGATATGAGCGCGTGCTTCGTAGTGCCGGGCCAAGAGCTCCTGGGCCACGCTGTCGCCATAATCGTGTGCCAACACGTGAACGGGTTGCTCGACGTTCAAGTGCGCCAATAACGCTTGTTGCAGATCGGCCTGCTCCAGCAGGCTGTAGTTGTGGTTCACCGGTTTGGCCGAATCGCCGAAGCCAAGCATGTCGCAGGCAATCACCCGATAGCGCTGCGCCAGCGGCTGCCACAGGTAATGCCAGTCCCAACTGGCGGTCGGGAAGCCATGGATCAACAACAGCGGCTCGCCCTGCCCCGCAGCCCAATAGCGGATGGTCTGACCGCGGAAGACGAACGTCTGGCCGCGCTTACGCCAGACACACAGAGGAATTTCGGCGAGTGCCATTTAGAGTTTATAACCCGGGTCTTGTTTATCGAGTTTGCGCAGCAGCGCCGGCCAGGCCAGCGCGCCACCCATCCCTTGAGCACTTTTGGTGACGCCGGCGATCATCGCCTTGGCGCCCGCCAGAATCTGCGGTTCGATGGCGATCAGCTCTGCGCCACCGTTCTGCGCCAGCACCTGAATCTCGCAGGCGCGCTGAAAGGTAAACATCATCAGGAACGTGTCGGCGATGGTGCCACCACAGGTCAGCAGACCGTGGTTGTGCAGCATCAGAAAGTTGTTTTCACCCAGGTCGGCTTGCAGCCGCGCCTTCTCTTCATGGTTCAGTGCCACGCCTTCGTAGGCGTGATAAGCCAGGCTGGACAGCACGAACAATGACTGCTGACTGATCGGCAAAATGCCCTGTTTCTGCGCCGATACCGCCACCCCCGCCGCCGTGTGGGTATGCAGCACACACACGACGTCATGCCGGACTTCATGCACCGCGCTGTGGATGGTGTAACCCGCCGGGTTGATCTCGTAGGGGCTGTCCATCAATTTGTTGCCGGCCTGATCGACCTTGACCAGGCTCGACGCGGTGATTTCATGGAACATCATCCCGAACGGGTTGATCAGGAAGTCTTCAGTGCCTGGCACCTTGGCTGAAATGTGCGTGAAGATCAGATCGTCCCAGCCGTGGAGGGCGACCAGACGATAACAGGCCGCCAGGTCGACGCGGGTCTGCCACTCGGCGGCACTGACTTTATCCTGGAGACTGTGTGGCGACTGGATGGGGGTTACGCTCACGGCAAGGATCTCTTTTTATTGTTCTGGGTTCTTAATGTTCACTGACGTTACAGCAGTCTAGTCAGCCCCCGGAGATCGGCTAGTTGCATTGGCAGCCAGCTTGGTGGCCGAGCGAGTCAGTGCGCGGGGGAGCCTGGATCCATGTCAGAACACTGCCGCCAATAAAAGCCGGTCAGCCCCGCAGAGCGCTGACCAGGTCCGCCAGCCAAGGCTCGGCGTCGGTTTCCGGCGTTACCGTTTCACTGGCGTCCAGACGCAACATCGGCAGCACTTCATGCACGCCCAGTTCGCCGAACAACTCACGCATTTGCTCACCGCCACCGCAGAACGTATCGCCGTAACTCGAGTCGCCCAACCCGATAACGGCACCCGGCAAGCCACGCCAGGCGGCGGGCAATTGATCGCGGATCATCGAATACAATGGTTGCAGGTTGTCCGGCAACTCACCCATGCCGGTGGTCGAAGTCACCGCCAGAAATGCTTCTGGGCCAAAGGCCTGAACATCGGCAAGTGTCGCGCGCGGGTTGTGCCAGGTTTCGAAACCGGCGGCGTTCAATAGACTTGCGGCGTGGCGGGCGACTTCTTCAGCCGTGCCGTACACCGAGCCGGAAAGGATGGCGACTTTCATCAATCTGATCCTGAAGCTGAGTAAAAGGCCAAGATATTAACAGCACAGCCCTCATTGATCTTTTAGAATGCAGCGTACCCATCAATACGCAAAGGACTCTGCGATGATCAATGCCTCACTGCTGCAAATGGTGATCGACGCGTCCAACGACGGCATCGTGATTGCCGAAAAGGAAGGCGAACAGGACAACATCCTGATTTACGTAAACCCGGCGTTCGAACGCCTGACGGGCTATACCAGTGAAGAAATCCTCTATCAGGATTGCCGTTTTTTGCAGGCAGGAGACCGGGATCAGCCCGCCCTCGCATTGATTCGCCAGGCGTTGGGCAATGGCGGTTCCTGCCGGGAAATTCTCAGGAATTACCGCAAGGACGGCACCCCGTTCTGGAACGAACTGTCGCTTTCCACGGTAAAAAACCCGCACGACGGACAAACCTATTTTGTCGGTGTGCAGAAAGACGTCACGGTTCAGGTCAGGGCACAGCAGCGAGTTGCACAGCTGGAAGCGCAATTGGCCGAGGTACAGGCAGAACTTGCTGATCTCAAGTCGACGAACGGATCAAACCAATCTGCGAATTAGTGGTCATTTACTACAATCACCGATGACTTTGTAATTATTTCTTTCGAGCAAATCATGCAGCGCGACGCACTCCTGACCCAGGATGAGCTGGACTTTATCCAGACCATGCAACACAACCCGCAACTCAATGTGCGGGATGCGACGTCGAGTTTGCTGGTCAATGGCGGCTCGCAGATCCGTGATTTGCTCACACGCCTGGCCGCTCATGAGCAAGTCACCATCCAGGCCACTTTCGAAAATCAGCAAATGACCTTCCCGCTGCACCTGGTGGAAGATGAGTTTCACGCAATGCATCTACGCCTCGGTGTCCCCAGCATTTATGAAGACGGGCCAATGATTCGGCCATGGCGCCTGCCGCTCGAAGAGCCAGTGGCGCTGGAAAATGCCAAGGGGCAACCCGGCACGATGTGGGTGCACGAAATATCGTTCAAAGGGGTTTTGCTGGAAGTTCGCAACAAGACCAAAGCGCCAAAGCACTTCGCGCTGTGGTTCAGCCCGTCAGGCTATGAGCGGATTGCGTTGCGCGGCACCCTGGAGCGTGAGACCGAGCAAGGTTTCTACGCCTACGAGTTGAGCCAGAGTGACAAGGACGAAACCGAGCGTCTGCGTCAGTACATCCTTCAGCAACATCGCCTGACCCATCCTGCTTTGCATATTTGAATCTCAGGTATCCAGGTTTCCCGCCAGGAACTGTTTCAGACGCTGGCGCATCAACCCTCCCTCGTTTCCAAGGCAACCCACCGACGACCCGGCCAGACTTTCTTGCGCCAGGTCGGACGCATCCCCGGCCAGAAACAGCTGACAATCCAGGCCCATGGCCAGACGGTTCAAACGTCGAGGCAGTTCGGCAGCCGGCGCGTGATTGGAAATCAGCACCAGCGCCCTGGGCTTGATCTTCTCACAGACCAGGATCAACTCATCAAAGGGCTGCCCGATCGCCAACAACTGAATAGCCGAATCGATGCTGCTCAGATAGAGCGCCGTGACCAATACTTCGAGCTCACGACATTGGTCGGCCAAGGCGCAGACAATCACTCGTCGCGGCTGCATGACACGCACCAGCAGCAGGCGTTGCAATACTCGAGACCGCAGAAAGCCATCCAGAAAAAGCCACTCGCTGGTCTGACCGAACGCATCTTGGCGTTGTAGCAATAGCTTCCAGATCGGAATCAGGATGTCCTGAAACACAACTGTCAGCGGATAACTGGAAAAGATCTGACCGTAGACGTGTTCCAGCTGAACTTCGTCAAAAACACTCACTGCCGCCTTGACCTGCTGCTGCCATTGGCTGTAGTCGGCTTGAACGAGCTCGTCGGGAATGATCCGCTCCAGCACCTGGAGCGGTTCGGTCTTGGCCAGTATCTTGCCAACCTTGCTTACCGCGACACCGCGCTCGATCCAGCCGAGGATGCTGCGGACACGCTCGATATCGGTCATCGAATACAAGCGGTGCCCGCTTTCGGTGCGGGTGGGCTGTATCAACCCGTAGCGTCGCTCCCAGGCTCGGAGCGTGACCGGGTTGACCCCTGTCATCCGCGCGACCTCACGAATCGGGAACAGCTCTTCTCGAATCAGGGAGGTAATGGGGGGCAAGCCAGGCGCAATGTCGGTCAGCACAGGGATTTTGGATCCATATTAATATTTTGATACATTTTTACTCTCATACCCCAGTGATATTCAACACGTCGCTGAACTAATTGGAACGAAAGTTCCAGACACAATCAGGAATAATCCTTGCTTGTCCCAAGACGCAGCCCACTACCCCGGCGCTGTGCCTGGCGAAACTCCTATCCGGAGCGACGCGTTTGCCTTACGGAGATACACAATGTCTACTTCACCCGTCACGCTGATGGTTGCGCGTCGTGTCGCCGATGGGCGTTATCAGGACCTGATGGCCTGGTTGCGCGAAGGCGAGCAACTGGCCACCGACTTCCCCGGCTATCTCGGTTCTGGCGTGCTCGCTCCGCCGCCCGAGGATGACGAATTCCAGATTATTTTCCGCTTCGCCGACGAGCAGACCCTGCACGCCTGGGAGCATTCCGCGTCGCGTACCGCTTGGCTGGGACGCGGCAGCAATCTGTTTGCCCATCCTTCGGAGCATCGGGTCAGTGGCATCGATGGCTGGTTCGGTGCGGTAGGGCAACGCCCGCCACGCTGGAAGCAGGCCGTGGCGATCTGGCTGGCGTTCTTTCCGGTGTCCCTGCTGTTCAACTTTGTGCTGGGACCGTTATTGGCTGAAACGGGATTGCTGGCCCGGGTGTTCGTCAGCACCCTGTGCCTGACACCACTGATGGTTTATTTCTTCATTCCATTGTCGACCCATCTGTTGGCCGGCTGGCTGAACACCGCACCGCAACAACCGTTGCCCGCAACGCCTACTACCCAAAATCAGTAACTCTTGCAGGAGCGTAGGTGCACGACTCCCGTCGCTGGTATAGTTTTGCTCTAACCGCGACGCGAGCCGTTCATGACCTCTTCCGCAGCCCCCATCCTCATCACCGGTGCCGGCCAGCGTGTCGGCCTGCACTGTGCGCAGCGTTTGCTCGAAGACGGCCATCCGGTCATTTTCAGCTACCGCAGCGAACGCCCCGGCGTAAAGACCCTGCGCGATCTGGGAGCAACAGCGGTGTTCGCGGACTTTTCCAGCGAGGCCGGGATTCTCGCGTTCATCGGTGAATTGAAGAACCACACCGACAGCCTGCGGGCGATAGTCCACAACGCCTCCGAATGGCTGGCCGAAACCCCGGGCGCCGAAGCCAATGCCTTCACCCGCATGTTCAGCGTGCACATGCTGGCGCCCTACCTGATCAACCTGCACTGTGCCGATTTACTCAGACGCTCAAGCCCCGCCGACATCGTGCACATCAGCGATGACGTGACCCGCAAGGGCAGCAGCAAGCACATCGGCTACTGCGCCAGCAAAGCCGGGCTCGACAGCCTGACCCTGTCCTTTGCCGCCAAGTACGCGCCAGACATCAAGGTCAACGGTATCGCGCCAGCCCTGCTACTGTTCAATCCCGACGACGACGCGGCGTACCGCGCCAGGGTCCTGGCCAAATCCGCACTGGGCATCGAGCCCGGCAGCGAAGTGATCTACCAGAGCCTGCGCTATTTGCTCGACAACCCTTATGTCACCGGCACGACCCTGACCGTCAATGGCGGACGGCACGTCAAATAAGCCGCCCCCGCGAGGATGTCCCCATGACGTTATCCCTGCCCCACAGCGCCCTGTCCCAGAGCTATCGCGAGATCCTTATCGGCCTGGGTGAAAACCCCGACCGCGAAGGGCTGCAAGACACCCCGTTGCGCGCCGCCAAGGCCATGCAATACCTGTGTCACGGTTACGAACAGAGCGTCGAAGAGATCGTCAACGGCGCACTGTTCGCCTCCGACAACGATGAAATGATCATTGTCGACAACATCGAGTTGTACTCGCTGTGTGAACATCACATGTTGCCCTTCATCGGCAAGGCGCATGTGGCTTATATTCCAACGGGCAAGGTGCTGGGCCTGTCGAAGATTGCACGGCTTGTGGATATGTTCGCCCGCCGCCTGCAAATACAGGAGAACCTCACCCGGCAAATCGCCGAGGCCGTGCAGCAAGTGACCGATGCCGCCGGTGTCGCGGTGGTCATCGAAGCCCAGCACATGTGCATGATGATGCGCGGCGTCGAGAAACAGAATTCGACCATGAACACCTCGGTGATGCTCGGTGCCTTCCGCGAGTCGAGCAACACCCGCCAGGAGTTCCTGCAATTGATTGGACGGAGCAAGTAGCAATGCCACAACTTCAACCAGGAATGGCACGCATCCGGGTCAAGGACCTGTGTTTGCGAACTTTCATCGGGATCAACGAGGACGAAATCCTCAACAAGCAGGATGTGCTGATCAACCTGACCATCCTGTATGCCGCCCAGGACGCCGTGCGTGACAACGACATCGATCACGCGCTGAACTACCGCACCATCACCAAGGCGATCATTGCCCACGTGGAAGGCAATCGCTTTGCCCTGCTCGAGCGCCTGACCCAGGAGCTGCTGGACCTGATCATGACCAACGAGTCGGTGCTGTATGCCGAAGTCGAAGTCGACAAGCCCCACGCCCTGCGCTTCGCCGAGTCGGTGTCGATTACCCTGGCTGCCAGCCGCTGACCGCGTCTGGCGTATCGCTCGCCAGGCTTTTATCATCCGCGCCACGATTTGATTGCACAGAGCCCATCATGAACGATCAACAACGCCTGGAACTTGAAGCCGCCGCCTTTCGCCGGCTGGTTGCCCACCTGGACAGCCGCAAGGACGTGCAGAACATCGACCTGATGAACCTCTCGGGTTTCTGCCGCAACTGCCTGTCCAAGTGGTACAAGGCCGCCGCTGACGAACGCCAGATCGACGTCAGCCTCGATGAAGCCCGCGAAGTGGTTTACGGCATGCCGTACGCCGAGTGGAAAGCCCAATACCAGAAAGAAGCCAGCGCCGACCAACAAGCGGCGTTCGCCAAAGGAAAACCCAATGAGTGATTTGAACACCCTGCGCGCCAGCCTCAAGAGTGGCGAACACGTTTTCGCCGACACCCTGGCGTTCATTGCCGCCGGTTATGACTACCAGCCCCAGGCTTTCAACAACGGTGGCGTGGAAAACGCAGCCGGGCAGAACGAAGGCTCGTGCAAGACACTGGGCCTGGCGCTGCTGGAAGGTCTGAGCGATGAAGAAGCGCTGTTGGCGTTTGGCGAGCATTATCGCTCGGTGGTAGCTACGCCCGAAGGCAGCGACCACGGCAATATCCGGGCGTTGATTGCCCATGGCTTGGCGGGTGTGAAGTTCGCTCAGCAGCCACTGACTCGTCGCTAAACCTGTGGCGAGGGAGCTTGCTCCCTCGCCACAGATTATGCGTCGCCATCGATCGGTATCAGGGCACATCCCGACTTTTAAGATTGACCCGGCAACTTTATTTCGTTTGCCGGACACCTCTGCTCGCGGCTTAGATAAAAAGAAGCATCCCTTCTTCAGAGTCAGCCATTCATGCGCAGCGAAACCATCAGTCAGTCGATTTCCATTGTTCACCCCATCAGTCTCAGCCACGGCAAAAATGCCGAAGTCTGGGACACCGATGGCAAGCGCTACATCGACTTTGTCGGGGGAATCGGCGTACTGAACCTCGGCCATTGCCATCCACGCATCGTCGAGGCCATTCGTGAACAAGCCACCCGCCTGACCCACTACGCGTTCAACGCGGCTCCCCATGTGCCTTACATCGAACTCATGGATCGCCTGGCCGCGTTTATTCCAGTGGATTACCCGGTCAGCGGCATGCTCACCAACAGCGGCGCGGAAGCGGCGGAAAACGCCCTGAAGATCGTCCGCGGCGCCACCGGCCGCACCGCGATCATTGCCTTTGACGGCGCCTTCCACGGCCGCACGCTGGCCACTCTCAACCTCAACGGCAAGGTCGCGCCTTACAAGCAGAAAGTCGGCGTGCTGCCGGGGCCGGTGTACCACCTGCCCTTCCCCAGCAAAGACAATGACGTGACCTGCGCCGAGGCCCTGAAGGCGATGGATCGGCTGTTCAGCGTCGAGATCGACGTGAATGACGTGGCCTGTTTTATCGTCGAACCGGTACAGGGCGAAGGCGGGTTTCTGGCGATGGATGTGGAATTCGCCCAGGCGCTGCGGCGTTTCTGTGATGACAAAGGCATTTTGCTGATTGCCGATGAAATCCAGTCCGGCTTCGGCCGCACCGGCCAGCGGTTTGCGTTTTCGCGACTGGGCATTGAGCCGGACCTGATCCTGCTGGGTAAAAGCATTGCCGGTGGCGTGCCGCTGGGTGCGGTTGTCGGGCGCAAGTCGCTAGTCGACAACTTGCCCAAGGGCGGATTGGGCGGCACCTACTCAGGCAATCCCATCGCCTGCGCCGCCGCGCTGGCGACCCTGGACGAAATGAGTGATGCACATCTGCATGCCTGGGGCACGCAGCAGGAAGAAGCGATTGTCAGCCGCTACGAAGCCTGGCGGGCACGCGGACTGTCACCGTATCTGGGCCGTTTGACCGGCGTGGGTGCGATGCGCGGCATCGAACTGATCAATGCCGACGGCACACCGGCTTCGGCGCAATTGACACAACTGCTGGCGCTGGCCCGAGACTCGGGCTTGCTGCTGATGCCCAGCGGCAAGTCGCGCCACATCATTCGGCTGCTCGCGCCATTGACCACTGAGGCCGCCGTGCTGGAAGAAGGGCTGGATATTCTTGAGGCGTGCCTGGCGAAATTGTCCTGAGGCAGAATCGTCTGCCCACAAAAAAACCGGCCGAAGCCGGTTTTTTTGTTTTCTAAGGAATCAGAACGAAACGTTCTGCAGGCCGTCGAGGTAACGCTCGGTGTCCAGTGCCGCCATGCAGCCGGCGCCGGCCGAGGTGATGGCTTGACGATAAACGTGGTCGGCCACGTCACCGGCAGCAAAGATACCTTCGACGCTGGTGGCAGTGGCGTTGCCGTCACGGCCGCCCTGTACAACCAGGTAGCCGTCTTTCAACGTCAGCTGACCTTCGAACAACGACGTGTTCGGGGTGTGGCCAATGGCGATGAACACGCCGTCGACTTTGATTTCGTCGAAGCTGCCATCGTTGTTCTTCAGGCGAGCACCGGTCACGCCCATGTTGTCGCCCAACACTTCGTCCAGGGTCGCGTTCAGCTTCAGGATGATCTTGCCTTCGGCAACCCGGGCATTGAGCTTGTCGATCAGGATCTTCTCGGCGCGGAACGTTTCGCGACGGTGAATCAGGGTCACGGTGCTGGCGATGTTGGCCAGGTACAGCGCTTCTTCGACAGCGGTATTACCGCCACCGACCACAGCCACTGGCTTGTTGCGATAGAAGAAACCGTCACAGGTCGCGCAGGCCGAAACGCCTTTGCCCATGAACGTTTCTTCCGACGGCAGGCCCAGGTAACGAGCGCTGGCACCGGTAGCGATGATCAGGGCGTCGCAGGTGTAAGTCGCGCTGTCGCCAATCAGGGTGTACGGCTTGGCAGCGAAGTCCACGGCATTGATGTGATCAAACACGATCTCGGTTTCAAAGCGCTCGGCGTGCTCTTTCATCCGTTCCATCAGCGCCGGGCCGGTCAGGCCGTGGACGTCGCCCGGCCAGTTGTCGACTTCGGTGGTGGTGGTCAGTTGACCGCCGGCTTGCATGCCGGTGATCAGCAGTGGCTTGAGGTTGGCACGGGCCGCATAGACAGCAGCGCTGTAACCGGCAGGGCCGGAACCGAGAATAATCACTCGCGAATGACGAACTTCAGACATGACCTGCTCCTGTTGACCGGCCCGAAACACTGGGCGCGGAACGCCGGATTGCCGGCGGGAATAAAAAAGGACCGCTGAAAGCACTTGGGGAAGGCTTGGGCTCGACAGTCCTGTAAAAGAATGGGTGCAGCGTATCGAGGGGGCGAAGATTAAGGAAATACGGTTTAACAATCCAGCTCATAGGCGGTCTCTATTCCGTTGCAGTGAATGTATAGACGCCTTTGTTACAGTTAATGTCGATGCCGCTACCGCGCTTTCGCACCTCAGGCAAAGCCGGTAAGGTCGGCGCGTTTCCCTCTTGTTCGGAGCACGTTATGCCCGCCCCCGTTCTGTCCGGCCCGCAATACCTGCGCGAAGGCCTCAATCTGGTCCTGAGCCCAAGTCTGCGTCTGTTCGTGTTGCTGCCACTGGCGATCAACCTGGTGCTGTTCGTCGGATTGATCTATCTGGCCGGTCATCAGTTCAGCCTATGGGTCGATACGCTGATGCCGTCCCTGCCCGATTGGTTGAGCTTCCTCAGCTATATCCTCTGGCCGCTATTCGTGGTGTTGGTGGTGTTGATGGTGTTCTTCACTTTCACAATGCTCGCCAACGTTATTGCCGCACCGTTCAACGGCTTCCTCGCGGAGAAAGTCGAAGTGGTGGTACGCGGCACCGACGATTTCCCGACCTTCAGCTGGGGCGAACTGATCGCCATGATCCCCCGTACCCTGACCCGGGAAATGCGCAAGCTCGGCTACTTCCTGCCAAGGGCCATCGGGCTGTTCATCCTGTCGTTCATCCCGGTGGTCAACATCATTGCCGCACCGCTGTGGCTGCTGTTCGGAGTGTGGATGATGGCGATCCAATACATCGACTACCCGGCGGACAACCACAAGCTGGGCTGGAACGAGATGCTCGCCTGGCTGCGCAAGAAGCGCTGGCAGAGCATGAGTTTTGGCGGGATCGTATATCTGGTGCTGCTGATTCCGGTGGTGAACATTTTGATGATGCCGGCGGCCGTGGCTGGTGCGACGCTGTTCTGGGTGCGTGAGCGTGGCGCGGAGAATCTGGTGGCGGAACGCAGTTAATCGCGTCATATATCCATCATCCCACCGTCACAATGACGACATGGCCTCAGCCGACACTGAGGTCATGACGACAGCTCTGCATATCACTCTGATCACCGAAACCTTCCCCCCGGAAATCAACGGCGTGGCCAATACTCTTGGCCGCTTGTTCGACGGTTTGCGCGCGCGCGGGCATCAGGTCGAGTTGGTGCGGCCACGTCAGGGCGGCGACCCGCTGACGGGCAGCAATGATGAGTTGCTGCTGTGTCGAGGCTGGCCGCTGCCGGGTTATCCCGGCCTGCAATGGGGCCAGTCGTCGATGCACAAGCTGCTGCGGCGCTGGAAGCGCCATCGCCCGGACGTGTTGTACATCGCCACCGAAGGACCGCTGGGGTTGTCGGCGTTACGTGCGGCACGGCGTTTGGGGATTTCGGTGGTCAGCGGCTTCCATACCAATTTTCAGCAGTATTCCAGCCAGTATGGGCTCGGGTTGCTGACGCGCTTGCTGACCCACTACCTGCGCTGGTTTCACAATCGCTCGACCCTGACCCTGGTGCCCAGCGCCAGCCAGCGACTGGAGCTGGAGCGGCGCAGTTTCGAGCGTCTGGCGTTACTCTCTCGAGGCGTCGACAGCCAGTTGTTTCATCCGGTCAAACGACTGAAACCGCTGCGTGAGCAATGGGGACTGGCCGAGGATGACATCGCCTTCATCCACGTAGGACGCCTGGCCCAGGAGAAGAATCTTGGCCTGCTCAAGCGCAGTTTCGACGCGCTGAAAACCACTTATCCACAGCGCAACATGAAATTGATTGTGGTCGGTGACGGTCCGCAACGATCGACGCTGGAAAAGGAATTGCCCGAGGCGATTTTTTGCGGCTCACAACGCGGCGAAGCGCTGGCCAGTCACTATGCCTCGGGGGATGTGTTTCTGTTTCCGAGCCTGACCGAAACCTTCGGCAATGTGGTGCTTGAGGCATTGGCCTCAGGGCTGGGGGTGGTGGCGTACGATCAAGCTGCGGCGGCTCAGCATATTCGCCATGGCTATAACGGCGTATTGGCCATGCCCGGGGATGAACAGGCGTTCTGCGATGCGGCACGTTGGCTGCTGGAGGAGCGCGAAACCTTGCGCTGCATGCGGCTCAATGCCCGCCAGCATGCAAGCCGTCAGGGCTGGGCGGCGATTATCGAGCAGTTCGAGGGGCAGTTGCGGGGGGCTTGTGCGCAGGAACAAGTTCTATCCGATGCAGCGTTGTTACCTTAAAAGCTTCGCGGGCAAGCCTCGCCCTTGTAGGAGCGAGGCTTGCCCGCGAAAAGGCCTTTTCAGTCGCCATTTACACCAGCGTCATCAACGCATCACGGCTGAATGGCAGGATGTCCTGCTCACGACCGTCACGCACTTTCTGCGCCCAGTCCGGGTCCACCAACAACGCACGCCCCACCGCCACCAGGTCGAACTCATCGTTATTCAAACGTTCCAGCAGTTTTTCCAGGCTGGCCGGCTGTGCGATCTTGTCGGTGTTGACCATGAATTGCAGGAACTCGCCATCCAGGCCGACGCTGCCAACGGTGATGGTCGGCTTGCCGGTGAGCTTACGGGTCCAGCCGGCCAGGTTCAGTTCGGAACCGTCGAACTCCGGCTCCCAGAAACGGCGTGTCGAGCAGTGGAAAATATCCACGCCGGCGTCGGACAACGGCTTGAGAAATTCGCCCAACGCCTCTGACGTCTGCACCAGACGCGCGGTGTAGTCCTGCTGCTTCCACTGGGAGAAACGGAAGATGATCGGGAATCCCTCGCCGACTGCTGCGCGCACCGCCTGAATCAATTCGATGGCGAAGCGCGAACGGTTGGCCAGGCTGCCACCGTATTCGTCGGTGCGCTGGTTGCTGCCTTCCCAGAAGAACTGGTCCACCAGATAACCATGGGCACCGTGGATTTCCACGCCGTCCATGCCGATGCTCTGGGCGTCTTTGGCGGCTTGGGCGAACGCAGCGATCACCTCCTGGATATCCTGCTGGGTCATGCCGTGAACCACGACCTGTCCGTCTTTCAGTTTTTCCGACGGACCATAACCTGGCACGCTGGCATCCGGCTCGGTGCCGATACGGCGCACGCTGCCCACATGCCACAGCTGCGGAACGATCTTGCCGCCTTCGGCATGCACTGCATCGACGACTTTTTTCCAGCCGGCCAGTGCGGCTTCACCGTAGAAGTGCGGCACGTTCGGGTAACCGTTGGAGGCCTTGTGACCGACCGTGGTGCCTTCGGTGATGATCAGGCCAACTCCGGCGGCAGCGCGGCGACGGTAGTATTCAATCACTTTGGAGTTGGGCACGCCGCCCGGCGAAAACGAGCGGGTCATCGGTGCCATGACGACGCGGGTCGGCAGATCGAGAGCGCCGAGGTGAAAAGGCTTGAACAGGGCTTTGACAGGCATTGGACGCTCCACGGGACATAGGCTTTATGACGGCGATAATATGGAGGGCGCCCTGCCTTGAACAGCACTATTGATTTGAGTGATTAAGGATTAGAAACGAAAAGATCGCAGCCTTCGGCAGCTTCTACAGAGGAATGTGAATACCTGTAGCTGCCGAAGGCTGCGATCTTTTGATCTTGATCTGCGCTTTTAACTCAGAGCTTTTTCAATCGCCTGGATAACAGAAGGATCATCCGGCGCCGTACGCGGCGAGAACCGCGCCAATACGCGACCGTCCTTGCCCAACAGGAATTTTTCGAAGTTCCAGGTGATGTCGCCCGGAAACTCCGCGCCCTCGCCCGCCAACAGGCGGTACAGCTGATGACGTTCGTGACCGTTGACTTCCAGCTTGCTGGACAACGGAAAGGTCACGCCATAGTTGAGGCTGCAGAACGCCTGGATTTCCTGCTCTGTGCCCGGTTCCTGCCCGGCAAACTGGTTGCACGGCAAGCCCAGCACGCTGAAACCCTTGCCCTTGTATTGCTGGTAGAGGTTTTCCAGAGCAGCGTACTGTGGGGTCAAGCCACATTTGGAGGCGACGTTGACCACCAGCACGACGTGCCCTTTGAAGGGCGCCAGAGGTAACTCCTGGCCATCCAAAGCTTTCAATGTAAGGTCGTGAAAAGCACTCATGACGGACTCCAAATTTCCCGTGTTCTTCTCGAAACAGCCACTTGGTCATGTCGCCAAGGACAGCCGCGGACTAAAAAGGCGCCCTCGGGCGCCTCTCCAGTTCTCGAAAGCTTAGCGCAGAAAATCAGTGGTGATGGCCACCTTCGCCATGGACGTGACCATGAGCGATTTCTTCCTGGCTGGCATCACGGATGGCAACGATCTTGACCTGGAAATTCAGGCGCTGACCGGCCAGCGGGTGGTTGCCGTCGACGGTGACATCGTCGCCGTCCAGATCGCGAATGGTGACGATCTGCATCTGGCCGTCCGGAGCGGAAGCGTGGAACTGCATGCCCACTTCCAGTTCGTCGACGCCTTCGAACATGCTGCGGCTCAGGGTGCTGACCAGTTCGGCTGCGTATTCGCCGTAGGCATCTTCAGGTTCTACGGCAACAGTCAGTTCGTCACCGACTGCTTTGCCTTCCAGTGCCTTTTCCAGGCCCGGGATGATGTTACCTGCGCCTTGCAGGTAGACCAGCGGCGCGCCGCCGGCGGAGCTGTCGATGACCTCACCAGCGTCGTTGGTCAGGGTATAGTCGATGGAGACAGCCTTATTGGCGGCGATCAGCATGGGGCGAGACCTTTTGCATAAGAAAGATGAATGTCCAAGTTTAGCGAAGCAATCGCCCGAAAGCGAACACAACCCAGACAAACGGGGTGCAATGAAAGCCTCGACCATTACAGGTTTTCATCAGGACGAGGACGGGCACTGGGTGGCCGAGCTGTCCTGCGGCCATACCCAACACCTGCGGCACCAGCCGCCGTGGCAATCCCGGGCCTGGGTGCTGGACCCTGCGCTGCGCAATGAAAAAATAGGCCAGCCCTTTGATTGCGGTTGGTGCGCACAAGGCTCGGTTAGCGATAACCTTGACCACTGAATATCGGTAGAACGCCAGCCATAGGCGTTCACCATTGCCATGCACCCTTAGAGAATCCGCATGCAAACTTTTTTTATCGCGCCCACCGATTTTGGTGTGGGTCTGACCTCCATCAGCCTCGGGCTGGTGCGTACCCTTGAGCGGGCCGGCCTCAAAGTCGGCTTTTTCAAACCGATTGCCCAACCGCACCTGGGCGACACCGGCCCTGAACGCTCCACCGAACTGGTGGCCCGCACCCACGGTTTGAAACCGCCTCAGCCGCTGGGCCTGGCCCATGTCGAGCGGATGCTCGGCGACGGTCAGCTGGACGAATTGCTCGAAGAAATCATCACCCTTTACCAGCAAGCCGCTATCGGCAAGGACGTGCTGATTGTCGAAGGCATGGTCCCGACCCGCAGCGCCAGCTACGCCGCGCGGGTCAACCTGCACTTGGCCAAGAGCCTCGACGCCGACGTGATTCTGGTTTCGGCGCCGGAAAACGAAGTGCTGACCGAATTGTCCGGCCGGGTGGAATTGCAGGCGCAATTGTTCGGCGGGCCGAAGGACCCGAAAGTGCTGGGCGTGATCCTCAACAAGGTCAAGACCGACGAAAGCATGGACGTCTTCGCCTCGCGCCTGAGAGAGCACTCGCCGTTGCTGCGCAGTGGCGACTTCCGTCTGCTCGGCTGCATCCCGTTTCAACCGGAGCTGAACGCGCCGCGCACCCGTGACGTGGCCGAGTTGATGGGCGCTCAGGTGCTCAATGCCGGAGACTACGAAACCCGGCGCATGACCAAAATCATCATTTGCGCCCGCACCGTGCGCAACACCGTGGAGCTGCTCAAGCCCGGCGTGCTGGTGGTGACCCCCGGCGATCGCGACGACATCATCCTAGCGGTCAGCCTCGCAGCGATGAACGGTGTGCCCCTGGCCGGCCTGCTGCTGACCAGCGACACCCTGCCCGACCCACGCATCATGGAGCTGTGCCGTGGCGCCTTGCAGGCCGGCCTGCCGGTGTTGTCGGTGAGTACCGGTTCCTACGACACCGCCAACCAGTTGAACGGTTTGAACAAGGAAATCCCGATCGACGACCGCGAGCGCGCGGAGATCATCACCGATTTCGTCGCCAGCCACCTCGACGCCAACTGGCTGCACCAACGCTGCGGCACGCCACGGGAAATGCGCCTGTCGCCCGCGGTGTTCCGCTATCAACTGATCCAGCGCGCCCAGGCCGCCAACAAGCGCATCGTGTTGCCTGAAGGCAGCGAGCCGTTGACCGTGCAAGCCGCTGCGATCTGCCAGGCCCGGGGCATTGCCCGTTGTGTATTGCTGGCCAAACCGGCAGACGTCGAGGCGGTCGCCCGCGCCCAAGGCATCGAGTTGCCACCGGGGCTGGAAATCCTCGACCCGGACCTGATTCGCGAGCGTTATGTCGAGCCGATGGTTGCGCTGCGCAAGACCAAAAGCCTCAACGCGCCGATGGCCGAGCAGCAACTGGAAGACACCGTGGTGATCGGCACCATGATGCTGGCGCTGGATGAAGTCGACGGGCTGGTGTCCGGGGTCATTCACTCCACCGCCAACACCATCCGCCCGGCCCTGCAACTGATCAAGACCGCGCCGGGTTGCACCCTGGTGTCGTCGGTGTTCTTCATGCTGTTCCCCGAAGAAGTGCTGGTCTACGGCGACTGCGTGATGAACCCGCACCCGAGCGCCAGCGAACTGGCCGAGATCGCCTTGCAAAGCGCCGATTCGGCAGCGGCGTTCGGCATCACTCCGCGAGTGGCGATGATCAGCTACTCCAGCGGTGAATCGGCCAGCGGCGAAGAAGTCGAGAAGGTTCGCGAGGCCACCTTGCTCGCCCACGAACAGCAACACTCACTGCTGATCGACGGCCCGTTGCAATACGATGCCGCTGCCAACGAAACCGTGGCCCGGCAACTGGCGCCGAACAGTCAGGTGGCCGGTCGTGCCACGGTGTTCGTGTTCCCCGACCTGAACACCGGCAATACCACCCACAAAGCCGTGCAACGTAGCGCCGACTGCGTCAGCCTCGGGCCAATGCTGCAAGGCCTGCGCAAACCGGTGAACGACCTGCCGCGTGGCGCGCAAGTCGACGACATCGTGTACACCATCGCGTTGACCGCGATTCAAGCGGCCAACCGACCTATGGATATTTAAATGCTGGATTTTCTACCTGCACCCGTGCGCGGCGTGATCGCCTCGCTGCTGTTGGCGCTGAATACGATTCTGCTCTGCTCGTTTCTGTTCTGTGTGGCGCTGTTCAAAGTGTTGCCGTTCGCCCTCACCCAACGTTTCGCGCGTTGGCTGATGAGTCATACCCACGAAGCGTGGATCAGTAACAACAAGGGCTGGATGAATCTGGTTTGCCGCACACGCTGGCACCTCAGCGGCTTGCAAGACCTGGACTATCGGCACTCCTATCTGATCACCAGCAACCACCAGAGCTGGGTCGACATCATGGTGTTGCAGTACGTGCTCAACCGTCGCATCCGCCCGCTGAAGTTCTTCCTCAAACAGGAACTGATCTGGGTACCGGTGATTGGCCTGGCGTGGTGGGCGTTGGGTTTTCCGTTCATGAAGCGTTACTCCAAGGCCTATCTGGAAAAGCATCCGCAGAAGAAGGGCAAAGACCTGGAGACCACCCGCAAGACCTGCGACAAGTTCCGCAATAACCCGGTGGGAATTTTCAACTTCGTCGAAGGCACACGCTTTACCGAGGGCAAACACGCCCAGCAGAGTTCACCGTTCCGCTACCTGCTCAAACCGAAAGCGGGCGGCATTGCATTCGTGCTGGATGCCATGGGCGACCAGCTGGAAGCCATCGTCAACGTGACCATCCACTACCCGGCCGGGCGTCCAGGCTATTGGGATTTGCTCTGCGGCAATGTGAAGGATGTAGTGGTGCACTTTCAGGAGCTGAAGATTCCACCGCAGTTCGTTGGCAAGAACTACGACCAGGACGGGGTGTATCGCCTGGAGTTTCAGGGGTGGATCAATCAATTGTGGCAGGACAAGGATGCGCTGTTGGGACAAATGCACCGGGAGTATCCAGTGAATTCTTGAGGTGCCCGCGAAGGTGCCCTCCCGGACACAAAAAAGCCCGCAGATGATCACTCATCTGCGGGCTTTTTGTTTTCAGCTAATGCTTAGATCGCGCCACGCTTGCGCAGCAGATCCAGCACTTGCTTGACGCTTTCTTCCAGCGACAGCGACTGGGTGTCGATCACCAGATCGGCATCCAGCGGCACGTCGTACGGGAAGGATTCGCCCGGGATGTTGTCGCCACCCGCCGCGTACAGACCTTGCGGATCACGCTCGGCGCAGACCGTCGGCGAGGCCTGGACGTAGACCGTCAGCAGACGCTCCTTGCCGATCAGGTCCTTGGCCTGCTCACGACCTTCGGCACTCGGGGCAACGAACGCCGCCAGTGTCAGCAGGCCGGCTTCGTTGAACTGACGCGCAACGTGCGCCGCACGACGCCAATTCTCGGTGCGCCCGGCGCGATCCTGCGGCAGACCTTTGTTCAGGTCATGACGCAGGTTCTGGCCATCGAGTACAAACACCGCGCGCCCCATGTCGAACAGCTTGCGTTCAACCGCATACGCCAGGGTGCTTTTGCCAGCGCCCGACAGGCCGCTGAACAACACGGTGGCCGGTTGCTGACCGAAGCGCTGGGCGCGTTCTTCGGTGGCTACATGGGCCAGTTTGCCGTGGTGGGAGCTGCTGCCATGCGCCAGCGGCTGAGCGATGATCATGCCGGCCGCGACCGTGCCGTTGGTCAAACGGTCGATGACGATGAACGAACCCGTGGTGCGGTTGCTGTCGTAACCGTCCAGCGCAATGGCCGCGTCGAGGCTGATCTTGACCCGACCGATCTCGTTCAGCTGCAACGAGCTGGCAGGGCCTTCGGCCAAGGTGTTCACGTCCACGCGATTGACGATGCTGGTGATCGAGCCCGGCACGTAAGTCGTGGCGCGCTTGATGTCGTACTTCTTGCCCGGCAGCATCGGCTCTTCGGCCATCCACACCAGCATGGCGTCGAAGGCGTCGGTCACTTGCGGCTGGTTATCGGCGTGCACCAGCAAGTCGCCACGGGAAATGTCGATCTCGTCTTCCATGGTCAGCGTCACCGCTTGACCAGGGCCTGCATGCTCCAGCTCACCTTCGAAGGTGACAATGGATTTCACGCGGCTGCTCTTGCCCGACGGCAACACAACGACTTCGTCGCCCTTGTGCACGATGCCGCTGGCCAGGGTGCCGGCGAAACCACGGAAGTTCAGGTTCGGACGGTTGACGTACTGCACCGGGAAACGCAGGTCGGTGTAGTTGCGGTCGCTGGCGATTTCGACGGTCTCAAGGATTTCCATCAGCGACTGGCCGGTGTACCACGGCGAGCGCTCGGACTTGTTCACCACGTTGTCGCCCTTGAGCGCGGACATCGGCACGAACGCCATGGTGCTCGGCTTGAACGCGATGCCTTCGGCGAACTTCAGGTAATCGGCCTTGATCGACTCAAATACGCTTTCGTCGAAGCCGTTGAGGTCCATCTTGTTGATGGCGACAACGATGTGCTTGATGCCCAGCAACGAGGCGATAAAGCTGTGGCGACGGGTCTGGGTCTGCACGCCGTAACGGGCGTCGACCAGGATGATCGCCAGGTCACAGGTGGATGCACCGGTGGCCATGTTGCGGGTGTACTGCTCATGGCCGGGGGTATCGGCGATGATGAATTTGCGCTTGGCGGTAGAGAAATAGCGGTAGGCGACATCGATGGTGATGCCCTGCTCACGCTCGGCCTGCAAGCCGTCGACCAGCAATGCCAGGTCGATGTCTTCGCCGGTGGTGCCGACTTTTTTCGAGTCGCGGGTAATGGCTTCCAGATGATCTTCGTAGATCATTTTGGAGTCGTGCAGCAGGCGCCCGATCAGGGTGCTCTTGCCGTCGTCGACGTTGCCACAAGTCAGAAAGCGCAGCATTTCCTTGCGTTCATGCTGGCCCAGGTAGGCGAGGATGTCCTCGCTGATCAAATCAGATGCGTGCGACATGACAACCCCTTAGAAATAACCCTGACGTTTCTTTTCTTCCATGGAACCGGCGCCATCGTGATCGATGACTCGGCCCTGGCGTTCGGAAGTTCGCGTCAGGAGCATTTCCTGAATGATGTCGGTCAGGCTGGTGGCCTCGGACTCGACAGCACCGGTCAACGGGTAGTCGCCCAGTGTACGGAAACGGACCTTCTTCTTGACGATGCGCGCCTTGTCTTCGTCGCTCAGGTGATTGAGCAGGCGTTCGTCGTCGATCATGATCCAGGTGCCGTTCATCTCGATGACATCACGCTCGGCTGCGAAATACAGCGGTACGATCGGGATGCCTTCCAGGTAGATGTACTGCCAGATGTCCAGTTCGGTCCAGTTCGACAACGGGAATACGCGGATCGATTCACCCTTGTTGACCTTGCCGTTGTAGACGTTCCACAGCTCCGGGCGCTGGTTTTTCGGGTCCCAGCGGTGCTTGCTGTCACGGAAGGAATACACGCGCTCTTTGGCACGGGACTTCTCTTCGTCGCGACGGGCGCCACCGAATGCGGCGTCGAAGCCATACTTGTCGAGGGCCTGCTTGAGGCCTTCGGTCTTCATGATGTCGGTGTGCTTGGCACTGCCGTGGGTCAGCGGGTTGATACCCTGCGCAACACCCTCGGGGTTGACGTGTACCAGCAGGTCCAGGCCGAGCTCTTCGACCATGCGGTCGCGGAACGCGTACATTTCCTTGAACTTCCACTGGGTGTCGACGTGCATCACCGGAAACGGAAGTTTGCCCGGGAAGAATGCCTTGCGCGCAAGGTGCAGCATCACGGCGGAGTCTTTACCGACGGAGTACAGCATCACCGGGTTATCGAACTCGGCGGCGACCTCGCGGATGATGTGGATGCTTTCGGCCTCCAGCTGTTTCAGATGCGTCAGTTTGTCGACCATGGCTACTCACGAAAACGATCTTATGGACGGCCTGCGGGCCGTGTTCGAGCGGGGAATCCTAGCACAGCGCCCTCTTCTAATCAGGACGGTGGCTAGATCGAAAGGGTATATGAATATACCCCCTCGTTTGGGCTCCAGCCCTGTAGTCAAATCGGGTTCGGGCAATCGATGAAGATGTGCTCGAGGGCGAAACGTCGCGCCAGGTAATCACCCAAAGCCTGCACACCGTAACGCTCGGTGGCATGGTGGCCGGCGGCGATGAAACTGATGTCGTTTTCCCGGGCGCTGTGGAACGTCTGCTCGGAGGCCTCGCCGCTGAGGTACAGATCGACACCGGCCAACACCGCCTGGTCAATGTAACCCTGGCCGCCACCGGTGCACCAGCCGACCCGACGAATCATCTCGCTGCCTTCGATCAGTAACGGCTCGCGCCCCATGACTTCCTGTACCCGACGGGCGAAATCGCGGGGGGTCATCGGTTCGCTCAACGAGCCGACCAGGCCGACGATTTTCAAGTTGTCCGGATCCAGCGGGCCTTCGACGGTAATGTCCAATTGCCGGGCAAGCTGTACGTTGTTGCCGACTTCAGGGTGCAGGTCCAGCGGCAAGTGATAGGACAGCAGGCTGATGTCGTGCTTGAGCAGGGTTTTCAACCGGCGCTGCTTCATGCCGGTGATGCACGGGTTCTCGCCTTTCCAGAAATAGCCGTGATGCACCAGCACCAGATCGGCCTGGGCCTCCACCGCGGCGTCCAGCAACGCCTGGCTGGCGGTGACACCGCTGACGATGCGCATTACTTGCGGCCGGCCTTCGACCTGCAAGCCGTTGGGGCAGTAATCGGCAATCTTCGCACTTGCCAGGTAACGGTCGGCTTCTTCGACCAGGGTGCTCAGGGCGACGGCCATAAAAGACTCCTAAATATCCCGTTCAGAGGCGCGCGCGGCCTCGTATAATGCGCGACATTATGGGCGGTCTCATACCGCCTGCAACCTCTCAGGACGTGCTTAATGCTCAAGGCGCTGCGTTTTTCCGGCTGGCCGCTGTTGGCCGGCGTGCTTGTCGCTCTACTGATTATTCAGCGTTACCCGCAGTGGGTCGGGCTGCCAAGCCTCGACGTCAATCTGCAACAAGCCCCGCAAACCCTTGGTGTGCAGCAGGGCCCGGTGTCCTATGCCGATGCGGTGACCACGGCTGCGCCGTCGGTGGTCAACCTTTACACCACCAAAGTGGTCAACAAACCCAGCCATCCGCTGTTTGAAGACCCGCAGTTCCGCCGCTTCTTCGGCGACAACTCGCCCAAGCAGAAGCGCATGGAGTCGAGCCTCGGTTCGGGCGTGATCATGAGCCCGGAAGGTTACCTGCTGACCAACAACCACGTGACCAGCGGTGCCGACCAGATTGTGGTAGCGCTCAAGGATGGTCGTGAAACCCTGGCCCGGGTCATCGGCAGCGACCCGGAGACCGACCTCGCGGTATTGAAGATTGACTTGAAAAACCTGCCGTCGATCACCGTCGGCCGTTCTGACAACCTGCGCATCGGTGACGTGGCCCTGGCCATCGGCAACCCGTTCGGCGTCGGCCAGACCGTGACCATGGGGATCATCAGTGCCACCGGGCGCAATCAGTTGGGCCTGAACAACTACGAAGACTTCATCCAGACCGACGCCGCGATCAACCCCGGCAACTCCGGCGGTGCACTGGTGGACGCCAACGGCAACCTGACCGGCATCAACACGGCAATCTTCTCCAAGTCCGGTGGCTCGCAAGGCATCGGCTTCGCGATCCCGGTCAAACTGGCGATGGAAGTGATGAAGTCGATCATCGAACACGGCCAGGTGATTCGCGGCTGGCTCGGCATCGAAGTGCAACCGTTGAGTCAGGAACTGGCGGAATCGTTTGGCCTGTCGGGACGCCCGGGAATTGTGGTCGCGGGGATTTTCCGTGACGGCCCGGCGCAAAAGGCCGGCCTGCAATTGGGCGACGTGATCCTCAGCATCGACGGTGAACCGGCTGGCGATGGTCGCAAGTCAATGAACCAGGTGGCGCGCATCAAACCGACCGACAAGGTCACGATTCAGGTGATGCGCAACGGTAAAGAACTCAAGCTCACCGCAGAAATCGGTCTGCGTCCGCCGCCGGCGCCGATCCAGGAAAAAGAAGAAGAGTAAGCGGGACCCTGTGGGAACGAGCCGCACCGCTCGCTCCCACAGGAACAGTTTTGGTCTAGAGGTCGCCAAGGCCGTCGATCAGTGCCTGATTCTGCTCCGGCGTGCCGATGGAAATCCGCAGGAACTGGGCAATCCGCTCTTGCTTGAAGTGCCGAACAATCACGCCCTGTTCGCGCAACTTCGCCGCCAGCCCCGCCGCATCGTGCTTCGGGTGACGGGCGAAAATGAAGTTCGCCGCAGACGGCAACACTTCAAACCCTTTCGCTTCCAGTTGCGCGACCACTTGCTCCCGACTCTCGATGACCAACCGGCAAGTCTTGTCGAAATACTCGCGATCTTCGAACGCCGCCGCAGCCCCCACAATCGCCAGACGATCCAGCGGGTAGGAGTTGAAGCTGTTCTTGATCCGCTCCAGTGCCTCGATCAGATCCGGGTGCCCCACGGCCAGACCAACCCGCAGGCCGGCCAGGGAACGGGACTTGGACAGGGTCTGCGTCACCAACAGGTTCGGATAACGGTCCACCAGCGTGATCGCCGTTTCACCGCCGAAGTCGACGTAAGCCTCATCCACCACGACCACCGAATCCGGGCTGGCCTTGAGGATTTGCTCAACAGCGTCCAGCGCCAACAGGCAACCGGTCGGCGCATTCGGGTTCGGGAAGATGATCCCGCCGTTCGGCTTGGCATAGTCCGCCGGGTTGATCTGGAACTGCTCGTCCAGCGCAACCGCATCGAACTTGATGCCATACAACCCGCAGTAAACCGGGTAGAAGCTGTAGCTGATGTCCGGGAACAGCAGCGGTTTATCGTGCTGCAGCAAACCGTGAAATATGTGCGCCAGGACTTCATCGGAACCGTTACCGAGGAACACCTGATTGCCCTGCACGCCGTAGTACTTGGCAACGGCTTGCTTGAGCAGGTCGCTGTTCGGGTCCGGGTACAGACGCAGGTTGTCGTTCAGTTCGGTTTGCATCGCCGCCAGGGCTTTTGGCGATGGACCGTACGGGTTTTCGTTGGTGTTGAGCTTCACCAGTTTGGCCAGTTTCGGCTGCTCGCCCGGCACATAAGGCACCAGATTCTTGACGAACGGGCTCCAGAATTTACTCATGTTCAGTTCCCCTGCTTGTCATCAAGAATGCGGTATTCAGCACTGCGGGCGTGAGCGCTCAGCGATTCGCCACGGGCCAGTACGGAGGCGGTCTTGCCCAGTTCGGAGGCACCCTGCTCGGAGCAGAAGATGATCGACGAACGTTTCTGGAAGTCGTAAACACCCAGCGGCGAAGAGAAGCGCGCAGTGCCGGAGGTCGGCAATACGTGGTTCGGACCTGCGCAGTAGTCGCCCAGGGCCTCGGAAGTGTGGCGGCCCATGAAGATCGCGCCGGCGTGACGGATCTGCGGCAGCCAGGCCTGTGGATCGGCGACCGACAGCTCCAGGTGCTCTGGGGCAATGCGGTTGGCCACTTCGATGGCCTGTTCCATGTCGCGAACCTTGATCAGCGCACCACGGCCATTGATCGAGGTTTCGATGATCTCGGCGCGCTCCATGGTTGGCAGCAGTTTGGCGATGCTTGCCGCCACCTTGTCGAGGAACTCGGCGTCCGGGCTGACCAGAATCGCCTGGGCGTCTTCGTCGTGCTCGGCCTGGGAGAACAGGTCCATGGCGATCCAGTCCGGATCGGTCTGGCCGTCACACACCACCAGAATCTCCGACGGGCCGGCGATCATGTCGATGCCGACCTGGCCGAACACGTGGCGCTTGGCGGTGGCGACATAGATGTTGCCCGGGCCAACCACTTTGTCGACCTTCGGCACGCTTTCGGTGCCGTAAGCCAGCGCCGCAACCGCCTGCGCGCCGCCGATGGTGAACACCCGGTCGACGCCGGCGATGCAGGCTGCGGCCAGCACCAGTTCGTTGACTTCACCGCGCGGGGTCGGCACGACCATGACCACTTCGGTCACGCCCGCCACCTTGGCCGGAATCGCGTTCATCAGCACCGAGGACGGGTAGGACGCCTTGCCGCCCGGCACGTACAGACCGGCGCGATCCAGTGGCGTGACCTTCTGGCCCAGCACCGTGCCATCGGCTTCGGTGTAGCTCCAGGAGTCCTGTTTCTGCTTTTCGTGGTAGCTGCGCACACGGGTCGCGGCTTTTTCCAGGGCTTCGCGCTGAGGCACGGTGATGCGGGTCAATGCCAGTTCCAGGCGTTCGCGCGGCAGGATCAAGTCCGCCATGGACGCCACTTGCAGGCCATCGAACTTCTGGGTGAACTCGACCACCGCCGCATCGCCACGCTCGCGCACGGCCTTGATGATGTCCAGCACCCGCTGATTGACCGAGTCGTCAGACACACTTTCCCAGCTCAGCAGATGATCCAGATGATGTGCGAAATCCGGGTCAGCAGCGTTGAGTCGGCGAATTGCAGTCGGTGCGGTCATAGCGAGAGCCTCATAGGATTGGCAAAAACTCGGGCGCCCTAAGCTAGCCGTTGATCCGCTTGGGCACCCGAGAATTCTGGCTATGAGGCGGATAGACGGGCGCGACTCAAGGTCGCGCAGGTGAATCAGCCGCGGTGTCGAGACTCCACTGCCTTGCGCAGGGTGTCGATCAACGCCTGGATACGGGCATGCTGCATTTTCATCGACGCCTTGTTGACGATCAGACGGGAGCTGATGGCAGCGATGAAATCCTGTGGCTCCAGGCCATTGGCCCGCAGCGTGTTACCGGTGTCGACCACGTCGATGATCTTGTCCGCCAGGCCGATCAGCGGCGCCAGTTCCATCGAGCCGTAGAGCTTGATGATGTCGACCTGACGACCCTGTTCGGCATAGTAGCGCTTGGCGACATTGACGAACTTGGTGGCAATGCGCAGACGGCCCTTGGGCTCGACTGCGCCGACTTTACCGGCCGTCATCAGTTTGCACTGGGCGATTTGCAGGTCCAGCGGTTCGTACAGACCCTGGCCGCCGTATTCCATCAGCACGTCTTTACCGGCGACGCCCAGATCGGCGGCACCATGCTCGACATAGGTCGGCACATCGGTGGCACGCACGATCAGCAAGCGCACATCGGCCTGGGTCGTGGGGATGATCAGCTTGCGGCTCTTGTCCGGATTCTCGGTCGGCACGATGCCCGCTTCAGCCAGAAGCGGCAGGGTGTCGTCAAGGATGCGGCCCTTGGACAGTGCGATAGTCAACATGGGAAACGTCAGTCCTTATCAAGGTACTCATGCCCGGTCGCAAACGGCGCCGGACACACATCGAGCCGGAAACCGGCTCGACTTCAACAAATCAACGGACGCGTCCCTGCGCCCATGCAGCAGAAACTAGCCCGGTACGCGGCGGATCTTGGCGCCGAGCATCTGCAGCTTCTCTTCGATGCACTCATAACCACGGTCGATGTGGTAGATGCGATCGATCAGGGTATCGCCTTCGGCGATCAGCGCCGAGATCACCAGGCTGGCCGAAGCACGCAGGTCGGTGGCCATGACTGGCGCGCCCTTGAGCTTTTCGATGCCGGTGACGATGGCGGTGTTGCCTTCAACCTGAATGTGCGCGCCCATGCGGTGCAGTTCGTAAACGTGCATGAAACGGTTTTCGAAGATCGTCTCGATCACCGCACCAGTGCCTTCGGCAATGGCGTTGAGGGAGATGAATTGCGCTTGCATGTCGGTCGGGAACGCCGGGTATGGAGCGGTCCGCACGTTGACGGCTTTCGGCCGCTTGCCGTGCATGTTCAGCTCGATCCAGTCTTCACCGGTAGTGATTTCGGCACCGGATTCACGAAGTTTTTCCAGAACGGCTTCGAGGATGGTCGGATCGGTGTCCTTGACCTTCACACGCCCGCCGGTGACCGCTGCCGCCACCAGATAGGTGCCGGTCTCGATACGGTCAGGCATCACTTTGTAAGTGGTCGTGTGCAGACGCTCGACGCCATCGATGGTGATGGTGTCGGTGCCGGCGCCGGAAACCTTCGCGCCCATGGCGTTCAAGAAGTTCGCCAGGTCGACGACTTCAGGCTCGCGAGCGGCGTTGGCCAGAACGCTGCGGCCCTTGGCCAGAGCGGCCGCCATCATGATGTTCTCGGTACCGGTCACGCTGACGGTGTCGAAGAAGAAGTGCGCACCGCGCAGGCCGCCTTCAGGGGCCTTGGCCTTGATGTAGCCGCCTTCGACGTCGATGACCGCGCCCATGGCTTCAAGACCACGGATGTGCAGGTCAACCGGACGCGAACCGATGGCGCAACCGCCAGGCAGTGCAACTTCGGCTTCACCGAAACGGGCAACCATCGGGCCCAGCACCAGGATCGAGGCGCGCATGGTTTTAACCAGTTCGTACGGCGCGATCAGGGTCTTGATGGTGCGTGGGTCGATTTCGACGCTGAGCTTCTCGTCGATCACAGGCTCAATGCCCATGCGACCGAACAGCTCGATCATGGTGGTGATGTCGTGCAGGTGCGGCAGGTTGGCCACGGTCACCGGGCCATCGCACAGCAAGGTGGCAGCCAGGATCGGCAAGGCCGAGTTCTTTGCCCCGGAGATGCGGATCTCGCCATCAAGACGAGCGCCACCAGTAATAATCAATTTATCCATAAGAATCTCGACGCCCTTGGGCTCAGGTGCGCTCGGCCCAGGCCGCGCTGCTGAAAAATTTCATAGTGACCGCATGGATGCTGCCATCGACAATCCACGGGTTCAAATGGGCATAGACCTGCTGCTGACGCTTCACCGGGCTCAACGCCGCCAGTTCATCGCTAATCACGTTCAGCTGGAAATTGCAGCCTTCGCCTTCAACTTCCACCTTCGTGTTTGGCAGCTTTCCTTCAAGGAAGCTCTTCACTTCTACGGCCTGCATGCTCAACCTCAATCGGCGCCCTGTGCGCGCGGGTCGGACATCATACAAAAAAGCCCCGCGCCTGCGAACCCCGCGAAGCAGGACTCTGACGGGGGGCTTCTTTATAGATGCGGTTCAGGGGTGCGCCAACAGCTCGGTCAATTCGCTGACCTGAGCGATTTTGCGCATGTCTTCGGGCATCGCGCGAATGCTCAAGGCCTTGCCGGCCACCTGGGCATCGCGCATGAAGCACAGCAGCAGCGACAAGCCGACACTGCTGGACTTCTCCACTGCGGAGCAATCGACCACCAGCGCAGGCGCCTTGCTGGACTTGATCAGTACCTGCCCCTGCTTGCGCAAGTTCGGGCCGGTCCGGTAATCCAGCACACCGCTGAGCAGCAGCTCGCCGGTTTCGCTCATGCGAATGGCCGACTCACTCATTGGGCTTTCTTCTCGACAGCTTTTTCGGTGTTTTCCTTGGCTTTGGCGACTTCCCCGGCCCAACCATTGATGGTCTTGTCCAGGTCGTTGCCATTGCGCTGCATCGCATCAGCGAACTGATCGCGGAATAGCTTGCCGATATTGATGCCGTTGATGATGACGTTACGCAGCTTCCATTCGCCGTTGATCTTTTCGAGTGTGTAAGACACGGGATAGATCGCGCCGCTGCTGCCTTTGACCGTCATGCCAACGCTGGTACGGTCTCCCGATTCATCCTTGGCAGGCTCAACAGTAATGCCCTGGTTGTTGTATTCGAGCAATGCGTTGCCATAAAACTGGAACAGACCTTTTTTGAAGTTTTCTTCAAACGTCTTCATTTGCTCGGGCGTTGCTTTGCGCGAGTATTTGACGGTCATGATGCTTTTGGAAATGCCCTCGGCATCCACCACAGGACCGACGATGGTGTTCAACGCCGTATAAAAGTCTTGTGGATCCTGCTTGTACTTCTCTTTATTGGCCGACAGGTCGGCGAGCATCCGGGTCGTGGTGTCCTGAACCAGATCGTGCGCCGACTGCGCCGCCATGGCGTTAGCCATCAACGGCAAGGCTGCGAGCAATATCAACAGGCCACGTCGCAAGATAGAGATCATTGAAAAGCTCCTCATTTGGCGTCTTTGCTAACGGTATTGAGCAGAAATTTACCGATCAGGTCCTCGAGCACCAGCGACGACTGCGTGTCGTGGATGGTTCCACCATCCTTGAGCAGGGCTTGTTCCCCACCCACACTGATACCGATGTATTTCTCACCCAACAGGCCAGCGGTCAGGATAGATGCAGTGGAGTCAGTCGGCAGGTTATCTACGCGCTTTTCCAGTTGCATGGTCACCCGACCGGTGAAGCTGTCGCGATCCAGATCGATCGCAGTGACCTTGCCAATGGTCACACCGGCCATGGTCACTTTAGCTCTGACAGTCAAACCGGCGATATTATCGAAATATGCATAAAGTTTATAAGTATCGGTGCTCGGGCTCGGGGACAGGCCACTGACCCGCAACGCAAGCAACAGCAAAGCCAGGATGCCAGCCAGCAAGAAAAGGCCGACACCGATTTCCAGGGTGCGGTTTTGCATCAGAAATCTCCAAACATCAAGGCGGTCAGAATAAAGTCCAGGCCGAGTACCGCCAAAGAGGCGTACACCACGGTCTTGGTAGTGGCACGACTGATCCCCTCGGAAGTGGGCTCGCAGTCATAGCCTTGGAATACGGCGATCCAGGTCACGACGAAGGCAAAAACGATGCTTTTGATAATGCCGTTCAGCACATCGTCGACAAACGTCACGCTGTTTTGCATGTTCGACCAGTAGGAGCCTTCATAGACACCCAGCCAGTCGACGGCCACCCACGAACCGCCCCAGATACCCACCACGCTGAAAATCATTGCCAGCACCGGCAGGGAAATGAAGCCGGCCCACAGGCGCGGAGCAATAATGTACTTGAGCGGGTCAACCCCGATCATTTCCAGACTGGACAGTTGCTCGGTGGATTTCATGTTGCCGATTTCGGCGGTCAGCGCCGAACCCGCACGCCCGGCGAACAGCAAGGCCGTGACGACCGGCCCCAGTTCACGCAGCAGTGTCAGCGCAACCATCTGCCCGACAGCCTGCTCCGAGCCATAGCTGGACAGGATATTGAAGCCCTGCAGCGCCAGCACCATACCGATGAACACCCCGGAGACCACGATGATCACCAGGGACATCACGCCAACCGAATGCAGTTGCTTGACCAGCAGGCCAAAACTGCCGCCAATGCCACCGCGACCGAGCAAGGCATGAAACAGGAACAGCGCCGAACGCCCGAATACCGCCAGCACATCGATGCCGGCGTGGCCGAAACGGCGCACTCTTTCTATTAATGAAATCTTGCGCATCAGCGCTTCCCCAGAAGATCTGCGCGGTAATCCGTCGCTGGAAAGTGGTATGCGACCGGGCCGTCGGGTTCACCAGTCATGAACTGGCGAATCCGTGGTTCCTGCGAAGTCATCAATTCCTTGGGTGTGCCCTGCCCCAACACTTGCCCGTCACCCACCACAATGATGTAGTCGGCGATGCTCGCGGTCTCGGCCAGATCGTGGGAGACCACGATGCTGGTGATGCCCAGCGCATCGTTGAGCAGGCGGATCAGGCGCACCAGCACGCCCATGGCGATCGGGTCCTGGCCGACAAAAGGCTCGTCGTACATGAGAATTTGCGGATCGAGGGCAATCGCCCGGGCCAGCGCGACTCGACGCTTCATACCGCCGGACAATTCGTCAGGCATCAGGTCAATGGCGCCACGCAAGCCCACGGCCTGCAATTTGAGCAGGACAATATCGCGAATCATCTCTTCCGGCAGTGTGGTATGAACACGCAGCGGAAAGGCGACGTTCTCGAATACATCGAGATCGGTAAACAACGCGCCGCTCTGAAACAGCACGCCCATGTGCTTGCGCGCATCGAACAAATCGCTGCGCGACAACGTCGGCAGGTTCTGGCCATTGACCCAGACTTCGCCGCTGGTGGGGCGCAATTGGGCCCCCATCAACCGCAACAGCGTGGTCTTGCCACACCCGGAAGGCCCCATGATGCCGGTGACCTTGCCGCGTGGTATGCGGATATCGATGTTATTGAAAATGCTGCGCGCACCGCGCTTGAAGGTCAGTCCCTTCAGCTCGACCGCGTAGGCGTTATCGGCACTCATCTAAACTCCTTGCGATGCAGCCTCTCACTCGGACGCCTGGCTTTCTGACGAAAGCACATACCTTCCCGGGCAGGCCGAACTGGCGGCGAACTATATCACTGCAAATGCCAAGCGCCCAAGGCCCAAGCCGGGCACGTTCAGCAACATGACCACCTGAAATCATCTATTTAGAGGGTCTCGGTAACAAGGAATGACAAACCGCGACGAACTTGCGTGAGGGTTTTGATCATTACCGTTATAATCGCCGCCTTTTCATCAGGCTATACGATTTCTGACATGAGCCAATCCAGCGACCTGATTCAATCTGCACAACGCACCATCCGTCTCGAACTGGAAGCCGTGCAAGGCTTGTTACCCCATATCGACGCGGATTTCGTACGCGCTTGCGAGATGATTCTGGCCAGCAAAGGCCGCGTAGTCGTGGTCGGCATGGGCAAATCGGGGCACATCGGCAACAAGATTGCCGCCACCCTGGCCAGCACCGGCACCACGGCGTTCTTCGTGCATCCAGCCGAAGCCAGCCACGGCGACATGGGTATGATCACGCGTGACGACATCATCCTGGCACTGTCGAACTCCGGTTCCACCAATGAAATCGTTACCCTGCTGCCACTGATCAAGCGCCTGGGCATCAAATTGATCAGCGTCACCGGCAATCCCGATTCGGCACTGGCCAAGGCTGCCGAGGTCAACCTCAACGTTCACGTCGAGCACGAAGCCTGCCCGCTGAACCTGGCGCCAACCTCATCGACCACCGCCGCTCTGGTGATGGGCGATGCCCTGGCGGTGGCGCTACTGGAAGCCCGCGGTTTTACCGCTGAAGATTTCGCCTTTTCCCACCCAGGCGGCGCACTTGGTCGACGCCTGCTGTTGAAAGTGGAAAACGTCATGCACGCCGGGCAAGAGCTGCCGCAGGTTAAGCGCGGCACCCTGCTCAAGGACGCATTGATGGAAATGACCCGCAAGGGCCTGGGCATGACCGTGATTCTGGAAGCCAACGGTAAACTTGCCGGGATCTTCACCGACGGCGATCTGCGTCGCACCCTGGACCGCAGCATCGACATCCACAGCGCCACCATCGAGCAGGTGATGACCGCCCACGGCAAGACCGCACGTGCCGAGATGCTGGCTGCCGAGGCGTTGAAAATCATGGAAGACCACAAGATCAATGCACTGGTCGTTGTCGACAGCGAAGACCGCCCGGTCGGCGCCCTGAACATGCACGATTTGCTGCGCGCTGGAGTAATGTAATGAGCACGGACCTGCTGCAACGCGGCAAACAGATCAAACTGGCGGTATTCGACGTCGACGGAGTGCTGACCGACGGGCGCCTGTACTTCCTCGAAGACGGCAGCGAATTCAAGACTTTCAACACCCTCGACGGCCAAGGCATCAAGATGTTGATGGCAGCCGGCGTGCAGACCGCTATCATCAGCGGACGCAAGACCCCGGTGGTCGAACGACGAGCCAGGAACCTCGGCATTCCACACCTGTACCAGGGTCGCGAAGACAAACTGGTGGTGCTCGACGAGCTCCTTGCCCAACTCAACCTGAACTATGAACAAGTGGCCTACCTCGGCGACGACCTGCCGGACCTGCCGGTGATTCGCCGCGTCGGTCTGGGCATGGCCGTGGCCAACGCCGCCAGCTTCGTGCGCGAACACGCCCACGGCATCACCCAGGCCCGTGGCGGCGAGGGTGCCGCGCGCGAATTCTGCGAATTGATCCTGCGCGCCCAGGGCCGCCTCGATGCGGCCAACGCCGCGTACCTGTGAGCCCATCATGCTGAGCAAAAAGATTCGCAACATCCTGATATTCGGTTGCATCGCGGCGCTATTCGCTGCGGTCGGCTATTGGAACATCAGCCCGGAACGCTTCCTCGACAAGCCAGTGGCGCATGTCGATGAAGCCATGATCGACTATTACGCAACCAACGCCCACAGCGTGCAGTACCTGCCGGACGGCAAACTGCAGTATGAAATGACGTCCGACAAGGTCGAACACCTGAAGGCGACGGAAGTGACGTTGCTGTCCAACCCTGACCTGAACATGTTTCGTGGCACCGAATTCCCTTGGCACGTCCAGAGCGAACGCGGCGAAGTCAACCCGGACGGCACCCAGGTCGAGCTGATCGACTCGGTACGTATCACGCGTTTCGACGAAAAAAACCGTAAAACCCTGATTACCACCACCCGTATGACAGTGTTCCCGCAGCAGCAATATGCGCAGACCGATCAACCCGTTAGAATCGATGGCGCCGGCGGTGTATCGACAGGCAACGGAATGAAAGCGTACTTGAAAGAAAGCAGGATACACCTGCTATCGAACGTAAGAGGACAGTATGAGGCTCGTTAAAACCCTCCCTATTTTGCTCAGTCTGAGCGCAGCACTGGGAAGCGTGAGCGCCTGGGCTCTGCCGACCGATCAAGCGCAGCCTATCCGCATCCAGGCCGACGACGCCCAACTGGACGACAAGAACGGTGTTGCCACCTATAAAGGTGATGTGATCATCACTCAGGGCTCGATGATCGTTAAGGGCAACACCGTGACCATCACCCGCACGCCAACAGGCGAGATCGATGTGGTGACCTCGGTGGGCAACCTCGCCTACTTCGAGCAACTGCAGACCGCTGGCGACACCAAGCCTGTTCAGGGCTGGGGCGTAACCATCCAGTACCACGCAGCGCAAAACCGCGTCGTACTGATCGACAAGGCCAAAGTTGTCGACAAGGACAACAACGTCACCCAGGGCGAAAAAATCGTCTATGACACGATCAAGAAACTCGCCAGCGCCGGTCGCGCCACGGGCAGCAAGGTCACCGAGACACGTCCGCGTATCGACATGGTGATCCAGCCGAAGAAGAAAACCGACGAGAAAACCCAGTAATGGCAACTCTGAAAGCTCAGCATCTGGCCAAGAGCTACAAGAGCCGCCAGGTCGTGCGTGACGTCAGCCTGTCCATCGACAGCGGCCAGATCGTCGGCCTGCTTGGCCCCAACGGCGCCGGCAAAACCACCTGTTTTTACATGATCGTGGGTCTGGTACAGGCCGATCAGGGTCGCGTACTGATCGATGACCTGGACGTCAGCCACCAGCCGATGCACGGTCGCGCGAAGGCCGGTATCGGCTATCTTCCGCAAGAAGCGTCGATCTTCCGCAAGCTGTCGGTGACCGACAATATCATGGCCATCCTCGAGACCCGCAAGGAGCTCGACAAGGCCGGTCGCCGCAAAGAGCTGGAAAGCCTGCTGCAGGAATTTCACATCCACCACATTCGTGACAGCCTTGGCATGAGCCTGTCCGGTGGTGAACGCCGTCGGGTGGAAATCGCCCGGGCACTGGCCACCAACCCGAAATTCATCCTCCTCGACGAACCCTTCGCCGGCGTGGACCCGATCTCGGTGGGCGACATCAAGCAGATCATCCACCACCTCAAGGCCAAAGGCATTGGCGTGCTGATCACTGACCACAACGTCCGTGAAACCCTGGACATCTGCGAAACCGCCTACATCGTCAACGATGGCCAGCTGATCGCTGAAGGCGACTCCGCCACCATCCTGGCCAACGAACTGGTCAAGGAAGTGTATCTGGGCCATGAGTTCCGCCTGTAAGCGCTGAGGTGCCTGGCCAGTCGCCTTGGTGCTCATATCAATAAAAAATCAATAGTTTTTTATTGTTACAGCGCTCTAGGCAAACACTTCAGTTTCAGGCATATAATTTGCTTATGTTTGGCGCTTCGGCGCCCTGTAGTGGATGGCGCATGTGCGCCGGCGAATAAGGTGTTAAGCCCCTGCCATGAAACCATCGCTAGTCTTGAGAATGGGCCAGCAGCTGACGATGACACCGCAGCTGCAACAGGCCATCCGCCTGCTCCAATTGTCGACCCTGGACCTGCAACAGGAAATCCAGGAGGCCCTGGAGTCCAATCCGATGCTCGAACGCCAGGAAGAAGGCGACGACTTCGATAACGCAGACCCCTTGGCCGACAAAGCCGAACAGCAACCCAACACCGACATTCAGGAACCCTCCTACCAGGAAACCGCCCCGACGGTGGATAACCTTGAGGAAGGCGACTGGAACGAGCGCATTCCCAACGAATTGCCTGTCGATACCGCCTGGGAAGACGTCTACCAGACCAGCGCCAGCAGCCTGCCGAGCAACGATGACGACGAGTGGGATTTCACCACCCGTACTTCGGCCGGTGAAAGCCTGCAAAGCCATTTGCTCTGGCAACTGAACCTGGCACCGATGTCCGACACCGATCGCCTGATCGCCGTGACCCTGATCGACTGCATCAACAATCAGGGCTATCTGGACGAAACCCTCGAGGAAATCCTCGAGGCCTTCGATCCGGAACTGGACATCGAACTGGACGAAATCGAAGCCGTCCTGCACCGCATCCAGCAATTCGAGCCCGCCGGTATCGGCGCCCGCAACCTCGGTGAATGCCTGCTGCTGCAACTGCGCCAACTGCCCGCCAAGACCCCTTGGCTGACCGAGGCCAAGCGCCTGGTCACCGATTACATCGACCTGCTCGGCAGCCGCGACTACAGCCAGCTGATGCGCCGTATGAAGCTCAAGGAAGATGAACTGCGCCAGGTGATCGAACTGGTCCAGAGCCTCAACCCGCGCCCGGGGTCGCAAATCGAGTCCACCGAAGCCGAATACGTCGTTCCCGACGTGATCGTGCGCAAGGACAACGAGCGCTGGCTGGTGGAACTGAACCAGGAGTCGGTGCCGCGCCTGCGGGTCAACGCCCAATACGCCGGCTTCGTACGCCGCGCCGATACCAGCGCTGACAACACCTTCATGCGTAATCAGTTGCAGGAGGCTCGCTGGTTCATCAAGAGCCTGCAAAGCCGCAACGAAACCCTGATGAAAGTGGCCACCCAGATCGTCGAGCATCAACGCGGCTTCCTGGAGTACGGCGACGAGGCCATGAAACCGCTGGTGCTGCATGACATCGCCGAAGCGGTGGGCATGCACGAATCGACGATTTCACGGGTGACCACGCAAAAATTCATGCATACCCCACGGGGCATCTATGAACTGAAATACTTTTTTTCCAGCCACGTCAGTACCTCCGAAGGCGGTGAATGCTCGTCTACGGCGATCCGCGCGATCATCAAAAAACTGGTTGCCGCGGAAAATCAGAAAAAGCCGTTGAGTGACAGCAAGATCGCTGGTTTACTGGAGGCACAAGGCATTCAGGTGGCTCGCCGCACCGTCGCCAAGTACCGCGAATCCCTAGGAATCGCGCCTTCGAGCGAACGCAAGCGGTTGATGTAGAGCCACGCCACAGCGTTCCAGTGGTAGATCATCGGATCTACCGCTTTATGCACTGGCAACGAAGGAGAAGCTGTATGCAAGTCAACATCAGTGGACACCAACTGGAAGTGACCGAACCTCTTCGCACCTACATCGGCGAAAAACTCGAACGATTAGAGAGGCATTTCGACAAGATCACCAACGTGCAGGTCACGATGACGGTCGAGAAGCTCAAGCAGAAAATCGAAGCCACGCTGCATATTCCCGGCAATGAGGTGGTCGCTAACGCGGAACATACCGATATGTACGCAGCGATCGACGCACTGACCGACAAGCTGGATAAACAACTCAAAAAGCATAAGGAAAAGACCCAGAGCCTCCTCCAGGGCGCGACCGGTCGTTAACACTCCCAACCCATGATCCGACTTGAAAGCATCCTGACCCCCGGCCGTTCCCTGGTGAACGTGCCGGGCGGCAGTAAAAAGAAAGCCCTCGAGCAAATTGCCAACCTCATCCATCGCGAAGTGCCGGATCTGGCCATGCAGGATGTCTTCGAGAGTCTGGTCGCCCGTGAAAAACTCGGTTCCACCGGCTTTGGCAACGGTATCGCCATCCCCCACTGCCGTCTCAAGGGCTGCGGATCGCCCATCAGTGCCTTGATGCACCTGGATGCACCCATCGATTTCGACGCCATCGACGGCGCTCCGGTTGACCTGCTGTTTGTACTGCTGGTCCCCGAAGCCGCCACCGATGCGCACCTGGAGTTGCTGCGCCAGATCGCCAGCATGCTTGATCGCAAGGAAGTGCGTGAAAAACTGCGCAGCGCCCCGAGCAACGAAGCCTTGTATCAGGTTGTCCTGGACGAGCAAAACGGTCACTAATCATGCGCCTGATCATCGTCAGCGGCCGCTCCGGCTCAGGTAAAAGCACTGCCCTCGATGTTCTCGAGGACAACGGCTACTACTGCATCGACAACCTGCCGGCCGGTCTGTTGCCGGAACTGGCCGAACGCGCACTGATTCACACCGAACTGGCACAACCTCTGGTGGCCGTGTCCATCGATGCACGCAACTTGCCGAGCCACCTGTCACGGTTTCCCGAATTGCTGGAAGAAGTCCGCAGCCGGCATATCCAGTGCGATGTGCTGTATCTGGACGCCGATGAAGAGACCCTGCTCAAACGATTTTCGGAAACCCGCCGCCGTCACCCGCTGAGCAGTGCCAATCGCTCGCTGGCGGAGGCGATAGAGGACGAAACCAATCTGCTGGGGCCGATCGCCGACCTGGCCGACCTCAAGGTCAACACCACCAATCTGAACCTGTATCAGCTGCGCGATACCATCAAGCTGCGCCTGCTGAATCAGCCGGAGCCCGGTACTGCGTTTCTGGTGGAGTCTTTCGGGTTCAAGCGTGGCATGCCGGTGGACGCCGATCTGGTGTTCGACGTGCGCTGCCTGCCTAACCCTTACTGGAAACCGGAGCTGCGGGCACAGTCCGGGCTCGATCAACCGGTGGCCGACTACCTGGCGGCGCAGCCGGATGTCGAGGAAATGTTCCAGGACATTTCCTCCTACCTGCTCAAGTGGCTGCCCCGCTTTGCCGCCAGCAACCGCGCCTATGTCACCATTGCCATTGGCTGCACCGGCGGGCATCACCGCTCTGTCTACCTGACCGAACGTCTGGGCCAGGTCCTGCAACAATCCCTGAAGAACGTCCAGGTTCGCCACCGCGACCTCAGCTAAAGGATTCACATCGCGATGCCTGCTCTGGAAATCGAAATCATCAACAAGCTGGGCCTGCATGCCCGCGCGTCTGCAAAATTCGTTGGCGTCGCCGGGCAGTTCCCTTGCCAGATCAGAGCTGGCCGTACACCGGAAACGATGGTCGATGGCAAAAGCATCATGGCCATGATGATGCTCGCGGCCGGCAAGGGCACCAAAATCCACCTGAAAACCGAAGGTGAACAAGAGCAGGAAGCTATGGATGCACTGGTGGCGCTGATCAACAACTTCTTCGACGAAGGCGAATAAAGATCAATGGATTTCGGCTTTCGGTTGCGCCCACAGATGCGTAGGCGCTGACGAAGCTGCGATATTTTGATCCAAAAAAAAAGCGCCACCCAATCGGGTGGCGCATTTTTTTTGTGCAGCAACCGCAGCTTAACTACCTGCCACCGTCATCCGCTCGATCAACACCGAACCTGTGCGAATGTTGCTGCGCAATTCCAGGTCATTACCGACCGCAATGATCTGCTTGAACATGTCGCGCATGTTGCCGGCAATAGTCACTTCCTGGACCGCGAACTGGATTTCGCCGTTCTCGACCCAGAAACCCGCTGCGCCACGGGAGTAATCGCCAGTGACCATGTTCAGGCCCTGCCCCATCAATTCAGTGACCAGCAGGCCACGACCCATGCGGCGCAACAGGGCCGCCTGATCTTCATCGCCATGGGTGACGAACAGGTTGTGCACGCCGCCGGCATTCGCGGTGCTCGGCATGCCCAGCTTACGGCCGGAATAGGTGCCAAGCACGTAGGACACCAGCTCGCCGTTTTCCACGAACGGCTTGGCGTAGGTCGCCAGGCCATCGCCGTCGAAGGCAGAGCTGCCCAAAGCGCGCATCAAGTGCGGACGTTCATCGATGGTCAGCCATTGCGGGAACAGTTTCTGCCCCAGCGTGCCTTCGAGGAACGAAGACTTGCGATACAGACTGCCGCCGGAAATCGCCGAGAGGAAACTGCCGAACAAACCGCCGGCCAGTTCCGCAGAAAACAGCACCGGCACTTCGCAGGTCGGTACCGGGCGTGCGCCCAAGCGGCTCGCCGCCCGTTGCGCGGCACGCTGGCCGATGCTCTCCGGGCTGGTCAACAAATTGCCCTGCCGGTTCACGTCGTACCAGTAATCACGCTGCATCTGGCCATCGGCTTCGGCGATCATCACGCAGCTGAGGCTGTGACGGGTCGAGGCGTAACCGCCGATAAAACCGTGGCTGTTGCCGTACACACGGCAACCCTGATGAGTGCTGAGGGTGGTGCCGTCGGCGTTCTTGATCCGACTGTCGGCGGCAAACGCCGCCGCTTCACAGGCCAGGGCCTGCTCGATGGCTCGCTCCGGTGTGATACTCCATTGGTGGAACAGGTCGAAATCCTGCAGCTCCTTGGCCATCAGCGCGGCATCCGCCAAGCCTGCGGCTTCGTCTTCGGACGTGTGCTTGGCAATCGCCAGCGCAGCAGCGACGGTTTCGCGAATCGCTTCCGAACCGCTGGCCGAGGTGCTGGCCGAGCCTTTGCGCTGCCCTACATACAAGGTGATGCCAAAGCCCTGGTCGCGGTTGAACTCAACGGTTTCGACTTCCCGCTGACGCACCGTGGTCGACAGGCCCTGCTCCAGCGACACCGCCACTTCACAGGCACTGGCGCCTTGGCGCTTGGCTTCAGCAATGATCTGCTCAACTTGCTCTTGCAGTGCCGGCAACGCTTGTGGGCCGACGCTTTCAACTGCACTCATGCTGTTCTCCACTCAAATTCTGCTTTCGGTAACGGTCATCGAGCGACCGGGCCGGACAAGCGGCCCCCGACTGGTTATCATGGCGGCGTTTCTTTGCGGACGGCCACCATGGTTGATTCTTACGACGACTCCCTCGATACGGGAGAAAAAAGCAAATCCCAGGTCAAACGCGAGCTGCATGCTCTGGTTGACCTCGGCGAGCGCCTTACAACACTCAAGCCTGACCTGCTGGCAAAACTGCCGTTGACCGACGCTTTGCGCCGGGCTCTGGCCGATGCGCCCAAGCACACCGCGAACATCGCGCGTAAACGGCACCTTCAGTTTATCGGCAAGCTTATGCGCGATCAGGACACTGGCGCCATTCTCACCCTGCTCGATCAACTCGATGCCTCCACCCGGCAGTACAACGAACGTTTCCACGGCCTGGAACGCTGGCGCGATCGCTTGATCGCAGGCGACGACGCCGTCCTGGAGAAGTTCGTCGTCGATTACCCGGAGGCCGATCGTCAACAATTGCGCTCCCTGATCCGTCAGGCCCAGCACGAACTGGCGACCAACAAGCCACCGGCTTCGAGCCGTAAAATCTTCAAGTACATCCGTGAGCTGGACGAGACTCAACGCGGTTTGCGTTAAGTCCCGAATCGGGTGAGTTGCCTCGCAACTCACCCGAAGCTTCACGCTTTCAAGAGCCCCTTACGATCCTGTGCCACCCACGGTGATCGCATCGATTTTCAGCGTTGGCTGGCCGACACCCACCGGCACCGACTGCCCATCCTTGCCACACGTTCCCACACCGCTGTCCAGCGCCAGATCATTACCAACCATCGACACCCGGCTCATGGCTTCCGGCCCGTTGCCGATCAACGTCGCGCCTTTGACCGGGGCGGTAATCTTGCCGTCTTCGATCAGGTACGCCTCGCTGGTGGAGAACACAAACTTGCCACTGGTGATGTCCACCTGACCGCCGCCGAGATTGGCGCAGTAGATGCCTTTTTTCACCGAGGCGATGATTTCCGCCGGGTCGCTTTCGCCACCGAGCATGTAAGTGTTGGTCATGCGCGGCATCGGCAGGTGCGCGTAGGATTCGCGACGACCGTTGCCGGTGCGGGCCACGCCCATCAGGCGCGCGTTGAGCTTGTCCTGCATATAACCCTTGAGCACGCCGTTTTCGATCAGCGTGGTGCACTCGGTCGGCGTGCCTTCGTCGTCGACGCTCAGCGAACCTCGGCGGCCGGCGAGGGTGCCGTCATCGACGATGGTACAAAGCTTCGATGCAACCATCTCGCCCATGCGCCCGCTGTAGGCCGAACTGCCCTTGCGGTTGAAATCGCCTTCCAGACCGTGACCGACGGCTTCGTGCAGCAACACGCCGGACCAACCCGAACCCAACACCACCGGCAACGTACCGGCCGGCGCCGGGATGGCTTCCAGATTCACCAGTGCCTGACGCAACGCTTCACGGGCATAACCCATGGCGCGGTCTTCGCTGAGGAAATAGCGGTAGTCGGTACGACCGCCACCGCCATGGCCGCCGCGCTCACGACGACCGTTCTGCTCAACGATCACGCTGACGTTGAAACGCACCAGCGGCCGCACATCCGCCGCCAGGCCACCATCGGTGGAGGCGATCAGAATCCGCTCCCAGACCCCGGCCATGCTCACGGTGACTTGCTGAATACGCGGGTCGAGGGCGCGGGTCGCCACGTCGATGCGCTTGAGCAGCTCGACTTTCTCGGCGCGGGTCATTACTTCCAGCGGGTTGTCCGGCCCGTACAACTGAGCGACATCCTGGGTAGTGAACGCCTGCACGGTGCCATTCTGCCCGGCCCGGGAGATCGAACGGGCCGCACGGGCCGCCGCGCCCAGCGCTTCGAGGGTGATCGCATTGCTGTAGGCGAAACCGGTTTTTTCACCCGATTGCGCACGCACGCCGACACCCTGGTCGAGGTTGAAGCTGCCTTCCTTGACGATCCCGTCTTCCAGCGCCCAGGACTCGGAAATCTGCCCCTGGAAATACAGGTCGGCGGCATCGATCCCCGGGCCGGCCAGATCGCCGAGCACACCTTGCAGGCTCTCGATCGTTACGCCGCCGGGCGCCAGGAGGTGTTCACTGACAGAGGACAACAACTCGCTCATATGCTTTACGCCTTAAATTCGTCGTTCTGATGCAGGTCGCTGAGCGCCCTGCGAGAAAAAGCGCCGGTGAGTGGACACCGGCATCCGCGCCCTGATGGCCGCCTGTTCGCTGCTGTCGCGTTCGGCCAGCAGCACGGCCTCGCCCTGATCCTGTTGTGCCAGCACGCGCCCCCATGGATCGATTATCGCGGCATGACCAAAGGTTTCTCGCGGTCCCGGATGAGTGCCACCCTGGGCGGCCGCGAGCACGTAACATTGAGTCTCGATGGCCCGCGCGCGAATCAGCACGTCCCAATGGGCCGCGCCGGTCACCGCGGTAAAGGCCGACGGGGCGGTAATCAATTCCGCGCCGGCAGCACGCAATTCGCTGTACAGCTCCGGGAAGCGCAAGTCGTAACACACCGTCAGGCCGACTCGACCGACCGGCGTATCGGCAACCACCACGCCACTGCCATAAGCATAGTCATCGGATTCGCGATAACGCCCGCGATTGTCCGCCACGTCCACGTCGAACAGGTGCAGCTTGTCGTACCGCGCCACGGTCTCGCCCTGGTCATCCACCAGTAACGAGCATGCATGCGCTTTGGCCATCGGTTCATCCGCCGGCGGCAACGGCAACGTGCCGGCCACTATCCATAACTTGAGGTCGCGGGCGGTCTGTTTCAACCACGGCAGGATCGGGCCTTCGCCCAGCGCTTCGGCGCGGCCAATGTCGGCAATGTCGCGACGGCCCATGGCAGCGAAGTTTTCCGGCAGCACGGCAAGCCGCGCGCCACCGGACGCCGCCTGCTCAAGCAGACGACGGGCCTGGGACAGGTTGGCCAGCACGTCGCTCTGGCTGACCATTTGAATGACTGCTACAGACATGGCCATTTCCTTATCTGGAATCAACACATACCTGTAGGAGCCGCCTGCGGCAGCTCCTGCAGGGGACTTACGGCCATGCTACTCCATAGGCTTGGAAAGTGGCTTTTCAAAAAGGCTTGTCGAAGGTGATTTTCGGCTCTTTCCACGGACCTTTGACCGTGTATCTGACGCTGGCAAAGCGCGCCACGCGATCACCGATCAGCTTATCGATCAGGAACAGCGCCCCACCGACGGCTGGCGCACCGACGATCAGCGCGGCAATCGGCAGATTGTTGGTCACCGGCAAGGTCACCAGCAACTTGGCATCGACCTGATCAGCCACCAGGTCCAGGGTGCCGTTGAGTTCCAGGTTGCTCGACGGGCCGGTCAGCCGGATCGGCTCACGGGTCACGTAGACCCCGTTGCTCGCGACCAACAGCCCTTTGACCCGGTCATAGCTCAAGCCTTTGCCGAACAGGTCGGAAAAGTCCAGGCGCAAGCGGCGGCCAATGGAGTTGAAGTTGAGCAGGCCAAATACCCGTAGAGCCTGGGCGCTGCCCTCGACTTCAACAAACTGACCTTTATTGAGCGACGCATCGAGGCTGCCGGAGAAGCGCTTGGTGGCCAGCCACGCCGGTGAGCCAGGCCAGCGACCGTCGACATCCATGTGAAACTCTTCACTGGTGACGCTCGGCGCAAAGCCCCAGCCCTTGAGCACATCGGCAAGGTTCTTGCCACTGACCCGGCCCTTGTACCAACTGCTGGAATTGCCGGGCGCGCCTTCCCAACCGCCGCTGCCCTGCAGGAAGATGCCCTTGAGTCCCATATCCAGGGAGTTGAGGGCGATGCCCTTGCCGGTCGGGCGAACTTTCAATAGCCAGGCGCCCACCAGGTCCTGGCCCTGGAACAGTTGATTGATGGTGATATCCAGCGCCGGGATTTTCGTCGGGTCCACGGTGGCCAGCGGATCCGGCGAATTCTCGTCGGCCAGCACCGTCGGGTCTGGGGCCGGCAAACGTACGTACTGCAGATTGACCGCAATCGGTGTGGCTTTGGCATCGGGAATACCGACGGTACCCTTGGCCTGCTGACTGTCGAGTTGCAGCGCCCAGGCGGCCGGCTTGCGCGTCAACTGCACCGACGCCTCATCAAGGGTGGTGCCGAAACCGCTGAGCTTGCCAACCTTGAAATCCGCGCCGCTGAGCAATTGCTTGGCGCTGCCGCCTGGATCCTGGCCAGCATACTTGCTGACAAGATCCTGCCAGGGAGACACATCCAGCTCGGACAGTACACCGCGTATGCGCAGGCCTTTGTTGCCGGGCAGCACAGCATCACCACCGCCGAGAAACAACTCACCGCGACCGTCGACGAAGTTGCCAGTCGGGGCCGCAAACGTGAAGTTCGCCAGCTCACCGTAGTTGACCCAGTAACGCCGCTCCGGTCCTTGCAGGGTCATGCGGAACACGGTGTCGCGGCCGACATCCGCCGCCACGCCGAACGGCGCCGGCAAATCCACCGCCACGCCTTTTAGATCGGAGCTGACTATCAATTGGCTGTCGGCGCCATCAAGGTTCAGTTGCAGCTGATAAGGGACCACACCAGACACCGGTAGCGGCTGAGTGACGTTCAGCCACTCGGTGAGTTTCTTGACCTCGACCTGACCCGCTGCGGTGACCCGAGTGTTGAGCTTGCCCGCACTGCCATCGGCAAAAATCTGCGCGGTCACGGGCTTGTCGAACGCTCGCGCGGTGATCTTCTGTCCGCTCAACCCCTTGGCGCTGTCGAAGCGGAAGTCGCCCTTGAGTTGTGTCAGTTCCAGGATGGGCTCGCGAAGTTTCAAGCGGGCCTTGTCGGTCTTGAAGTCGACGAGGATTTTCGGTTGCTCACCTTTGACCAGCGGTACATCCAGGTTGAGTTTGCCTTGCAGATCGCCCTCGCCCTCCCAGCCGGCGAACGTATCGGCCGTGCCGATCGGTGCTTCCTGCAGAATCTTCAGGCCATCGCCCAACCCGCCGGCGAACGTGCCATCGAGGAACAGGTGAGGATTCTGTCCGGCAGGCACATGGGGAATATTGACGTAGACGTCGTTGACCTGGGTGTCGAGCAATCGCCCCTTGTTCGCGAGAATCCGCACACCGCTGTCTTCAATGAATACATCGCCGCTGACTTTGCTGACATGCGGCCAACCCGGCTGAAACGCCAGCTCGGCATCATGAACCTTGAAAAACAGGCTGATGCTGCGAGCCGTTTCCGGGGCGCCATGGTTCAGCGATCCCTGGTACTGGAAGAAACCTTCATCCACCGCACCTTTGAGAATCGCCGTACGCAGCCACTCGTCCAGCGCCGGGCTCAACACGGCCGGCAGGTACTTGGCGGTGTAGCGACCGTCGCCGTCGATCAGGCCGACCCGCAGGTCCATGTAGTCTTCCTGGGTGTGATCGAAATGCAGGCGAATCAGGAAGTCGCCGGCAATCTTGCCCTCTTCGCCCAGCACCTTCAGGTACGGCGCGATCAGGGTGAAACCTTCTTTATCGAGCTTCCAGTTCAACCGCGCATTGGCCTGAATGTACTGCCATGGCTTGGCGAAAATCGGGTCCAGGTGCAGGGAGAAATCCTTGCTGTCCATGCGCAACTCACCCTGCCCGAGATCGCCGCTGATGCTGCCACTGACGTTTCGCGCCGCCGGTGCGCCGTGATAGGCGTCGAAGCCGACCCGCTCCAGATTGGCGGCAAAGCTGAACTTGCTGTCATCGGTAGCCGCGGGGCGCAAGTCGATCAGCACGTTGCGCAATACCCCGGTGACCTTGAGCCGCTCGACGGCCGTAGCGACACCTTCCGGAAGCGGCCCCAAAGCGTTCAGTAACGGGGTGAGCGGCGTCAGGTCGATGCGGTCGGCTTGCAGATGCAAAAGCTCTGGCGTCTCGTCGGTCGCCGCGGTTTGTTGAAATTGCAGTTTCGATTCCCAGCGAGTTTCACCCAGGCTCATCGCCAGGGAATCCAGGGTCACCAGCACACCCGTGGAGCTGCGCTGGAAATAGCCGTTAAGCGCCAGATTGTTGATCTGGATTGGCTTGCGCTCGGCGTAGGCGCCCTTGAGTTGCGGTGCGTTCAAACGGATCGCGGCGCTTTGCAGGGCGCCCTCGCTCCAGTTCACCCAGAGCTCGCCACCGGCCTTGATCTCGGAGAAATTCCATTGTTGGGTCAGGCGCTCGGGCAACCATTTCGACCAATCGCTTTGCGGCAGGCTCAAATAAGCCTCAACCTCGCCGTCCTGCCACTGGCTGGCGCGGATACGGGTACGCAGGCTCATCGCAACCGGCTGGCCATCGGGCAGGGTCAAACGGGCGTCGAGGCGCTGACGCGACACACCGGTTCTCAGATTGAGGCCAACGTAGGTCAGGGTCAGCGGCGGCTGATCCAGTGGCTGCAAGGTCACCTGACTGTCGAGCACCGACAATTGCTGGACCATCTGCATACGATTGAACAACTGCTCCGGGTCCAGCGGCTGATCCTGCCGCACCGGCAACCCTTCCAGCGCCCAATGACCGTCCTCGCCTTCCTTGAGGCTGATCTTCAAGCCGTTGAGCTCCAGATGTGCGATGCGTATTTCGCGCGCCAGCAGGCTGGCCCACAGATCCGGCACCGCGCGCACCTGGTCCAGGCGCAAGGCATTGGAGCCTTCGCCAACCATCACGTCATGAGCCAGCAGAACCGGGGCGAGGCCACTCCAGTTGCCCTCCAGTTCGCCGATGTGCAGCGGCATGCCCACGGCGGTGCTGGCTTTGGTTTCGACATCGGCACGGTATTCGGCCACCAGCGGTGTCAGCTCCCGGCCGAGGCTGACAAACAGCGCCATCAACACCAAAACCAACGCACACAGGCCCAGACCCCAGCGGGTCAGTGCGGCCAAAATGCGTGTCAGACGGTCCATGTCAGTTGGCTCCCATGGCAAAAATACTGCAAAAAGCTGAGGCCAGCCGTTCTAGTGGAATTGAAATACAACGCTTCAGAGCAGCACCACGTCGTATTGTTCCTGGGAATACATGGTTTCTACCTGAAACCGAATGGTGCGCCCGATAAACCCTTCGAGCTCAGCGACATTGCCCGACTCTTCATCGAGCAAGCGGTCGACCACTTTCTGGTTCGCCAGCACGCGATAGCCTTCGGCCTGATAGGCACGGGCCTCACGCAGGATTTCGCGGAAGATCTCGTAGCAGACGGTTTCCGGGGTCTTGAGCTTGCCGCGCCCCTGGCAGCTGCTGCACGGTTCGCACAGCACTTGCTCGAGACTTTCGCGGGTGCGCTTGCGGGTCATCTGCACCAGGCCCAGCTCGGTGATGCCGATGATGTTGGTCTTGGCGTGATCGCGCTCCAGTTGCTTCTCGAGGGTGCGCAGTACCTGACGCTGATGCTCTTCATCTTCCATGTCGATGAAGTCGATGATGATGATCCCGCCCAGGTTGCGCAGACGCAGTTGACGGGCAATGGCGGTGGCGGCTTCGAGGTTGGTCTTGAAGATGGTTTCTTCGAGATTGCGATGACCGACGAAGGCTCCGGTGTTGACGTCGATGGTGCTCATGGCTTCCGCCGGGTCGACCACCAGATAGCCGCCGGACTTGAGCGGCACTTTGCGCTCCAGGGCTTTCTGGATTTCGTCTTCGACGCCATACAGGTCGAAAATCGGCCGCTCGCCCGGATAATGCTCCAGACGGTCAGCGATTTCCGGCATCAGTTCGGCGACGAACTGTGTGGTTTTCTGGAAGGTTTCCCGGGAGTCGATGCGGATCTTTTCGATCTTCGGGCTCACCAGGTCGCGCAAGGTGCGCAACGCCAGGCCGAGGTCTTCGTAGATCACACTCGGTGCGCTGATGGTTTTGATCTGGGCGTTGATCTGGTCCCAAAGCCTGCGCAGGTAGCGGATATCCATGAGGATTTCATCGGCTCCGGCCCCTTCGGCAGCGGTACGCAGAATGAAACCGCCGGCTTCCTTGATACCTTCTTTCTCCACGCAGTCGGTGACCACTTGCTTGAGGCGTTCGCGCTCGGCTTCGTCTTCGATCTTCAGGGAAATACCGACGTGGGCAGTGCGCGGCATGTACACCAGATAGCGCGACGGGATCGACAGTTGCGTGGTCAGGCGTGCGCCTTTGGAGCCGATCGGGTCCTTGGTGACTTGCACCACCAGGCTTTGGCCTTCGTGAACCAGCGAGCTGATGCTCTCCACCGCCGGGCCTTCGCGCAGGGAAATTTCCGAGGCGTGAATGAATGCGGCGCGGTCTAGCCCGATATCGACGAAGGCGGCCTGCATGCCCGGCAATACCCGAACGACCTTGCCTTTGTAGATGTTGCCGACGATCCCGCGTTTTTGCGTGCGTTCGACATGGACCTCTTGCAGAACACCGTTTTCGACCACCGCCACGCGTGATTCCATCGGCGTGATGTTGATCAGGATCTCTTCACTCATGGCAGGGTCTCGTTCTGGCATGTTCACGATAATGGCCGCATCTTGTCAGTACGACGCTCAGTGCGCGTTAAGGGTTTGCCAACAGGGTATGCCGAAATGGCCGAGCAGTTCTGCGGTTTCGCACAGCGGCAAACCGACCACCGCCGAGTAGCTGCCATTGAGCCCGGTAACGAACACCGCGCCCAGCCCTTGAATCCCGTAGCCGCCCGCCTTGTCCCGGGGTTCGCCGCTGGCCCAATAGGCCGCCGCTTCAACGCGGCCGATGGTGCGAAAACGCACCAGACTGCGCACCACCAGAGACTCGCAACGTTCACCATCGTGCACCGCAATCGCCGTCAGCACTTCATGCTCACACCCGGACAACAGCATAAGCATGGCGCACGCTTCGGCTTCATCCACCGGTTTGCCGAGAATTTTCCCGTCCAGCACCACGGCAGTGTCGGCGCCCAGCACGCAGAAATCCGCGTCGGACACGATCGCCCCGCGCCCGACCTCGGCCTTGCCGCGCGCCAGACGCTCGACATAGGCCGATGGGGATTCTTCAGGGAAAGGGGTTTCGTCGATGTCCGCGCTGATGGTGGTGAACGGCACGCCGATCTGAGCGAGCAGTTCACGCCGACGCGGCGAGCCTGAGGCGAGGTACAGCTGTTTCATCAAGACATCTCCCTGTCTAGTGCCCTGTCTCACGAATACTGTTCCTTTTTGGCGAGACAGGGCACCGGGTGCGAGCACATGCCTGACCGAATTAATTGATTTTGTAGCGTCGACGCAAACCGCGCAAACCGAAGCTGATCCAAGGCCAGAGCAACGCACTGACCAGCGCTGGCAACACCAGCGCCAGGGTCGGCTGACGATTACCGGTCAGGGCGCTCAGCCACAACTGAACCAGTTGGGCGAGGCCGAAGATCACCAGGATCACCAGGCTCTGCTGCCACATCGGGAACATGCGCAGGCGCTGTTGCAGCGACAGCACCAGGAATGTAATGAGCGTGAGGATCAATGCGTTCTGGCCCAGCAACGTGCCATACAGCACGTCTTCGGCCAACCCCAGGCACCAGGCCGTCACCATGCCGACTTTCTGCGGCATGGCCAACGCCCAGAAGGCCAACAGCAAGGCCAGCCACAAAGGACGCAGGATTTCCATGAATTGCGGCAGCGGTGAAACGCTGAGCAACATGCCGATGGCGAACGTCAGCCAGACCATCCAGCCGTTTCGGGAGGAAGTTGCACCGCCCATTATTCTGTTCCCCCAGTAGTGGCCGGCGCGGCGACAGGCGGTTTGGCAGCAGGCTTCACGGCCGCGGGTTTGGGTTTGGCGGCCGTCGCCGTCGCGGGTGGCTTGGCGGCAGCAGGATGGGACGCGGCAGGTTTGACTGGGGTCGCGGCGGCAGGTGCGGCAGGTGCGGCAGCCGGAGTTGCAGCGGCAGCCGGTACCACCGACGCGGCCGGTTTCGGCACGGTTGCAGGAATGATCGGCCCGCCACCTTGCCGGTCCAGAGCCTCTTGAGCTTGGGCGGCTTCGTTGGCGCGCTCCTCGGCTGTGCGACCATCACTGAACACCAACAGCAAATAACGACTGCGGTTCAGCGCGGCAGTCGGCACCGCACGCACAATGGCAAACGGTTGACCGGAATCGTGGATCACTTCCTTGACCGTCGCTACCGGGTAACCCGCCGGGAAACGCTGACCGAGGCCGGAGCTGACCAGCAGATCGCCTTCCTTAATATCGGCGGTATCGGCCACATGACGCAGCTCAAGGCGTTCCGGGTTGCCGGTGCCGCTGGCAATCGCACGCAGACCGTTACGGTTCACCTGCACCGGAATGCTGTGGGTGGTGTCGGTCAGCAACAGTACCCGAGAGGTGTACGGCATCAACTCGACCACCTGCCCCATCAGGCCACGGGCATCGAGCACCGGCTGACCGAGGATCACACCGTCGCGCTCACCTTTATTGATGATGATGCGATGGGTAAAGGGGTTGGGGTCCATGCCGATCAACTCGGCCACTTCGACCTTCTCGTTGACCAGCGCGGAAGAGTTGAGCAACTCGCGCAGCCGAACGTTCTGCTCGGTGAGGGCGGCAAGCTTTTGCATGCGGCCCTGCAACAGCAGGTTTTCGGTTTTGAGTTTTTCGTTTTCGGCGACCAGTTCGGTCCGGCTGCCGAATTGGCTGGCCACACCTTGCCATAGCCGCTGTGGCAGGTCGGTGATCCAGTAAGACTGCATCAGCACCAGCGACATTTGGCTACGCACTGGCTTGAGCAGTGTGAAGCGGGCATCGACCACCATCAGCGCGACCGATAGCACGACCAGCACCAACAAGCGCACGCCCAGTGAGGGGCCTTTGGTGAAAAGCGGTTTAATAAGCCGCTCCTCCCAGGCAAATGTTCTCTTTATTCATACGGCATCAAACCGGCCTGGATGCAGACTGACAGAAGATAAACGCCAACAGGCAGCACTGCAAAGTGCTGCCTGCGGGCTCACCAGCATAGATGCATCGGGCGAGATCACTCGCTCGACAGCAGGTCCATGGTGTGTTTATCCATCATTTCCAATGCACGGCCACCGCCGCGAGCAACGCAGGTCAGCGGGTCTTCGGCGACGATCACCGGCAGACCGGTTTCCTGGGCCAGCAACTTGTCGAGGTCGCGCAGCAAAGCGCCACCACCGGTCAGTACCAGACCACGCTCGGCGATATCGGAAGCCAGTTCCGGAGGCGATTGCTCCAGCGCACTTTTCACTGCCTGAACGATAGTGGCCAGCGACTCTTGCAGAGCTTCCAGCACTTCGTTGGAGTTCAGGGTGAATGCGCGTGGAACGCCTTCGGCCAGGTTACGGCCACGAACGTCGACTTCACGAACTTCGCCGCCCGGGTAGGCCGTACCGATTTCCTGCTTGATGCGCTCGGCGGTGGATTCGCCGATCAGGCTGCCGTAGTTGCGACGCACGTAGGTGATGATCGCTTCGTCGAAGCGGTCGCCGCCAACCCGTACGGATTCGGCATAGACCACACCGTTGAGGGAGATCAGCGCGATTTCAGTGGTACCGCCACCGATATCGACAACCATCGAACCGCGAGCTTCTTCAACCGGCAGGCCGGCACCGATCGCAGCAGCCATTGGCTCTTCAATCAGGAACACTTCACGGGCGCCGGCACCGAGGGCCGACTCACGGATGGCACGACGCTCAACCTGGGTGGATTTGCATGGAACGCAGATCAGCACACGAGGGCTAGGCTGCAAAAAGCTGTTTTCGTGAACCTTGTTGATAAAGTACTGCAGCATTTTTTCGCAAACGCTGAAGTCGGCGATCACGCCGTCCTTCATCGGACGAATGGCTGCAATATTGCCCGGCGTACGACCGAGCATGCGCTTGGCCTCGGTGCCGACAGCAACGACACTTTTCTGGTTACCGTGTGTCCGAATAGCCACAACCGATGGCTCATTCAGGACGATACCGCGCTCGCGCACGTAAATAAGGGTGTTGGCAGTGCCCAGGTCAATGGAAAGATCGCTGGAAAACATGCCACGCAGTTTCTTGAACATGGGAAAGGGACCCTAGGCAACGCGTGGGTAAAAAAGTGCGGCAAACTCTAACAACGACAGGGATTTTGGGCAAGGCGCCAATATGTTAAATTGGCTGCTTTTCTGTGCACCAAGCACCACAATCGCGGCCTTGAGACCGTAGATATGCGGTAGTGTTCCGACAATCTAACACACGGACGCGGTCCGTTTTGTTTTCCACTGGAGATTCCCATGGCGCTTGAACGCTCCGACGTGGAAAAAATCGCTCATCTGGCCTGCCTTGGCCTCAATGATGCCGATCTTCCACACATCACTTCGGCCCTGAACAGCATTCTCGGGCTGGTCGACGAAATGCAAGCGGTCAATACCGACGGTATCGAGCCGCTGGCCCACCCACTGGAAGCCAGCCAGCGCCTGCGTGCAGACGTCGTGACCGAGACCAATCATCGCGAGGCCTATCAGTCCATCGCACCAGCGGTCGAAAACGGCCTGTACCTGGTTCCGAAAGTCATCGACTAAAGGGAAAGAGCCTGCAATGCATCAATTGACTCTGGCCGAGATCGCCCGCGGACTCGCCGATAAAAAGTTTTCCTCCGAAGAGCTGACCAAAGTCCTGCTGGCGCGCATCGCCCAGCTCGACCCGCAGCTCAACAGTTTCATCAGCCTCACCGAAGACCTGGCACTGCAGCAGGCGAAAGCCGCTGACGCACGTCGGGCCAACGGTGAGAGCGGCGCCCTGCTCGGCGCGCCGATCGCCCACAAAGACCTGTTCTGCACCCAGGGCATCCGCACCAGCTGCGGCTCGAAGATGCTCGACAACTTCAAGGCGCCGTACGACGCCACCGTGGTCGCCAAACTGGCCGCTGCCGGGGCCGTGACTCTGGGCAAGACCAACATGGACGAATTCGCCATGGGGTCGGCCAACGAGTCGAGCTACTACGGCGCGGTGAAAAACCCGTGGAACCTGGAATATGTTCCGGGCGGTTCGTCCGGCGGTTCCGCGGCGGCGGTGGCCGCTCGTCTGTTGCCGGCGGCAACGGGCACCGACACCGGCGGCTCCATTCGTCAGCCCGCTGCGCTGACCAACCTAACCGGCCTGAAACCGACGTACGGTCGTGTTTCGCGCTGGGGCATGATCGCCTACGCATCCAGCCTCGATCAGGGCGGCCCGCTGGCCCGTACCGCCGAAGACTGCGCGATCCTGCTGCAAGGCATGGCCGGTTTCGACCCGCAGGACTCCACCAGCATCGACGAGCCCGTGCCTGATTACAGCGCCGGCCTCAACGGTTCGCTGCAAGGCCTGCGCATCGGCGTGCCGAAGGAATACTTCAGCGCCGGCCTGGACCCGCGCATCGCCGACCTGGTCATGGCCAGCGTCGAAGAGCTGAAAAAGCTCGGCGCCGTGATCAAGGAAATCAGCCTGCCGAACATGCAGCACGCGATTCCCGCGTACTACGTGATCGCCCCGGCGGAAGCGTCTTCCAACCTGTCGCGTTTCGACGGCGTGCGTTTCGGCTATCGCTGCGAAGACCCGAAAAACCTGGAAGACCTGTACAAGCGTTCCCGTGGCGAAGGTTTCGGCCCGGAAGTGCAGCGCCGGATCATGGTCGGTGCCTATGCGCTGTCGGCCGGTTACTACGACGCCTACTACCTGAAGGCGCAGAAGATCCGTCGTCTGATCAAGAACGACTTCATGGCCGCCTTCAATGAGGTCGACATCATCCTCGGCCCAACCACGCCGAACCCGGCCTGGAAGCTCGGCGCCAAGAACAACGACCCGGTCGCCGCGTATCTGGAAGACGTCTACACCATCACCGCCAACCTCGCCGGTCTGCCGGGCTTGTCCATGCCTGCAGGTTTTGTCGATGGCCTGCCGGTCGGCGTGCAACTGCTCGCCCCGTATTTCCAGGAAGGTCGCCTGTTGAACGTTGCCCATCAGTATCAGCAAAACACTGACTGGCACACCCGCACCCCAACCGGCTTCTGAGGAGAAACACATGCAATGGGAAGTCGTGATCGGGCTGGAGATTCATACCCAGCTCACCACCCGGTCGAAAATCTTTTCCGGTAGTTCCACCACCTTCGGTTCCGAGCCGAACACCCAGGCCAGCCTGGTTGACCTCGGCATGCCCGGCGTATTGCCGGTGCTGAACCAGGAAGCAGTGCGCATGGCGGTGATGTTCGGCCTGGCCATCGATGCCGAGATCGGTCAGCACAACGTGTTCGCCCGCAAAAACTACTTCTACCCGGACCTGCCCAAGGGCTACCAGATCAGCCAGATGGAATTGCCGATCGTCGGCAAGGGCCACCTGGACATCGCCCTCGAAGACGGCACGGTCAAACGCGTCGGCATCACTCGCGCGCACCTGGAAGAAGACGCCGGTAAAAGCCTGCACGAAGAATTCAGCGGCGCCACTGGCATCGACCTGAACCGTGCTGGCACGCCGCTGCTGGAAATCGTTTCCGAACCAGACATGCGCAGCGCCAAGGAAGCCGTAGCTTACGTCAAGGCGATCCACGCGCTGGTACGCTACCTGGGCATCTGCGACGGCAACATGGCCGAAGGCTCGCTGCGTTGCGACTGCAACGTGTCGATCCGTCCGAAAGGCCAGGCCGAGTTCGGTACTCGCTGCGAGATCAAGAACGTTAACTCGTTCCGTTTCATCGAGAAGGCAATCAACAGCGAAGTACAGCGCCAGATCGAGCTGATCGAAGACGGCGGCAAGGTGATCCAGCAGACTCGCCTGTACGATCCGAACAAGGACGAAACCCGTCCAATGCGCAGCAAAGAGGAAGCCAACGACTACCGTTACTTCCCCGACCCTGACCTGCTGCCGGTGGTCATCGAGGACTCGTTCCTCAACGAGGTGCGCGCCACCCTGCCGGAACTGCCGCCGCAGAAACGCGAGCGTTTCCAGCAGCAGTTCGGTTTGTCGGTGTATGACGCCAGCGTCCTGGCTACCAGCCGTGAACAAGCCGATTACTTCGAGAAAGTCGTGAGCATCAGTGGCGACGCCAAACTGGCGGCCAACTGGGTCATGGTTGAACTGGGCAGCCTGCTGAACAAGCAAGGCCTGGACATCGACCAGTCGCCGGTTTCGGCCGAGCAACTGGGCGGCATGCTGTTGCGCATCAAGGACAACACTATCTCCGGCAAGATCGCCAAAGTGGTGTTTGAAGCCATGGCCAACGGCGAAGGCAGCGCGGACGAAATCATCGACAAACGCGGCCTCAAGCAAGTGACCGACACCGGCGCGATCTCGGCGGTACTGGACGAAATGCTCGCGGCCAACGCTGAACAGGTCGAACAATACCGCGCGGCAGACGAAGCCAAACGCGGCAAGATGTTCGGCTTCTTCGTCGGCCAGGCCATGAAAGCCTCCAAAGGCAAGGCCAACCCGCAACAGGTCAACGAACTGCTTAAAAGCAAGCTCGAAGGCTGATGAGAATGGAGCCAACTTTCAATATTGGCTCCATTCCTTGTGGCGAGGGAGCTTGCTCCCGCTGGTCTGCGAAGCAGGCCCAAATCGGCAACCGCACTCTTTCAGCGAGAATGCATCAGCCGATTTTGCGACCGTTTCTTGGTCGAGCGGGAGCAAGCGCCCTCGCCACATTTATTTTGGGAGCCGTCCAAATGAAACGTCTGCTCAGCGCTTGCGCCTTACTCTCTCTGCTGGCCGGTTGTGCCAGTACCGACACCATCGATCCACACGGCTACGACAAGACCGGCACGGCTTCGTATTACGGTGCCAAGCACCATGGCAAAAACACCGCCAGCGGTGAGCGTTTCAACCAGCATGGCCTGACCGCTGCCCATCGCCAGTTGCCATTCGGCACCCGGGTGAAGATTACCAACCTGAATAACGACAGATCCTGCGTGGTACGCATCAACGACCGTGGACCGTATTCTCGCGGGCGCCTGATCGACGTGTCCCGTGAAGCGGCCGAACAGTTGGGCATGCTGCGCAGTGGCACCGCGAAGGTTCGCGTGCAAGCCCTCGACGACTGATAGATGGAGCGCTGACTATTTTCGGACTGGCCGATTTACCCCTGATCAGCGTGATTGAATTGCTCTGCGGTCTGTTTTTATTGATCGCCGGCGCCGAACTGATGGTGCGCGCCGCGGTACGCCTGGCCGCGCGCCTGCATGTGCGGCCGCTGATCATCGGCCTGACCATCGTGGCCCTCGGCAGCAGCGCACCGCAGATGGCGGTCAGCTTGCAAGCCACCCTGGCGCAAAACGCCGACATCGCCGTCGGTAGCGTGATCGGCAGCAGCATCTTCAACATCCTCGTCACCCTCGGGCTCTCGGCGCTGATTACTCCATTGCGGGTTTCGCGACAATTGGTGCGTCTGGATATTCCACTGATGATCGGCGCCAGCCTGCTGGTGTTCGTACTGGCGTGGAACAAAGAACTGAATCGGGTCGACGGCATGATGCTGCTGGCCGCGCTGGCGCTGTACCTGGGCTTGCTGCTGCGCCAGTCGCGGCACTCGACCCGTCCGCCATCAGGGGCTCATGAAGCGTCGCAGGCACCGTGGTTCAGCAGCCTGCTGATGATTGTCGCCGGGCTGGCGATGCTGGTGTTCGCCGGGCACTTGTTGCTCGGCGCCGCGGTGGCGGTCGCGACCGACCTGGGGTTGTCGGAGCGGATCATCGGCCTGACCATCGTCGCCGTCAGCACCTCCCTGCCGGAACTGGCCACTTCGTTGATCGCCGCGCTGCGCGGTCAGCGGGACATCGCGGTGGGCAACGTGATCGGCAGCAACCTGTTCAACCTCTTGGGCGTGCTCGGGCTGACCGCATTGATCGCGCCATCACCACTGTCGGTCTCGCCCAACGCGCTGGATTTCGATTTGCCGGTGATGCTTGGAGTCGCGCTGCTGTGCCTGCCTGTGTTCTATTCCGGCTACCGGGTGACCCGCGCCGAAGGCCTGCTGTTTTTGGGCTTGTACCTGGCCTATGGGCTGCACGTGGTGTCGTTCACCGCGGGCATGCCACTGGCCGGCAAGCTTGAACACCTGATGCTGTTTTTCGTCCTGCCAGCGCTGGTGGCGTTTTTGCTGTTCACCTCGCTTCGCGCCTGGCGTCGCCAACACCACAAGAGGGAAATGCCATGAGCACTGATAAGAAGCCTGGGGTTGAAATCCGCCGCCAAGTGATGGGCGACGCGTTCGTCGACCGCGCCCTGGGCAACGCCACCGAATTCACCCAGCCGCTGCAGGACTTCGTCAATGAGCACGCCTGGGGCGGCGTGTGGAACCGTGAAGGTTTGCCGCTGAAAACCCGCAGCCTGATCACTCTCGCTGCGCTGACCGCGTTGAAGTGCCCGCAAGAACTGAAAGGCCATGTGCGCGGTGCGTTGAACAACGGTTGCACGGTGGAAGAGATTCGCGAAGCGCTGCTGCATTGCGCGGTGTATGCCGGTGTGCCGGCGGCGATCGATGCATTTCGGGCGGCGCAGGAAGTGATCGACACCTATCAGAAGCCGGAGTAGGCGACCTGAAGAACACCGCAAATCCCGAGGTTAGATCCACCCACCCCACTGCAACAGAAAGATCCCGATGTTGGTGGTGACCGCCGCCATCAGTGTAGTAATCACGATGATCGCCGCCGCCAGTTCATGATTGCCATTGGCCTGCCGGGCCATGACGAAACTGGCCGCGGCGGTCGGGCTGCCGAAGTACAGAAACAGAATCCCCAACTCCGCCCCACGAAAGCCCCAGAGCCAGGCGCCGAGTGTCGCCAGCACCGGCAGGCCGATCATCTTCACCAGACTTGAACTCAGCGCCATCGTGCCGCTTTTACGCATTGCCGCCAGCGACAACGTGCCACCGATGCAGATCAATGCCAATGGCAAGGTGGTTTGCGCCAAATATTGACCGGACCTCTCCAGCCATCCCGGCAAGCCGATCTGGAACCAGGCAAATGGTGCGGCCGCAATCACACTGATGACCAGCGGATTGGCCATCACACTTTTGCAGATACTCCACGGATCAGACTTGATCACCGGGCTATAGACCGCCAGCACAATGGTTGAGAGCGTGTTGTAAAACAGGATCACCAGCGCCGCGAGAATCGCCCCAAGGGAAATGCCATAGTCGCCGTACATGCTCGCCGCCAGGGCCAGGCCGATTACCCCGTTATTGCCGCGAAACGCGCCTTGGGTGTAAATGCCCCGATCTTCCCGCGGGCATTTCCAGATCGCCCAACCCCAGGCAATTGCAAAGCACATCAGGGTCGCGACCGAGAAGTAGATCAGCAGCGCCGGTTGCAACGCAGCGTGCAGGTCGGCATGCAAGATGCCCAGAAACAGCAACGCCGGCATGGTGACATTGAACACCAGGGCCGACGCAGTATGGATGAAGTTGTCGTTGATCCAGTCGATGCGCTTGAGCAGCACACCCAGAAACAGCATGGCAAACACCGGCGCAGTGATGTTCAGGGTTTCGAGGAAAATAGCCAGCATGCCGGGGGAACCTTGGGTGGGCGTCGTTAGGGGGCTAATGATAAGCCACCGGAGACGTCGGCGTCAGGTAGACCGTCTTCGCAGGCTTGCCCGCGAAGACGTCCTGATAAACGCCAAATTAACCTCAGGTTACTTACCGATAGAAATCTTCGGCGCCCAAGTCAGCCATTCATCTTCAAACTTGTCGAACAGCGGAAACGTTTGCTCGGGCCGCGCCGGGACACCCATGCGGTCGCCATCCGGTGTGGCAAAGGCGATACCGCCCTGGATCAGCGTCTCCAGCGATTCGGTGCGTATGGTTGCGCCTTTGAACAAGCCGTAGTCAAAACCAAAACCACTGGTGTTCCAGAACCGCGTGCCACTGCGCACCAATGGCGCGTACTTCGGCTCGATCAGGATGTGTACCAACACTCGATCCGCCGTCTGGCCCAGCTCATAGCCAGTCACCTTGCCCACCGTGATTTCGCGATAGGTGACGGGCACACCGGTCTTCAGCGAGCCTCGACGAGCAGCACTCAATACCAGGCTCAAACCGGCCTCTTCCTTGGCGGTTTCCGGAGGATTGGTCAGCGCTACGAAGTCCTTTTGCGGACCGAGATTCTTCGGCGCCGGTTGCACTTCGATGTACTGCCCGGTCACCAGAGTCTCAAGGTTGGACGTCTTGATCAGACCTAATTCAGGTTTGACCACCCAGAACTGACTGCCCACTCGAGCGATACGCTCCGGCACTTCCGTGATTCGCGCAGTCAGCAGCACCGATTGCAGGTCGTCGCTGAGGTCGACGTCTTCGACCTTGCCGACGTCGAGGCCTTTGAACCGGATCGGCGTGCCCGTGCGCAGACCATCGGCGCGATCGACCTTGATGGTCACCACGGCGCCTTTCTGGTTTGCCTCTTCATGACTGGCGAACAGACGGAAACGTGGAATGCGCTTCTGCAACGGCGCTTTGGCTTCCGGGGTTTCGAAAGCAATGCCGCCGGCCATCAGGCTTTGCAAAGACTCACTTTTGACCTGGATGCCGCCGGTCAGTCCACCCGTCAGCGTAATACCGCTGGCATTCCAGAAGCGCGTCGAGGCGTTGACCAGCCCCTCGTATTCCTTCTCGATGTGCACACCGATCATCAGCTGTTTTTTAGTGCGAGAGAACTGATAGCTCTGCACCGAACCCACCTTGACCTGCTTGTAGAGAATCGGACTGCCGACTTCCAGTGAGCCGAGGTTTTCGGTGAACAGCACCAGATGCAGGCCCGGCGAACGCAGATCCAGCGGCGGAGCCTTGGCCCGTGCTTCGAACTCGCGCTGCGGTGCGCCACCCTTGTCGCCAGGGCGTACGGCGATGTAGTTACCTTTGACCAATGCTTCCAGACCGGTGATACCGGCAAGCGAAATTGATGGTTTGACCACCCAGAACTGTGTGCCGGTGACCAGGTAATCCTCAGCCAATGGGTCGAGCGTCAGCTCGGCGGTTGCACTGGAGAGGTCCGGGTCAATCTTGAGCGCTTTCAGATTGCCGACCTGAATGCCTTTGTACATCACCGGTGTACGACCGGCCTGCAGGCCTTCGAAATCGCTGAGTTTGACCTTGACCCGAATACCGGCGGCGGCTGCATCGAAGTCTTCGTAGAGACGGAACGGCAGGCTTGGATCGGTGGGCGGGCTGTCCTTGCGGTTTTCCGGTGTAGCAAACGCAATACCACCAGCGACGATGCTGGCGAGGGACTCGCTACGCACTTTCACACCGGACAGGTTGGCATCGATGCTGATACCGCTGGCATTCCAGAAACGCGTGTGTTTGCGTACCAGGCTGGCATAGGTCGGTTCGATGAAGACTTTGAGTTCAACGGTGTTCTGGTCCGCGGACAGCAAATAGCTTTTGATCTGACCGACCTGGATCTGCTTGTAGAACACCGGGCTGCCGCGATTCAGCGAACCGAGACGATCAGCCTTGATGGTCAGGTGCAGACCAGGCTTGGCGTCCGACAGCGGCGGCTCTTCGGCCAGGGCCTTGAACTTGCGGGTCGGTTCGCCCTCTCCCGGACTGACAGCCACATAGTTACCCGAGACCAGCGTCTCCAGGCCCGTGATACCGGCCAGGGTTACGCTCGGCTTGACCAGCCAGAAACGCGTGCTGGTTCTGAGGTATTGCTCCACGTCCTTATTCATCTCGATGGTGGCGATCACGCCTTTGGAGCTGCCTTCGTCATCGAGTGTGAGGGCTTTCACCTTACCGACCGACATACCTTTGTAAACGACTTCGGTCTTGTTGGCCTGAATACCTTCGCCGCTTTCGAAGCGCACATGGATCTCAATGCCTGTCTCGCTATAGGCACGCCAGGCGAGCCAACCGCCAATGAGCAAGGCGATCAGGGGCAATACCCAAATGGCAGACCAGTTAGAGGCCGGTCGGGTTTTCGCTGTAGGCAAATCAGTCATGGTCGTCGTCCGACTCCGTGTTATCCCAAATCAGTCGGGGATCGAAAGTTACTGCGGCAAGCATCGTCAGAATCACCACACTGGCGAAGGCGATGGCGCCAAGATTGGCTTCGACGCTGGCTAGCCGTCCGAAATTCACAACCGCCACCAGGATGGCGATCACAAAAATATCGAGCATCGACCAGCGGCCGATGAACTCGATAAAGCGGTACATCCATATACGTTGGCGTGCGGAGAGTGGCTGGCGGCGCTGCACCGAAAACAGCAGCAACCCGATGCCCACCAGTTTGAACGTAGGAACCAGAATACTGGCGATAAAAACCACAGCCGCGATTGGAATCATGCCGTGCTGAACCAGTTGGATCACGCCGGACATGATGGTGCTCGGATCACCCTGCCCCAGGGAACTGACGGTCATGATCGGCAGCACATTGGCCGGGATGTAAATGATCGCAGCGGTGACCAGCAGCGCCCAGGTACGCATCAGGCTGTTCGGTCGGCGCGCATGAACCAACGCACCACAGCGGGTGCAGACCTGCTCGTCGGTGCCAGCTTCCTGCTTGTTCAACTCGTGGCATTCGGCACAAATCAGAATGCCCGCATCAATCGCCCGCATGGGCATCTTCTCCTGATAATGCCTGCCAGATCTGGTGCGGCGACATCACCACTTCCAGCCAGACCTGGACCAACAACAAACTGATGAAGCACGCCAAACCGGGACCTACGGTAATCGCCGCCATATCGGCCAATTTGACGATCGCGACCAGCACGCCCATGAGGTAAACCTCAAGCATCCCCCAATCCCGAAGATGGTGATAAATGCGGTAGAGCAGCAAACCGTAGCTGCGTCCGATATTGAATCGGATACTCAGCAGCACCACCAATTGGCAGAGCAGCTTGAGCAGCGGAATCCCCATGCTGCAGAGGAATACGACTGCTGCTACGCCCTGCATACCGGTATCGAACAAACCGAGAACACCGCTCCAGACAGTGTCATTCGATGACTGCCCGAGTAGATGGAGCTGCATGATGGGTAAAAAGTTCGCGGGGATATACAACAACAGTGCGGCAATGACCAAGGCGAGACTGCGCTGCACGACATTGTGCCGATGGGCATACAGCTCATAACCGCAGCGTGGACAAATGGCCTTCTCACCATGGGCGAGTTCAGGCTTGCGCATCAGCAAGTCGCACTCATGACACGCCACCAAACCGTCCAGTGGTAAATCTGACAGCCCAGGGGCGTCAACCGGATCTGGCATAAAGGCTCTGGCTCCAAAAATGTTGGACCTATTCTAGTGTCCTGACTCGAAAATAACTGTGCATTTTTGTGTTGCCAGAGAAGTAGACTTTTTCTGCGAGCAAAACAAAACCCCTACCTGCATACGCAGATAGGGGTTTCGGAATTTAATCTTGACGATGACCTACTCTCACATGG
>NZ_JBWKUI010000007.1:0-332152 GCF_059420765.1 Pseudomonas sp. GW821-FHT03E01 | reverse complement strand
AACTGCGTAACTCGTTGTTTACCAAGGAGTTTTCCGTTTCGACTGCGCCGGAAGTGGGGCGAATTATAGACGTCCAGGATCTGCCGTCAACCCCTGATTACGCTTTTCTATCAGGATGTTCAAAATCCCTGCTTATATATAGACGCAACCGCAACGAATGCGCAGTATATTGCCCAACACATTACAAACTACTCTCGTTTCTCACCTCGGACGATGCCACGCAATGAATGACCACCCCCGCAGCCTTGCCTCGACCCTGTTCTCGGTAGGCCTGCTCTTGATAGCCATGGCATCGATCCAGTCCGGAGCCTCCCTGGCCAAAAGCATGTTCCCGGTTATCGGCGCTCAAGGGACCACCACCCTGCGGCTGATCTTCGCCAGCGTGATCATGCTGCTGCTATTGCGCCCATGGCGAGCGAAGCTCACCGCAAAATCCCTGCGCACGGTAATTGTCTATGGGATGGCGCTGGGCGGCATGAACTTCCTCTTCTATATGTCCTTGAACACTGTCCCTCTGGGTATCGCGGTAGCCCTGGAGTTCACCGGCCCATTAGCGGTCGCTATTTATGCCTCACGTCGGGCGATCGACTTTCTGTGGATCGCTCTGGCGGCAGTGGGTTTACTGCTGTTGATTCCAACTGGCGCCACGAGCGCAGGTATTGATCTGATTGGCGCAGGTTATGCCCTTGGCGCCGGTGTCTGCTGGGCGTTGTACATTCTGTTCGGCCAGAAGGCCGGTGCCGACAATGGCGTGCAGACCGCCGCATTGGGCGTGATGATTGCTGCACTGTTCGTAGCCCCCATCGGTATCGTCCATGCTGGTGCTGCGCTGCTGACACCCTCGCTGATTCCCGTGGCCATCGGGGTCGCGATTCTGTCCACTGCCCTGCCCTACACCCTGGAGATGGTCGCCCTCACACGGCTGCCGGCCCGGACCTTCGGCACATTGATGAGTATCGAGCCCGCGTTCGGTGCACTGTCCGGCCTGTTGTTCCTCCATGAATACCTTTCCCTGTCTCAGTGGATGGCAATCCTGTGCATCATTCTGGCGTCCGTCGGCGCAACCATGACCATGGGGAGCACCGCCAAGCCCGCAGTAGCGGCGGATTGATACGAGATTTGACGAGGGTCTAGTATTTACCGCTCATTTAGGCCATGTTTAGGCCACGTAACTCAGTGTCAGACATGGATTTTTTCAGATAGGGATATCAGAACGCTTCAAGCAAAAGCGAATGCAGGCAGACCCGGGCACAAAGATCCGGGGCCTCAATAAGGACAGCAATGAAACGAATTTTGATACTGATCGCCGTGCTTGCAGTTGCGGGCTGCGCGGCGACCTCGAAAACCCAGATCAAACACGGCAAGAAAGGGCTGCATATCAACTGTTCCGGGCTGTCGTCCTCCTGGGACCAGTGCTACACCAGCGCTGCCAACTCGTGCGCGCCCAAGGGTTACAAGGTGATTGCCAAGTCTGGGGATGCGGTCGAAGAGCCCGGAGATTATCCGTTTGGCCTTAACCCGGCCGGCTATACCAGCCGCAGCATGATCGTCATCTGCAAGTAATCCTCCAACCCTATTGGGCTTGCGTAGCCCGATAGGCGCCTCGCCCGGGATGCTGCTAACGTTCGTCAGTCACTGACCGTTCAGCAAAGGGCGACATCCATGACCACCGCTATCAATAGCAAGAAAATCGTATTGGTCGTCGGCGCAGGCGATGCCACCGGCGGCGCCATCGCCAAGCGTTTTGCCCGAGAAGGCTACGTCGCCTGCGTCACACGTCGCAGCGCAGACAAACTTCAGCCACTGGTAGATGCCATCACGATCAGCGGCGGCGAGGCTCATGGCTTTGCCTGCGATGCGCGCAAAGAAGAGGACGTGATTGCGCTCGTCGAGCAGATCGAAACCGCGATCGGCCCCATCGAAGCATTCGTTTTCAATATCGGCGCCAATGTGCCCTGCAGTATTCTCGAAGAAACCGCCCGCAAGTATTTCAAGATCTGGGAAATGGCCTGTTTCTCAGGGTTTCTCAATGCTCGCGAAGTGGCCAAACGCATGGTCACCCGCCAAAGGGGCACGATCCTGTTCACCGGGGCCACCGCCGGTTTGCGCGGTGCCGCAGGTTTTGCTGCCTTCGCCGGCGCCAAGCACGGGATTCGCGCCCTGGCCCAAAGCATGGCCCGCGAACTGGGGCCGATGAACATCCACGTCGCCCATGTGGTGGTCGATGGTGCCATCGACACCGACTTTATCCGCGACAGATTTCCGGAAAAATACGCGACCAAGGATCAGGACGGCATCCTCAATCCCGAGCACATCGCCGAAAACTATTGGTACTTACACAGCCAGCCACGGGACGCCTGGACGTTCGAGCTGGATCTGCGCCCCTGGAACGAACGCTGGTAAGCCTTCCCCTACGACAAAAAGAAGAGCACATCGACATGAGTAAAACCGTGGAGTTCTTTTTCGACCTCGGCAGCCCCGCCACCTACCTGGCCTACACCCAACTGCCGAAAATATGCGCGCAGACCGATAGTCAGCTGATCTACAAACCGATGCTGCTGGGCGGCGTCTTCAAAGCCACCGGCAACGCCTCCCCGGTGACCATTCCGGCCAAGGGTCGCTACATGTTTCAGGATCTGGACCGCTATGCCAAGCGTTACGGTGTGCCGCTGAAGTTCAACCCGCACTTCCCCATCAATACCCTGATGTTGATGCGCGTGGTCACGGGTATGCAATTACGTCATCCCGAACGCTTTCAGGCGTTTATCGATTGCCTGTTTCACGCCCTGTGGGTGGAAGGGTGCAGCCTCGATGATCCCGCGACCGTTGCCGCCGTGCTGACGCAAAACGGTTTCGACCCGAACGAGGTGCTGTCGCTAGCCGCAGATGAGAACGTCAAAGCCGCCCTCAAGAAAAACACCGAGGAAGCAGTACAACGCGGTGTATTCGGCGCACCGAGCATGTTTGTCGGGAATCAACTGTTCTTCGGCCAGGATCGGCTGGACTTCGTCCTTGAAGCCCTGCGGGCACAATAGCCAGGCTTGAGTTCAGGCGCTGTTTCCAGCAACTGAACTCAAGCCGATCAAATAGCCGCGGTCCGGGTGTTCAACCACTCAAGGGCCGCGCCATCGAGCAACGGGCTCAGGCGCTCGCGCACTTCGGCATGGTAGCCGTTGAACCACTGCTTTTCGTCTTCGGTCAGCAACGACGGTTCCAGGCAACGGGTGTCGATCGGGCACAGGGTCAGGGTTTCGAACTTCAGGAATTCACCGAACTCGCTCTTGCCCGCCTCGCGGTTCAACACCAGGTTCTCGATCCGCACGCCCCAGCGGCCCGGACGGTAGGTGCCCGGTTCGATGGAAGTGATCATCCCTGGCTGCATTGCAGTTTGCGGCGCGGCTGCCGCCTGATAGGCGATCACTTGCGGGCCTTCGTGAACGTTGAGGAAGTAGCCGACGCCGTGACCGGTGCCATGACCGTAGTCGACACTTTCGGCCCAGATCGGTGCGCGGGCAATGGCGTCCAGCAACGGCGACAGAATGCCCCGCGGGAACTGCGCGCGGGAGAGTGCAATCACGCCTTTGAGTACGCGGGTGCAATCGCGCTTCTGCTCGTCAGTCGGCGTCCCCACCGGCACCATCCGCGTAATGTCGGTAGTGCCGCCCAAGTATTGGCCGCCGGAGTCGATCAGCAACAGGCCGTCACCCTCGATGACCGCGTGCTCTTCTTCGGTGGCGTGGTAATGCGGCATCGCACCGTTGGCATTAAACGCAGCAATGGTGTTGAAGCTCAGTGACACATAATCCGGACGCCGGGTGCGGGCCGCGGTCAGGTGTTCGTCGATGGTCAGTTCGGTGATGCGCTCACGCCCCCATGCCGCCTCCAGCCAGGCGAAGAATTCGCACAGCGCCGCGCCATCCTGCTCCATGGCCCGACGGATGTGCTCGGCATCGGCCAGGCTTTTTTGTGACTTGGCCAGGGTGGTCGGGTTCAGGCCTTCGACCAGTTTCACATCACTGTTCAAGTTATCCAGCAGACCCGCCGTGACCCGCGCCGGATCGACTTGCAGGCTCGCGCCGCTTGGTATGGCGCGCAAGGCGGCGGCCACTTCGCTGTAATCGCGCAGGGTCACGCCGTCCTGTTCAAGGATGGCACGCAGCTCGGCGCTGACTTTACTCAGGGCGACGAACAAGGTGGCCTGTTGCTGGCTAATGAGCGCGAAGGACACAAACACCGGGTTGAACGACACATCGCCGCCGCGCAAGTTGAACAGCCAGGCGATGTCATCGAGGGTGGCGATGAAATGCCAGTCGGCACCGCGCTCTTTCAACACGTCACGCAGCTGGGCGAGTTTTTCGCCACGGCCGACGGTCGCCTGAGGCGGTAAGTGTTGATAAATCGGCTCGTTCGGCAAGCTCGGGCGATCACTCCAGACTTCGCTCAGCAAATCGATGTCAGTGCGCAGACGTGCGCCGCGTTCTTGGAGTTTGCTGCTCAGGGTACGCGCCGACGCCACGGCCATCACCGCGCCATCGACTGCGACGACACCGCCTTCAGGCGTTTGCTCGGCCAGCCAATCAAGCGGGCCGGGTTGACCCGGTTGCAGCTTGACCAGCTCGATACCGCTGCCCTTGAGTTCCTTGCTCGCTTGTTCCCAATAGCGGCTGTCGGCCCAGACGCCGGCGAAATCCGGTGTGACGATCAGCGTGCCGACCGAGCCATGGAAACCCGACAGCCACTGCCGCCCCTGCCAATAGCCCGGCAGGTATTCCGACAGGTGCGGGTCGGCCGACGGCACCAACAGAGCATGAATGCCCTCCCGGCTCATCAGCTCGCGGGTTTGCGCCAGGCGCCGGGGTACCAATCCATTGATCGAAGGCTGCGTACTCATCGTGTCTCCTGCTAACCACTTCATCATTATTGTTTGGTGCCGATCAGAGTCGGCGCTTAAGGACCTGTCGCCCAGAATGCCGGAGCACTGGCGGTGGCCGTTTTGATCAGGTGCGCAGCCTGGTCGATATCTTGCTCGGTGGTGAAACGCCCCAGGCTCAGGCGAATGGTGCGACTGGCCGAGCGCGCGTCATGCCCCAGCGCCAGCAGCACATGAGATGGCGCATTACTGGCGGAGTTGCAGGCCGACGTCGCGGAAAACGCGATCGAAGTGCTCAACGCCGCGGAATTGAACTCACCTTCGTTGAAGGTCAGGCTCAGGGTATGGGGAATGCGTTGGGTCGGACTGCCATTGACGCGAATACCGGAAATGCTCAGCAGCTGATCGAGCAAGCGTTCACGCAGGCGCACGATGGTGGCTTTTTCTTCATCGAACAAAGCGGCCGCCAGTGCGAAAGCGGCGCCCATGGCTGCGATCTGGTGCGTCGCCAGAGTACCGGAACGCAACCCGCCCTCATGGCCGCCACCGTGGATCTGCGCCTGCAGGCGCTGTTGCGCACGAGGCCCGACGTACAGCGCGCCGATGCCTTTGGGGCCGTAGACCTTATGCGCCGAGAACGACATCAGATCCACCGGCCACCGGGCCAGGTCGATCGCTACTTTGCCCGCGCCCTGAGCCGCGTCAACGTGGAACAACGCATCGCGATCACGCACCACCTGGCCGATGGCCGGGATGTCGTTGACGGTGCCCAGTTCGTTATTGACCAGCATCAGCGACACCAGAAAGGTGTCTTCACGCATCGCCTCGCTGACTGCTTGCGGAGTTATCAGGCCTTCGGCATCGGGCACCAGATACGTCACGGCAATGCCGGCATCCTGCAATTGTTTGGCGGTGTCGAGAATTGCCTTGTGTTCAATCTGGCTGGTGATGATATGGCCGCCGGACACACCGCGGGCCTGGGTAACGCCCTTGAGTGCCAGGTTGTTGGATTCGGTGGCTCCGGAGGTCCAGACGATCTGCTCGGCCTGGGCGCCCACCAGTTCGGCGACCTGGCGCCGTGCGTGCTCGACCGATTGCCGGGCCTGTTGACCGAAGGCGTGGGAGCTGGATGCCGGGTTGCCGAAGTTTCCGCTAAAACCCAGACACTCGACCATCACCTTGATGACCCGCTCATCCACCGGCGTGGTGGCGGCGTAGTCGAAATACAACGGACGTTTATTCATAGAAGACTCGCAGAGCGTGTTCCGGGATCAGGAAGCTCGTCACTGGAAATATCAAAGCGCCGCCTTATGAGCGGCGCCGAATTTGCAGAACGATAGCAATACCCGATCGGAGGCCATTAAAGAAGAACAACTTCATTTAAAAGTGCGTAGGAACGCTCCTGAAGTCGAGCTTAACAGGCATCGGGCAACCGGTTGAAGCAATGCGTCAGCTAAAACTTTCAAGCAACAACGGATACATGGAAGCCACCAGCAACAAGGCCATGCCCCAGTTGAACAGGCGTAGCCAGCGGCGATCGCGCAGCACATTGCGCAACAGCGTGCCACAACCGGCCCACACACCGACGCTCGGCAGGTTGATCAGAGCGAAGACCGCGGCAATCACAATCACATTGGTGAAATAGCCCTGCATCGGCGTGTAGGTGCTGATGGCACCGATGGCCATGATCCAGGCCTTGGGGTTGACCCATTGAAACGCCGCCGCGCCCAAATAACTGATCGGCTTGCCCTCGCCCTGCTCACCCTCGGCGACCGGCCCGGAATGCGCAATCTTCCAGGCCAGGTACAGCAAATACGCCGCGCCGACATAACGCAGCACGGTGTAAAGCAGTGGATAGGTTTGAAACACCGTGCCCAGGCCGAAACCGACGGCCACCACCAACACGAAGAAGCCGCAGGTAATGCCCAGCATGTGAGGGATGGTGCGGCCAAAGCCGAAATTCACGCCCGAGGCCAGCAACATGGTGTTGTTCGGACCGGGGGTGATCGAGGTGACAAGAGCGAACAGGGCAAAGCCCAGCAGAAGGTCGAGCGAGAGCATGGGGGGCAGTCCATCAGAGTCAGTCAGGTGTTGACCCTATCGCACGCCTTGAGGGAAACCCATGGACAGTTGCGTGAAAGTTAGAGCAGCACAGTTGTCGCTCAGCTTTGGCGACCGTGCATCTGTACTGTGCGCTCGGCGTTCATCTCGCCTTGCTTGTCAAAACTGATCGATTTGGTCGGCTGGCCGAGCAATTCGGCTTTCTTCGCGTGGTACTCCTCGAAGGACAAGCCCCGACGGTTCAAGGCTTCCAGCGCCAGTTCCCGGGTTTCTTCAGCGGTGTAGGGGCGTAGTTCCGGTGAAACATGACTGGCACATCCGGCGAGGACGGAAACGGCGAGCAACAGAAAAGTAGTGAGTAGAGTTTTCATTTCGAAAGTCCGGATAGCTGGGTTCGGGGCAATGAACACAGGCTACCGACGCGCCCCGACGGGCAGAAATCAATGCTCTCGATAGTGGGTATCGGGAATTGGTGAACTGGCAGTGAACAAGCGTCGCGCCACAGAGAACCTGTCGATCCAGGTTCTTACCGCTGATGCACCAAAATTGCAGTGCGGCGCGTTGTCGTGACTGCGGCTACTCGTCGGGCACTCAGTTGTGGCGAAGGGGTTGACCTATAGTTATCCGACCGGAAAACGGCGAAGGAACACCTTAACTCCACAACAATAAAGGGAGAACCGTCATGAGCGTCAAACCTATTCCAGAGGGTTATCACAGCATCACCCCTTATCTGGGCATTCAGAAAGCTGCCGAAGCCATCGACTTCTACAAGAAAGCCTTTGGCGCCACCGAAGTCATGCGCCTGGCCATGCCCGACGGCGGCATCGGGCACGCCGAACTGCGTATCGGCGATAGCCCGATCATGCTGGGCACACCCTGTGACCAAGGGCCCTTGAGCAACCCGGACAAATCGCCGTCCGTGGGCCTGCATTTGTATGTGAACGACGTGGACAAGTCCTATAAACAGGCCATCGATGCCGGTGCCACGGTGGTGTCCGAGGTCAAGGATCAGTTTTATGGCGACCGCACGGGGACCTTGAAGGATCCCTATGGGCATGTGTGGTTTCTGGCCACGCGCAAGGAGGATCTGACGCAGGAACAGATCGAACAGCGGGCGAAGGAGATGTTCAAGCAGGGTTGATAGCTTCGGTATGTGATCAGCCCCCATCGCGAGCAGGCTCGCGATGGGGGCATCACATTCAACATCAATATTGGCTGTTCCCACACAGCGCAGAAACACGAAACATTTACTTTCATATCCCCTTTCGGGATTTCCGATGCTCATACGTCTTATTTAGATGCAGCCGGTCGCGTAGGCAAAAGCCACGACCGGGCCTTTCATGGACCTCAACGCTGGGAAGCCCGCAGCAGAGGTCCTCTCATCGAAACAAGACCTTTAATCATGTCGAAGAAATCCCGCTCAAAACTCTGGTTTCTGGTCCATAGCTGGCTGGCCCTGCCCATCTGGTTCTTTGTATTGATCGTCTGTGTGACCGGCACATTGGCGGTGGTCAGTCAGGAAATCGTCTGGCTGGCCAACCCGCAAATGCGCGCCAGCCCGCCTTCGGACGACGCGCCGCTGCTCAGCTATGACCAGATCATCGCCGCCATCAAAAAGGCCGAGCCCCAAACGCTGGTCGAAAGTATCAACCGTCCCGACGAGTCGCATTTCGCCCTGGACGTGAAGGTCAGCTACCCGGACGGACGCTCGGTGACGGTCTATGTGAACCCCTACAGCGGGGCGATTCAGGGCACCGCTCCACCCTTCAACTTCCAGGCCTTCACTCGCGCGCTGCATGGCTGGTGGCTGGTGCCATTCACCAACGGCTACAGCTGGGGCTGGTATCTGGTGTCGTTCCTCGGCTTGCCGATGCTGGCTTCACTGGTGACGGGGCTCGTGGTCTACAAACGGTTCTGGAAAGGCTTCTTGCGACCGACCCTGCGCATTCGTCATGGCGCGCGGATTTTCTGGGGCGACTTTCACCGGCTCAGCGGCATCTGGTCGATCTGGTTCATTGCGGTGATTTCCGTCACCAGCACCTGGTTCATGATTGAAGCGATCCTGTCCGATAACCACATTTCGATTTCCACCGCGCCGGTCGCCCCCGTCGTCCCGCGTGAGAGCGTGCCGCTCACCGTCGATGGCGCACCGGCGCCGATGATCAGCCTGGAAAGCGCGATCCGCGAGGCCAAGGAACGCATTCCTGGCCTGGAAGACAGCTCTGTCAGCCTCCCCGCCAATGCCTATAGCCATCTTTTGGTGAGCGGGCGCAGTTGGTACCCGTTGATCTACCAGAGCGCCGAGGTCAACCCTTACACCGGTGACATTTCCACCACGCGCCTGCTGTCGGATCGTTCGGGTCTGGAGCTGGTGACCGAATCCACGCGTCCGCTGCACACCGGCGATTTCGGCGGTATTTGGATCAAGCTGATCTGGTTCTTCTTCGGCCTGATCCTGAGCATGATGGTCCTCAGCGGCCTGTTGATCTGGACCAAACGCACCGCCCTGGCCACGGCCAATGCGCTCAAGCGCAACAACAAGCGTCCACGGGCTGCGCTGACCGGCCAACCGGCCCCGGCCATGAGCCGCGAAGCCACGGAGGGCAGCCGATGAGCCAGGTCGCAGCAGAAAAACCACGCTCGCCGCTAAGCCGCTTCTGGCACACATGGCGTTTCCACATCAACGTGCTGCTGTTGCTGGTGCCGCTGGGGTTCATGCCCAAATACTTCGCCGACGCAGCGCTGTTTCGCGGAGACACCGGCCTGGGTGAGCGTGAAGTCGGTGAAATTCAGGTCGGCCCCTGGAGCCTGCGCCTGGCTGAATTGCGCAACGCAGCCCCGGTATCCGATGGCCCGGCCGGCTACTTGAAGTCCTTCAATGCTGCGCTCTGCGACAGTTGTCGCGATCAGGTCAAGGCGACTTACCTGCGCATTGGCAAACCGCGCAGCCTGCGCGCCGCCGGGGTGATTTTCTTCGGCACGCCCTACCACATGGGCGCCGCGCTGCCGGTACCCGAAAAGACCAAAAACGACGCTGAACTGTGGATCACCATGGAAGGCTGGGACGGCGCCATGCATCAAGCCTCCATCCCCCTGAGCCAGGCGTCCCCGGCCACCGTCGCATGGCTGAACAGACAAGGAGGCAAACCATGACCAGCGTTTTTCGCCCCGTTTTACTGGTGCTCTGCACCGTCTTCAGCACCAGCGCCCTGGCCCACAACCCGATGTGCGAGTGCAAGGCCATCGACGCCGAACAGATCCGTTGCACCGGTGGTTTCTCCGACGGCAGCGGCGCGCCGGGCGTGACCCTGGATGTGATCGGCTACGACGAAACCATTCTGGTGCCAGGCAAGCTCGGCGCCGATTCGACCCTGACGTTCAAGAAGCCCGGCGCTGAATTCTACGTGCTGTTCGACGCCGGTCCCGGCCACGTGGTCGAGATCGACCAAGCCGACATCGAGGCGCCCTGAGCATGAGCACGCCAACCACCCAAGTGGTGCGCCCGGCCGGAGCCGGCCATGAAACCCTCTATGTGTTGCTGTTGTGCCTGATGATCCTGGCGGTGGCCGGCTCGGTAGTTGCCTGGCGCGGCGAGTCCCGGGAAGTGAGCAGCGTCGGCAGCCATCAACTGGATGCCCGCCGCGACCTGAGCGCATCCGAGCAAGGTATTTACGCAGACCTGCGGGTCACGCTGGATGAAATCCACCTGTTGCGCGAGGAACAACAAGCACTGCCCACACCCGCCACCCTAGCCGATGAAGGTTTCGCGCCGTTTGCCCGGGATGCCAGTTCTGTCAGCCGAGGCGGTCATGCCTGGCAATTGCTGGACGCCAAGGCGTATTTCGGCCAGAGCCAGGCACCCACCGTGGCCGGCTCATTCCTGATGCGTTTGACTGCTGACGACGATGCGCCAGACGTCTGGCTCAACCGCTCCAAAGCCCTCGCGCGCCCGGCTGATCTGACTGAGGCCGCGCTGGAAAGCGCCGGCTGGCAGCAGATCGTCGCGCAATTCGATGCCGGGGTCACCCGCCAGCATCGGCACTGAACCCTCGCCCTCACCCGAGAGAAGACCGCTTTCCCATGCCTAGTTCATCTCAACGTCGTTTTTTGCGCCTGCTGCTGGTCGGCCTGCTTGCCTGTTTGCTGACGCCTCTGGCCAGTGCCGACGAAGCCAAGCGCCTGCGCATCGGCATCACCCTGCACCCTTATTACAGCTACGTGGCCAATATCGTCGGCGACAAGGCCGAAGTGGTGCCGTTGATCCCGGCCGGTTTCAACCCGCACGCCTATGAGCCCCGCGCCGAGGACATCAAACGCATCAGCGGGCTCGACGTAATCGTGCTCAACGGTGTGGGCCATGACGACTTCGCCGACCGCATGATCGCCGCCAGCGAAACCCCGAATATCAAAGTGATCGAAGCCAACGAAAACGTGCCGCTGCTGGCCGCCACCGGTGTCGCCGCTCGCGGTGCCGGTAAAGTGGTCAACCCGCACACGTTCTTGTCGATCAGCGCTTCGATTGCCCAGGTCAACAACATTGCCCGCGAGTTGGGCAAGCTCGACCCGGCCAACGCTAAAACCTACACCCAGAATGCCCGCGCCTACGGTAAGCGCCTGCGGCAGATGCGCGCCGATGCCCTGGCCAAACTGACCCAGGCGCCGAACGCCGAGCTGCGCGTGGCCACGGTCCATGCCGCCTACGACTATCTGCTGCGCGAGTTCGGCCTGGAAGTCACTGCCGTGGTCGAGCCGGCCCACGGCATCGAACCCAGCCCCAGCCAACTGAAAAAGACCATCGATCAACTGCGGGAGCTGGACGTGAAAGTGATCTTCTCGGAGATGGATTTCCCGTCCACTTACGTCGAAACCATCCAGCGCGAATCGGGGGTGAAGCTGTATCCGCTGTCGCACATTTCCTATGGCGAATACACCGCCGACAAGTACGAAAAGGAAATGACCGGCAACCTCAATACCGTGGTTCGGGCGATTCAGGAGTCTGGCGCATGACCGCTCAAGAAACCCTGACCGTACAAAGCGCCGGCCCGACCCTCGACTTCGCCGAAGTCAGCCTGACGCTGGGGCGCACGACCATCCTCGACAACGTAACTTTTCAGGTCCGGCCCGGCAGCGTGCATGCCCTGGTTGGCCCCAACGGTGGCGGCAAGAGTTCGCTGATCAAGACCCTGCTCGGGCAGATGCCGCATCAGGGCCGTTTGAGCCTGCAATGGCCCGACGAACCGGGGACGATCGGCTACGTGCCGCAAGCGCTGGAGTTTGATCGCGGTTTGCCGATGACCGTCGACGACTTCATGGCGGCCATGTGTCAGCGACGTCCAGCGTTCCTCGGTTTGAGCAAGCATTACGCAACAGCCATTGGCGAGGCGCTGGAACGGGTCGGCATGCAGGACAAACGCAAACGGCGCATGGGCGCGTTGTCCGGCGGCGAACGCCAGCGGGTTTTGTTGGCCCAAGGGCTGATTCCGGCGCCGCAATTGCTGGTGCTCGACGAACCGATGTCGGCCCTCGACGAGGCTGGCATTCAAGTGTTCGAACGGCTGCTGGGCGATTGGCGCCAGAGCGGCATCACCGTGCTGTGGATCGAGCATGATCTGGAAGCGGTCGGGCGTCTGGCGGACCGGGTCACCGGGCTCAATCGCCGGGTGTTGTTCGATGCCACGCCGAAACAGGCGCTGACCCCGGAGCGACTGCTGACCCTGTTCTCGACCCATCCCCGGAGCGCTGCCTGATGAGTTATGAAGCCTTTCGTTTGATGGTCCAGGGTTGGGCCTCGCAAGGTTACCTGCCGGAAGCGCTGGCCTATGGATTTGTGGTCAACGCCCTGCTCGCTGGATTACTGATCGGCCCGGTGCTGGGCGGTTTGGGCACGCTGGTGGTGGTCAAGCGCTTCGCGTTTTTTTCCGAAGCGGTGGGTCACGCGGCGTTGACTGGCGTGGCCATCGGCATTCTGCTCGGTGAACCTTACACCGGGCCTTATGGCAGCCTGTTCGGTTACTGCCTGCTGTTCGGGATTTTGCTGAACTACCTGCGCAACCGCACGGGTCTGGCGCCGGATACATTGATCGGCGTGTTTCTGTCGGTGTCGTTGGCGCTGGGCGCGAGCCTGCTGTTGATTCTGGCGGGCAAGATCAATGTGCACATTCTGGAAAACGTGCTGTTCGGCTCGGTACTGACGGTCAACGGCAACGACCTGCTGGTGTTGGCTATCGTCGGCTCGCTGGTCATGGCACTGGCCCTGCCGCTGTACAACCGCATCATGCTCGCCAGTTTCAACCCGCAACTGGCGGCGGTACGTGGCGTGGCGGTGAAAACCCTGGACTACCTGTTCGTGATCCTGGTGACGCTGATCACGGTGGCAGCGGTGAAAGTCATCGGCGCGATTCTGGTCGGCGCCCTGCTGGTGATTCCAGCGGCGGCCGCGCGGTTGCTCAGCCAGTCGTTGAAGGGTTTTTTCTGGTGTTCGGTGCTGATTGCCACGGTGAGCACCTTGTGCGGAATTCTCGCGCCGATTGTCTTTGACCTGCCCATCCCGTCCGGTGCCGCGATCATTCTGGTGGCCGGTATCGCCTTCGCCCTGGCCGCGATCGCTCGCGGCATCCTCCCCAGCCTGAAAGGGAACCTCGGATAAATGTGCTTTTCTCTGCGTCAACTGACCCTGGCATTGACCTTCACATTGCCCCTGTGCGGTCTGGCCAATACTTGCGCTGCGGCGGACAGCGCCAAACCGCTGCACGTGCTGGCGTCCTTGCCGATCACCTATGGTCTGGGCGAAGTGTTGCTCAAAGGCACCGAAATCAAACTGGAACGGGCCGCGCCGGACAATCTCCCCGGCAGCCGACAGACCGCCTATTTCACCGGTCGTGGCGCTCCGGCGCTGGCCAAGCTGGCGACCGACGCCGATGCCGTGATTGGTCTGCGTTCCCTGTGGGCGGATGATCCGCTGTACCCGATATCCCGGCGCAGCAATATTCGTATCGTCGAAGTCGACGCCGCCCGCCCGGTGGACGGCGCCCTTCCCGGCATCGCCGTGCAGCCCGGCAGCAAGGTCGACGGGTTGAACAGCCAGCCGTGGCTTTCCAGCAACAACATGGGGCGCATGGCAGACGTGATGGCGGCGGACCTGGTGCGCCTGGCGCCGGCGGCCAAACCGACCATCGAGGCCAATCTGGCAGCGCTCAAGCAGCGCCTGCTCAAGCTCAGTGCCGACAGCGAAGCGCGGCTGGCCAGTGCCGATAACCTGAGCGTGATGAGCCTGAGCGATCATTTCGGCTACCTGATCGGCGGCCTCAACCTGGAGCTGATCGGCCTCGATGCACGGCCGGATGCCGAGTGGACGCCTGAAGCGCTCAAGCAGTTGAGTGCGACGCTCAAGGACCATGACGTGGCGGTGGTGTTGCATCATCGACAGCCGTCGGAGGCGGTGAAAGCGGCGATCTCGCAGGCAGGCAGTCGGTTGGTGGTGTTGAGTGTCGATGCGGCGGATCCGGTGGCCGAGCTGGAAGGGAATGTGGATCAAGTGATCAAGGGGTTGAGCGGGGCATAACGTCAGTTAAACCCGCGATGGCAGCCGCGCAGACAACAGAGATTTCAAACGTGAAAAACCCGCTGACCGTCACCGGTTCAGCGGGTTTCTTTTTGCGCGGCGACTCAGTGAGCCACGGCCGCCTGCTCTTCCATTTTCTGGCGCAGGCTCAGTGGACGCATGTCAGTCCAGACCTCTTCGATGTAGGCCAGGCATTCCTTTTTCAGGCCGCTCTTGCCCACGGTGCGCCAGCCTTGTGGCACGGCTTTGTAGTCGGGCCAGATCGAGTATTGCTCTTCGTGGTTGACCACGACCTGAAAGAGGATGTCCTCGCGGTCGAATACTGACGTCATGCTGTCTCTCCATCGCTATAGGGTGGGCTGCACACCGCGCGCAGCCGTTATGTAGAAGGAACGTTAAAGGCGCTGAAAAATTTAGAGGCTGGCGACGGCTGCGGCCATGGCCCTGCCGAAAATGTCGGATACCCGATCGATTTCGGCAGCGGTGATCACCAACGGCGGCAGGAAACGCACGACACCGCCATGACGCCCGCCCAGCTCGAGGATTAACCCACGCTTGAGACATTCGCGCTGCACCAACGACGCCAGACGACCGAATACCGGTGGATGGCCTTGAGCGTCCGGCGCACCAGCCGGGTCGACCAATTCGACACCCAGCATCAAGCCACGTCCGCGAATGTCGCCCAGCTGCGGGAAGTCCCGCTGCAGGATGTGCAGGTGTTCGCTCAAGCGCTCGCCCATGGTGGCGGCGTGCTCGCAAACCTTGTGCTCGGTCAGGTAGCGCATCACCGCAGAGCCTGCGGCCATGGCCATCTGATTACCGCGGAAGGTTCCGGCATGGGCGCCCGGCAGCCAGGTGTCGAGCCATTCGCGATAGACCACCACCGCCAGCGGCAGGCTGCCGCCGATGGCCTTGGACATCACCACCACGTCCGGAATGATTCCGGCGTGCTCGAAGGCGAACATCTTGCCGGTGCGGGCAAAGCCGCTCTGAATCTCATCGACGATCAGCGCCACGCCGGCCTGCTCGGTGATGCGCCGCAAACCGCGCAGCCAGTCGAGATCGGCCGGAATCACCCCGCCCTCGCCCTGCACCACTTCGACGATCACCGCAGCCGGCAGTTGCACGCCAGCCTCTGGATCGTTCAGCAGGTTCTCCAGGTAATTCAGGTTGACCTGCACTCCCTGCGCGCCACCGAGACCGAACGGGCAACGGTAATCGTAGGGATACGGCATGAACTGCACGCCATTGCCGAGCAAGGCACCCAACGGCTTTTTCGGTCCCAGACTGCCCATCAGGCTCAGCGCGCCCTGACTCATGCCGTGGTAACCGCCCTGGAACGACAAGACGGTGCTGCGCTCGGTGGCGGTACGCACCAGCTTCAGCGCGGCTTCCACGGCATCGGTGCCGGTGGGGCCACAGAACTGAATCTTCGCTTCAGCGGCCAATGCCGGCGGCAGCAGGCCGAACAGGTCCTGGACAAACCGGTCCTTGACCGGCGTGGTCAGGTCGAGGGTGTGCAGCGGCAGTTCATCGCTCAGCACTTGCTGGATCGCTTCGATCACCACCGGATGGTTGTGCCCCAGGGCCAGGGTCCCGGCACCGGCCAGGCAATCGATGAAACAACGGCCTTCGACGTCTTCGACATAAATGCCCTTGGCACGCTTGAGTGCCAGGGGTATGCGTCGCGGGTAGCTGCGGGCGTTCGATTCCTGTTGGCTCTGACGGGCCAGCAGCGGCGATTCGTTGAACTGATAAAGCGTCTCGGCAGGCGTCGGGGCAATCCGGGCCGGCTGATCTTCGATAAGGCTGGTAGCGACTGACATCTCTCGACCCCTGTTGATAGTGACCAAAACTGCACACCGGGCAGGTGCGCATTCCGTTCACGGGGCGCACTTGCAGGTTTTCCTGTTCTGGAAACGCATCAAGGGCTCGAGGATTTAGACCCTCGATCAGCTTTCTATGAAGGTGGTGGCAGCGCCTTGTGCATGGGAATGGCGTGGAGCCCCGCCACCGTGAAAGCTTCAGCGCAAGCCCGGTAACCCAGGCGGTGGTAAAACGCTTCGCCGGTGCGCGTGCTGTTGAGACGTGCCTGGGGCAAACCCTGAGCAATCAACCACGTCTCCAGATCATGCACCAACGCTTGTCCGGCGCCCCGTCGAAACCATTCCGGTTGCACGTAACAAAACGCAACCTTGCCGCTGATCGCCGCCATGGCGACGCCGACCGGTTTGTCTTGCAACAGAGCGATGTTCAGGTACAACCGCGGGTCGTTCAGCCAGGGCTGCACGTGTTCGATGGTTTTGTTGTGGGTCCAGGTGGCGACGGTTCGCGGGTCGTTACGGTGGTCGAGCGCGCAGCCGACGCGAATGGAGCGCTCGACGATCCGGCTGATGATGCCGGCGTCGGCAGACGTTGCCTTGCAGATGTGTATCGATGCAGTCATGGCGCTGTTACCTCAATCCATTGAGTCAAAGCTGCCGGGGACGATAACGCCGTGGGGGCCGGGAGGCCAACGGAGAGACGTTACATTTGGTGTGCGACAACATAGACACCCTGTGGGAGCGGTGTCTGTTAGACAGGTTGCAACGGCATCGTCAATTCAACCCGCAGGCCATCCGGCCGGCTGTCGAAATGCAGGGTACAGCCGCAGCGCTGGACGATGGCCTGGACAATCGCCAGGCCGAGGCCGCAACCGGTGCTCTGGCCATTGCGCCAGAAGCGTTGGGTCAGGTGTTGCAAGTCGTCTTCGGCAATTCCCGGACCGTGGTCGCGCACCAGAAAGTGCACGCGATTGCCATTGGTTTCCAGGCTCAGCTCCACCGCCCTATCGCCCGGCGTGTGGCGCAGGGCGTTGTCGAGCAAGTTGCGTAATGCAGCAATCGACAGCACTGCGGGCATTTGCAGCGGCGCATCGGAGAATCTGGCCGGCACCTGAAACTTGATCCGCTGACGATCGCCGCTGGCGGCATCCTGAATCGCCAGTTTTGCCACCTGCTCAGCGCTGCACTGCACGCCATCATCGAACGACAAGCTGCCCTCGACACGCGCCAGCAGCAGCAATTGTTCAAGGGTACGGTGCAGACGGTCGGCGCCCTCTTCGGCCCGGGCCAGGGACTGATCCCGCGCGGCACCGTCGGTCATGCGCGCCACTTGCAGATGGGTTTTGATCGCAGTCAGCGGGCTACGCAATTCGTGCGCCGCATCACCGGTCAGGCGCCGTTCACGCTCGATGGTCTTGCCGATGCGCTGGAACAACTGATTCTGGGTTTCCAGCAGCGGTTGCAATTCGCTGGGCAAGGGCTGGATCTGCAATGGCTCCAGAGAATCGGCGCTACGCCGCATCAACGCATCGCGCATACGATTGAGCGGTGCCAGCCCCTGACCGATGCCGAGCCACAACAGGCACAGGCAGCCAAGCAGCGCCACGCCGACGGGCACCGAAGCCGCCAGCAGAATGGACATGTTCAGCGCTTCACGCTCGATCTGCCGGTCGGCGGTGGTGATGCGCACATCGCCCCGCGCCAGGGTGAAACTGCGCCATGGCGCGCCGTCGATAATCTGATCGTGGAAACCCATTTTCTCGGCTTCCAGCGCTTGCTCGGGGTTGCTGTGGCTGCGGGCCAGAATCTCGCCGCGCAACGAGCTGACCTGACAGGCCATGCCGCCGGGGATATTCAGTTGTTCAGCGCTGAAATGGGTGCCCTCGCCCTTGCTCGGCAATGCCGGCAGTTGCTCCAGTAACCCGGCGACCATCCGCGCCGAGGCAACCAGCCGCTGGTCGAGGGAAAACATCATCTGGTTGCGCAGATCGCTGAGCATCCAGGCGGCGGCCAGGGCCCAGATCAGCGCAAATGCGGCGCCGAGGGTCAGGCTCAGACGCAAACGCAGGCTCATCACTTCGATTCTTCTCCGCCATCGGCCGGCCCCAGGCGATAGCCCAGGCCACGCACCGTCTCGACAATGCCATTGCCGAGTTTACGCCGCAGGTGATGGATATGGACGTTAAGGGCGTTGCTTTCCAGCTCATCGTTGAAACCGTAGACGCTGTCTTTCAGTTGCTCGGTTGAGAGTACGCGACCACGGTTGTGCAGCAAGGCTTGCAACAGCGATTGCTCGCGACGGGAAAGGTCCACCGGCTGGCCGCCCAGCATGGTTTCGCGGCTGCTCGGATCGTAGGTCAAACGACCGTGCTCGATCAGGTTGACGCTGCGCCCCGCCACTCGTCGCAGCAAGGTGTGCAGGCGCGCTGCCAGTTCGCGCAGGTCAAAAGGCTTGAGCAAGTAATCGTCGGCCCCGGCCTGCAAACCGTCGACGCGATCGGTGACCGAATCCCGCGCCGTGAGAATCAACACCGGAATCTCCAGGCCACTGTGACGCAACTGCTGCAACAGCTTCAGGCCATCCTCATCGGGAAGGCCAAGGTCGAGCACCATGACATCGAACTCAGCCACCTTGAGCATCGCCCGGGCAGCCGACGCGGTGGCGACGTGCTCGACGGTCAGGCCTTGCGCGGTCAGGCCGGCAACAATTCCGCTGGCGATCAGCTCATCGTCTTCGCAAACCAGTACATGCATGGGAGCCCCCAGGACAAAAAAGCGAGTGAAGCAGCTGAGGATTAAGCCGCAATTATGGCAAGGCCCGCCGCTGACGAGAAGCAGCGCCTCCCTCGCAGGCGTCGCGACCGCTAAGCGACGAAGTTGAAAGTGAAGTTCGCTGTTAATCCATGGCCGAACGCCTGCGCACATGTCGTTTCAAACCGAAACATATTCCATCCTGAAAACATGACCACAGCGTAAAACATCACGCTACCCTAGCACGGCTCCACTCCAGGCCAATCATTACCTGGAAGAAAGTCATTTAAGACCCGAACCATACTTAATTATCTGAAAGGAATCAGATCATGCCGACACTTAAAAACATCGTGACCGTCGATTGGCGTTCCGGAAAAGACAAGATCTACTTCATCTTCAAAGACACCGATACTTATTCCCGCTTTGATATTCCCGATAACAAGGTCTCTGATGGATACCCCTGGCCTATTAAAGGAAACTGGGGGACGTTGGAAAACCACATGAAAAACCTGCGGTTTGGATTTACGACCACGGGCATAACGCTTGATCGTCCCATGGACTCTTCTGACCTCGATATCCTTTGGCTTTTCTATTACGAGCGCACTACGCCGATGGTCTGCGCCTACAATCAGGATACCGATGCGGTAATGCAGACCCGCAAGGTTGAAGACACTAAATGGAAGCTGCTGTTGCCTCACTTTGATCGAATCGTTGCAGGGACATGGTGGCAAGTAAGTCGCCCCTCACTCTTTCGATTCATCATGAATGACGGGAACTCCCTCTATCTGGATTTGGACGAGGATCCCAACCGGGACCGCGGCTATATCGGTGGCAAACTTGACGACGACCTCCCTCCTCCTGTTGTGACCCCGGTCCAGTCACTGAGGACAGAGCCCATTACAGAAGCTACCTGGCCCGGTCTTGCTCCCTATAAAGACCGGATCATTACAGCGGTGCAAAACGATCGGACTTTCGCTGACAGTTATTACTATATCTTTCTGACTGACAATCAGTTTCTGACTTATAACATTCCGAAAAATCGCCTGGTTTCCGGTCCGCATGCGGTTGATAGCCAATCCTGGCCAGGCCTGTTGCGCAACTGAAGTTTCAAGCCGTAGTGGCTACCTCCTGACGGGTCGAGCAGGCGGTACCGGCGGCGGTTAATCATCGGTTAATCGCCGCCACCCATTGTGCAGTCAACTTGCACAGGGATAAGGCTTACCCATGCGTCGACTGTTTCTATTTTTTGTTCTCTTGATCTCGGGTGTGGCCCAGGCAGGGATAAATCCGTTCGACACCAAACCTGAATTCTTGCCAGTGGAAAAGGCCTTTGCCTTTACCTCCGAACGCCTCGAATCAGGTGAAACACAGCTCTATTGGCAGATTACCGACGGTTATTACCTTTATCAGAAACGCCTGAATTTCGAGGGTTTGTCTGCGCAACAGCACCCGGTACTACCTGACGGCGAAGCACACAGCGATGAGTTCTTCGGCGAACAAGAGGTTTATCGCCAAGGCCTGGAGCTGAAGATTCCGGCGGGAGCCACCGGTCAGATCAAGGTGGGTTTCCAGGGGTGTGCCGATGCCGGTTTGTGTTATCCGCCGCAAACCCAGATCGTGGACCTGGGCGGCAAGGCTACTGCATCTGCGGCCAGCGAAGCGCCGGACCAAGCCTTGGCCAGCGGCCTGCAACAACGTGCGCTGGGCTGGAGCTTGTTGGTGTTCTTTGGTCTGGGCCTGTTGCTGGCCTTCACCCCTTGCTCGTTGCCGATGCTGCCGATTCTGGCGGGGTTGATCGTTGGCAGTGGTGCCACGCCCAAACGCGGTTTTGCCCTCGCCGGCAGTTATGTGATCAGCATGGCGCTGGTGTATGCGGCGATGGGTGTTCTGGCGGCGTCGCTTGGCGCGAACCTTCAAGCGCTGTTGCAGAATCCATGGCTGTTGGGCAGCTTTGCGGCGGTGTTCGTGCTGCTGGCCTTGCCGATGTTCGGTTTTTTTGAACTGCAATTGCCGGTGGCCGTGCGGGATCGGCTGGAACATGTTTCACGCAGCCAGCGCGGTGGCAACCTGATGGGCGCCGGTGTGCTTGGGGCCTTGTCCGGTCTGTTGGTGGGGCCGTGCATGACTGCCCCATTGGCCGGCGCCCTGCTCTATATCGCCCAGAGCGGCAATGCGCTGCACGGCGGGTTGATTCTGTTCGCCCTGGGCATCGGCATCGGTGTGCCGCTGTTGCTGCTGGTCACCGTCGGCAATCGCTTCCTGCCTAAACCTGGCGCCTGGATGAACCTGCTCAAGGGCGTGTTCGGTTTCCTGTTCCTCGCCACCGCGTTGCTGATGCTGCGCCCGGTGCTGGATGAATCGCTGTGGCTCGGTTTGTGCGGTGGTTTGCTGCTGATCGCCGCCTACAGCGCCTGGAAGCAGTCCCAGGGGTTTGGCCGCGTTGCCCACCTGTTCGGCGCCAGTTCGCTGCTCTTGGGTTTATGGGGCAGCCTGCTGGTGGTCGGTGCGGCGGGCGGCAGTGACGATCCGTATCAGCCGTTGCAGGTGTACAGCGCCGGTCGCACCGGCGCTGTCTCGCCGAGCGCTCACGATGCATTCACGACGATCAAGGAGCCCGCAGCCCTGCAACGTGAGCTCGACGCCGCCAAGGCCCAGGGCCAATGGGTGCTGCTGGACTACTACGCCGACTGGTGTGTGTCGTGCAAAGTCATGGAAAAACAGGTCTTCGGCAAACCCCAGGTGCTGGATGCGCTGAGCGATGTGCGCTTGCTACGGCTGGACGTCACCGCCGACAATGCCGCCAGCCGCGAACTGCTCGGCCGTTATAAAGTGCCGGGGCCGCCGAGCCTGTTGTGGATCGGCACCGACGGCGAAGAGCGTCGCAGCCAGCGCATCACCGGCGAGGTCGATGCCGGCACTTTCCTGCAACGCTGGACCACCACCCGAGACGCTCGTTAATGCTGACCTTTACCCTCGGCACCTTTGCCATCGCGCTTAACCACTTGCTGCTGATCAGTGCCCTGGCGCTGGCGACGTTTGTCGGCTGGCGGGTGGCCAAGCGTGGCGGCGAGAACCCGGAATCGGTGCTGTTCAGCCTGTTCCTGTTGGGCATGTTGGCGGCCCGGGTCGGCTTCGTGATTGCCTACTGGGCACAGTATCGCAACGATCCGTGGCAGATCATCGACCTGCGCGACGGTGGTTTTCTCGCCTGGCCGGGGGTGGTCGTGCTCTTGCTGGCTGCGTTGTACCGAGGCTGGCGTCAACCGGGCCTGCGTCGGCCATTGGGCTTTGGCGTGGCCAGCGGTCTGGCGTTCTGGCTGCTGGCGAGTTTCTCCCTGAGTATTTACGAACAAGGCACGCGCCTGCCGCAGATCACCCTGCGCAATGCCGCCGGCCAGACCATCCAACTCAGCGATTACCAGGGTGGCCCGTTGGTCATCAACCTCTGGGCCACCTGGTGCCCGCCGTGCCGCCGGGAAATGCCGGTGCTGGAGAACGCCCAGCAACAGCGCCCGGACCTGACCTTCCTGTTCGTCAACCAGAGCGAAAGCATGCAGAGCGTCGCCACTTTCCTCGAAACCCAGGGCCTGAGCCTGACCAACGTGCTGTTCGATGGCAGCGGTCGATTGAGCCATGCCGTGGGTTCCATGGCATTGCCGACTACGCTGTTCTATAGCCCCAACGGGTATCTGTTGGGCAGTCACCTGGGTGAGTTGTCGGAAGCCAGCCTGGCCCGCGCCCTGGAACACTTCGACACCCCGAACCCGGCCACCTCGGCCACGCCTTCAAGGAAATTGCCATGCTCCGCCTCCGCCTCCGCCACCTGCTGACACTGACCCTGGGTGCTGCCCTGCTACACCTGCCGTCGGTACAGGCCGAAGAACTGCCTGAAGCGATCAAGAAGATCGAAGCCAAGGGCGCCAAAATCGTCGGCACCTTCGACGCGCCCGATGGCCTGCGCGGTTACGCGGCGCAGTACCAGAACCGCGGTATGACGCTGTACCTGACCCCGGACGGCAAACATGTGCTGCTCGGCAATCTGTACGACGCCGACGGCAATGACCTGAGCAGCGCACCGTTGCAGAAACTGGTCTACGCGCCGATGGCCAAGGAAGTCTGGGGCAAGATGGAAGCAAGCAGCTGGATCGGTGACGGCAATAAGGACGCACCACGGGTCGTCTACCTGTTCAGCGACCCGAACTGCCCGTACTGCAACATGTTCTGGGAACAGGCACGGCCGTGGGTCCAGGCCGGCAAGGTGCAGCTGCGGCACATCATGGTCGGTATCATTCGCGAAGACAGCCCCGGCAAATCCGCCGCGCTGCTGGCCGCCAAGGACCCGCAGAAAGCCCTGGAAGAACACGAGAAATCCGGCAAGGGCAGCTCGCTCAAGGCCTTGAAGGACGTACCACCGGCGGTTCAGGCGAAACTGGCGGCGAACATGAAGTTGATGGAAGACCTGGAACTGGCCGCTACCCCGGCGATTTTCTACATGGATGAAAAGGGCCAGTTGCAACAACAGCAAGGCGCGCCGTCGCCGGACAAGTTGCTGAAGATTCTCGGGCCCAAATAAAGATCAAAAAATCGCAGCCTTCGCCCTACGCGCCTGTGGGCAATACCGAAGGCTGCGATCTTTTTAATCAAGCGCTACACGGATTTCTGTCGGCCAGAAACTTCAGCAGCGCCTCAGTGACAAACTCGGGGTTCTCCAGATTGGAGATATGCCCCGCCTCCGGCACCAGCACATACGGGCAACCGATCAACTCAGCCATTTCTCTGGTTTCCGACGGCGGCCGCGGTTTGTCCTGATCGCCACACATCAACAGTGTGGTTTCAGGGTTCAGCTGAGCCAGGCGCGGCAACAAATCATCACGACTAAACGTGATCCGTCCCATCGGCACAATGCTTTCACGCAGCCGGCTGACGGGTAATGCCGCCAGCCTGGCGCGGAAATCCTGATACAAAGCCGACTGCGGATCGATGCCCGGACGGAAGAAGATCGGCACAATAATGTCGAGCAGTTGCGGCGAGATCTCACCGCTGTCTTCGATCTGCTTGAACAGCGAGAAATAGTATTGGCGGGTCGGTTCCGGTTCGACGCCGACATAGGTGTCCATCAGCACCAGCCCGTTGAGCCGCTGCGGCGCCGACAGTGCCAGGCGAACGCCCCACATGCCACCGACCGAAAGACCGACCAGCGTGACGCGATCGATGTCCAGATGATCGAGTAATGCCAGTGCCTGACGCGCCACGTCATCCAGCGACGTCATGCCCTCGGGCATCCGCCCGGATTCGCCATGGCCCCAGAGGTCCAGTGCAATGACCCGATAGCGCTGCGACAGCGCCGCAATCTGCGGTGCCCACATGGCCTGGTCCCACAGGTAGCTCCCGGCCAGCAATACCGCCGGGCCCGTGCCTTGATCTATGTAGTGAAGCGCTTGTCCATCAACCGTTACGAAGGGCATCGACTGTCTCCCTGGTGAAATAGGATCCATTAAAAAACCACGGGAAGCCTGAGCCGCGTGGGCTCGGCAGTCAACCCGGATTAAAGGCCCTCCAGCTCCGCCATCAGGTCATTCAACCGATCCACCTTCTCCTCGGTAATGTCGCTCGCCGCCAACCCATCGATGTACTCGGCCAATTCCGCCACCGTGCTGCACTCGAACATCGCCCGCAGCGGCACGTTGCGTTGCAGGGCTTTTTGTACCCGCGAGGCAATTTGCGTGGCCAGCAGCGAATGCCCACCAAGTTCGAAGAAGTTGTCACGCACGCCAACCTTCTCGACCTTCAACACTTCGGCCCAGATATCCGCCAAGGTCTGCTCCAGCCCATTGCCCGGCGCCTGATAGTCCTGGCTCTGCAACTGGCCGATCTCCAGTGCCGGCAAGGCCTTGCGATCGAGTTTGCCGTTGGCGTTGAGCGGCAGCTTGTCGAGCCACAACCAATGCAGCGGCACCATGTATTCCGGCAACTCAGCACGCAGGCGCTGCTTGATCCGCTCCAGTCGTTCGTTCGGATTGAGCGCCGAATCCGCTGCCACCAGATAGCCGACCAGATGCTTGCCGTTGACGCCCTCCTGCACCCCGACCGCCACGTCGCGGACTTCCGGCTGTTCATGCAGACGCGCTTCGATTTCACCCAGCTCGATACGGTACCCGCGAATCTTCACTTGATGATCGATACGCCCGACGTATTCCAGCACGCCATCACTGCGCCGACGGGCCAGGTCACCGGTGCGATACAGGCGATCCCCGGGCGCACCGAACGGGTTCGGCACAAACACCTGCGCCGTGCGCAACGGATCGCTCACATAACCGCGCCCGACCCCGGTGCCGGCCACACACAACTCACCCACCGCCCCCAACGGCACCAGCTCCAGCGCGCCATCGAGCAAGTACAAACGGTTGTTGTCGGTCGGCGTACCGATCGGCAGATAACTGCCACGGGTCGAGGCCAGGTCGATGCGGAAGAACGCCACATCGTCCGAGCATTCCGCCGGGCCATAAGCGTTCACCAGCCCCGTCTGCGGGTAACGCAGCAACCATTGATGCGCCAGTTCCGGCGGCATCGCTTCACCGGTCGGCAACATCCAGCGCAGGCCATCGAGGCTCATGCAGTCCTGGGCGAGCATGCCCTGAATCAGCGACGGCACGCTTTCCAGCACGCTAATGCCCTGGCTCTGGACGTGGGCCAGCAAGCCTTGCGGATCATGGGCGATGCTGTTCGGCACGATGTCCACCCGAGCGCCGAACAACGGCGCCGCGAGGAACTGCCAGACCGAAATGTCGAAGCTTTGCGAGGCAGTCTGGGCGATCACATCGGCGTCACTCAGTTTCAGGTACGGCACCTTACTCAACTGGTTATTGAGCATGCCGCGCTGCTCGACCATCACGCCCTTCGGCAGGCCGGTGGAGCCTGAGGTGTAAATCACGTAGGCGAGGTTGTCCGGGCCGCTGTAAATACCCGGATTGGCCACCGAAACATCGCTCGCCTGCACGTCTTCCCAGACCAGCAATCGAGGCCGGTTGGCACATCCGAATTCCTCCAGCAGCGCGACGGCTTGTTCACGGCACGCCTGGGTGCAGACCAGCAACGGCGTGCGGCTCAGGTCGATGATGCGGCTTAGACGTTGACTCGGAAGGCCCGGGTCCAGCGGCAGGTAACCGGCACCGGCCTTGAAGCTGCCGATAATCATGCCCAGCAGATCGAGATTACGCTCGGCGAGCAGCGCCACCGGTTGATCGAGGCCGACGCCTGCAGCGATCAAGGCATGGCCGAGACGGTTGCTGCGCTGGTTCAACTCAACATAGCTGTGTTGCTGATCGAGATAACTGGCGGCAATCCGCTGTGGATGCCGGGCAACCTGCGCTTCGAACAATGAGACATAGCTCTGCTCCAGCGGATAATCGTGTTCGCTCTGGTTGCAGCCATGGATCAGGAAGTCCTGCTCCTCGACGCCCAGCAGCGGCAAATCGGCCATGTCACCGTGGAAGCCCTCGACCAGCGCCAGCAACAGGCGCTTGAACTCACCGAGCATGCGCTCGACGGTGGATTCGTCGAAATAGCGCTGGTCGTAGGACAGGTGCAAACCCAGGTCATCCCCCGGATAGCAGACCGCCGTCAACGGGAAGTTAGTGTGGGTGCGGCCCGAATCCGAAGTGGCATTGAGGCTTTGCGCACGGTCCAGCACCGAGACTTCCACCGGGGCATTTTCGAACACGAACAGGCTGTCGAACAGCGGCTGGCCTTTCGGCAACTCGCTGTTTTCCTGAATGCTCACCAGCGGCAGGTACTCGTATTCGCGCAGTTGCATGTTGCTGTCGAGCAGACCGCTGAGCCACTGACGAACGCTGCAGCGCTGATCGTCCTCGGGCATTTTCACCCGCAGGGCGATGCTGTTGATGAACAGCCCGACGGTGCGCTGCATCTCTGGCATGTCCACCGGACGCCCGGCCACCGTGACGCCGAACAGCACGTCGCGCTCACCGCTCAAGCGACGCAGCACCAACGCCCACGCCGCCTGGGCGAAGGTGTTGACGGTCAACTGATGGGCCTGGGCCAGTTCGCGCAATTGTGCGCCGTCCCGGGGATCAAGCCTTGTGTAACGGTCGCCGACGATCATGCCGCCGCTGTCGCCGGCATGTTCACGCAGGAACGGCCGGTCGCTCGGAATCGGCGTGGTGCGCTCGAAACCTTGCAGGTTCTGCCGCCACCACTGTCGCGCCTCGGCCAGGCTCTGGCGTTGCAGCCAGCCGATGTAATCGCGATAACGCGGCGGCACGGCCAGTTGCGCTTGCCGGCCTTCGCCGAGGGCGGTGTAGATTTCGAAGAAGTCGTTCATCAGCAGCGAACGGCACCAGGCATCGATGAGGATGTGGTGGTTGCTCATCATGAACCAGTAGCGCGCCGCGCCGACGCGGATCAAACGCAGATGGAACGGTGCCTGGTTGAGCAGATCGAACCCGGCCTCGCGCTCGCTTTTCAGCAGCGCCTGCAGCTTCGGCTCTTGCTCTGCTTCGGCAACCGCGCTCCAGTCCAGATACTCGATCGGCGTGCTGCCGGGTTTATGGATCACTTGCAGCATGTCTTCGCCGACGTTCCAGCAGAACGACGCGCGCAAGGCTTCGTGACGGGCGATCACCGCTTGCCAGGCCTGGGCGAAACGCACCGGGTCGAGCTCGCTGTTGATGCGGTAGCGGTCCTGCATGTAGTAGAGGCCGGTGCCCGGTTCGAGCAAGGTGTGCAGCAGCATGCCTTCCTGCATCGGGGTCAGCGGGTAGACGTCTTCGATCATCGCTGCCGGAACCGGCAGTGCGTCGAGTTGCGGCTGAGTCAGTTTGGCCAACGGGAAGTCCGACGGCGTCAGGCCGCCCGCGTTGTCGCTCAGGCAGTGCTGGATCAGGCTGTGCAATTCATCCAGATACGCCTGCGCCAGGTCGGTGATGGTTTGCCGGTCGTGGCGTTCGGCGCTGAAGGTCCAGCGCAGCACCAGTTCACCACCGTACACCTGACTGTCGATGCTCAGTTCGTTGGGCAGCGGCGCATGCGGATCATGGGCCGCGCCGACCGGCTCATCGAGCGGACGGAACAGCGCATCGCTGCCGAAGCTCTGGTCGAACTGGCCGAGGTAGTTGAAGGTGATCGGCGCCACCGGCAGCGCGGCCATGGTCTGCCGACACAGGCCATCGGCCAGGTAACGCAGCACGCCATACCCCAGGCCTTTATGCGGCACCGCGCGCAGTTGCTCCTTGATTACCTTGATCGACGCACCCTGCTCACTCACCGGAGTGAGGCGCAGTGGATAAGCACTGGTGAACCAGCCGACGGTGCGGGTCAGGTCAATCTCGTCGAACAGGGTTTCGCGGCCGTGGCCTTCGAGTTGAATCAACGCCGACCCATGACCGCTCCAGCGGCACAACACACGGGCCAACGCAGTCAGCAGTAAATCGTTGACTTGGGTGCGATAGGCCGCCGGCGCCTGTTGCAACAGTTGGCGGGTGCGCTCGCTGTCGAGGCGCACGCTGACGGTTTGTGCGTGACGATTCTGCTGCCCGCCCCGAGGCCGATCACACGGCAATTCAGCGCTTGGGCCGGCCAGTTGCGCCTGCCACCAGCTCAATTCTTCCCGCAAGGATTCGCTGCCGGCATAAGCCTGCAACCGTGCGGCCCAGTCCCTGAAGGCACTGGTTTTCGCTGGCAGTTTTACTGACTGCTCTGCGTCCAGTTGACGATAAACCGTTTGCAGATCGTCCAGCAGCACCCGCCACGACACCCCGTCAACCACCAAGTGGTGAATGGCAATGAACAACCGTTGTTGCCCCTCGGGATCATCGACCAGCAGCGCCCGCATCAGCGGCCCTTGCTCAAGGTCGAGGCTGCGCTGGGCATCGGCGAACAGCGCGGCGCACGCGTCCAGGGTCGGCACGTGTACCTGCCACAGCACAGCGGCATCGGAAACCGCCTGATGCTCGGCTTGCCAACGGCCGGCGACCTCAGTGAAACGCAGGCGCAAGGCGTCGTGCTGCTCGATCACCGCCAACAGCGCTTGCTCCAGGCGATGCGGCTCCAGCACCACGGTCGGTTCCAGCAGCAACGCCTGGTTCCAGTGTTGACGCTGCGGGATTTCGGTGTCGAAGAACCAGTGCTGAATGGGCGTCAGACGCGATTCACCCGTGAGCAAACCTTGTTCGGCGGTGACCTGCTCGGTACGAGTCGCCACCGCAGCCAACGTCTGCACGGTCTGGTGCTGGAACAGGTCGCGGGGGCTGAAGTGAATGCCCTGCTGCCGCGCACGGCTCACCACCTGGATCGACAGGATCGAATCGCCGCCCAGTTCGAAGAAGTTGTCGTTGAGGCCGACCTGTTGAACGTTGAGCACTTCACACCAGATGCCGGCCAGGATCATCTCAAGTTCGTTGCTCGGCGCCACGTATTGCTGACGATTCAACTCCGGGTCCGGTGCCGGCAGTGCGCGACGGTCGAGTTTGCCGTTGGCGGTCAGCGGCATGCTGGCCAGCAGGATCAAGTGCGTCGGCACCATGTAATCCGGCAACTGAGATTTGAGGTGCGCCTTCAGCGCTTCGCGCAGTGCAGTTTGCTGCGCTTCATCCTGCTCGGCCACGTTTGTAACCAGATAGCCCACCAGTTGCTTGCCGCTCGGCGCATCGAGCGCCAGCACGACCGCTTCACGGATCGATTCATGTTCCAGCAGTCGGGTTTCGATCTCGCCCAGTTCGATGCGAAAACCACGGATCTTCACTTGATGGTCAATGCGGCCGAGGTACTCGACCAGGCCATCGGCGCGCTGACGGACAAGGTCGCCGGTGCGGTACAAGCGTCCGCCGTTCGCGGCAAAAGGATCAGCGACAAAGCGTTCGGCGGTCATCCCCGGACGTTGGTGATAACCCTGCGCCAGACCGGCGCCGCCGACATACAACTCGCCGGTCGCGCCTTGCGGCAGCAACGCCAGATCGGCGTCGAGAATGTACGCCACCCGAGCGCCGATCACGCTGCCAATCGGCACACTGCCCAGCCCTTCTTCCAATTGCTCGGGGGCCAGGCTGGCGAGCGGCATGACCACAGTTTCGGTCGGGCCGTAAGCGTTGAAAAACAGGCTCGGTTTGAACGCCGCGCGAATCCGCTGCAAGTGTTCGCCAGTCAGGGCTTCGCCACCGGTGATGCACATGCGCACCGGCAGGGTTTCGCCCTGGGTCGCCAGCCATTGCGCCAACTGGCTGCCGTAGCTTGGGGTGAAGCCGAGGATGTTGATGTTGTGGCGACGAATCAGCCCGCAGATTTCCTGCGCGTCCCACTGGCCTTGAGCGCGAAGGACCACCTGCGCACCACTCAATAGCGGCACCAGCAGACGCTCGGTCGCGGCATCGAAGTTGATCGAATAGAAGTGCAACTCGCAATCATCGGGGCGCATGCCGAAACGCTCGATCACCGCGCGGCAATGCATGGCGATTTCACCGTGGGACACCACCACGCCTTTCGGTTTTCCGGTGGAGCCCGAGGTGTAAATCAGGTACGCCTGATGCTGCGGCATACTGATAAACGGCAGCTCGCTGGCCGGGTAATTGGCCAGGTCCGCGGCATCGTCTTCCAGGCACCAACGACCGACGCTGGCCGGCAATTCACCGAGTGCTGCGAACATCGCCGCATCGCTGAGCAACAAACCGATGCCGCTGTCTTCGATCATGTAGTGCAGGCGATCCAGCGGGTATTCCGGGTCCAGCGGCACATAGGCGCCGCCCGCCTTGAGGATTGCCAGCAAGCCGATGACCATCTCCAGCGAACGTTCCAACGCCAAGCCGACCCGCACGTGCGGCCCGACACCGCGCTCACGGAGCATCCAGGCCAGACGATTGGCGCGGCTGTCGAGCTCGGCGTAGCTCAGGGTTTGCCCGGCGAACGTCAGCGCCGGTGCGCCCATGCGCACCAGCGCCTGCTCAGCGAACAGCTGATGGATGTATTGATCGAGGCGATGCTCACCCGGCTCGATGCCGAGGCTGTCGAGCAGGTTTTGCTGTTCAGTGGCGTCGAGCAATGGCAGCTCACTCAAGCGCTGTTGCGGATCGGCCAGCAACGCTTCCAGCAGATTGCGCCAGTGCCCGGCCATGCGCGCAATGCGCGGCTCGTCGAACAGATCGGTACTGTAAGTCAGGCAGCAACCCAGGCGATGGTCGAGGTCGGTGACTTCCAGGTTGAGGTCGAACTTGGTCGCTCGCGCATCGTTGGCCAGGTACTCGACGGTCATCCCGGCCAGGGTCCGGCGCTGCTGGAACTCCCAGCGCTGCACGTTGCACATCACCTGGAACAGCGGGTTGTACGCGGCGCTGCGCGGTGGCTGCAGGGCTTCGACCAAGTGATCGAACGGCAGGTCCTGATGGGACTGGCCTTCGATCACCGTGTGGCGAACCTGCTCGAACAACTCGCCCACGGACATCTGCCCGTCGAGCTGGCAACGCAGCACTTGGGTGTTGAGGAACGCGCCAATCAGCCCTTCGCTTTCCGGGCGAATGCGGTTGGCCACCGGCGCACCGATGCGCAGGTCGGTCTGGCCGCTGTAGCGGTAAAGCAGCACGGCCAGGGCGGCGGTCATGGTCATGAACAGGGTCAGGCCGTTGTCTGCGTTGAAGGCACGAACCCGCGCCGCGAGGTCATCGCTGAGGTCGAAGCGGAACAGTTCGCCCTGATGACTTTGCACCGGCGGACGCGGACGATCAGCCGGCAACTCCAGCAGCGGATGTTCGCGACCCAGTTGCGCAGTCCAGTAATCGAGCTGGCGCTGACGTTCGCCGGATTCCAGCCACTGACGCTGCCACACGCTGTAATCCAGGTACTGCACCGGCAAGGGTTGCAGCGGTGATTCGCGGTCATCGACGAACGCTTCGTAGAGCGCGCTGAGTTCCCGGGCGAAGATGTCCATCGCCCAGCCTTCGGTGACGATGTGGTGCAGGGTCAGCACCAGGTAATGTTCATGCTCGGCGGTCTTGACCAGGCAGGCGCGCAGCAACGGTCCGGTATCCAGATCGAAAGGCGTGTGCGCCTCGCTGTCGGCCAGTTGCTGGACTCGCTGCTCACGGGTATCGGCCGCCAGCGCGGAGAAATCCTTCCAGTCCATGCGTAGGCCGGTGTCCGGACGCACCTGTTGCCGGGCCACGCCGTCGATGCTCGGGAACGTCGTGCGCAAGGTTTCGTGACGCATGACCAATGCTTGCAGCGCCGCTTCGAAACGCCCGACATCCAGCACGCCACGCAAGCGCGCCATACCGCCGACGTTGTAGGCCGGGCTGTCCGGTTCCATCTGCCAGAGGAACCACATGCGTTGCTGGGAATAGGACAAGGGCACCGGTTGGCGGCGGTCGACCTTCTCGATCGGTGGCTGCCGGTTGGTTTTGCCGCTGGCCTGGATCAAGCGAACCTGTTCGGCAAACGCGCCCAGCTCACTGGCCTCGAACAGCGCCCGCAACGGTAACTCGACGTCGCAGGCCTGACGGGTACGGGAGATGATTTGCGTGGCCAGCAGCGAGTGGCCACCAAGGGCGAAGAAGTCGTCGCGCAGACCGATCTGCGTCTGGTCCAGCACTTCGCGCCAGATGCCGGCGATTTGTTGCTCAAGCGCCGTGACCGGTTCAACGTGTTCGCGAACTTGCCACTGCGGCTCCGGCAAGGCACGACGGTCGAGTTTGCCGCTCGGGCTCAGGGGCATTTTGTCCAGACGCATCAGTTGCGCCGGGACCATGTATTCCGGCAACTCGGCGGCCAGTGCGGCTTTCAGGCGTGCGGTTTGAGTGTCGAGGTCTTCAGTGGAATCAGTGGCGGTGTAGTAACCGATCAACTGCCCGCCGACCGCTGTTTCGCGCACCAGCACCACCGCTTGGGCGACGCCGGATTGTGCCAACAGCCGCGCTTCGATCTCTTGCGGCTCGACACGAAAACCGCGCAGCTTGACCTGCTGATCGAGACGACCGAGGTATTCGATCACGCCATCGGCGGTCCAGCGCGCACGGTCGCCGGTGCGGTACAGACGCGCGCCCTGCTCGCCCAGTGGATCGACCACGAAACGCTCAGCGGTCAGCCCCGGACGGCCCAGATAGCCCCGAGCCAAACCGATACCGCTGATGCACAGTTCACCCGGCACGCCGGCCGGCACCGGGTTGAGGTCACTGTCGAGCACCCGGCACAGCACGTTGCCCAATGGCCGGCCAATCGGCGAGCGCTCGCCATCGGCGGTTGTGCAGTGCCAGTGAGTGACGTTGATCGCGGTTTCGGTGGGGCCGTAGCGGTTGTGTAGTTGCACCGCCGGCAGTTGCGTCAGCAGGCGGTTGCGCAGTTCGACGGGCAAGGCTTCGCCGCCGCAGAACACCCGGCGCAGGCTGGTGCATTCGGCGGTCAGCGGTTCGTCGATGAACAGCGAAAGCAGCGGCGGCACAAAGTGCAGCGTGGTCACGCCGTATTGCTTGACCAGTTGTGCGATGCGGTGTGGATCGCGGTGTTCGCCGGGACCGGCGATCAGCAAGCGGCACCCGGTAATCAGCGGCCAGAAACACTCCCACACCGACACGTCAAAACTGATCGGGGCTTTTTGCATCAGCACGTCGGTATCGTTCAGGCGATAAGTGTTCTGCATCCATTGCAGACGTTCAGCGAGCGCTGCGTGCGTGTTGCCGACACCCTTGGGCTGGCCGGTGGAACCCGAGGTATAAATCACGTAGGCCAGGTTGTCGCCGTGCAGGTGCAAACCCGGTGCATGGCTTGGCCAGTTCTCCAGGTGCAGGGCGTCCATGGCAATCAGGCAGACGCCATCAGTGGCCGGCAAGCGGTCGAGCAATTCGGTTTGGGTCAGCAACAACTCGACGCCACTGTCGCGGAGCATGTAGGCCAGGCGCTCGGCCGGGTAATCCGGGTCCAGCGGCACATAAGCGCCGCCGGCCTTGATGATCGCCAGCAAACCGATCAGCAACTGCGGCGAACGTTCGGCGGCGATCGCCACGCACACGTCCGGGCCGACGCCTTTGTCGCGCAGGTAATGCGCCAGGCGGTTGGCCTGAGTATGCAGTTCGGCGAAGTCCAGGCTGCCGCCGTCCCACAGCAACGCGATGCGTTCCGGGGTCTGGCGTACTTGTTCGTTGAGCAGTTCCGGCAACCACTGCTGTGCCGGGTTGCACGGAGCAACGCTCCAGTCATTTTGCTGAGCCTGTTCGGCGGCGGTCAGCAGTTGCAGATCGCCGATCGCTTGTTGCGGACGCTCACAGACGGCTCGCAGCAGGTTGGCGAAATGCTCGGCCAGACGCTCGATGGTCGCCGCGTCAAACAACTCGCTGGCGTAGTCGAACGACAGGCTCAAGCGTCCGTTGCGGTCTTCTTCGCTGTGCAGTTGCAGGTCGAACTTGGCTTCGCGGCTGTGCCACGGCAGCTCTTCGGCGAGCAGCCCCGGCAGACGACGCAGAGCGCCGAGATCCCGTTGCTGATGGTTGAACATGACCTGGAACAAGCCTTGTTCGCGGGCCTGGGGGAAGGCCTCGAGCAGTTGCTCGAACGGCAAGTCCTGATGCGCTTGCGCACCCAAGGCGGCTTGACGGGTTTGCGCCAGCAACTCCACGAATGGCAGACGCGAATCCACTTCCGCACGCAGCACCTGGGTGTTGATGAAGAAGCCGATCAGCCCCTGGGTTTCCAGCCGTGGACGGTTGGCATTCGGCACGCCGATGCGGATGTCGCGCTGGCCGCTGTAGCGATGCAGCAGGCTCTGGAACGCCGCGAGCAACAGCATGAACGGCGTCGACTCATGAGCCTGGGCGGTCTGGCGAATGGCGTTGCTCAGGCTCGCGTCCAACCGCAGGGTGTGGCGGGCGGCGCTGTGGGTGTGTTGTGCCGAACGTGGGTGGTCGGTGGCCAGGCTCAGGGTCGGATGCTCATCACCCAACTGCTCTTTCCAGTAAGCGAGTTGCCGTTCGCCCTCCCCTTGCGCCAGCCACTGGCGCTGCCAACTGCCGTAGTCGGCGTATTGCGTCGGCAAGGCTGGAAGGCTGGCGGTCTGGCCTTGAGAGGCGGCCGTATACAGGCGCGAGAACTCCTCGATCAGCACGTTCAGCGACCAGCCATCGGCGATGATGTGGTGCATCGTCACCAGCAGTTGATGATCCTCATCATCGAGGCGCACCAGGGTCACCCACAGCAGCGGGCCGTTCTCCAGGTCGAACCGGGTGCGGGCTTCGTCCTCGCGGATTTGTTGCGCGCGGACTTCACGCTCGGCGGCCGGCACGTCGCTGATGTCGATCACTTGAAGATTGAATTCAGCGGCAGCATCGACCCGTTGCAGGGCCACACCGTCGCGCTCGAAAAACCGCGTGCGCAGGGATTCGTGACGTTCGATCAGTTGCTGGAAACTGGCGCGCAAGGCGTCTTCGTCCAGTTCGCCGCGCAGGCGCAAGGCGCCGGGAATGTTGTAGGCGCTGCTCTGCGGGTCGAGTTGCCAGGTGATCCACAAACGGTTTTGCGCCAGGGATTGCGGCATGGCGTCGTTGCGCGACAGCTGAGTGATCGCGCCTTGGGCGAGGCCGCCGTCCTGTTGTTGCCGGGCGACCGCGGCGGCGAACGCGCCGAGGGTTGGCGCTTCGAACAACAGACGCAGATTCAGCTCCAGAGCCAACGTTTCACGCAGGCGTGCGACCACTTGAGTAGCGGCGATGGAGTTACCGCCGAGCAGGAAGAAATGATCGTCGGCGTTGACTTGTTTGACCTGCAATTGCTCGCACCAGATCTGGCCGATCAGGGTTTGCAGTTCTGAACTCGACTCGCTGCTGCCTTCACTTTCGTTCGCTGCCGACGGGAAAACCGCATAGCTGTCGAGGCTGCCATCGGCCAGGCGATTGCGGCAGGCCGAACGTTGCAACTTGCCGCTGGAGGTCTTGGGCAGTGCCCCCGGATTGAGCAGCACCACCACGCTCGGCGCCTCCTGATACGCCTCGGCCACCGCTTGGCGGATGGCTTTGATCAGCGCCTCGGACGACAGGATTTTCTGCACGCTGCGGCTGATTTCCGCGGCAATGCCGATGCCTTCCTGACCCTCGAGATTGACCGCGAACGCGGCCACACGCCCCTTGCGCACCACCTCCACTTCGCGCTCGATGGTCTGCTCGATGTCCTGCGGATAGAGGTTGTGACCACGAACGATCAGCATGTCTTTCAGGCGCCCGGTGATGAACAGTTCACCGTCACGCAAAAAGCCCAGGTCGCCGGTGCGCAGCCAGGTGCGGCCCGCGTGCTGGACGAAGGTCTTGGCCGTGGCTTCAGGGTTGCGCCAGTAGCCATGGGCGATGCTCGGCCCGGCGGCCCAGACTTCACCGACCGCGTTGTCGGCGAGTTCTTCGAACGATACCGAATCGACAATCAGCACCGCATGATCCGGCTGGTTGATGCCGCAACTCATGACCGGACTGCCGTCGCCCGGTTCGGCGCGGTTTTGCGCCAAGGCCTGATCGTCCACGCGCAACGCCGGAATGCCCTGACCGCGCGGAGTGCCGGCAACGAACAGTGTCGCTTCCGCGAGGCCGTAAGAAGCCATGAAGCTGTCTGGCGTAAAACCACAGGCCGAGAACTTCTCGGCGAAGCGTTCCAGGGTGTCGAGGCGAATCGGTTCGGAACCGGAATACGCCACGCGCCAGCCGCTCAAATCAATGCGCTCCAGAGCCGATTCGCTGACGCGCTCGCTGCACAGTCGATAGGCGAAGTCCGGCCCGCCACTGATGGTGCCGCCGTACTCGCTGATCGCTTCCAGCCAGCGCAACGGGCGACCGAGGAAGTACGCCGGCGACATCAACACGCACGGCACACCACTGAAAATCGGCTGCAGCAGACCACCGATCAGGCCCATGTCGTGGTACAGCGGCAGCCAGCTGACGATCACGTCATCAGGATTGAGGTCAATGCCAAAGCCGTGACGAATCAATCGTTCGTTGGCCACCAGGTTGCCGTGGCTGACTTGCACACCTTTAGGCAAAGCGGTGGAGCCGGAGGTGTATTGCAGGAAAGCGATGTGCTCGCCTTGCAGGTCCGGCGCAACCCAGCGTTCAGCCAGGGCGTTGTCGAGGGTGTCGACACATAGCAGCGGCGGCGCCCCGTTGATTTGCAACAAGGCGTCGCGCAGGTCGGCGCTGGTCAACAGCAGGCGCGGCTCGGCATCGCTGATGATCGACAGCAGGCGTTCCTGATGATGACGACGGGTCGATTCCGGCGGATAGGCCGGCACCGCGATCACCCCGGCGTACAGGCAACCAAAGAACGCCGCGACGTAATCCGGACCGCTGGGAAACAGCAGCACCGCGCGATCACCGAGCGACGCCTGGGCCTGCAACGCGCCGGCAATGGTTCGCGCCCGTTGGTCCAGCTCACGATAACTGAGCACCACAGCCTGATCCTGGGCTTCGGCAAGAAAACGCAAGGCCACCCGGTCCGGCGTCAGGGCCGCGCGGCGCTGGAGGGCTTGGACCAGTGTGCTGGGGAGTTCGAACGCGTCGGTCATGAGGTTTCCTGCCTGAATTCGGCTTGCAAGTGGAATCGGTTTTCGTACGTCACGCCCGTTCATGGGCATGCAGGACGCGGTCTTCGCCGACCGCGCAAGGCATTGGGAATGCTGTTCTGGCCGGGGCTTGCGCCCGCAGCCATTCACCAATGAGAACGGATGAGGTCTTGGAATAATTAGTCGCCGGGCTTGAGCGCCGGCAGGCTTGTGGCCGGTGGGTGAGTCAGCGTGTCGCCGTTCTCGGTCCGCACCGCAACGGAGCATTAATTCTCTTTCTCAATTGACAATCATTATCATTCAACATAATTTGTCGCTCGATATGTAGGACGGCTCCGACCCCCTTGTCGTCCCACGACCCTATTTGCAGCAAGGTGATTTCCAATGACGGAACAAGTATCCACAAGCAGGTGCGATTCACCGCTACTTCAGGCCTTCGTCGACAACCGAATGATTCTGGTCAAGATTGCCGCCCGCATTACCGGCTGCCGATCCCGCGCCGAAGACGTGGTGCAGGATGCGTTCTTCCGGTTGCAATCGGCGCCGCAGATCACCTCGTCCATCAAGGCGCAGCTCAGTTACCTGTTCCAGATCGTGCGCAACCTGGCGATCGATCACTACCGCAAGCAGGCGCTGGAGCAGAAGTATTCGGGCCCGGAAGAAGAAGGCCTGAACGTGGTGATCCAAGGCGCTTCGCCGGAAACCTCGCACATGAATTTCTCGACCCTGGAAAACATTGCCGATGCACTGACGGAGCTGCCCAGCCGCACCCGTTACGCCTTCGAGATGTACCGCCTGCACGGCGTGCCGCAAAAAGACATCGCCAAGGAACTGGGCGTCTCGCCGACCCTGGTGAACTTCATGATTCGTGATGCGCTGGTGCATTGCCGCAAGGTGTCGGGCAATCGTGCCGATACCTTCGCCCGTCGTTAAACGCTTCGCGGGCAAGCCTCGCTCCACAGGGAATATTGCCTGTCACTGTAGGAGCGAGCGGTGCGGCGATCCGACTTGCCCGCGAAGACTGACTCAAGCCAACGAACACCGATCAAAAAAACGCTCACGCCCCAGCACCATCAGCGCCGCGCGCTTGTGCGGGAAGTCGAACTCTTTCTCGCAGTGAAAACACTGATTATGCAGATGCCCGATCATCTTCGCGTTGTCGGCGCGAGGTTCGGCGACCACCCGTTGAGTGCGCGGATCATCGAGAAACAGGTAGTGCACCAGCGCCGATAACCAACTCGCCACCTTGTGCGGGCCACGGTGATCTTCCTCACCCACCAGCATGTGAATGCCACGGTCGTAATCGCCGGCGTCATAGAACGGCGCAATGCGATCTTCCTTGGCCCAGTAGGCTTCAAAGTAGGCAAACGGCTGATCATCGAAGCAACCGATCAGGGTCAAGGTGTGCGGGTCGGCTTCGAGTTTGCCGAGGTATTCCCGATGCTTCTCGAGGCTGCCCTCCTCCTGCCAGAAACTCGCGACCCGCGGGCTGTTCTGCCAGCGGTTGAAACGCGCCAGGTCATGCTCAATTTCTACCGTGCGCAAGGAGACCCACGCACCGAGCCGCGCATCGAAGCGTCGATAGACCTCACCACGGGGTTTCACCGCACGCAGGGGATGGCGCTTGCCGTCACTGATGACCATCTGCTGCGGATAGCTATCGGTCAACGACTCACCCAGCCAAGGCTGAGGCAATTGCCAGAACAGCGTGCGTTCACAGCGATATTGACCGTTGACGTCGGTCGCGATCAGCAACCCGCTGAGCAAGGCTTCAGTGGGCACTTGATCGAGGTGCCAGGTCAGACGCTGACACTGCGCATCACGGGCAAACAGCCAATAACAGGCCGCCCAGAATGCTTGACCGTCAGGACGGCCAAAGCACTCCTCCAGCCACAGATGCAACTCGGGCTCACGGGTCAGCCGCAGTTCGATCAGCGGCTGCCCTTCCAGACTGAGGCTCAGGCGACTTGCGGTTTCATCGGCTACAAGACGGTTGCCTGACGGCAAGGCCAGGGCGGTCAGGTCATTCAGATTGGACATGGGTCGGGCTCACGGTAATCGTCGACAGTTAACTGAGGTGACGTGAGCCGGACATGGAAATTTAACGAAAAATACCGCGAACCTTAATCAGCATTCGCGGTGGCATGCACAGCCTGGATCAGTTCCAGGCCATTGACGTTACGCAGGTGCTAGATCGACCTGACCCAGATTTCGCGGAAGGCATAGTCATTGCCGTTTCCGGTGGCGACATGGTTAACGATCTGCAACTCCATCTGTGATGCACTCGCGGTAAACGTGCCTTTGAGCGGAGCCCAGGCCATTGACGAAATTTCCGTCGCGGGGGCAATGACTTGCGCTCCGCTGTTGAGTGACAGCACCGGAACCGAATAGCTGTTGTTCCACCTGCGCACGGTCACCCCGAACTCATAGGACCGACCCACTTCCAGCCCCTGAAAGGTCTTTTTCAACACCGTGCCGGCAGAGTTGTTGGTGTAGGTGTTGTCGAATAATACGTAGATATCTCCATCTTTGGTGATGGTGAGATCCCGTGGATCAGTCGCAGCGTCGCCCCTCATCCAACCATTCCAGTTATTGGTACCGTCTGTTGCCGAGAAGGTCGTTGTATCGTCGAAAGGCGCCTGGACCTCAAGACACAATGTCGGGAACAGCACCGGGCCAGCACAACTGCCTCCATCCAGCGCCGCCTGAAAAACAAACGCGAGATGGCTCCCGTCTTTCAGATTCTGCAAAGACGCCCAGGCAATATTGCGACGCCAGCCCTCCTGGAACTCTTGTTGCGTGACGGGCTCGGCGTCGGCCACTCGCAGCATCACTGGCGAGCCGTCGGCTTGTTGACCGCAGACATGCAGCGTTGTCTTTTGATTAACCACCATGAATGGCCAACGCGCCACCTCGACCGTGACACCGGCCGAATCATCAGGTTTTTTCAGAACGAGTACATCGTTGACGGCTTGTGGCACCACAGGAGCGGGCACACAGGAGAGAGAAACCAACGCGGGGTTTGTCATGACAGAAATCCTTTCTGAATGAGCGCCAACCCCTCCATGGGGTCGGACACAGGAAAGGAGCTAAGACCACGTGAGGGGAAGCGTCTACTGTCAATTCGACCATTCGAACAGCAAAACATAAATACCAGATGAATGGTCGTCCGCCCCCCCCTGCCCCCGGAAACTCTATCTGTCAGTGCTTGCCCACCGGCACCAGGGCAATTTTGTAGGGATCGAAAATCTTCAGCATCTGGCCGTTGTTTCGCAGGCCTTGCAGCAACTTGCCGAATGCTTCCCCCGTAATCGGCGCCTCTGGACGAATCAGCGCGTAATGGTGATAGACCTGATCGATGCGTTGCGACACCAGCAACTGCTCGCCGACTTTTTCGTTGCGCAGCAGGTAATCGCTCAGATAAGAGCGTGTCACCAGGGCAATGTCCGCTCGCCCGCGCAGCACCATCAGCAGGTTGCTGTCGTGGGAATAGGTCAGCGTGGCGTTGTAAGTGTCGGCCAGGTACTTGGGATCGGCGTTGAAATTGGCAAACTCGTAGTGATAGCCGCTGTACAGCGCCAGGCGCTTGCTCGCCAGATCCTTGAAGTAGTTCTCATCGCGACCGGGTTGCTTCTGCGCGACAAAGATTTCTGCATCTTCCAGGCCCATGTCGACATCGGTATGCGGAATGTCCTTCCAGCCCCACTCCGGGTTCTCGAAAATCGCCATATCGACCCGGCCTTCCTTGAAGTCATTGAAACGCCGGGGAATCGAGGTGGGCACCAGCACAAACTGATAATCGGTTTGCAGCTGATTCAACGCTTCCACCAGTTGCGGCAGCAGACCGGTGTCGGCACCGGACTCCGGGCGCACGGTATAGGGTGGAAAATGGGCGGCCCCGACCCGCACCTGTTGCGCGGCCTGAGATGGCAACACCCAGCACACCGCAAGCGCCGCCAGCAAAAGCCGCGACGCCATTCGAATTGATGAAGACATCAAAACAGCACACTCCCCAAAAAAAATACTCACCAATGCATACAAACTAGGCTGTTTCGTCAACTTAGCCAGTTTCTTGCCGAGATAGACGGCTCTTACCGTTCTTCAAGCACCAAAATCAGCGCTTCATCGGCCAATTGATCGAGGTTCATACTGCCATCGGCGCGAAACCAGGTGGTGGTCCAGGAGAGTGCGCCCGTCAGGAAGCGGCGGGTGATGAACACGTCGCCCCGGATAAAACCGGCGTCCTTGGCTTCTCCCAGCACCTGCAGCCAGATGGCTTCATAAATATCGCGCAACGCCAGAACCTGCGCCTGACCTTCCTCAGACAGCGAACGCCACTCATACACCAGCACCGCCATGGCCTCGCCACTGCCGCCCATGATCGACTGCAATTCGCAGCGAATCAGCGCCAGCACCCGCTCGCGCACATTGCCGGCCTCGGCCAGCGCTGCACGCATCAACGCGGTGTTGTAGCGAATGGTCTCCTCCATCACTGCCCGCAGAATCTCGTCCTTGCTTTTGAAGTGATGAAAAATGCTGCCTGACTGAATGCCCACCGCACTGGCCAGGTCACGCACGGTGGTGCGTTCATAACCTTTGTTGCGAAACAGGTGAGCGGCCACTTGCAGCAGTTTGCCGCGGGCGCTGTCGGGGTCGGTCAATTGGCCGCTGTCGACCAATTCGCGCATCACCCTCAGGGCTTTTTGCTCGTCCACCCGTTCTCTCCTACAGTCGATCAATCAAATGCGCCGCTGCCCGTTAAAACAGCAGGGTTGCGCGGGCAATTTAAGCTGGCGGGGGCGACCAAGCAAGCGCTCGGGAAGAAGATAATCAAGGCGTTTACAAACCAAGCGCTTGCTTGGTAGTCTCGAAGCACTTCTGTCGCAGGTGGCTATGGAGTTGACTGTGCCTAAAACAATTCGCATCGGTTGTGCCAGTGCATTCTGGGGCGACACCTCGACCGCCGCCGCGCAACTGGTGGAGGGCGGGGGACTGGACTATCTGGTGTTCGATTATCTGGCCGAAATAACAATGTCGATCATGGCCGGGGCGCGGATGAAAGACCCCGCCACCGGCTACGCCAGCGACTTCATCGAAGTCCTCAACCCCCTCCTCGAGCAGCTCGCAAAACAACAGATCCGGGTGATCAGCAATGCCGGCGGGGTTAATCCACAGGCCTGCGCCGCAGCCCTGCAAGCGGCCTGCGACAAGGCCGGGGTGGCGCTGAAAATCGCCGTGCTGTCGGGTGACGACCTACAACCGCAGTTCAAACACCTGAGCAACCTGGGCATCCATGAGATGTTCAGTGGCGCACCCCTGCCGCCTATGTGCGTGTCGACCAACGCCTACCTCGGCGCACCGGGCATCGTCGAAGCCCTGCGCCTGGGCGCCGACGTTGTGATCACCGGGCGCGTAGTCGACAGCGCCGTGGTCAGCGCCGCGCTGATGCATGAGTTTGGCTGGTCGTGGCACGACTACGACAAACTCGCCCAAGCCGCATTGGCCGGGCATCTGATCGAATGTGGCGCCCAGTGCACCGGCGGTAATTTCACCGATTGGCACGACGTGCCCGACTACGAACACATCGGTTTTCCGATCGTCGAAGTCGGTGCCGACAGCCAGTTCATCGTCAGCAAACCCGACGGCTCCGGCGGCCTGGTCACGCCCCTGACGGTAGGCGAGCAGATGCTCTATGAAATCGGCGATCCGCAGGCCTATTTGCTGCCCGATGTGGTGTGCGATTTCAGTCAGGTCAAACTCGTGCAACAAGGCAAAAACGCGGTTCAGGTGCATGGCGCGAAAGGCTTGCCACCGACCGCTCAGTACAAGGTCAGCGCAACGTACCCGGACGGTTTCCGCTGCACCGCCAGTTGCCTGATCGCCGGGATCGATGCCGTGGCCAAGGCCCGACGGGTCAGCCAGGCGATCATCAACAAGACCTCGGAAATGTTTAACCAGCGCGGCTGGGCGCCCTACAGCGAGGTGAACATCGAACTGCTGGGCAGCGAAGCCACTTACGGCCCCCACGGCCAGCGCCAGGACAGCCGCGAAGTGGTGATCAAACTCGCCGTGCGCCATCCGAGCAAGCAGGCCTTGATTCTGTTCTCCCGGGAAATCGCTCAGGCTGCCACCGGTATGGCGCCTGGGCTGACGGGAATCGTCGGCGGGCGGCCGACGGTGTATCCGTTGATCCGGCTGTTTTCGTTCCTGATCGACAAAACCGCCTGCACCTTGGAGATCGACCTTGCCGGTGAGCGCCATCCGTGTGCCCTGCCCGCCCTCGATGCGCTCGACCCAGCTGACTTGCCGCTGCCGTTCGACCCACCCAAAGCCACAGAGCGTGCCGACGCCAGCGTGGCCTTGATCAAACTCGCCGTGGCGCGCTCCGGCGACAAGGGTAACCACAGCAACATCGGCGTCATGGCCCGCCACCCCGACTACCTGCCGTGGATCGCCGAAACACTGACACCCGAGGTGATGGTCGACTGGATGAGCCATGTCCTCGACCCGATTCACGGACGCGTCGAACGCTGGTATTTACCCGGCACTCAGAGCTTTAATTTTCTTCTGGAAAACGCACTCGGCGGCGGTGGCGTGGCCAGCCTGCGGATCGATCCGCAGGGCAAGGCGTTCGCCCAACAACTGTTGGAAATCCAGATTCCGGTGCCCCAGCGCATCGCCGATCAGTTCAATTAGAGGACTGTCGCCATGGCCTATGACTCGATTTTCAAACCCGACCTGTTCGCCGGCCAAACCATCATCGTCACCGGAGGCGGTAGCGGCATCGGTCGTTGCACCGCCCATGAGCTCGCGGCCCTCGGCGCGCAAGTGCTGCTGGTGGGACGCAATGCCGACAAATTGAAAAAGGTCAGCGCCGAAATCACCGAAGACGGCGGTAAAGCCAGTTGGCAGGTCTGCGATATCCGCAACGAAGACGCCGTCACGCAACTGGTCAGCGAGCTGATCCGCGAACACGGGCCGATTCATGGGTTGGTCAACAATGCTGGCGGGCAGTACCCGTCGCCGCTGGCGTCGATCAATCAGAAAGGTTTCGAAACCATCCTGCGCACCAACCTGGTGGGTGGTTTTCTGATGGCCCGGGAGGTGTTCAATCAGTCCATGAGCAAGCACGGCGGTGCCATCGTCAACATGCTCGCCGACATGTGGGGCGGCATGCCCGGCATGGGCCATTCGGGCGCGGCGCGCTCGGGCATGGACAACTTCACCAAGACCGCCGCGTTCGAATGGGGCTACGCCGGCGTGCGGGTCAACGCCGTCGCGCCGGGCTGGGTCGCGTCCAGCGGCATGGACACCTACGAAGGCGCGTTCCGGGCGGTGATTCCGACGCTGTGCGAACACGTGCCGCTCAAGCGCATCGGCACCGAATCGGAAATCAGCGCGGCGATTGTGTTCCTGCTCAGCCCGGCAGCGGCGTTTGTCAGCGGCAGCACGTTGCGCATCGACGGTGCCGCCAGCCTCGGCGGGCGGGCCTGGCCAATGCACAAGGCGCAGAACAGTCACTCGTACAACGGCTTTCACCGCGCCTATTTACCTGAAGTACTCAGGCCGGACGCCTCCAAACCAGACGAACCGAAGGACAAGGAATAACCATGCCGGTCATCCAGTCCCAGATAGACCCGTTCAGCGAACCATTCGCCCGCAACCGTGCGGCCATGCTGGCCGGCATCGAGCAGGTCCGCCAGCTCGAACAGAACCTGTTGAATAAAGCCACAGAAGCCAAACCGAGGTTCGACAAGCGCGGGCAATTGCTGCCCCGGGAGCGGCTGAACCTGCTGCTTGATCCCGGCGCGCCATTCCTCGAGCTGGCGAGCCTGGCCGGCTACAAGCTGCACGACGACAAGGACGGCAGCGCGGCCGGCGGCGGTTTGATCGCCGGGATCGGTTACGTATCCGGCGTGCGGGTGCTGGTGGTGGCGAACAACAGCGCGATCAAGGGCGGCACCATTTCCCCCAGCGGCCTGAAAAAGTCCCTGCGTCTGCAGCAGATCGCCATGGAAAACAAACTACCGGTGATCACCCTCGCCGAGAGCGGTGGCGCCAACCTCAACTATGCGGCGGAAATTTTCGTCGAAGGCGCGCGCAGCTTTGCCAATCAGGCGCGGATGTCGGCGATGGGCTTGCCGCAGATCACCGTGGTCCACGGCTCGGCCACGGCGGGCGGTGCTTACCAGCCAGGGTTGTCGGATTACGTGGTGGTGGTGCGCGGCAAGGCCAAGCTGTTTCTCGCCGGCCCCCCGCTGCTCAAGGCAGCCACCGGTGAAGTCGCCACCGACGAAGAACTGGGCGGTGCCGAGATGCATGCACAAACCGCCGGCACCGCCGAATACCTGGCCGAGAACGATGCCGATGGCGTGCGCCAGGTGCGCGAGATTGTCAGTCTGTTGCCGTGGAACGATCAGTTGCCGTGGTTACCGGAACGTCGGTGGGAAGAGCCCCTCTACCCCATCGACGAACTGCTGGGGCTGATCCCGGATGACCCGAAAAAACCTTACGACGTGCGTGAAATCATCGCGCGGGTTGCCGACGCTTCGAACTTCCTCGAATTCAAAAGCGAGTTCGATCAGCAGACGGTGTGCGGGCATTTGCAGATCCAGGGTCGAGCCTGCGGTTTCATCGGCAACAACGGCCCGATCACCCCCAAAGGCGCGAGCAAGGCCGCGCAGTTCATTCAACTCTGCGACCAGAGCCAGACGCCGCTGCTGTTTTTCCACAACACCACCGGCTTCATGGTCGGCACCGAGTCGGAACAGCAAGGCGTGATCAAGCACGGCGCGAAAATGATTCAAGCGGTGGCCAATGCCCGGGTGCCTAAACTGACAATCGTCGTCGGCGGTTCCTACGGTGCCGGCAATTACGCGATGTGCGGCCGCGGTCTCGACCCGCGCTTCATCTTCGCCTGGCCCAACAGCCGCACCGCGGTGATGGGCGGCGCCCAGGCCGGCAAAGTGCTGCGGATCGTCACCGAAGCCAAACAACTCAAGGACGGATTGGTGCCCGACCCAAAAATGCTCGACATGCTGGAACAGGTCACCGCGCAGAAACTCGATAGCCAGTCCACCGCGCTATATGGCAGCGCCAACCTGTGGGATGACGGGCTGATCGATCCACGGGATACCCGCACGTTGCTTGGATACTTGCTGGACATCTGCCATGAGGCCGAGGTTCGGGCGCTGCAACCCAACAGCTTTGGTGTCGCCCGCTTCTAAGGGCGATCAGGAGAACAATAAAAATGATCTTCACCCAGGAACACGAAGCACTGCGCCGCACCGTCCGCCAATTCGTCGATCATGAAATCAATCCCCACGTCGAGGAATGGGAAAAGGCCGGGCGCTTTCCGATCCATGAGATCTTCCGCAAGGCCGGCGAGCTCGGTTTGCTGGGGATTTCCAAACCGGAAAAATTCGGCGGAATGGGCCTCGATTACAGTTATTCGATTGTGGCGGCCGAAGAGTTCGGCACCATTCATTGCGGCGGCATTCCGATGTCCATCGGCGTGCAGACCGACATGTGCACCCCGGCCCTGGCGCGTTTCGGCTCCGATGAACTGCGCGAAGAATTCCTGCGGCCGGCGATCACCGGCGAGCAGGTCGGCTGCATCGGCGTTTCCGAAGTCGGCGCCGGCTCCGACGTCGCCGGGCTGAAAACCACCGCCCGCAAGGACGGCGACGACTACGTGATCAACGGCAGCAAGATGTGGATCACCAACTCGCCGAGCGCCGATTTCATCTGCCTGCTGGCCAACACCTCGGACGACAAACCGCACATCAACAAGTCGCTGATCATGGTGCCGATGAGCAGCCCCGGGATCAGCCTCAGCTCGCACCTGGACAAGCTCGGCATGCGCAGCTCGGAAACCGCCCAGGTGTTTTTCGATAACGTGCGCGTGCCGCAACGCAACCGCATCGGCCACGAAGGCGCGGGGTTCATGATGCAGATGCTGCAGTTCCAGGAAGAACGGCTGTTCGGCGCGGCGAACATGATCAAAGGCCTGGAGTACTGCGTCGACAGCACCATCGAGTACTGCAAGGAGCGTAAAACCTTCGGCAACGCGCTGATCGACAACCAGGTCATCCACTTTCGCCTGGCCGAGCTGCAAACCGAAATCGAATGCCTGCGGGCGCTGGTCTACCAGGCCACCGAGCAATACATCAAAGGCCAGGACGTCACCCGTCTGGCCTCCATGGCCAAACTCAAGGCCGGGCGACTGGGCCGGGAAGTCAGCGACAGTTGCCTGCAATACTGGGGCGGCATGGGCTTCATGTGGGACAACCCGGTGGCCAGGGCTTACCGCGATGTGCGGCTGGTATCGATTGGCGGCGGTGCCGACGAAATCATGCTGGGGATCATCTGCAAACTCATGGGCATCCTGCCGGGGAAAAACAAATGAGCACCCTCCCCACCTGTCAAACCCTGTTGCTCGGCCTGCATGACAGCGTGCTGCACATCACCCTCAATCGTCCCGAAAGCCGTAATGCCATGAGCTTGCAGATGGTCACCGAACTGCGTGCGGTGCTGGCGGCGGTTCGCGATGATCGGCAGATTCGTGCGCTAGTGATCGGCGGTGCCGGCGGGCATTTTTGTGCCGGTGCCGACATCAAGGACATGGCCAACGCCCGCGCTCAAGGCCAGCCCGCCTACCGCGATTTGAACCGTGCGTTCGGTGCGCTACTGCAAGAGGTGCAACGCGCGCCGCAAGTGGTGATGACGGTGCTGCAAGGTGCGGTGCTTGGCGGCGGCTTCGGCCTGGCTTGCGTCAGCGACATCGCGATGGCCGATCATCAGGCGCAGTTCGGCCTGCCGGAAACCAGCCTCGGCCTGTTGCCGGCGCAGATCGCGCCTTACGTGGTGCAACGCATCGGCCTGACCCAGGCCCGCCGACTGGCCCTGACCGCCGCACGCTTCGATGGCACCCAGGCGCGGCGCATGGGGCTGGTGCATTTTGTCGAACATGACCCACAAGCCTTGGCCGAACGCCTCGATGAGGTGCTGGCCCATGTGTTGTGTTGCGCACCGGGGGCGAACGCGGCGACCAAAAAGCTGTTGCTGGCGAGTGCCGGACAACCCTCGGATGATCTGCTGGATCAGGCAGCCGAGTGGTTCAGCGAAGCAGTGACCGGGGCTGAAGGGATCGAGGGGACGATGGCTTTTGTGCAGAAGCGCAAACCAGGGTGGTCCGTTTAAGAGCTTCGCGAGCAAGCCCTTACATTCACCGCAAAAAACCAAGGGAATAACCGATGCCCGCCCTCAAAAAAATCCTGATCGCCAACCGCGGTGAAATCGCCTGCCGTGTCCAGCGCACCGCGCAAGAGCTGGGCTACCGCACCGTCGCCGTATTCAGCGACGCCGACGCCGATGCGCTGCACGTGCAGATGGCCGACGAAGCCGTGAACATCGGCCCAGCCCCGGTGCAGCAGTCTTATCTGGACATCCCGGCCATCATCGACGCCGCCCGGCGCACCGGTGCCGATGCAATCCATCCCGGTTACGGCTTCCTCTCGGAAAACTCAGGCTTCGCCCTCGCCTGCCAACAAGCCGGCATCATCTTTATCGGTCCCAGCTCCGAAGCCATCGAGCTGATGGGCAGTAAACGGCTGTCGAAACTGGCCATGATCAAAGCCGGCGTGCCCTGCATCAAAGGCTATCAGGGCAGCGAACAGGACGACGCCACCCTGCGCCGCGAAGCCGAACGCATCGGCTATCCGCTGATGATCAAGGCCAGTGCCGGCGGTGGCGGTCGCGGCATGCGCCTGGTGCACAGCGCCGCCGAATTGCCGGAACAGCTCCGTAGCGCACGCTCCGAAGCGCTGCACGGGTTTGGCAGCGACGAATTGATCCTCGAACAAGCCTTGATCGATCCGCGTCACGTTGAAATTCAGGTGTTCGGCGACCAGCACGGCAACCTGATCCACCTCGGCGAGCGCGACTGTTCGATCCAGCGCCGCCACCAGAAAATCATCGAAGAAGCGCCCTGCCCGGCGATGACCACCGAGTTGCGCCAGGCCATGGGCGAGGCGGCGCTCAAGGCGGGTCGCGCGGTGAATTACGTGGGGGCTGGCACTGTGGAATTCCTGCTGGATGCTCACGGCCGGTTTTACTTCCTGGAGATGAACACCCGGTTGCAAGTGGAACACCCGGTGACTGAACTGATCACCGGCCTCGATCTGGTGGCCTGGCAATTACACATCGCCGAAGGGCAACCGCTGCCGCTACGACAGGAACAGGTGCAGCTCAACGGGCATGCCATGGAAGTGCGCCTGTACGCCGAAGATCCGGCCCAGGGATTTCTGCCGCAAACCGGTCGAATCGTGGCCTGGGAGCCAGCGATCCAGGGCAGCGTACGGATCGACCATGGCCTGATCGAAGGCCAGTCTGTCAGCCCGTTCTATGACCCGCTGCTGGGCAAGCTCATCGCCCACGGTGCCACCCGTGAAGAAGCCCGGCGCAAGTTGCTGCGGGCGGTACAGGACAGTGTGCTGCTGGGCGTGCAGAGCAATCAGCGCTTGCTCGCCAATCTGCTGGAACACCCCCAGTTCATCAGTGGCGAGTTCAGCACCGGGTTCATCCCCACGAACTTCGCCGACCATCCCTGCCTGCACCCTCATACGCCGAGCGCCGACGAGCTGGCCATCGCCGCGGTGCTTTTTTATCAAGCATCAGCGCAGGCCCACCCCGCCCCGCTGGCCGGTTGGCGCAACAATGCCAGCGTGCCTCTGCACTATCGGATCGGCCTGGAGGATCAGGCCTGGCCGGTCGAACTGCACGCTGAACCTGGCAAGCCCTACCGTGTTCAGGTTGGCGCCCGGCCCCTCGAACTGAAGGTCATCCAGTGCGACGGACGCTGGGCCACCCTGCAAATCGACGGCATCCGCCAACGCCATGCCTACCGCCTCGAAGCCGGGCAACTCTGGTTGTTCACGCGCCCCGGCAGCCTGCGACTGGTCGATCGGACCCGGGCGCTGGTCAGCGGCCAGGCCAGTGTCAGCTCCGGCACGCTCAAGGCGCCGATGGACGGGGCGATCGTCGACGTATTGGTCAGTGAGGGCAGCCCGGTCAGCAAAGGACAGCTGCTGGTGGTGCTTGAAGCGATGAAAATGGAGCATCCACTCAAATCGGGTATCGACGGCGTGCTCAAGCGCTTGCAGGTCAGGGTCGGCGACCAGGTAAAAAATCGTCAGATTCTGTTGGAGGTCGAATAAGCCGCTAGGCGGATCCGCCGGGTTTGGCTACGCTCAAGCCCTATCAGGATGCGGATACCAGGAAACCTGCAATGCCTCACTGGCTGGTCATTGATCTGGAAGCCACCACCGATGAGGGCGGCTGGCCAGTAACAGAAATGGAAATCATCGAAATCGGCGCCACCCTCGTGGACCGCAAAGGCCGGGAACTGGATCACTTCCAGTGCTTCGTGCGCCCGTTGCGTCGGCCCCTGTTGACCCCGTTTTGCCGCGAATTGACCCACATCACCCAGGCCAATGTCGATGCTGCCCAGCCCCTGAGCGACGTCTGGGTTTCGTTCGAACACTGGCTCGACCAACATCTCTCGAATCTGGAAGGCTGGGCCAGTTGGGGTGACTACGACCGCAAACAGCTGCTTCAGGAATGGCAGCGGCTGCAACTCGACAGCGCCCTGAACCGAGTGCCGCACATGAATCTCAAGCAACGTTTCGCCAAGGCCTGTCGACTGGAGCGCCCGCTGGGGCTTAATGGCGCCCTGCAACTGGCGGGCCTGCAGTTCAACGGTCAGCAGCATCGGGCGCTGGAGGATGCGCGCAATACCGCGCGCCTGTTGCCGCTGATTTTCCCCGCCAATCCTTGAGTGCAGGAGGTGACGCCTATCGACACCTTGTGCATACTGGCCGGCCCTTTTTAGCCCTTTTCGAGGAATCGCCCATGTTTAAAGTCAACGAGTACTTCGACGGCACCGTCAAGTCGATCGCCTTTGGCACCGCTGAAGGTCCGGCGACCATCGGCGTCATGGCACCGGGCGAATACGAATTCGGCACCAGCCAACGTGAAATCATGCACGTGGTGTCCGGCGCCCTGACCGTCAAACTGCCTGACAGCAGCGACTGGCAAACCTTCGCCGCCGGCAGCCAGTTCAACGTGCCCGCCAACAGCAAGTTCCAGCTGAAAGTGGCCGTCGACACCGCTTACCTGTGCGAATACCGCGGCTAACCCCCTAGGGTTTCACAGCGAAAAAAAATGCCCGTGTTCTTGGACACGGGCATTTTTTTTATCAGGGCTGCTATTCGAGGATCGTCACCGGCATGCCGACTTCGAGCCGACCGTTACCGTCATTGACCAGGTTCTGCCCGAACATCGCGCCGTCCTCTTGAGCCCGATACTGCTGCAAGGTCGCCAGAGGTTCGCGGTCGTCGCTACGTTCGCCGGTCTGCGGGTCGATGGTGGTCAGAATGCAACGTGAGCAGGACTTGACCACGCGGAACTCGACATCGCCAATGCGGATGCGCTTCCAGCCATCTTCGGCGAACGCCTCGCTGCCCTCGATCACCAGATTGGGCCGAAAGCGCAGCATCTCCAGCGGTCGCCCGACCCGTTGCGACAAGTCTTCCAGCGACGCCTGGCCAATCAGCAACAACGGAAAACCGTCGGCAAAAGCCACCTGATCGTCGTCCTTGCCGTAGCCGGCCTGGGTGGTCCGCGCACGATCGAGCGGCACATGCACCAGACGCGTCGGCTTGCCGATGAACTCACTGACCCAGGCAGCCGCAGCAATGCCGGCATCGGGCACGCGCAAGGTGTCGCGCCAGATGGTCACGCCACGCAGCTCTGCATCGCTGGCGGGCAAGGCGATATCGATCGGTGAATGGCCTTGGGCACTGAGGGTCAAGCCACCGCTTGCGTTCCACAACGCCGACAGCTGACTCATTTTCGCCTCCGCGCGCTGGGTCAGAAAACGCCCGCTGGCCTCGTCGACCAGCATCCAGCGCCGGTCGCCGTCCAGCCCCAGTTTGTCCAGGCTGACCTGATTCAAGGTCTCGCCCTTGCCGGATTTCAACGGAAAACGATAAAGCGCGCTCAGATGCATGGCCACAGCTCCCTGGTGGGCAAAAACGCCACCCTATACGAGCTTGATCGCCGAATCAAAGACCCTGTGGCGAGGGGGCTTGCCCCCGTTGGGCTGCACAGCAGCCCCAAACCCTGCCACCGCGTTTTTCCAGATCGTTATCAGGCCGGCACTTCGTCGAGCATCAGGCGCTGACGCACCACGTCGACGAGTTTGTCGGGCTGGAATTTGGAGAGGAAGTTGTCGCAGCCGACCTTCTTGACCATCGAGTCATTGAAGCTACCCGACAGCGAGGTGTGCAGGACTACATAAAGGCCGCGCAAACGGGGGTCGTTGCGTATCTCGGTGGTCAGGCGATAGCCGTCCATCTCCGGCATTTCCGCATCGGTGAAGATCATCAACAGCTTGTCAGTCATGTTCACACCGGTATCAGCCCAGGCCTTGAGCATGTTCAGCGCCTTCAAGCCATCACTGGCAATATGCATTTTCACGCCCAACTGACCCAAGGTGTCGCGCAATTGCGACAGAGCCACGTTCGAGTCATCCACCAGCAGCACTTCACGGCCACGGGCGCGCTCCAGAACCGGATCGTCGAGTTTGTCGCGAGAGACCTTGGCGTTGTACGGCACGATTTCGGCCAGGACTTTTTCGACGTCGATGATTTCCACCAGCTGATCGTCGACCTTGCTGATGGCGGTCAGGTAATGCTGGCGACCGGCGCTGGTCGGCGGCGGCAGAATGGCTTCCCAGTTCATATTGACGATGCGGTCCACGCCACCGACCAGAAATGCCTGCACCGAGCGGTTGTACTCGGTGACGATGATCGTACTGGTGGGGCTTGGCACCAGCGGACGCATGCCGATGGCCTGGGACAGGTCGATCACCGGCAGCGTCTGGCCACGCAGGTTGACCACGCCACAAACAAAGGGGTGGCGCTGCGGCATCAGGGTCAGCTTCGGCAGCTGCAGCACTTCCTGGACCTTGAAGACGTTGATCGCGAACAATTGCCGTCCGGCCAGCCGGAACATGAGAATTTCCAGGCGATTCTCACCCACCAGTTGCGTGCGTTGGTCTACCGTGTCGAGAATGCCGGCCATTAATGACTCCTGGGCTTGTTCTGATGAATTCACTAAAGAGAGTTATCGGCAGTTTTTGCCGAATCTTGACCCCCGGACAAAATGCCATGCCCAAGCATTGATATCACATTAACATCATGCTTTACTGACCCCGTGAATTCATCTGCTTCATCCCTTGCGGCGCGACCTTGGTTTGCACGTTAGGTTCCCCTGTGTAAGGGATTCCCCTAGGCACAATCAGGCCCAACCTGATATTCGCAATATCCAATAGCCATTAATGTGACGCCATTCTCATTGCATGAACGGAGTCAGGCTTTTGTGTGCGATCGCAGGTCAGTGGCCATCCACTCTTTCGAGTTCCCCAGTCGGTGCCCAAGCCTGCCAGAGCGCGATCTCACCAAGGCATGGCAGCGCCGGGACACGTAAGGTTCTCGTCGACACACACGACATTCCCTCATCTGACATGACGTTGTGGAGATAAGCATGGCGAACAACCCTAAAGAGTGGGCCCAGCGGATTCCGGAGTTTCTCGTCGAGGCTGAAACACTCCTGGCCAAGTCCGAGGAGTGCCTGAGTCATTTGCAGTTGATCAGCAATGACAAGGACGCCATCGATTGCATGCTCAGCACCCTTCTCAAGCTGGCAAGCAAGGCCGATGCCTTGGCACTGGCAACGGTTTCGGAATTCTCGCTGCACATTCATGGATTGCTGAGCCACGCCCAGAATCACATGGACCTGCATGATCAGGCCCTGGATGCGCTCAAGGATTGCTTCACGTTAATGGCCTGGCAACTCGAACTCATCGACCAGACCACCGGTCAACTCGGCCTCGATGACAGTGAACAGACGTCCCTGATCGAAGCGTTTGCATTTCAAGTGGGACAAAGTCAGTTTCAGCCGCCCAGCCACTCCAAGCAGTTCAGGCTCGTTTCGTTCTCTGAACGGCAGGCTTAAATTCACCAACCCCGTGTTGCGCATTTTTTATTGTAATGATGCCGCCCTGTAACTTGACTGTGCGCATACCGCAATTGAATATTTCATACCCGTCGATGGCAGCTCGAAACAAATAGATACCCCCGCCCCGACTTCAGATAGTGCCTGCCAATAGAAACTAAACGCCTGGCACACTCGATATCTTTCGAAGATAAAAATCAAAAAGCTTTCCATTATGGAACTATCGTCCAAAAACGTTATTTCCTGAAGGTGCCTACCTATGTGCCGAACGCGACCAACGGTATCTTAAGTGGTATTATGCCGCCCATTCGTTGACGTCAATTAATGACAGAGTGCCCCTTGGCGCGAACAAGCTCATAACATTGAAGGCTTTATTTCGAGCATTGCACTGCCATCATTAAAGGCGACTCATACAACCTATTTTCAAACAGAGACCCGTCAGCCCTTATGACCGGTCTGCCCGCAGCGAACATCCATTGGCTCCATCCGCTATGTACGCCAGCCTCAAGTCAATCGCCCTGTGGCCACCCTCCCGAAAAAGCGCTCGCCGGTTCACGCTTTTCGTGTGCACCTGCTCGACGCTTGGCAGCCTGTTGGTCTACAGCTTGTCGATGCCTCTGCCGGTGAGTCTGCTGGTGCTCAATACTGCGGCGCTGACCTGCGTCTGGGTGGGGCATCGCCTCTCGCTCAAATCGATAAAGTTTCAGCCTCAAGAATTGGCCGACCGTCTGCTGGAAGTTCAGGAAAATGAACGTCACCGGCTCAGTCGGGAACTGCATGATGATATTGGCCAATTGCTGACCGCCGCAAAACTTCAGAGTGAATGGCTCAAACGTCGATTGCCTGAAGAACTGCAGGGTCAATGTTCGGTCCTCTGCGATACGCTGGACGAAACCCTGACCAAAGTTCGTGATGTATCAGCCATCCTGAACCCACGACAGTTGACCAGTCTCGGGCTGGAAGCCAGTCTGCGTGCACATTTACTCAGAACCCTGGCCAATACGTCCGTGAACTGGAGCCTGGAATGCCATCAACGTTTGACTGGCATACCGGAAGAAATGGCGGTGGCGGCCTTTCGCATCACTCAAGAGGCGGTTACCAATATGCTGCGCCATGCCGAAGCCAGGAATCTGTTGGTCCGCCTGCAACGTCTGCCCCAAGGCCTGACGTTGTTAATCAGTGACGATGGCCTGGGGTTCGAGCCAGCGGCAGACCCTGCTCGCGAGGGGCAACGCGGAATGGCCGGAATGTCGGAACGGATCGATCAGTTGGGCGGCACGCTGACCGTGACCAGCGAGCCGGGCAAAGGCACTCAAATCGAAGCACTCTTCCCCTGGGCGCCCCGTGCGCTGGAACGGGCCAGTACGAATAAGGTTATGCGTTGACTTGTAACTTACTTCTGGTGGACGACCACTCGCTTATCAGGGCTGGCGTGCGCGCTCTGGTGCTGGATATTCCCGGCTATGCGGTCATTGGGGAGGCCAGTGACGGCTCGCAGTTACTCGAGATGGTCGAGCAACTGTCCCCGGACATCATCCTGCTGGATATCTCCATGAGGAAAACCGGTGGCCTTGAAGCCTTGCAGCGACTCAAACGAGTACGTCCGCAGTGCAAAGTGCTCATCCTGTCGATGCACACCGACCCGGCGCTCATCATGCAAGCACTCGAATCCGGGGCTCATGGCTACCTGCTCAAAGACACCACGGCCACCGAGCTCGAACATGCCCTGGATGCCTTGCGCAATAACGAACGCTACCTGAGCCCGGCCATTGCCCACACCGTCATCAACCAGGCGCTGACCCGAACCCAGAAAAATCAGGCGCCAACCCAGGACTCGCACAACCTGACGGCACGCCAGCTGGAAATCCTGCGATTGATTGTTCGCGGAAAATCCACCCGGGAAATTGCCAATGGCTTGGGCCTGAGCATCAAGACTGTCGAAACCCACCGCTCGCAGATCATGAAACGCTTGCAGATCTACGATGTGGCCGGCCTGGTGTTGTTCGCCGTGCGCGAGCAAATCATCAGTCTGGACGATTAGCCGGATTCGAGCCGCTCAGCAGCGGCGAGCCCTCGGGCAAATGCACCCGCAATGCCGCCGGCCGTGCCGAAAACCGCAGGCTATCGCCCTCCAGAGGCTCACCATCAAGGTTGATATAAAGGCCCTCCGATACTTTGATCTCGACCCATGGCAAGCGGGCTCGCACAAACATGTTGTCGATTCCGAAGCCATCGGTCAGCAGGTCTTTCAAGGTACCGACCACTTCCTGGGGCGCGGGCAAAATGCTGATATCCAGCAAACCATCGTCAGCCAGCGCCTGCGGGCACAACATATGACCACCGCCAGCCTGTCGGCCATTGCCGATGCCTAATGCCAACAACTCACCGGCCCAGTGAAAATCCGGCCCCTGCAACTCGCCATAGGCCGCATGCAACTCACTGAAGCGCGATAAACCGGTGAAGAGATAAGCCGCGCCGCCAAGAACTTTTTTCAGTTCCTCGGAAGTATTGGCCGTGACCTGACTGCCAAAGCCGCCCGTGGCCATGTTCAGAAAAACCTGCCCACCCACCTCCCCCAGATCAATGGCATGCGGGGCGGCCTCCAAAAGCTCCAGCGCTTGAGCGGGCTCCAGGGGCACACCCGCGGCGCGTGCAAAATCGTTGGCGGTGCCCAAGGGCAAAAGCACCAGGCTGGCCTGAGTCGAATGCGCCGCCATGGCTTCGGCGATATCACGCAAGGTGCCATCGCCGCCGCCGGCAATCAGCTGCGTATAGCCCGCCGTCAACGCTTCCCCCACCAGCCGCTGCGCATCACCAGCCTCCCAGGTCAGTCGAACAGCCAGTTCCCAACCTTGTTGGCGCTTGCCTTCGACAGCTGAACGGACCTGCTCATTGAGTGCCTGCTTGCCATGCAGAATCAACAGCGCCTTGCGCTCGTTCATTTTGATCACCCCCCTTTCCGAATCCGTATGGGAGATGTTGACCTCGCAGCCCCTCATAAAAGTCGCAAGGATTTCAATTATTTCCTGGGGAAGGACACTTGAGTCCTACAGAGCGGTATTTTTTCTTACAAAACCTGAGGAATCGGCTCAATTGACCCATCAGGGCAATTGGTACACCGTTGTGTCAGCGGTTATCAGTCATCACCAGTAAATTACACAGGGATGTGCAAACAATGAATGGAACCCCTTTAAGGTCCTCAAAAATCGTAAGTAATAACCGTATCGGCCACCTGAATGGTTTTAACGCAAGGAGCCAATTATTCCATGCAAAGCCATGACCTCAGACTACCGGTAACTCCGGTTGCGCCGTTCTCAGACAATCACGTCAATCAGCAGGCTGAATTCAAAAGCAGCGCAAAGCCCACCGGAGAAGTTGATATGGAACCTCGCGTCACTGAACTGGAGACACATCTCAAGTACATCCGCAGAGACCTGGATGAAGTCCGCGGCGACGTCAAATCCATCAAGCACAGGCTTGCCTATTCAGCTGGCGGAACAGCTGTGGTCCTGGGGCTTTTGAGCTGGATCTCCAATAGTCGCTTCGACCAGGTCGTGACACTTCTGGCAAATTAAGGAACGGTCATGCACGCAAGCCCCAACGCTTTCGACCGGGCTTGCGTGGCAGAACCAGGACCTGCATCAGCCCAGGACTTCACTCAACGGGATGAAGCTCACACTATCACCCTCGATCAGCGTACGGTCCTCCAGCACTTCAACCAGACCGTCCGCCCAGGCGGCACTGCGAAGTACGCCAGAGCTCTGATTCCTGTAGATGATTGCCCGGCCATTCTCCAGACGTCCGCGCAAGTACTCACGTCGGTTACCAGCCTTTGGCCAGACAAACCCTGCCGGTACCTGAAACTTCAGGGGTTCGATCTCTTTTACGCCTTGGCGGCGCAAGAGGTAGGGCCTCGCCAACAAAGCAAAAGTCACCAGGGTTGACGCCGGATTGCCGGGCAAACCAATGACAGGCACACCGCGAAAATGCCCGAACGTCAGCGGCTTGCCTGGCTTGATGGCAAGCTTCCACAGGGTCAACTCGCCCTCTTCCCGCAAGGCAATGCCCAGAAAGTCGGCTTCTCCCACCGATACGCCACCGGTGGAGAGAATCAGGTCGACATCCTTCAACTCGCCGAGACGGGCACGAGTGGTCGCTAAATCATCGGGAAGAATGCCAGCATCGATCACCTCACAGCCCAAGCGCTGCAACCAGCTGCAAAGCAACACTCGATTGCTGTTGTAGATCTGTCCCGGTCCAAGGGCCTGGCCCGGCTCAATCAGCTCATCCCCGGTAGACAAAACCGCAACACGAACCTTGCGAACCACATCCAATTCAGCGCATCCCAACGATGCCGCCAGCCCCTGTTCGATGGGCCCCAGGCGTGTACCGGCGGGCAAGATCAACTCACCGGCGGTGGTTTCCTGGCCTTGTGGACGGATGTTCTGCCCCGGCGTCATGGTCTCGGTGAAACGTACCCGCTCATCCGCCTGAACCTCGGCGTTCTCCTGCATCTCGACACAGTCGGCTCCCGCGGGCACAGGCGCGCCGGTGAAGATCCGCGCACAGGTCCCAGGCTTCAAGGGCTCCGGAGCCTGACCTGCAAAAATCTTCTGGCTGACCGGCAACGGTTCTCCCGTCCAGTCGGCGACGCGCAAGGCATACCCATCCATGGCACTGTTGGGCCAAGGCGGCAGATCAAGTGTCGAAACCAGATCAGCAGCCAGTACACGCCCCTGAACCTGCGCCAACGGCAAGCGTTGGTACTCATGAATTCTCGAGGCGTCGGCCATTTCCAGTAGCCGCGCGAGCGCTACCTCGACAGCCATCAGGCTGCCAGTCTTGCCTGGCTTACCCGCGGGATTCACAGGGTGCCGCCTGTTTCAGATGAGTCACGAAATTGCACGGACGGTGCCGGGAATCCAGTTGTTCGGCGAGAATACCGTCCCAACCGGTGCGCACCGCATTGGTCGAACCCGGCAAGCAGCAAACCAGCGTGCCATTGGCCAGACCGGCCAAGGCCCGGGACTGAACCGTGGAAGTACCGATATCCGCCACCGATATCTGCCGGAACAGTTCACCAAAACCATCGACCTGCTTATCCAGCAGGCAACTCACCGCTTCAGGCGTGCTGTCACGACCGGTAAACCCGGTACCGCCAGTGATCAGCACCACTTGCACGACTTCATCGGCAATCCAGTTGGCCACTTGCGCACGAATTTTGTAGAGATCATCTTTGAGCAATACACGGGCCGCCAGGTTATGACCGGCAGCGCTCAAGCGGTCGACGAAGACCTGGCCTGAGGTGTCGGTTTCCAGGGTACGGGTATCGCTGACAGTCAGCACCGCGATGTTGAGCGGTGCGAAAGGTACATCAGCCTTGGCTTTCATAGGCTCGTCCAGTTGTAGGAGAAACAGCCCGGTGTTATATCACAGCGCCTCATTTTTTCGCCGCCCCCATGGAGAAGTGCAATGACCTCGGATACACCTTTGGCGCCGTGCTCCATTTTGCTCCTGGCGGGTGGGCGTGGCCAACGCATGGGCGGTCAGGACAAGGGTTTGCTGGAATGGCACGGCGAGCCACTGATCGCGCATCTGCACCGCAAGACCCGTCTGCTGAGTGATGATCTGATCATCTCCTGCAACAGAAACCTGGAGAAATATGCGCCTTATGCGGATCAGCTGGTCCATGACGATGAAGGCGACTTTCCGGGACCATTGGCGGGTATTCGCGCTGGCCTGAAGGCCGCCCGCCACACGCACCTGCTGGTATTGCCCTGCGATGTGCCATGCATCGATGCGGCGCTGCTCCAGAACATGCGTGAAACTGCCGCGCAGCATCCGGACAAACCGCTGATGCTACGCCATGGAGAACACTGGGAACCTTTGCTGTGCATGATTCCCGTCGCTCTTTCAGGGGCTTTCGAGACGGCCTGGAACGAAGGCGAGCGCAGCCCGGGCAGACTGATGCGCAAATTGGGCGCCATGGCCCTGCAGTGCCCCGAGAACGACTCTCGCCTGGCCAACCTCAACACGCCGGAACTGTTAAGCACGCATCACACTGTGTCAGACTGATAATTGAAGGAACTTGCGCGTGTTGCATACGTCTCAAGCTCAGCAATCAAAAGATTTTCCATTCGGAGACACACCCATGACCCAACGGACCCTCGCCACTTTCATGCTCGCCCTGGGCCTTGCGACCCTCGCCGGTTGTGCATCGCCTTCAGTGATCACCTTGAATGACGGTCGAGAAATCCAGGCCGTCGACGCGCCTAAGTACGATAAAGAATCGGGCTTTTACGAGTTCGAACAGCTGGATGGCAAGCACACTCGCATCAACAAGGATCAGATTCGTACCGTTAAAGAGTTGTAATCTTTGCGGCGACCATCGGATACAGAAAAGCCCGCTTTTAAAGCGGGCTTTTTCGTGGCAGAAGAAAAACAGGATCGCCTATGATCACCACTCCAGAGTGATTGTGCTTTCGAACTCTCTTTCGTGCCCCGTAACCGGATCGACAAATCGCAACCCCTGGGCGAGCAGCTTCAAGGGATTGGCATAGTCGTCTTCAACATCCTTGAGCACCTGCGGATAGAACGGGTCATTGCAGATACCAGCCCCCAGGGCCGCCATGTGCACTCGCAACTGATGTTTCTTGCCTGTTACCGGGTAAAGCGCATAGCGCCAGAACTCACCGTTTTTTTCCCGGACCTCGACAGCCGTCTCGGTATTGCTGACGCCCGGACCTTCCTGCATGCGAAAGAACGGTTCGCCATCGATGAGTCGACTTTTATGAACCATCGGGAAGGTCAGTTCAGGCAATGCCCGGGCGATTGCTTCGTAGCGTTTTTCGATCTGGCGTGTAGGAAACAATGTCTGATACGCCGACCGACTCTGAGGATTGGCTGAGAACAGCACCAGCCCTGCCGTATGCCGGTCAATACGATGCAAAGGCACCAGATGCGGGTTATCCAGTCGCCGGATCAGTCGTCGCAGCAATGTCTGCTCCACATACTCCCCAGCCGGCGTCACCGGCAGGAAGTGCGGTTTGTCCGCCACCACCAGATGCTCGTCGGCATAGAGGATCGACTCCACCACCGGGATCGGTTTTTCGTCCGGTACTTCACGAAAATAATGAATCCGCAGACCTTCCTTGTAAGGTAGATCCAGGGCGATCGGCATGCCTTGTCCATCGAGGACACGACCGCGAGCAATTCTGTCCAGCCATTGCTCACGACCGATGGCGCTGAAGTGTTCGCACAGGCAATCGAATACGGTCTGCCACGGACCAGGCGGCAGATAGAGCGTGCTGGCCTGGTTGTGCGCAGCAGAAAACGATGAAGTGGACATACGAAAAACTCTAACCCTCAATGCAGGGCAGCATTATCCAACAGTGGCCGGAACGAACCTAGAAGAGAATCCTCAGGCCGGTATTGACTGCGTTCGAGCGGCCGCTTCGGTGAACTCCTTGAGCCAGCGCAGCACATCGACCGCTTCCCAGCGACCCGGATCATAGAGCGCATACAACAACCCCTGATAGCCCACGACATCGAGCTGCCGGTGATAACCCGCACGCTGGAACAAGGCTTCGATTTCGGCGAAACAGGTATTGAAATGCAGTTTGTTGAAAGGCGTTTTTCCTTCCGTGACCAGACCATCCAGACGCAACTCGAGAACCGCCTCGCGCACCACGTCCGCCGACATCCGGTTCACGCTGTTCTTCAATTGTTCGACATTGACCACATTTCATCCCTCTGACGTCCGGGATCATCTGCCCAAACCCGAACAGGGAGAAGCATGGCAGGCAATCCGAATAACTGTATAGACATACAGTAACCGAATAACCAACCTTTCGCCAACGAATGAAACGAGGATCGCGACAGGTGGGGCATCGCCAGCAGTGTCAGGACTCGCGCAGGAACGCCACCACCTGCTCGGCACTAAACGGCCAGCCCAGTTCAGCGCCGGTATCGACCCGACGCAACACCGGAATACGCAGGCTGTAGGCTTCGAACCAGGTTTCATCATCAGCGATATCCACCAGCTCCACCAACAGACCACGCTCGACAAACTCCATCAGCATGGCTTCGGCGACTTCACAAAGATGGCAACCAACGGTGCCGAACAGCTGACATTCAGGAGGCATGACGACAAGACCAAACGAAGTAAGCGCTCATTCTAGGCCCGCCATCAAACGCAGTCGAGCCGACGTCCGAGCAACGGTGACTTCAAGAGATTTCAGCAAAACTCTGACGCAAATCATTTGCGTCGCCGGTCATTTGCGCAATGCTCGCGTCTTTTTTGCCTCTACGCTTGAGTAGCCAGAACCCTCACCGGAGTTTTTTGTGTTTGCCAACTTGTTGATCATCCTCGCCTCCTCCCTGGTGGTGATTGCACTGTTCCAGCGCCTGCGTTTGCCACCGGTGCTGGGCTACTTGTGCGTAGGGCTGATGATCGGGCCGACAGCGTTCAACTGGGTGAATGAAAACGAAGATTTGCCCGATCTGGCCGAATTGGGCGTGGTGTTCCTGCTGTTCTCCCTGGGGCTTGAGTTTTCCCTGTCGAAGATGCTCGCACTGCGCCAGGTGGTGTTTGGCCTGGGCAGCCTGCAAGTGCTGGGGTCCGGGATCTTGCTGGGAGCTTTGCTGATGCTGTTCGGCATGCCGATCACACCAGCCCTGTTACTCGGCGCCGGTCTGGCGCTGTCGTCTACCGCCATTGTCAGCAAGGAGTTGAGCAGCCTCGGCGAAATATTCAGCCGTCACGGCCAGAATGCCATCGCCGTGCTGTTGTTCCAGGACGTGGTTGCGGTGTTGCTGCTGACGCTTGTGCCGGTGTTCGCCGGCAGCAGTGACCAGGCCTGGTATTGGGCGCTGCCGCTGACACTGGCCAAGACCCTGGTGCTGTTCGTCGGTTTGCTGCTGGTCAGTCGCTGGTTTCTGCCACGGCTGTTCCATGAAGTCGCCGCGGCCCGGTCCGCGGAGCTGTTCGTGCTGTTGGCACTGGTGATTGTTCTGCTGACGGCCTGGCTGACTCACCTACTCGGCCTCTCTCCTGCCCTGGGCGCCTTTCTCGCCGGCATGCTGCTGGGGGAAAGCCATTACCGACATCAGATCGAGGCCGATATCCGTCCGTTCCGCGATATTCTGCTCGGAGTATTCTTCGTCAGTATCGGCATGCTGATCGACTTGCGCCTGTTTGCCAGCCACGGCCTGCTGATTCTCGGTCTGACGTTGGGGTTGCTGCTGATCAAGGGCACCCTGGTCGCACTGCTGGTCAAATGGCGCGGCAGCGATGGCGAAACTGCATGGCGCAGCGGCCTGGCATTGGCCCAGGGGGGTGAGTTCTGTTTTGCCCTGATGGCGCAGATGCAACAGAACAAACTGATGCCCGCCGACCTCGGCGGCCTGCTGCTGGCGGCCACGTTCTGCTCGATGCTGGTAACGCCTTTACTTCTGCGCGCCGCTCCCCGCATCGCCATGCGTCTGCACCGCAAACCCAACAAAGCAGCCGAACTCGAAGAAATCAGCGCGCTCAATGCCGGCCTGCACAATCACGTGGTGATCTGTGGCTACGGCCGCGTCGGTCAATCCATCGGGCGTTTCCTGCGTCATGTTCAGCAACCGTACATCGCGTTGGACACCGATCCGGTGCGGGTCCAGGAAGCTGTGGTCAATGAAAGCAGTGTGCACTATGGCGACTCACGCCGCGGCGAGCTGCTGATCGCGATAGGGCTGGAGCGCGCAAGACTGTTGGTGGTTGCCGTGGACAAGACGGACATCGCCCTGCTGATTCTCAAGGAAGCACGGCGGTTCAACCCGACCGTGCCGATCCTGGTGCGCACCCGGGATGACAGCCAGTTGGCCGAGTTGAAGGCGGCCGGTGCCAGCGAAGTCGTACCCGAGTTGCTGGAGTCCAGCCTGATGCTCGCCTCCCACGCTCTGATCATGCTGGGCATACCCGGCCAGCAGGTGCAGGACCGGGTCGACCAGGTACGGCATGACCGCTATCGCCTGCTGCACGATTTTTACCCTGGCGCCGACGATGAGGAACGCTGATTCAGTCCTGGCTCATGGCGCCGATCTTGTGCACCGACAAATCCGCGCCGTAATACTCTTCTTCCTGGCTCAGGCGCAAGCCATGGACGGCCTTGATCGCGCCATACACGGCAAAACCACCGGCCAGCGCCACGACTACCCCCAAAGAGGTGCCGATCAACTGGCTGATCAGGCTCACGCCCCCCAATCCACCCAAAGCGGTTTGCCCGAAAACGCCGCAAGCGATCCCGCCCCAGACACCACACAGCCCATGCAAAGGCCAGACACCCAGCACATCGTCGATACGCCATTTGCCTTGAGCCGCGGTAAAGCACCAGACAAACAGGCCCCCGGCGATGGCGCCGGTCACCAATGCGCCCACCGGGTGCATCAGATCCGAGCCGGCGCAGATCGCCACCAATCCAGCCAACGGGCCGTTATGCAGGAAGCCCGGGTCATTGCGCCCGACGATCAACGCCGCCACCGTGCCGCCGACCATGGCCATCAACGAATTCACCGCCACCAGCCCGCTGACCCCTTGCAGGGTCTGGGCGCTCATCACGTTGAAACCGAACCAGCCGACGATCAGGATCCACGACCCCAACGCCAGGAAGGGAATGCTCGACGGCGCGAATGCCACCAGTCGCCCGTCGCGATAACGACCTTGCCTAGGCCCCAGCAGCAACACCGCCGCGAGTGCCAGCCAGCCGCCCATGGCGTGAACCACCACGGAGCCGGCGAAGTCATGGAAACTGGCGCCGAAACGTGCCAGCAACCAGGCTTGCAGGCCGAAGTTGCCGTTCCAGACCACGCCCTCGAAGAAGGGGTAGATAAACGCCACGATCAGCGCCGTCGCGCACAACTGCGGGACGAACCGGGCGCGCTCGGCGATGCCTCCGGAAATGATCGCCGGTATCGCCGCGGCAAAGGTCAGCAGAAAGAAAAACTTCACCAACCCATAGCCATGGTCGGCGGTGATCACCGCCGCCGGTTGCATAAAACTGACCCCATAGGAAATCCAATAGCCTATAAAGAAGTAGGCCAGGGTCGAAATGGCGAAGTCACTGAGGATCTTCGACAAGGCGTTGACCTGATTCTTTTGGCGAACCGTGCCGACCTCAAGAAAGGCGAAACCGGCGTGCATGGCCAGAACCATGACCGCACCGATAAGGATGAACAACGTGTTGGAGCTATGGACCAGACTGTCCACAGCACTTTGCAGATTTTCCATGGATTGGCAGACCTGAAGGCTGAAAAAAGCACCAAAGCAGTTCGCGCAGATGGTCGGCGCACCAAGTTGCAGCCAATCCAGACCGCAACGCTGATCCGGATGAACCGCTTTGGCGCACAAGACCGCCGCCTCTGCGCGAGTTTTGATTGTTTGAGTTAGGGTTTTCCTGAAATCATGCCCGGCAACAGCGCAATAGCGCCGGCTGACGCACCACGACGTAGCAAAAGATGTACCAGTCATTTGTACTGAACCTTCGCGCAAGGCTCATACTCGAACGCTTCAGAAGCCACTTACGGAGATCACCAATGGCACGCATCAAGGCAAAGACTGCTCAAGAAATTCTGATGGAAGATTTTCAGACACTGGTCAGCGATACCGAACGGTTGCTGGAACACACCGCCTCCCTGGCCGGTGATCAGGCCGATGAGCTGCGCGAACAGATCCGCGACAGCCTGCTGCGTGCCCGGGAAACCCTGAAGCTGACCGAAGACGCCCTGCAAGAGCGCGGCAAAGCGGCTGTCGCCGCCACGGAAGATTACGTCCAGGCCAACCCATGGCAATCGGTCGGGATTGCAGCCGGCGTGGGTTTCCTGATTGGTCTGCTGGCCACTCGGCGCTGATATGGCGATCGATGAATCCGGCTCGTCCGCGACGGGCACCCGCTCTTCATCGCGGCGCCTGGGTGCCGCGTTTCTTGGATTGCTGCATAGCCATGTCGAACTGTTCGGCATCGAACTGCAGGAGCAAAAAGCACGTACCGTAAGCCTGTTGCTGTTTGCAGGCCTGACGCTGGTCTTTGCCTTGTTGTTGCTGGTGGGGTTGTCGACGCTGGTGTTGATCCTGTTCTGGGACACCTATCGCCTGGCGGCGATCATCGGGCTCTGTGTGTTCTACACCCTCGCTACGTTGTTCTGCGCGATGCGCTTGAGGGCGGCGATTTTCGATGAATCCTCACCCTTCCATGGCACCCTCGAGGAGCTGGCCAATGATCGGGAGCGTCTGTTGCCATGAGCATGCCTGAACTTCCCCGCAATAGTTCGCGAACGGAAATGCGCAAGGCACTGATCCGTCTGCGCATGGAAATGCATCGCCAGGAAATTCGCCACGAATCCCAACAACTGCTGCAGCCCCTGCAACGGGTGCGCGGCATGACACAAAGCCTGCAAGACGGCTTCGGCATCAAACACGCCCCGCTCTGGGGCATCGCCGCCGTGATCGGGTTGGGTTTTCTGACCGGCAAGGGTGCCAAGGGCGGCGGTATCGGCAGCCTGACCAAGCTGGTTAGTCTGGGCGCCGCACTAGGGCCGCTGATCAAGCTGGTCATGCAGAGCGCTTCGCGCAAACACTAATCAGTCTTGTCTGGCTGCATTCTTGCAATACCACCAGGATCAACCTCTTTATCGAGAGGTTGATCCTGCGTGCCTACCTGGGACCAGGTATTTATCCAGAACAACACCTTAATAAGGAGGCCTCGTGATCGACGGGCAACCGCTCGCCTGTTTTCAGCCATTCATCGATACCGCCACAGGCCGTATCGCGGGTGTCGAAGCGCTGGGCCGACTGCGCCAGGCCGATGGTCAACTGATCTCGGTAGGTGCGCTGTTCGCCGATCCGCGAACCCCGGCCATCGCCCTGCGACGTCTCGATCGCCAGATTCGCGACAACGCCCTGAGCCGTCTGCACGAAGCGCCCGCGGACTGGTTTCTCAGCCTGAACATCTCACCCCGCTGGATCAGCCGCTTGCGCCGGGACCAGGCACTGCCGAGCCTCAAGCAACTGAGCAGGCATGGTGTCGATGCACAGCGAATCGTCTTCGAGATCACCGAATTGGGCGGCGACAGCCAGCGTCTGGCTGAAGTCGTGGCCCGCTACCGGCAAGCCGGGGCGCGGATCGCCATCGATGATTTCGGTGCCGGTTACTCTCAACTCGATCGCGTGCTGGCCCTGCAACCGGACATTCTCAAGCTCGACATGCGGTTGTTCCAGGCCGCCGCACTGGGCGGTCCCAGCAGCGATGTGGTCAAGGCACTGGCGCAAATGGCAGAAAAAACCGGTTGCTGGATCATCGCCGAAGGCGTGGAAACCGAAGCTCAACTGAATTTTGCCCTGGAGTGCGGCTCACGCTACGTACAAGGCTTTCTGTTCGCCCGAGCGCAAGCGGATTTCTTCGCCACCGACGCCTTTGTCGAGCGCTTCGCGCAACTGCGCCAGCGTTACGTTCAGCAAAAGCTGACTGAACGCGCTCGCCTGATGATCATGCGCCAGCAACTCAGCGAACTGATGACCATCCTGCAAGCCTGGGCTCAAGCCTGCGCCCCCCTCAGCGCCTTGCCGCAACTGCAGGCGTTTCCCTGGCTGCTGCGTTTTTATCAGTGCGACCGCCACGGCACGCAACTGACCCCCAACCTGGAATGGCGCAACAACGGCTGGGAAGCCGATAGCCGCTACCTGGGCCATAACTGGTCATGGCGCCCCTATTTCTATCACTTGCTGGCCGAGGGTTGGGATGAGCGCCGTCTGACGCTTTCCAACACTTACCGCGACGCCACCAGCAATCAGTACTGCCTCACTGCGGGGCAGTTTTTCGATAACGGCGAACGGCTACTGCTCATCGATATCGACGCTGCGGGGTTGTAGTTCTCCTTGCAGGTACCGGCGCGAAACGGGAAGCTAGGGGTTCAGTCACCTGACGGAGAAACCAGCCTTGGATTGGCACACCCTGCTTACCCGCGAACGCCTCGGAAAACCTGTGCACAGCCCGGAAGAACTCGGCCGCAGTCCTTTCCATAAAGACCACGACCGGATCATTTTCTCAGGCGCGTTTCGCCGTCTCGGGCGCAAGACCCAGGTCCATCCGGTCTCCAGCAACGATCACATTCATACGCGCCTGACTCACTCGCTGGAAGTCAGCTGCGTCGGCCGTTCGCTGGGGATGCGCGTCGGTGAAACCATCCGCAGCGCGCTGCCCGACTGGTGTGAACCGAGCGACCTGGGGATGGTGGTGCAATCGGCTTGCCTGGCCCATGACATCGGCAACCCACCCTTCGGCCACTCCGGCGAAGACGCGATCCGCCACTGGTTCCAGCAGGCCGCCGGCCGTGGCTGGCTGGATGCCATGAGCGAAGCCGAACGCAACGACTTCCTCAACTTCGAAGGCAATGCCCAAGGTTTCCGGGTGCTCACCCAGCTTGAATACCATCAGTTCGAAGGAGGCACCCGGCTGACCTATGCCACCCTGGGCACCTACCTGAAATACCCGTGGACGGCCCGGCACGCCGACTCACTGGGCTACAAGAAGCACAAGTTCGGCTGCTACCAGAGTGAACTGCCGCTGCTGGAACAGATCGCTCATAAACTCGGCCTGCCCCAACTGGAAGAACAGCGCTGGGCGCGCCATCCGCTGGTGTATCTGATGGAGGCCGCCGACGACATCTGCTACGCGCTGATCGATCTGGAAGATGGCCTGGAGATGGAGCTGCTGGAGTACGCCGAAGTCGAGTCCCTGCTGCTGGACCTGGTGGGCGACGATCTCCCGGAAACCTATCGTCAGCTCGGTCCACAGGATTCGCGGCGGCGCAAACTGGCGATTCTGCGGGGCAAAGCCATCGAACACCTGACCAACGCAGCAGCCCGAGCCTTTGTCGAGCAACAGGACGCGTTGCTGTCCGGCACGCTACCGGGGGACCTTGTCGAACACATGCATGGCCCGGCCAAACGCTGTGTCTTGAATGCCAAGGACATGGCACGCAAAAAAATCTTCCAGGACAAGCGCAAGACGCTCCACGAAATCGGTGCCTACACCACCCTGGAAATCCTGCTCAATGCTTTTTGCGGCGCAGCACTGGAGCAGCACAACGGTCGTACGCCCTCCTTCAAGAACCGGCGCATACTCGACCTGTTGGGCAACAATGCACCCGACCCGCATGGCCCGTTGCACACCTCTTTCTTGCGCATGATTGATTTCATCGCTGGCATGACCGACAGCTATGCCGGTGAAATGGCGCTGGAAATGACCGGTCGTTCAAGCCACGGATAACAGCGCATCGATCAGCCGCGTCAGCGACGTCTGAACGGCTGATCGAATGTCTCGACATTCATCTGTATTTCAACATCGACAGAATCGCCCTACACCTTGTGCAGAGCTGACTGATCGATTGTTCGACCATCTCGCGAAACAATTGCACACCCACTGCTCGACAGATGACGCATGAAAACTCCTACGTTCAAACACGATTGGCACATATTGCTGGTGGAAGATCATCCGTTTCAGCTGAGAGCGGCTCAATACCTGCTCGAGAGTTACGGCTTCACCCAACTGACCACCACTGACAGTGCCGAAGGCGCCTTGCAACAAATGCTCAAAGCTGCGCAACCGTTCGATATTCTTCTGTGCGACCAATGCCTGCCCGACCTTCCCGGTCTTGATTTGATCGAGTTCGCCAGTCACCGGGGAATGATCAGACAGGCAATACTGCTGAGCAGCCTGACATCCGCCGAGCTGGAAAAACTTAAAACAGTAGCCTACGAACACGGACTTCCCTTGCTGGGTTACTTGATCAAGCCATTGAAACAATCAGATTTTAGAAACTTGTTGACCTTGGCCTCACAATAAAAAACACCAACTCTCACACACTAGAACCACATCCAAAACACAGATTAATACTTATAGCCAAACGCCTTCTAGCCTCTTGACTAAACTATCAAATTTTTAACCCTTCCTCATTCAAAACCTAGTTGACACGTAGTCCATTTCTTTTTCAGTTGTAGGACTTTTCCTATATTGCTGCTATCGGCTTGTCAGTTCATGCGCCCCCTCAACTACTGAGCTAAGGTGCGCGCTTTATTTGTGCACGTATGGGATTTGATTATGAACTCCGTTTTTATTGTCGACGATCACCCTGTCATCCGCCTTGCCGTTCGAATGCTGCTGGAACATGAAGGTTACAAAGTCGTCGGTGAAACTGACAATGGCGTCGATGCCATGCAAATGGTGCGCGAATGCATGCCCGACCTGATCATCCTCGACATCAGTATTCCCAAACTGGATGGGCTGGAAGTGCTCTCACGTTTCAACGCAATGAGCACACCATTAAAAACACTGGTGTTGACTGCACAATGCCCAAAACTTTTTGGTATTCGCTGCATGCAGTCAGGTGCATCAGGGTATGTATGCAAACAGGAAGAGCTCAGTGAACTGGTAAGCGCGATCAAAGCAGTATTATCAGGTTACAACTACTTCCCCAGCGAGGCCTTGAACCCAGTTCGTTGTGACGACGCACAGTGGGCAGACCTGGACTTGTTCAAATCCGTAAATGATCGAGAGTTGATGGTATTACAACTTTTTGCCCAAGGTCGCACCAACAAGGAAATTGCCAAGGGCATGTTCCTCAGCAACAAGACTGTCAGCACCTATAAAAAACGACTTATGCAGAAACTCAAAGCCAAATCTCTGGTTGAACTCATCGATATGGCAAAACGTAACGCGCTAGTGTGAGGAACAGGATGCCCAGTCGTTTGAAGGATTATCTAAGACTCATGGTCACGGCTTTATGCATGAGTACCCCGGTGCTCGCGGCGCAGACAGCCAGTGAAAACTACACCCTGCTCAGTCGCTCAACGACCGGGCACATGGAAGTCCGACTGGATACCTCACAACGACAATGGGTCAAAGACAAACGTGAATTGATCCTGGGCACATCAGGCCCGGATTATCCGCCTTTCGACCTGACCCTCAGCGGCCACGACTACGAAGGTTTCACCGCCGACTACGCCGGCATCCTCGGCAAGGTTACGGGGTTGCCCGTCAAGGTTCAGCGCTTCGCGTCCCGAGGGGCTGCGATCGAGGCACTGGAAAAGGGTCAGGTCGACATGCTCGGCACCGCCAACGGGTTCGAGGCCGACAATGCCGACATTGCGCTGTCCATCCCTTACGCCGTGGATCAACCCGTGCTGGTCACACGGGAAGGAGAAACCCGATCACTGACAGATGGACTCGCCGGCCTGCGGCTTAGCATGGTCTATCACTATCTGCCCCTGGACGAAGTCAGGGCGCTGTATCCGAAGGCAATCATCACCTCCTACCCGTCCTACCAGAATGCAATCAACGCGGTTGCCTTCGACCAGGCCGACGTTTTTCTCGGTGACACCATTTCAACTCATTACATGATCAACAAGGGGTATCTGAACAACATCCGCATGGCCAACTTCGGTAAACACGAAGCCCATGGTTTCAGCTTTGCCGTACAGAAGGACAACCCGGACCTGCTCGGGATCATCAACGCGGTACTCAAGGCCATCCCCACCAGCGAACGGGAAAACATCGCCAAACGCTGGAGTGCCGGCAGCGACATTCTTCTCACCGATCAAAAACTGCAACTCACCCACCATGAAGAACGCTGGCTGGCGCAACATCCGGTTGTGCGGGTGGTAGTTAATGAAGCATTTGCGCCGCTGACGTTTTTTGACAGCGACGGCAACTTTCGGGGTGTCACGGCTGACCTGCTCGAACTGATCAGATTGCGCACCGGTTTGCGCTTCGAGATCCAGCGCAGCCGAAGCGATGACGAGATGGTCGAGCAGATCGCCAACCAGCAGGCCGACCTGATCGCCGCCCTGCTCCCCAGCGCACAGCGTGAAACGATGTTGAACTTCAGCCGCCCGTATCTGGAAAACTCCTTTGTCCTGCTGACACGCAAAGCGGCCGACAGCCCGACCAACCTCAATCAACTGCAGGACAAACGCCTGGCCATTGCCCAGGGCAATCCACTGGTGGATTACCTGCGCAGCGAGTTTCCGCGGATCAATCTGGTTGAAACTCCAGACACATTCAGTGCCGTGGAGTTGCTCGCCGAGGGCAAGGCAGAAGGTGCGGTGAACTCATTGGTGATCGCCAATTACTTCATCTCATCGCGGATCTTCGAGCGGGCACTTCAGATCACCACCACCATCGGCACCCAGCAGGCGGCATTTTCCCTGGCGACCGGGCGCGACGCCAAAGAACTGAATGCCATCCTCGACAAGGCGCTGTTGAGCATCGCACCGGAAGAGCTGGGCATCATCAATAACCGCTGGCGTGGCTATTCGGCGGCCTCGCAAAGTACCTGGCGCAACTATCACAGAGTGTTCTATCAGATCGTTACCGGTGCTGGCGTACTGCTGCTGATCTCCGTTGCCTGGAACGCCTATATGAGACGCCAGATAAAACAGCGGCAGGCGGCGAAAGAACGTGCCGATGAAGCCAACCGGGCTAAAAGCACCTTTCTGGCAACCATGAGCCATGAGATCCGCACGCCGATGAACGCGATCATCGGCATGCTGGAGCTAACACTCAAACGCATTGATCCTGGCCATCCGGATCGACCGGCCATCGACGTCGCGTATCACTCGGCAAAAGACCTGTTGGAACTGATCGGGGACATTCTCGACATTGCGCGCATCGAATCCGGACGTCTGAGCCTGAGCCCGGAACGCGTCAATCTGGCTGAAGCCGTGGCCTCGGTGGTGAGGATCTTCGACGGGCTGGCCCGGCAAAAGAATCTCGGACTGCACCTGGCATTCAACCCTGCTAAACCTGCGACCGATGTCCTGCTGGACCCGATGCGTTTCAAGCAGGTGCTGTCCAACCTGGTCAGCAATGCAATCAAGTTTACGCAACAGGGTCAGGTCAGGATCAGCCTCGAGTTGCAACCGACCGACGAGCCCGACCGCATGCAGCTGCAGTTGCTGGTTGAGGACAGTGGCGCCGGGATCAGCGAGCAGGATCAGCAGCGACTGTTCGAGCCTTTCGTCCAGGCCAATAACTCCAGCCAGTTACCCAGGGGCGGTGCGGGGCTGGGACTGGTGATCAGCCGCAATCTGTGCGAAATGATGGGCGGCAACCTGCAATTGAGCAGCCAGCCTGGGGTCGGCACTCAGGTTCGGGTTTCGCTGAATCTGGCAACCCTGCCGCCTGTACAGATGCCGGAAATTGCCGAGCCACAGATTCACCAGAGCGCTGCCCCCTTGAACGTTCTGGTGGTCGATGATCACCCGGCCAATCGCTTGCTCATGTGCCAGCAACTGGAGTTTCTGGGGCATCGGTTCAAGGTCGCAGCAGATGGCGAGGCGGGATTGGAGGCGTGGAAAGATCAGCCATTCGACCTGGTGATTGCCGATTGCAATATGCCGATCATGAATGGATATGAGATGGCTCGTGCCATTCGCCAACATGAACAGCGCGTGCAGCGCCCTGCCTGTACCGTTCTGGGTTTCACCGCTAATGCGCAACCGGAGGAAAGACAACGCTGCAAACAAGCCGGGATGGACGATTGCCTGTTCAAACCTCTCAGCCTGACAGCCTTGAGCCAATGGATCGAAGGCATTGCACCGACGGTCCGCGACCCGGCGTTCAGCCTGGAGGGGCTGCACCTGTTAACCGGTGGCAACCCGGCACTGAACCGGCGATTGTTGACCGAGCTGCTGAATAGCAACCACCTGGATCGGCAAACGCTGCTGACGTTGTCCCGGTCAAACGACCGGCATTCACTCCTCGACATTGCCCACAAAATCAAGGGAGCGGCGCGAATCGTCCAGGCCTCCCGACTGATCGACAGTTGCGAGGCGCTCGAAAAGGCCTGCCATAACAGGCCCCACCACGATCAAGTGGCCGATTGCAGCAAGTCCATGGAGCGCGCCATGCTCGAACTGGATCACGCGTTGCGACAACAGCTCGCACGCCACGACAAACAGCAGAATGACGGAGCGTTAACTATGCTGGAAGGCTGAGCAGTGTGTTCATCGTCATGGAGAAATCTGCAATGCCCAGCCCACTGCGCCCGGACCAGCGCCGATTTCCCCTGCACATCCATATCAGCGTGATGTTCACGTTCCTGCTGTTGCTGACCGGGGTGGTGCTGGGCATTTTCAACTATCGGCAAACCACCCGGATCATTCTTTCCAGCAGTGAAAAGCTCTTCAATCGCATCGAGCAGGATGTCCGTCTGGACCTGCATCGCACCTATGAGCCGATTCGTCATCTGCTGAGCCTGCTGGCGGACAATCCGGCAACCCAGGCCGCCGACCTTGAGCAACGCCTGGCGTTGCTCAAGCCCTTCAGTCAATCACTCACGGACAACCCCGATCTGGCCTCGCTGTACCTGGGCTACAGCAATGGCGACTTTTTCATGGTTCGCCCCCTGCGCAGCGTCGCCCTGAAAACGCAGCTCAAGGCACCGGACTCCGCGGCGTATCAGGTATGGAGCATCGAGCATCCAGGCGGCGGTCAGGTCCGCTCCCAATCCTTGTTTTTCGATCAGAACCTGGCCCTCGTCAGCCGTCTGGACAACCCCGACGAAATCTATGATCCACGCACCCGCGCCTGGTTCTCCAGCGCCCGCAGCGACCGTGATCAGATCACCACCGAGCCCTACCTGTTTTTCTCCACCCACAATGTCGGCACAACCCTGGCGCGGCGCAGTGGTGAGCAAGCGGTGATGGGGGCCGACCTTACGCTGGCGGAACTGTCAGCGACCCTGGCCAAACATGTGGTGACGCCCGGCACCGAAATTGTGCTGCTCGATGCCGAGGGTAATGCCGTCGCCTACCCCGACAGCAGCAAACTGATCGTCGACGACCAGACAGCCCGGCTGATCAAAGCCGCCGACCTGAGCCCCAGCCTCGCGGCCCTGCTCACCAGTCCGCCTGAGATCAATCGCCTGAACGCCGCGGGTCGTCAATGGATCGCGGCGCGCAGCAGCATGCAGGAGGGTGGCCCACAGGGGCTGCAACTGGCGCTGCTGGTGCCGGAAGACGAATTGCTCGTCGATGCCTACCGCATGCGCTGGCAAGGCGCGCTGATTACCCTGGCAACGCTACTGTTGTGCCTGCCCATGGGTTGGCTGACCTCCAGAGTCCTGGTCACCCCCCTGCGCGCCCTGGTGCGGGAAGCCGATGCGATTCGTAGTTTCGATTTCAATTTTCCGGCCAGCCGTCGCTCGCCGGTGCTGGAAGTCGACCAACTGAGCGTGTCGATGGCGCGCATGAAAGACACCCTGGCGAGTTTTTTCCGGATCACCGAAAGCCTGAGCGCCGAAACCCGTTTCGCCCCCTTGCTGCAACGGGTGTTGTTTGAAACCGTGCAGATCGGCCAGGCCCAGGCCGGTCTGATCTACCTGCGTGAAGGTGATGAAAATCGCGTGGAACCTCATGCGCTGGTCATCAACGGCAGTTCACAGGCCTTGCCGCCATTCGACATTCAAGGACACGTACCCCAGGATTTTCAGAGCCCTCAGTGGATGCAAACACTGTCGACCGCCGACAATGTCGTCACCTCCCTGGGCTTCGAACAGGCGGGGGATCTGCAGAAAGTCTTGCTCGCGCTGGAGTGCCCGCGGGTTCATCTGGTCGGTATTCGGCTACACAATCGTCATAACGAAACCGTGGGGCTGCTGGTCTTGCTGCTGGCCGACAGCGGCACGCAAGACGACCTGGAAAAACTGCGCCCGGATCGCATCGCGTTTCTCCAGGCGGTGTCTGGCGCGGCCGCTGTGAGTATCGAAAGTCAGCGCCTGCAAGCCAGGCAAAAACAGCTGCTGGACTCATTCATTCAGCTGCTGGCCGGCGCAATCGATGCCAAGAGTCCCTACACCGGCGGGCACTGCCAGCGAGTACCGGTACTGACGCTGATGCTGGCACAGGCGGCCGCTGCCAGTCAGGACCCGGCCTTCCGTAACTATCAGCCCGGCGAAGATGAATGGGAGGCGCTGCACATCGCCGCCTGGCTGCATGATTGCGGCAAGGTCACCACCCCTGAATACGTGGTCGACAAAGCCACGAAACTTGAGACCCTGTACGACCGCATCCACGAAATCCGCACCCGTTTCGAAGTCCTCAAGCGTGATGCCTGGATCAATTATTGGCAGGCCATCGCCCTGGGGGGTGACGAGTCGCCTCTGGCGCAATTGCGCAATGCGAGCCTGGCGGCGCTGGATGATGATTTCGCGTTTGTGGCGCGCTGCAACCTGGGCAGCGAGGCCATGGCCGAGGCCGATCTGCAGCGGTTGAACACCATCGCCCAACGTACCTGGACCCGAACCCTGGATGATCGGCTTGGCGTTTCGTGGGAAGAGAACCGGCGCCAGGCCCGGACCCCGGTGCCGACCCTGCCGGTCAGCGAGCCACTGCTGGCGGATAAACCCGAGCATCTGCTCGAGCGCGCCGACAGCGAACTGATCCCGGACGACAATCCCTGGGGATTCAAGCTCGACGTGCCGCGATACAAGTACAACCGGGGCGAACTGTACAACCTGAGCATCGTCCGAGGCACCCTGACCCGCGAGGAGCGTTACATCATCAATCACCACATGGTGCAGACGATCCTGATGCTCAGTCACCTGCCCTTCCCCGGTCACCTCAATAACGTCGCGGAAATCGCCGGCGGCCACCACGAAAAAATGGACGGCACCGGTTATCCCAAACGCTTGAAGCGCGAAGACATGAGCCTGCCGGCGCGGATGATGGCGATTGCCGATATTTTCGAAGCGCTGACCGCCGCCGATCGCCCCTACAAGAAAACCAAGTCCTTGAGCGAAGCGCTGGGCATCATGGCCACCATGTGCCGTGACGCCCACATCGACGCTGAATTGTTCGGGCTGTTCATCAACGACGAAATCTACTTGCAGTACGCCAGCCAATTCCTTGAGCCACAGCAGATAGACACCGTTGACCCGACAAGCCTGCTGATCAAGGCCGGCTTGAAGGGCTGATCAGCAGTCGGTCAGACGCAGGAAAATCGCCGCCAGCTGCTCGATTCCGGCCTGATCGTCAGCGGTAAAACGCGCCAGCTTCGGGCTGTCGAGGTCCAGCACACCGATCAGTCGACCGTCCTTGACCAATGGCACGACGAGTTCACTGTTCGATGCGCTGTCACAAGCGATGTGGCCGGGGAATTCATGTACGTCTTCGACCCGCTGGGTCTGCAAGGTGGCAGCGGCAGCCCCGCACACGCCGCGACCGAATGGAATCCGTACACAGGCGATCTGCCCCTGAAACGGGCCAAGCACCAGTTCTTCGTTGCGATTAAGGTAGAAACCGGCCCAGTTCAGGTCATCGAGCTGGTTGAACAGAAACGCGGAAAATTGCGCGGCGTTGGCGATAAAATCACGCTCGTCCGCCAGCAACGATTCCAGCTGTGCCCATAGCATGCCGTAGCCCTCAAGGCCCTGGCCGCTCTTTTGTAAATCGATCATGCCTTTTGCTCCAACAGCTTCAGCCCGACCCAATAGCGGGCAAATTGATACGCGCAACGTCCGTTGCGATTACCCCGGCCCGTGGCCCAGCGCACCGCGAGGATGTCCAACTCTTCGTCACGCTGCCACTTGAGACCGGCCTTGTCGGCCAATTGGCCGATCCAGTGCTCGACGACGTTGAGGAAATGTTCCTGAGTAAACGGATAGAACGACAGCCACAGGCCAAAACGGTCCGACAGTGCGATCTTGTCTTCCACCGCCTCATTGGGATGGAGCTCGCCATCGACCCTTTTCCAGTTTTCGTTATCGCTTTCCTTTTCCGGCACCAGATGGCGACGGTTGGAGGTGGCGTACAGCAGAACGTTATCTGGCGCCTGCTCGAGAGAGCCATCGAGTACGCTCTTGAGCACGCGATAATCGCCCTCGCCCGACTCGAACGACAGGTCATCGCAGAACAGCACAAACCGTTGAGGCAGCTTGGCAATCTGCTCGACCACCCGCGGCAAGTCCGCCAGGTGATCGCGCTCGATCTCGATCAGCCGCAGGCCGTTCTTGGCGTGTTCGGCCAGCAAGGCGCGCACCAGCGACGATTTACCGGTGCCCCGCGAGCCCCAGAGCAAGGCGTGATTGGCAGGCATGCCGTCGAGGAACTGTTGAGTATTGCGGCCCAATTGCTCAAGTTGCCGGTCAACGCCGATCAGGTCGGACAGGCGCATGTCGAGGCTGACTTGCAGCGGCAACAGAAAACCGTTGCGACCCTCGCGTTGCCAGCGTGCGGCCAGGCAATGTGTCCAGTCGACCGTTTGCCGAGGCGCCGGCAGCAGCGGTTCGATACGGGCCAGAACGGCATCGGCGCGTTCAAGAAAAGCATTCAATCGGGAATCCACGTCTTCTCCTCGGGCACGTTCACAGTGATGATGGCGGTACAGCGACGAAACACAGCATCCGATGCCCGGCCAACACCCCGTACAGGTGTTTTGCGAGAACATCGGTATCCATTGATGATCGACTATGCTTGAGCAGCGAAGGGAAACGGAAGTGGTTCAACACCCCATGGATATCAAGTTCAGCCAGCGGCTGTCGTACAAGCAAGCCAAGCTTACGGTGCTGGTCGGTTTCATTCTGGGCACGCTGCTCAGCCTTGTGCAAATAGGCATCGATTATGCCAGCGAAGACGCCTCCATCAACCGCGAAATCCTGTCGTTGCTGGAAATCAGCCATAACCCCGCGTCTCGCATCGCCTACAACATCGATGCCGAACTCGCCCAGGAACTGATCCTGGGCTTGCTGCGCTCCCCGGCGATCATCGGCGCGAAATTGACCGACAACAACAATACCGTGCTGGCCAGCGCCAAACGTCCGGGCCTGGAAAACAATTACCGGGTGCTCAGCGACTTCCTGTTCGGCGCCAACCGACAGTTTGAAGACCGTCTTTACCTCGACCACTTGCCGGACGAATCCCTCGGGACCTTGCACCTGGATGTCGATACCTACACTTTCGGCAGTCGTTTCCTGCGCCGGGCCGAAGTGACCCTGCTCAATGGCTTCGCGCGCAGCCTGATCCTTACGGGCATTCTGCTGGCGCTGTTTTACGTGATGCTGACCAAGCCGCTGGTACGGGTCATCCGAGAACTCAGTGGTCGTGATCCGCGCAGCGCGGAGCCGACCTGGCTGGAGTATCCGGCGGGGCATGAAAACGATGAAATCGGCGTCTTGGTCAAGGTCGCCAATCAACAGTTCGATAATATTGCCACCGAGATCCAGCAGCGGCGCAATGCCGAAAACCGCCTGACCGACTACCTCTCGCAACTGGAAAATATCGTCTCGGCCCGTACGGCGGAACTCAAGGCCATCAACTCGCGGCTCAGCCAGTCCAACGAGGAACTGGAAGTCGCCCGCCGCACCGCCCTGGACATGGCCGAGGCACGCTCGGTGTTCCTGGCCAACATGAGCCATGAAATCCGCACGCCTCTCAACGGTCTGCTGGGGATGATCGCGCTCTCGCTGGACGGCCCGCTCAATGCCGAGCAGCAGCAACAGCTGTCCATCGCCCATGACTCGGGCAAAGTGCTGGTGGAGCTGCTCAACGATATTCTCGACCTGTCGAAATTCGATGCCGGCCAGCTGGAACTCGAACACATTCCATTCGACCTCGGCTCGCTGATCGAAGACACCGCCAACCTGCTGTCCCAGAACGCCGCGCCGAGCGTCGAGCTGACGTGCCTGATCGACCCGCAATTTCCCGCGCTGGTACTCGGTGATCCGACCCGGGTCCGGCAGATCGTCAGCAACCTGTTGTCCAACGCCCTCAAGTTCACCCGCTTCGGGCGGGTCGATGTGCGTCTTTCAACGTTCGAAGACGGCGTGCGAATCGAGGTCTGCGACACTGGCATCGGCATTGCCCAGGACGCACAGGTCAAAATCTTCCAGCCCTTTACCCAGGCCGGTGCCGGCATTACCCGGCAATTCGGCGGTACCGGGCTGGGCCTGGCGCTGACTTACAACCTCTGCGAAGCCATGCAGGGGCGTCTGACGATCAGCTCGGAAGCAGGCTTCGGCAGTCAGTTCTGCGCCGACCTGCCGCTGCCCTGCCACACCCGCGCCATCCCGCCAGCAGCTCTGCAAGGCAACATCGTCGCGATCACGGCCGCCAGCAGCGGACTGGCGGAACTGCTACAGAATCTATTGCCCGAATGGGGGCTCGGCTATCAACAACGTTCCATCGATGACCGATTGATCGGTCTGAAACCGGATGTGTTGATCACCGACTGTCCCGAATGCCTGTTTGGCCTGCGCCCAACTTTAACCGCGCCGATTCTGCTGGTGACCGCATACGGCAGTTTCCTGCCCAGCGAGCAAGCCAGCGCCCTGGCACCTTTGCAGCAACAGGCGCGACCGTTGGCGCGCAATGCGCTTTACCAGACATTGCGACGGATCCTGCAGCCGGAACTCAACACGATCAACGGTGCCCGGGTCGAAGTCCTCTCGCCCCAGCGACGCGGGCGCATCCTGCTGGTGGAGGACAACCCGGTCAATCAGTTGGTGGCCAAGGGCATGCTCGGCAAACTCGGCTGCGAGGTGAGCGTCGCGGCCCATGGCGCCGAAGCCCTGGATCAGCTCGAACACAGCGAATTCGACCTGGTGCTGATGGACTGCAACATGCCGGTGATGGACGGTTATGAAGCCAGCCGGCAGATCCGTCGCAGCGGGCGCTGGCCACAACTGCCCATCGTCGCCCTGACCGCCAACGCCATGTCCGAAGAACGCGAACGTTGCCGTGCGGCGGGCATGAGCGACTACCTGGCCAAACCCTTCCGCCGGGAAGAACTGGCGGCCCTGCTCGACTTGTGGATACCCACTACGACAGCGATTTGATTTGCCCCAACAGGTGATCAAGACCATCGCGCAGCTCATTCAGGCGATCCAGATCGACACCGCTATCGCACAACAGGCGGGCCTTGAGCGGCCCGACCTGATCGCGCAAGGCCTTGCCGGTGGACGACAGGCTCAAGTGCACCTCGCGCTCATCGCGCGCCGAACGCTGGCGCTGCACCAGTTGCAGTTGCTCAAGACGCTTGAGCAGCGGCGTCAGGGTTCCGGAATCCAGCGCCAGGCGCTCACCCAGCGCCTTGACCGTCGGTTGCTCTGGCGCCGCCTCCTGCCATTCCCACAGCACCAGCATCGCCAGGTATTGCGGGTAGGTCAGGCCCAGTTGATCGAGCATCGGCTTGTAGGCACGGATCACCGCCCGAGAAGCGGCGTACAGCTTGAAGCAGAGCTGACTGTCGAGTTTCAGCGAATCAACTGACAACGTGTTCATTTGAGCAGGGCTTCGATCTCGCGGCGCAGCGCTTGCGGCTTGGTTGCCGGAGCAAAGCGCTTGACCAGTTGACCGTCCTTGCCGATCAGGAACTTGGTGAAGTTCCATTTGATGCCCTGGGAACCCAATACACCTGGCGCGCGTTTTTTCAGCTGAACGAACAGCGGATGAGCGCCGGCACCGTTGACTTCGATCTTCTTGAACAGCGGGAAACTCACCCCGTAATTCAGCTCGCAGAACTCGGAAATCGCCCCTTCGTCGCCCGGCTCCTGCTGGCCGAACTGATTGCAGGGAAAGCCGAGTACCACCAAACCTTGATCCTTGTAGCTCTGCCAGAGCTCTTCGAGGCCTTTGTACTGCGGGGTGAAACCACATTTGCTGGCGGTGTTGACCACCAGCACCGCTTTACCGGCGAAATCGGCCAGGGTCTTTTGCTCCCCCTTGATGGTGGTGCAAGGGATGCTCAGCAGGTTGTCGCTCATGGCACGAACTCCGAATGAAGGAAGATCAAACATAGCGAGCAATTGAATTGTGTGCAATTTAATAAATCAATAGATGCCCGGCACGCGAACATCATTGCAGGAGCTGCCGGAGGCTGCTCCTGCGTATACAAATCAAGCGCACGACATCAGCAGATTATTCGCGGGGAACGAGGTCCAGGCACACCGAGTTGATGCAATAACGCAAACCGGTTGGCGGCGGACCGTCCGGGAACACATGCCCAAGGTGCGCATCGCATTTGGCGCAGACCACTTCGGTACGGATCATGCCGTGGCTGATATCACGGATCTCGACCATCGCGCTGTCGCCAATCGGCGCATAGAAGCTCGGCCAGCCGCAGCCGGAATCGAACTTGGTTTTGGAGTCGAACAGCGGTGCGTTGCAGCAGATGCAGTGGTAAACGCCGTCGGTTTTGGTGCCGTTGTATTTACCGGAGAACGGTCGCTCGGTGCCCTTGAGGCGGCAAACGTTGTACTGCTCCGGATCAAGCATGGCCCGCCATTCTTCCAGGGTTTTTTCCAACTTTTCCATTGATACACCTCAGCAGCTGAAAAAGCCCGATCTGTACCTTTTCCACGGATCGGGCGGCACGTATGATTGCGCCTCGTCAAACGCCAGTCTGGCAGCCAGACCACGCGCATTCAAACGGATTTATGAGTGCCGCCACTCAAGGCGTCAGGCCTGTGTGAATACGCAGGATTCCCAGCACGGTCGTTCACACGCCGCCTGGATCGTTCATTTTCGGGAACACATCGCCATGCAGGTCAGCAAATCGAACAAGCTCGCCAACGTCTGCTACGACATTCGCGGCCCAGTGCTCAAGCACGCCAAACGCCTGGAAGAGGAAGGTCATCGCATCCTCAAGCTGAACATCGGCAACCCGGCGCCCTTTGGTTTCGAAGCGCCGGACGAAATTCTTCAGGACGTGATCCGCAACCTGCCGACCGCCCAGGGCTACAGCGACTCCAAAGGCCTGTTCAGCGCCCGTAAAGCCGTGATGCAGTACTACCAGCAAAAGCAGGTGGAAGGCGTCGGCATTGAAGACATTTACCTGGGCAACGGCGTTTCCGAGCTGATCGTGATGTCGATGCAGGCCCTGCTCAACAACGGCGACGAAGTGCTGGTACCGGCCCCCGACTATCCGCTGTGGACCGCCGCAGTGAGCCTGGCGGGTGGCAACCCGGTGCATTACCTGTGCGACGAGCAGGCCAACTGGTGGCCGGACCTGGCCGACATCAAGGCCAAGATCACCCCGAACACCAAGGCCCTGGTGATCATCAACCCGAACAACCCGACCGGCGCGGTGTATTCGAAAGAAGTCCTGCTGGGCATGCTGGAACTGGCCCGTCAGCACAATCTGGTGGTGTTCTCCGACGAGATCTACGACAAGATCCTGTACGACGACGCCGTGCACATCTGCACCGCCTCGCTGGCACCGGACCTGCTGTGCCTGACCTTCAACGGCCTGTCCAAGTCCTATCGCGTGGCCGGCTTCCGCTCCGGCTGGATCGCCATTTCCGGCCCGAAACACCACGCCCAGAGCTACATCGAAGGCATCGACATGCTGGCTAATATGCGCCTGTGTGCCAACGTGCCGAGCCAGCACGCAATCCAGACCGCACTCGGTGGTTATCAGAGCATCAACGATCTGGTATTGCCCCAAGGGCGTCTGCTGGAACAGCGTAATCGTACCTGGGAACTGCTCAACGACATTCCGGGCGTGAGCTGCGTCAAACCGATGGGTGCGCTGTATGCGTTCCCGCGGATCGATCCGAAAGTCTGCCCGATCCACAACGACGAGAAATTCGTGCTCGACCTGCTGCTCTCGGAAAAGCTGCTGGTGGTACAAGGCACGGCCTTCAACTGGCCATGGCCAGACCATTTCCGCGTGGTCACCCTGCCACGGGTCGACGACCTGGATCAGGCCATTGGCCGGATCGGCAACTTCCTCAAGTCCTATCGCCAGTAAATGGCCTGTCACCGTGCGACGCGGATAAAAGTCGCACGGTGATTAATTCAGCAACACTTCTGTGCGCCCTGCCCTGCCTCGTTGTTTCAAGCGCTGACTGACGACACGCTTCATGCCCACGCCCAATAACGGCGGGGGCCTGTGAAGCTAATCGGCTGACAACCGTTTCCCATGTCGACGTCGGAAATGCCCTTCAAGCAGCTAGACTGTTGCCGTAGGACACAGTTTGAAATAGTCACCCGGTTGAATAGCCCGGTGCAGCACCTTATATACCCCGCAGTACGCTACATCTTTAGCACGAGGAGATTTCTACAACCATGATGCGCATTTTGCTGTTTTTGGCCACTAACCTGGCGGTCGTGCTGATTGCCAGCATCACCCTGAGCCTTTTCGGCTTCAACGGGTTCATGGCGGCCAACGGGGTTGATCTCAACCTCAATCAGCTGCTGATTTTCTGTGCGGTCTTTGGTTTCGCCGGTTCCCTGTTCTCGCTGTTCATCTCCAAGTGGATGGCGAAAATGAGCACCAGCACCCAGATCATCAGCCAGCCGCGCACCCGGCATGAGCAATGGCTGCTGCAAACCGTCGAGCAACTGTCCCGCGAAGCCGGGATCAAGATGCCCGAAGTCGGGATTTTCCCGGCCTATGAAGCCAACGCCTTCGCCACCGGCTGGAACAAGAACGACGCACTGGTCGCGGTCAGCCAGGGCTTGCTCGAGCGTTTCTCGCCGGATGAAGTGAAAGCCGTTCTGGCCCACGAAATCGGTCACGTGGCCAATGGCGACATGGTCACCCTGGCGCTGATCCAGGGCGTGGTGAACACCTTCGTGATGTTCTTCGCCCGGATCATCGGCAACTTTGTCGACAAGGTGATCTTCAAGAACGAAGAAGGCCAGGGTATCGCCTACTACGTGGCGACCATCTTCGCTGAACTGGTCCTGGGCATCCTGGCCAGCGCCATCGTCATGTGGTTCTCGCGCAAGCGCGAATTCCGCGCCGACGACGCCGGCGCACGCCTGGCCGGTACCAGCGCAATGATCGGTGCCCTGCAGCGCCTGCGTGCCGAACAAGGGTTGCCGGTGCACATGCCGGATACCCTGAATGCCTTCGGCATCAACGGTGGTCTCAAACAAGGGTTCGCCCGCATGTTCATGAGCCACCCGCCGCTGGAAGAACGCATCGACGCACTGCGTCGCCGGGGCTGACAGCTTCCGCAGCACTAAAAGAAAAGGCCCGCAGTGAATGCGGGCCTTTTTTTGTCTGTTTGATTAATGCGGTGCTCTTCAGGCCCTCTTCGCGGGCAAGCCTCGCTCCTACAGGTCTTGTGTCGTTCACATAATCGGCGAATTACACAAAGCCTGTAGGAGCGAGCGGTGCGGCGATCCAACTTGCCCGCGAAGAGGCCAGCAAGCTCAACACACCTTAATGGCTGGAAACCCGATACACACGCTCCTCAAGCCGCGTGACACCGGCCTCGAGAAACTTCCAGCTCTCACCCAGGACGTCCTGGTCTTCCAGGATCTTCAGCTCCCACGAAGCCCCCAGCAGCCGTTGCACTTCGTCATCAAGCACAGCAAATGGCGGTCCGGCCATTTGCGTCTGGTCGTAATCCAGCGTAATCAAAATCCCTAAAGAATCCTTCGGCAGAATCCGGATCAGATGAGCCGCGTATTGTTCACGCATCGCTGGCGGCAACGCGATCAGCGCCGCGCGGTCGTACAGTGCGTTGCAATCGGCAACATCGCCTGCCGTCAACTCGAAGAAATCGCCGCACCACAACTCGATCGACCCGGCCCGATAGACGTTGAAAGGTCCCTGCTCGCTGATTGCCGGGTCCAGTTGATGCTCATTGAAAAAGTCCTCGATGGCCTTTTCCGACAACTCGATACCCAGCACCTCATGACCGCAGTGCGCCAGCCACAACAGGTCCAGGCTCTTGCCACACAACGGCACCAGTACGCGAGAACCTTCATCAAGGCCCAGTTGCGGCCAGAACCGTTGCAGATAGGGATTTACTTCCGGCAGATGAAAGCCGATCTGATTCGACGCCCACCGTTTGTGCCAAAACTCCGGCTGCATAATTAACCCCGAAAAATTCGATCAAAAGACTCTAAAACTTATATTAGATTTAGATCAATGATCTGACTGAAGATGCTGCCATCTTACTCTCCGGAGCTCAATTATGTTCCCCAGCCTGTATATCTCTCATGGCTCCCCCATGCTGGCCCTGGAACCTGGCGCCAGTGGGCCGGCCCTTGCGAATCTGGCCGCGACAATGCCCAAGCCCAAAGCCATCGTGATCGTTTCCGCGCACTGGGAAAGCAGCGAATTGCTGGTCGGCGGCAACCCCCAACCCGAAACCTGGCACGACTTCGGCGGTTTTCCGCGGGCCTTGTTCGAGGTGCAGTACCCGGCACCCGGCAGCCCGCAACTGGCGACAGAGGTTGTCGAGCTGCTGAAGACCGATGGCCTGCCTGCGCGCATCGACGCCAAGCGCCCCTTCGACCACGGCGTTTGGGTACCCTTGTCGTTGATGTACCCGCAGGCCGATGTCCCGGTGGTGCAGGTCTCGCTGCCCACCCGTGGCGGCCCGGCGCTACAAACCCGCGTCGGACATGCCCTGGCCAGCCTGCGTGAGCGCGGCGTGCTGTTGATCGGCTCTGGCAGCATCACCCACAACCTGCGCGAACTGGACTGGCACGCCGGCCCGGAAAGCGTCGAACCCTGGGCCAAGGCGTTCCGCGACTGGATGATCGAAAAACTCGAAGCGAACGATGAAGCCGCGCTACACGACTATCGCCAGCAAGCACCGAACGCGGTGCGCAACCACCCGAGTGACGAACATCTGTTACCGCTGTACTTCGCCCGCGCGGCCGGGGGCGAGTTCAGCATTGTGCACCAAGGGTTCACCATGGGGGCGCTGGGGATGGATATCTATCGTTTCGACTAATAAGTCGACCGCCGCCCCCGCTCAAACGCCGGACACAAAACAGCAGGCAAAAAAAATCCCCGAACCAGTCGGGGATTTTTTATGTGCGATCAATCAGCCCGGGGGCAGATCAATCTTCGCGGTAGCGACGCAGCTTCAACTGCTTACCGGCAACGCGAGTGTCCTTCAGTTTGGTCAGCAGACGCTCCAGACCATCTTCCGGCAGCTCGACGAGGCTGAAGCTGTCACGCACCTGAATGCGACCGATGGCTTCACGCGCCAGACCACCTTCGTTGAGGATGGCGCCCAGCAGGTTCTTGGCAGCGATACCATCACGCGCGCCCAGCGCGGTACGGCAACGAGCACGGCCTTCAGCCAGCGGGATCGGAGCACGACGCTCGCGGTCACCACGGTCCGGACGATCACCGGAACGCTCTGGACGATCGCCACGCGGTGCATTGTTCGGCACCAGCGGACGTTCTTTCTCGATCGCGGCCAGGGTCAGCGCTTGACCGTTGGTAGCCTTGCGCAGCAGAGCTGCGGCCAGGGCACGCGGGCTGCAACCGATGTCGGCAGTCAGACGATCCAGCAGATCACCGTGAGTCGACTCGGCATCACCTACCAGCGGCGACAGGCTGTTGGTCAGTTTCTTGATGCGGGCATCGAGAACAGCTTGAGCGTCCGGCAGGCGAACTTCGGCAACTTTCTGACCGGTAACACGCTCGATCACTTGCAGCATGCGGCGCTCACGAGGAGTGACCAGCAGCAGCGCGCGACCTTCGCGACCGGCACGGCCGGTACGGCCGATACGGTGAACGTAGGATTCCGGGTCGTACGGCATATCAACGTTGAACACGTGAGTGATACGCGGAACGTCCAGGCCACGAGCGGCAACGTCGGTCGCCACAACGATGTCCAGACGGCCATCCTTGAGGGATTCGATGACGCGCTCACGCTGGTTCTGAGCAATGTCACCGTTCAGCGCAGCGGCTTTGTAGCCTTTGGCTTCCAGGGCACTGGCCAGGTCCAGGGTCGCTTGCTTGGTGCGCACGAACATGATCAGGGCGTCGAAATCTTCCACTTCCAGCAAGCTGAGAACGGCAGAAGTCTTCTGGTCAGCGTGAACCAACAGGTGAGCCTGTTCGATCGCGGTAACGGTCTGAGTCTTGCTCTGGATCTTCACATGCTTCGGATCGCGCAGGTGGCGTTCGGCGATGGCACGGATCGATTGCGGCAGGGTGGCCGAGAACAATACGGTCTGACGGGTTTCCGGCATGGCCTTGAAGATAACTTCCAGGTCGTCCATGAAGCCCAGCTTGAGCATTTCGTCCGCTTCGTCGAGAACCAGGTGGTTCACGGTAGCCAGGACTTTTTCGTCGCGACGCAGGTGGTCGCACAGACGGCCCGGAGTGGCGACAACAATCTGTGCGCCATTACGGATTGCTTTCAATTGTGGGCCCATCGGCGCGCCGCCGTAGACAGCCACAACAGTTACGCCCGGCATTTGCTTGGCGTAGGTTTCGAAAGCGGTTGCAACTTGTAGCGCCAACTCACGAGTTGGGGCCAGGATCAGAGCTTGCGGCTCGCGCTTGGACGGATCAATGCGGTGCAGGATCGGCAGGGCAAAGGCAGCGGTTTTACCGGTACCGGTTTGCGCCTGGCCAATCATATCGTGACCGGCGAGAATGATCGGGATCGACTGCTGCTGAATGGCCGAAGGCTCTTCATAGCCGGTAGCGACTACTGCAGCGACAATATTAGGGTGAAGTTCAAGAGCGGCGAAGCCGCCGATTTCCTGGGTCATGGGTCTGCCTCTAAGTGCATCCGCAAAGACCCATGCTCCAAAGCTGCGCATGCCGTGTTGAGACTCAAGAGTCGCCCTGGCAGCTTTGTCGGCGGGGATTTGCGAAAACGAATGAATGAAAAGAATCGTCAAGGAAGAGTCCGCGGGGCGGACGTGCAGCCGAAGCTGGCTTCGGGGAATTGCGCTACCTAAACGCGGCCCGTTTAAAGGCCGGCGCGCACTATACCGGAATTCGGCAAAAAAGGGAGCTTTTTTTATCGGAAAAAACCGGCATACGCCGTTGTGTCACGGGCTTTGCGGATAATCGTACAACCGTCTATTTTGCAAAGGCCCGGCCCTGCTGACGATGGCGCTAAAACGGTTCACCCTTGCGACGCAGACCTTTGGTCTGACGCCCCCTTCCCGCCCGAGGAAATGCTCCATGAATCAGCCCAGCCCCAGTCGTGTCACCCGTGAAAGACACGGTCATGTCCTGATGATCGGCCTGGATCGGGTGGCCAAGCGCAATGCCTTCGACCTCGACCTGCTCAATGCGCTCAGCCTGGCCTATGGGGAATTCGAAGCCGACAGTGAGGCGCGGGTCGCGGTGGTGTTCGGCCATGGCGAGCATTTCACTGCCGGGCTCGACCTGGTCAGCGCCGGCGCAGCCCTGGCCGAAGGCTGGCAGGCACCACCCGGTGGCTGCGATCCCTGGGGCGTGTTCGGCGGCCCCCGCGTCAGCAAACCGGTGATTGTCGCGGCGCAAGGCTACTGCCTGACCGCGGGCATCGAATTGATGCTGGCCGCCGACATCAACCTGTGCGCCAGCAATACCCGTTTTGCCCAAAAGGAAGTGCAGCGCGGACTCCTCCCGTTCGGTGGCGCCACCTTGCGCCTGCATCAGGTCGCCGGTTGGGGCAACGCCATGCGCTGGCTGCTCACCGGCGATGAATTCGATGCACATGACGCCTTGCATCTGGGCCTGGTGCAGGAAGTCATGGCCAGCGAGGACTTGCTGCCACGGGCGATCGAGTTGGCCGAGAGGATTGCGAGGCAGGCACCGCTGGGGGTTCAGGCGACGTTGATGTCTGCGCGACAGGCGCACTACGAGGGTGAAATTGCTGCGACCCAAGCATTGCCGGCACTGGTGAAGAAACTGCTCAACAGCGAGGACGCCAAGGAGGGTGTGCGGTCGATGATCGAGAAGCGGCCAGGCGTCTTCAAAGGCTGCTGACAGATCGGCTTTTGTGGCGAGGGAGCAAGCTCCCTCGCCACAAATGACCTCATCGCATTAAGTCGCCGGCCGAATATCCTTGATCAGCGATTGCAACGAATACCCCAACCGCGGCGCCAGGCCTTCCGCGCGGGCGATCAGCCCTTCCATGTCCAACTCCTGATCCAGCTCCGATGGCACGATCAGAATCACGTTGCCCTCCTTCACCGGCAGTTCCCAGTAATGCCGGTGATAGAGACCGCGCAACAACGCTGCACCCAACGGCTTGCCGTCGTCGGTAGCCCACTGGTTGATCACCAGCCAGCCCCCCGGATTCAAGCGTTTCTGACAGTTTTCCAGAAAGCTCCAGGCCAGATGCCCGACACCCGGCCCGACATCGGTATACAGGTCGACGAAAATCAGATCGGCCGGTTCAGCCGTATCGAGCAACTCCAGCGCATCGCCGACGCGGATGTACAGCCGCGGATCGTCATCCAGCCCCAGGTATTCGATGGCCAGGCGCGGTACGTCAGGGCGTAGCTCGATGGCTTCGACATCTTCCAGTGGCAGGAACTTCAAGCAAGCCTGGGTCAGTGTCCCAGCACCAAGGCCGAGGAACAGCGCGCTTTCCGGCTGCTCGTGGCACAGCGCACCAATCAGCATCGCGCGGGTGTAATCGTACTCGAGCCAGCTAGGGTCGGCGGTGAACACGCAGCTCTGTTCGATGGCGTCACCGAACTCCAGAAAACGGTAATCGGCCACTTCCAGCACGCGAATCACGCCGAACTCATCCTGCACCTCGGCGAGCAGATGCTCGACGCGCTCCTCAGTCATTTCGTCTCCTGATCGTTACCGGCCCCGGCAACACGATAAACCGCAACATAAAGCGGCAAAGGCGCGATTGTCCGCGAAGCGACGGGAGCAGGTCACGCACTAATTGCTGATAACATAACCGTCCGAGCGTAAAACACTAGAGACTGCGATGAGCCAACCCTGGAGCCCTGACAGCTGGCGCGCCCTGCCGATCCAGCAACAACCTCAATACCCCGACGCGGCGCATTTGCTGCACGTCGAGCAAACCCTGGCGAGCTATCCGCCACTGGTGTTTGCCGGTGAAGCGCGGGAGTTGCGCCGTCAGTTTGCCGAAGTCACCCAGGGCCGGGCATTTCTGTTGCAGGGCGGCGACTGCGCCGAAAGCTTCGCCGAATTCTCCGCCGCGAAAATTCGCGACACCTTTAAAGTGTTGCTGCAAATGGCGATCGTCATGACCTTCGCGGCCGGTTGCCCGGTGGTCAAAGTCGGACGCATGGCCGGTCAGTTCGCCAAACCCCGTTCGGCCAATGATGAAACCATCAACGGCGTGACGCTGCCGGCCTACCGTGGCGACATCGTCAACGGCATCGGTTTCGACGAAAAAAGCCGCGTACCGGACCCGGATCGTCTGCTGCAGTCCTACCATCAGTCCACTGCGACCCTGAACCTGCTGCGCGCCTTTGCCCAGGGCGGCTTTGCCGATCTGCATCAGGTACACAAATGGAACCTGGACTTCATCGCCAACTCGGCACTGGCCGAGAAATACAGCCACCTGGCCGATCGCATCGATGAAACCCTGGCCTTCATGCGCGCCTGCGGCATGGACAGCTCGCCGCAACTGCGCGAAACCAGTTTCTTCACCGCCCACGAAGCGCTGCTGCTGAACTACGAAGAAGCCTTCGTGCGTCGCGACAGCCTGACCAACGACTACTACGACTGCTCGGCCCACATGCTGTGGATCGGTGACCGTACACGTCAACTGGACGGTGCTCACGTCGAATTCCTGCGCGGGGTGCATAACCCGATCGGGGTCAAGGTCGGCCCGAGCATGAACCCTGAAGACCTGATTCGCCTGATCGATGTGCTCAACCCGGACAACGACCCGGGTCGCCTGAACCTGATTGCGCGGATGGGCGCGAACAAGGTCGGCGATCACCTGCCGCAGCTGATTCGCGCGGTGCAGCGCGAAGGCAAGCAAGTGCTTTGGAGCTCCGACCCGATGCACGGCAACACCATCAAGGCCAGCAGCGGCTACAAGACCCGCGACTTCGCGCAGATCCTTGGCGAGGTGAAGCAGTTCTTCCAGGTTCACGAAGCGGAAGGCAGTTATGCCGGCGGCATCCACATCGAAATGACCGGGCAGAACGTCACCGAATGCATCGGCGGCGCGCGGCCGATTACCGAAGATGGGTTGTCGGATCGTTATCACACCCATTGCGACCCGCGGATGAATGCCGATCAGTCGCTGGAACTGGCGTTTTTGATTGCCGAGACCCTGAAGCAAGTCCGGCGTTAAATCGCGTTAAGCCCTTCGCGGGCAAGCCTCGCTCCTACAGGTTTTGGGTCGTTCACATTTCCGGTGGACGACATAAAACCTGTAGGAGCGAGGCTTGCCCGCGAAGGCGTCAATTCAAACAACACTGAATTGAGCCAACGCCCCCCGCAACCGCGCCGCACTCGCCCGCGGGCAATTCAGCTGAACCCGCTCGAGCCCCAACCAGTCCGCCATCCGCCGTAGTTTGACCGCCAACGCCAGCATCCCTTCATCATCCAGCCCCGGCTCTTCCTCATGCACGGCATGCACCGCCAACCGGCCTGACGCTCGTTCGGCTCGCAAGTCGACCCGCGCAGCAATCCGCTCATTGTGCAAAAACGGCAAGACGTAATAGCCGTAGACGCGCTTATGCTGCGGCGTATAAATCTCCAGCCGATAACGGAAATCGAACAATCGCTCGGTACGGCTGCGCACCCAAATCAGCGAATCGAATGGCGAAAGCAGCGCACTGGCCTCAACCTTGCGCGGCACTTTCGGCTCAGCCAGGCAATAAGCCGGTTGCCGCCAGCCTTCAACTCCACAGACCAGCAGCTTTCCGCCCTCGACCAGTTCCGCCAGACGCGGCCGGCTGTCTGCCGGGCTCAAGCGAAAATAGTCCCGCAGGTCCTTTTCCGTGCCGACGCCCAACGCCGTGGCCGCATGCAGCAATAACCCGCGCTGGGCTTCGGCTTCACTGAGCAAGGGCTGCTGTAAGAGCGCCGAAGGAATCACCCGTTCCGGCAAATCATAAAGCCGTTCGAACCCGCGCCGGCTGGCCACGGTCACTTCACCGGCGGCGAACAACCATTCAAGCGCATGCTTTTCAGCGCTCCAGTCCCACCACGGCCCTGCCCGTTCCTGACGGGTCGACAGGCTGCCCGCCCCCAGCGCACCGAGCTTCTGGACCGACGCTAAAACACGGCGAATCGTGTCCTGCTGCTCACGACCGAAACGCGCCAGTTGCTGGTAGATATCTTCGCCACGGGAAGCGCGCTGCATGCGCCAGCGCATCAAGGGGTACATCGACAACGGTAATAACGAAGCTTCGTGGCCCCAATACTCGAATAACGTGCGCCGGCGGCCCTGACTCCAGGCAGCCTGATCGAGCAAGTCGGTTGAATAATTGCCAAGACGGGAAAACACGGGAAGGTAGTGCGAACGCACCAATGCATTGACCGAATCGATCTGCAGAATGCCGAGCCGTTCGATCAGCCGGTTGAGCTGAACCGGTTTGATCGCCGCCGGCGGCTGGCGCCCGTTGAACCCTTGGGCAGCCAGCGCCAGACGCCGAGCCTGTTTGAGGGAAAAGGACAGTGTGGCGGGCATGAGCATCTCCTTGTCTGCTCGCAACCTACCTCACCCGAAAGTGGTTTGTGTAGCGATGGCATCATCATTTGTGCATCGGATCATCCCAGAACGGTCTTACTGCCTCATGCTCCACATCTGCGCGGCTCACGCCGATATCCTTCAGTGCTTCGTCGCTCAAGCTCGCCAGTAATTCACGTTCACGGTGAAGTTCGTACCAGCGACTAAACTTGTGCAGCAGATCGGATACCGCGTGGATTGAGAATTTTTGTTCCGTTACATGCTCGTTGTGACCTTTCATCGTGTAGCCCTCCTTTAGGGATGGATCCAGTCTCGCCGCAGCGCTAAGATCAATCCAACGAATGTTTCTGATGGCATACATCTCGGAGATTGATGAATGTCCGCCTACCCCAGTATCGACACCGATGTACTGCGCACCTTCGTCGCGATCGCTGATCAGGGCGGCTTTACCCGCGCCGGGGAAATGGTCAACCGCACCCAGTCGGCGGTGAGCATGCAGATGAAACGTCTGGAAGAAGACGTGTTGCAGCGCCAGCTGTTCGAACGCGACGGGCGCCAGGTCAAGCTGACCGCCGAAGGCCAGGTGTTGCTCGGCTATGCGCGGCGCATCCTCAAACTCCACAGCGAAGTCTTCAATACCCTGCGCGAGCCGCACATGGTCGGCACGGTGCGCATCGGCACACCCGACGATTACGTGATGCGCTTTCTGCCGGGCATCCTGTCGCGCTTCGCGCAGTTCTACCCGCTGATCCAGATCGAGGTTCATTGCGAATCGACCCGGCAACTGTTGCAGCGCCAGGACCTGGACCTGTCCATCGTCACCCGCGAGCCGGGTAACGAGATCGGCCAGTTGTTGCGCAAGGAGCGCTTTGTCTGGGCCGAGGCCCAATGCTTCAACGCCCACGAGCAGACGCCGCTGCCGCTGGCGATGTTCAATAGCGATTGTTTCTGCCGTGCCTGGGCGTGTAATGCGCTGGAAGCCATGGGTCGCGATTATCGCATTGCCTACAACAGCTCCAGCCTGTCGGCATTGATGGCAGTGGTCAGCGCGGGGCTTGCGATCACCGCGCAACTGGAAAGCCTGATCACGCCAGACATGCGCATCCTTGGCGCCGACGAAGACCTGCCGCTGTTGCCGGAAGCCAGCATCATGCTGATCCGCAACCTGAACAACCCTTCACCGATCACCGAATGCCTGGCCGAGCACATCGTCGAAGGCTTCAAACTTTAAAGGCGAGCATCACCGCGCAGCACACCAGAAACCCACAGAACAGCCCGCGCAACAGCCGCTCCGGCAGTGCGTGGGCGATTCTCACGCCCCAACTGATGCTCATCAATCCACCGACTGCCAATGGAATACCGATCGCCCAGTGCACCTGATGGTGCACCGCATAAGTCGCCAACGTGACGCCCGTGCTCGGCAATGCCAGTGCCAGCGACAAGCCCTGGGCAACCACTTGGCTGGTACCGAACAGACTGGTCAACACCGGCGTGGCCACCACCGCCCCACCCACGCCAAACAACCCGCCCATGGTCCCGGAAGCCGCGCCGAGCACACCCAGCCACGGCCATGAATAATGCATCTGTGAAGACGCCGGCGCAGTGGCGGTGAACATTCGCATCAGGTTGTAGGCCGACAGCGCGACCAGGAACGCGACAAACCCCACGCGCATGGTTTGCGCATCGATGCCCACCGCCCAGATCGAACCGATCCAGGCGAAGCAAAATCCCATCGAAGCCAATGGCAGCGCATGACGCAATTCGATGCGATTGCGCTGGTGATAACGCCATAGCGCCAGCATCACGTTCGGCACCACCATCACCAGCGCCGTGCCTTGGGCGACCTGCTGATCGAGACCGCACCACACGCCCAGCAGCGGAATCGCCACCAACCCGCCACCAATGCCGAAGAGCCCGCCGAGGGTGCCCATGGCGGCGCCAAAAACCAGGTACATCACGAACTCAATCACAGGCGGTTTCCTCTTGTCAGGCCGCTCATCCTACGCAGTCGGCTCTGGCAGGGAAACGCATAGCAACGCACAATGGCTGTGCCAAATTCGCACAAGCGTTGACGAAGCCATGAACCCCAATCAATTGACCGAACAACTCGGACTGTTTCTGGATGTGCTGGAGACCGGCAGTTTTTCCGCTGCATCCCGCCGTCATCCCCTGACGCCATCGGCGGTGGCGCGACGTATCGATAGCCTGGAAAGCGCCGTCGGCAGTCAGCTGTTCATTCGCAGCACCCACGCGGTGCGGGCTACCCCGGCAGGTTTGGCCTTTGCCGAGCGCGCGCGGAGGATCGTCGCGGAACTGCGGCTGGCGCGGGCGGAAGCGGTGTCCCTGAGCAACGCGCCGGAAGGCTTGATTCGGGTCGATGCGCCGGCAGCGTTCGGACGACGCCATCTGGCACCGGTGATTGCCGACTTCCTGACCCTTTACCCCGGCCTCGACGTGCAATTGCACCTGATCGACAGCTTTGTCGACATGCAGGGTTCGAACCTGGGCAAGGTCGACCTGGTACTGCGTGCCGGGCAAATGGCCGATACCCGGCTGGTGGCCACGCCGCTGGCGAGCATGGTGCGCATCGCCTGCGCCAGCCCCGATTACCTGCAACGCCGTGGCGTGCCGACCGAGCCGGCGCAATTGGTCGACCACGACGGTCTGGATTGGGACGGCCTGGCTCCGCCGTTCGCCTGGCGCTTCGAGCGGGATGGGCAGATGCATTTGCACCGGCCTGCGCGAATCCGCATGAGCGCCAATAACGCCGAGGCGCTGGTCTGCGGCGCACTGGCCGGGCTGGGTGTCGCGCATCTGCCGACCTGGTTGGCCAGTGAATATTTATTGCGCGGCGAACTGCTACCGCTGTTCTGCGAACAAGGTCTGCCAAAACCGGAAAGCACCGGTATTTATGCGTTACGCCTGGAGCAGCAGCCCAGTTCGCGTAGCCGCTTGCTGCTGGAATACCTGAAGACCCGTTTCAGCCCCATCCCACCGTGGGATCTGGCGCTGCAAACCAACCTGGACCGCCACTAGTCCATAATTATCTGGCGCATTAAAGATTCGCCCGCTAGATTCATGACGATCACTGATCAAGGCTTTGAAATGAACACCGACCGCGACACCCCGGACAACTGCGATAACCTGCTGCTGGATAATCAGGTCTGCTTCGCCCTGCATTCCACTTCATTGCTGATGACCAAGGTTTACAAGCCGCTGTTGCAAGCGCTGGGCCTGACGTATCCGCAGTACCTGGCAATGATGGTGTTGTGGGAAAAGGACGGATTGACGGTCGGCGAAATCAGCAGCCGACTACTGACCGACCCCGGCTCCCTCACCCCGCTGCTCAAACGCCTGGAAGCCGAAGGCCTGCTGAGCCGCACCCGCAGCCGCGAAGATGAACGGGTGGTGATTGTCGAACTCACCGAGCAAGGCCATGCGCTGCGAGACAAAGCGCGCGATATTCCGCAGTGCATCCTCGGCGCCAGCGGGCAGACGCTGGAGCAGTTGAAGAAGCTGCAAGCGGATCTCCAGGAGCTGCGCAGCCACCTGCAAGACAGCCTTTAGACCGCGTTATCGTTCTTCGCGGGCAAGTCGGATCGCCCGCGAAGGCGTCCTCCCCCGTCGCAAAAAAATTCACTTCGCATAAATCCCGCACGAAAGCCTCTATCTCAAGCATCTCCCGCCTGATCGAATCTCCAGGTGATGGGCAGGGTCAGTTTTTTTCAAAAATTTATCTTGCGCGCTAAATATTAGCGAGCTACATTCACTTCGCACTTACTTAGCGCGCAAACATTTAGCGCGAAACACCCAATCCGAAACGAGGCTCACACCATGCAAACTCTCTACACCGCAATCGCAACCTCCACCGGCGGCCGTGACGGTCGTTCGATCTCCAGCGACAACGTCCTCGACGTCAAACTCGCGACCCCGAAAGAACTCGGTGGCGCCGGCGGTGCGGCAACCAACCCTGAACAATTGTTCGCCGCCGGCTATTCCGCCTGCTTCATCGGCGCGCTGAAATTCGTCGCCAGCCAGACCAAACGCAAAATCCCCGACGACGCCTCGATCACTGCCCATGTCGGCATCGGCCAGATCCCTGGTGGTTTCGGCCTGGACATCGACCTGCACATCAGCCTGCCGGGCCTTGAACAAGCCGATGCACAAAGCCTGGTCGACGCCGCCCACCAGGTCTGCCCGTACTCCAACGCCACGCGTGGCAACGTCGATGTGCGCCTGCACGTTGCCGTTTAATCACTGATCTTGATCATTCGCCCACAAAAAAGCCCGACTCAATGGTCGGGCTTTTTCATTCCTCAAGCGGTGCTTATTTAGCACGGCCTTTGTAGGAACCGCCTTCGCGGGTATCGATCTCGATCATGTCGCCGATTTCGATGAAGTCAGCAACCGACAGCTCGGTACCGTTCTTCAGTTTGGCAGGCTTCATCACCTTGCCGGAAGTATCACCGCGAGCGGAGCCTTCGGTGTAGTCAACCTGACGCACGATAGTGGTCGGCAGTTCTACGGAAACCAGACGCTCTTCGAAGAAGATCGCTTCGCAAACATCGGTCATGCCTTCTTCAACGAAAGGCAGAACGGCTTCGATGTCTTCAGCGTTCAGCTCGTACATGGTGTAGTCAGTGGTGTCCATGAACGTGTAGGAGTCGCCGCTGATGAAGGACAGGGTCGCTTCTTTGCGGTCGAGGATCACGTCGTCCAGTTTGTCGTCGGCGCTGTAAACGGTCTCGGTCTTGTAACCGGTCAACAGGTTTTTCAGCTTGGTCTTCATGATCGCGCTGTTACGACCCGACTTGGTGAATTCAGCTTTCTGAACCAGCCAAGGATCGTTGTCGATACGGATCACCATACCGGGTTTCAGTTCTTTACCAGTTTTCATTGCGAATATCCGAATTTGGATGGGATTTACAAAAATCTAGGCCGCGTATCATATCCAATTTAGGTAAAACTGTACCAGCGCTGCGGCAAGATCTGCCTGCAAGGCTTGTTCCAGACACCACGCCTCGGCATGTTTTTCCAGTTCCGGCCAATGTTTGCGGGTTGATTTCCAGTACTCGCCCATTGTCTCACCTGCATTCCATGCCCGCCATAGACCGCTGATCGCCTCGCCAGCAGGTTTGGACAGGCCTTGGGTGTACAGGGTCAGGAAGGCGTCGAGCTTGTCCAGGTGGATATCTTCGTCCTGCCGATAGATGTGCCAGAGCATTGGCCGGCCTGCCCATTGCGCGCGAACAAAGGAATCTTCGCCGCGCACGGCGTTGAAATCGCAGCTCCACAGCAGCAGGTCATATTGATCCTGCCGGACGAACGGCAGCACTTGCACGGTCAGGGCATCGCGCACATGCACCGCGCCGGCCGTCAGCCCGTCCACTGCGAGCCAGCGTTCGACGTCGCCGAGAATCCGCCCCTCGGGCACCAACAGATGAGTGGGCGTCGAGTCGGCAGCCATGGCGTCGAGCCAACTGGCCAGCCCGTTATTCTCGTAGGCGAACAGCGAGATCAGCTGCGCATTCGGGGCGCGTTCAACCCCCAGGCCTTGCAGGAACTCTCGCTGAGCCTCGGGACTTTGCTGAAACTGCCGACGCCGCTCGAGCAATCCCCTCTCACGCAGCAAGCCACCGGTGCCCTTGCGAAAACCCGGGAAGAAAAAGAACTTCTGCACGTTTTTGTACTTCACCGACGGCAAGCCGTGACAACCGACGACCCAGTCTTCGGCGCTCAGATAATCGAGGTTCATCCACAGCGGCGGCTTTTCCCGCTCGGCCATGGCCTCCATATAAGCACTCGGCAACTGGCAGGCGAACGCGGCGATAACGACATCCGCGGCTTCGGTGGGTTGCCAGTGCGCTGACCACTGCCGCACCTCGACACCCTGCTGCCACTGCTGCGTAGCGTGGATGTCGATTTCTGGACACAACCGCTCGAAGGCCCGCAGGTCATCGACCCACAAGCGCACCGTCACTGAATGTTCGGCCACCAGTTGGCGGGCCAGACGCCAGGTCACACCGATGTCGCCGAAATTGTCGACCACGGTGCAAAAAATATCCCAGCGGGTTTTCATTTCAGGCATCCCAGGTTCCCGTTGGCAAAAGCGCCGATTGTCCGCATAAATTACCCCGCGCAGAAGAGCCGACGACGATTAATCTTCGTGCGACAATCGCCACTCGCCCGCGACCACCCGCCAGGAGGCAGTCATGCCCTACCGTCCCCACCCGCGCCGCTCCATGCCGATCCAGCTCAATGCGCTGCAACTGACCGGCAGCATCGCCCTCGGTTTGTGGCTGGGATTTATCGCGATCGCACTGACTTGCTGGCTCGCCTGGCGCCTGTTGTTCAACGAGCAATTGGCACCCTTGGCCCAGGCGGTGGAGCAACAGGCCAAGCCGCCGGTGATTGAACAACCCGCTGCGCAAAACCCGATGTTCGAACAGTACGAGGAACACCTGCGCAGGAACGATCAGCAGCAAATGGTGGAACAGGCCAGAAGCAGCAAACACAATCTGGCCAATCCAAAATGTCAGTTCTGGCTGCAACAGGACCAGACCGCGCCGAGCGAAAAAAGCCGCGCCAACGTCCTGCAATTCTGCGATTGATCATGAAGCTCTCTATGCACAAGCCGACCGTCCACCAACTGATTATCGACAAGCTGCGGATCGATCTCGACATCGCCGAGCGTGCCGCGCAAACCGCTTACGAAACCGCGACCCACGAAGAAAACATAGCTGAAAACAAGTACGACACCCTGGGGCTGGAGGCGTCTTATCTGGCGGCCGGGCAGGCCAGGCGAGTGGAAGAAATCAGGCTGTCATTGACCCTTTGCCAGAACCTGACACTGCGGCCTTATGACGAGCGGCGCGGCATCGAGGTCGGCGCTCTGCTCGGCCTGGAAGACGAAAAGGGTCGCGAACAATGGCTGTTCCTGGCCCCCGACGCAGCCGGATTGAAGATTGATCTGGTGGGGCAACTGATTACCGTCATCACCCCTCGTTCGCCGCTGGGTAAAAGCCTGCTGGGCAAGTTCGAAGGGGATGAAGTGGAGATTCTGGTGGCGGGCGCTCGGCAACAGTTTGCTGTCACCGAGGTGGTCTAGCGCCTGTTGACGCTTAATGGACCGGCAGTTCGACGCCGTCGAACAGCTCTTCCAGTTCCTGTTTGTTGTGGCACTGAATGGCCTTGGCCATCACTTCGCGGGTCAGGTGCGGAGCGAACTTCTCGATGAAGTCGCACATGAAGCCACGCAGGAAAGTGCCGCGACGGAAACCGATTTTGGTAATACTGGATTCGAACAACTCGCTGGCATCGAGCACCACCAGGTCGCTATCGAGCTTGGTATCGACCGCCATTTTCGCCACGATGCCCACACCCAGCCCCAGGCGAACGTACGTCTTGATCACGTCGGCGTCAGCGGCGGTGAACACCACTTTCGGTGTCAGGCCACGGTGGCTGAAGGCTTCGTCGAGTTTCGAACGGCCGGTGAAGCCGAATACGTACGTCACGATCGGGTATTCGGCCAGGGCTTCGAGGGTCAGCTTCGACAGCTTGGTCAGCGGGTGGCCCTGAGGCACGACCACGCAGCGGTTCCAGCGATAGCACGGCATCATCACCAGATCACCGAACAGCTCCAGGGCTTCGGTGGCGATGGCGAAATCGACGGTGCCGTCCGCAGCCATCTCGGCGATCTGCATCGGCGAACCCTGGTGCATGTGCAGGGCAACATCCGGGTATTGCTTGATGAAATTGCTGATCACCGGTGGCAATGCATAACGCGCCTGGGTGTGGGTGGTGGCGATCGACAGGGTGCCTTTTTTCTCGTTGGAGAATTCCTGGGCGATCTGTTTGATGCTTTCAACTTTGCGCAGGATCTCACCGGCAGTGGTGATGATGCGCTCGCCAGCCGGGGTAACGCGGGTCAGATGCTTGCCGCTGCGGGCGAAAACCTCGACCCCCAATTCGTCTTCCAGCAGACGAATCTGTTTGCTGATGCCCGGTTGCGAGGTGTAGAGGCTTTGGGCTGTAGCAGAAACGTTGAGGTCGTGGTGCGCCACTTCCCAGATGTAGCGCAATTGTTGAAGCTTCATATGAATCCCTCAAAGCAGGTAGACGCCACGGGCATCAGCGACGGTATATAACTATATTAATGGTTAGACCAATAAATCTAGAACTTTTTTGTCAAAATGCCATTATTCGTGTTCTAGCGATCCTCTTTGCGGCGACGCTCTACCAGCGGCACCAAATAGACCGGCACCCTGGCCAGTTGCAACACGCGCGCAGCGGTTCGACCCAACGGCGTTTCCGCGCCAGCACCATGGCTGTGACTCCCTACGATCAGCAAATCGACAGAGAGTTTCTGCGCCTGGTCGAGAATCACCTGCGACGGATCGCCCTGCAGCACCCGCACTGCCTGAATCCGCTGCAAATCCTGCTCTCCTTCATCCCCCAGCTCTTCGCGAAAGTTGTCGAGCACCCGTTGCTGAATATTGGCGATCACATTGTTCAGACCCTGACTGTGAAATTCGTTCAAGGCCTTCTCGTCGAGATAGCTTTGCAACACGGATTCGGCAAACAGCCCCATGGGCTCTACCGCGTGCACCACATACAAGTCGGCATTGAATGTTCGAGCCAGTTCCAAGGCATGCTGCATCACCAATGGTGCGTACAGACCCAAGTCAGTGGCATACAGCATCGAACGAATCATATGACCTCCTCAAATGCCAACATGGCGGAGATTGATTCAGCTTAGCAGTGCCGTGGCGAGTGCGGCGCCCGGCGCAACGTATTGAACCGCCGGGCTTTAAACCGACGGCTCGTTACTGATGCCATGGGGCACGTGCCCGGTGGCGACCACTTCGCGGGCCAGTTCGCAATGGCCTGCCTGATCGTCGAAAAATACGTCGGCGGCAAAGGCTTCGAGAAAAGCTGATTTGGTCAAGCCGCCAAGAAACAGCGATTCGTCCAGACGAATGTCCCATTCGCGCAAGGTACGGATCACCCGTTCATGGGCCGGCGCCGATCGCGCGGTCACCAGCGCGGTACGGATCGGACAGGCATCATCCGGAAACTCGCGCTGCAACAGATTGAGCGCCGCGAGGAAACCTTTGAACGGCCCGCCACGCAAAGGCTCGCGGGCCGCCTCACGCTCGCTGGCCTGAAACGCCGCCAGGCCTCCCGACTGATAGACCCGCTCCGACTCGTCGGAAAACAGCACCGCGTCACCGTCGAAGGCAATGCGCAATTCATCGCTGGCGGCGCGACTGGCACCGCCCGATAGAATAGTCGCTGCGGCGAATCCGGCCTCCAGCGCATTGCGCACATCTTCGGCATGGGTCGAGAGAAACAGGTCGCAACCAAAAGCCTTGAGGTACGGATAAGGACTGCGCCCGCCGACGAACGCCGCACGCGAGATCGACAGGCCATAGTGATGAATCGAGTTGAAAACCCGCAGGCCGGTGTCGGCGCTGTTACGCGACACAAGGATCACCTCGACCCGGGCACGGCCGAGACGGGTATTCAGGTTCAGGAGTTTTTCCACCAACGGGAATGCATCGCCGGGCTCGAGAATTTCGTCTTCGTGTTCGATCTGGTACTGCCGATAAGCCTCGACGCCGCTCGACAGATAGACCTTGTGGCTCTCGCTCAAGTCGAACAGCGCTCGCGAAGAAATCGCCAGCACCAGTTTGTCGTCTATGACATTTGCCATGCCCTTCCCCCTTCTTGACCGACTCAGTGGTTACGTCGGTCGATAAAACTCAAGCTGCGATACAAGGCCTCGATTCGCGGCAACTCACATCCCGCCGCCTTCGCCGCTGCCAGTGGCCGAGTGTAGATGGCGTCCAGTTCCAGCGGCCGCTTGTGCAGAAAATCGTGATGCATGCTCGGCCAGTAGTCGGGCATCTTCTCGGTCATCATGAACAGATAATCGGCGTAACTCGGCGGCATGTCATGACCGCAAGCCTTGGCCCCCTGAACCACTTCGGCCATCAAGGCCTGAATCAGCGCGCGGCTGTCGGCATCCGCCATCAACGGTGTGGTGCTGGCCCCGAGCAGCACCGACAGACCGTTGTAGGGAATATTCCAGACCAGTTTCTGCCAGCGCGCCTGCTGCAGATTCGGCATGGCCTGGGCGTCGATACCGGCCGTGCGGAACAATCCGGCGCCCTCCTCGACGATGTTCATGCGTACCTGTGCATCGGCGGCGGGGCCACTGTGGTAGCCGACATTCACCGCCCCCAGCGCTTGATGGGTGATGACCCCGGGGCCGGCGCGATGGACGCAGATCAGACAAAGCCCGCCCAGCAGATGCAGCGAATCGGGGAGCAACTCGCGCAGATGGTCTTCGACGTCCAGGCCATTTTGCAGCAACAGCACTTTGGCATCAGGTGCCGCGGCTTGAATAATGGCCGGTGCCAGGTCCGCGTTGCTGGTGGTCTTGGCGCCCACCAGCAGCCAGTCACAGGGCGGCATGTCGGCAGCCGACGAACAGGCCTGGACCGGGTTCAGGGTCAGCGGGCCCAACGACGCATGGTCAAGATGCAAGCCGCGTTCGGCCACCGCTGAAAACTCGCTGCGCAACAGAAAATGCACATCGAAGCCGGCACGCGCCAGCATCAGCCCGTAGAAACCACCGATCGCGCCGGTCCCGATAATGCCGATTGTCGGCTTGGCCACTGTGCCTGTCATGGCAGCTCCTCTGCTGGTCGATTCAACGCCTGGTCCACAGCCTCGTTGAGCGCTGTGCGGGTCAGGCGCGACTGTAGCGCCCCGAAATACTCACCGTCGCGCACCACAAACAGTGCCGGCAAATGAAAGACCCGATAACGCTCAACCACCCCGCCATTGCTTCCGGCATCGATCCAGCACAGCCGATCGACCGCCAGTTCGAGCCTGGGCAACTGCTCGCGGGCAAAACGGCAACTGGCACAGCCGACGCTGGTAAAAATCACCAGTGAAATGCCGCTCATTGCCAGCAACCGTTGGTCGGCGTCGAAATCGGTCAGTTCCGATTCGACCACTATACTGGGAGAAACAGTGTCAAGTGGCCGACACAGGGAGTCCGTGTTCATGAGACGTTATCTTCCTCATCCTGACGATGTGCCCGTCGAATTAACGTTGCTCAAACATGAGTGTATTTCGCGGCAAGAGCTGCACACTATCAGCCTCGGCGGCATGGCTTGCAATTACCACCGCGCGTGGCGCCACGGTACGGCGCTGGAAATACGCATGCCGACCCTGAACCCGGACTTGCGTTTCCTGGGTTATGTGGCGTGGTGCTTGCGACGCAAACGCGGCTATCTGGTGGGGATCGCCTTCGTCGACGAACAGACGCTGTTTTGCGCTCGGATGGGTGAGCAGATCTGCCAGATCGAACGTTACTGCCGTCAGCATGAACCCCAAAGCCAACAGCAGAACAATGAGACCCTGGCCCTCGAATGGGTCCAGCAGCACGCCGACGAGTTCTCCCACGATACAGTCAGCAAGGCATTTGCGCAGCCAATGGCCGGTTAGGGTGCATTCCCCATCAGTTTCCCCGCCACGGTGGGGGAAACTGATGGGGAATGCCCATTAAACCGGTGTCTGCCCATTGTCGAGCCACGGTGTAACGCGCTAAGGTTCTGCTCCCCGACGCGCTTAATTTGCTGTGCTCCGCCGCGCGGGTTCGCTGGCGGCCGGCACCCGTGACCTGACGAGTAAACGATGGCTGATTTACCGATCAACGACCTAAACGTCGCCTCCAACGAGACCCTGATCACTCCCGATCAGCTCAAGCGTGATATCCCTCTGAGCGACGCTGCCCTGCGCACCGTCACCAAGGGCCGCGAAGTCATTCGCAACATTCTTGATGGCACCGACCACCGCCTGTTCGTCGTGATCGGGCCGTGCTCGATCCATGACATCAAGGCTGCCCACGAATACGCCGAGCGCCTGAAAGTGCTCGCGGCCGAAGTGTCCGATACCCTGTATCTGGTCATGCGCGTGTATTTCGAGAAGCCACGCACCACCGTTGGCTGGAAAGGCCTGATCAACGATCCGTACCTGGACGACTCGTTCAAGATTCAGGATGGCCTGCACATCGGTCGTCAGTTGCTGCTGGACCTGGCCGAGATGGGCCTGCCGACCGCAACCGAAGCCCTCGACCCGATCTCCCCGCAATACTTGCAGGACCTGATCAGCTGGTCGGCGATCGGCGCACGCACCACCGAATCCCAGACGCACCGTGAAATGGCTTCCGGCCTGTCTTCGGCCGTCGGCTTCAAGAACGGCACCGATGGCGGCCTGACGGTGGCCATCAACGCCCTGCAATCGGTTTCCAGCCCGCACCGTTTCCTGGGCATCAACCAGGAAGGTGGCGTATCGATCGTCACCACCAAGGGCAACGCCTATGGTCACGTGGTACTGCGCGGTGGCAACGGCAAGCCGAACTACGATTCGGTCAGCGTCGCGCTCTGCGAGCAAGCACTGAAAAAGGCCAACATCAAGCCGAACATCATGGTCGATTGCAGCCACGCCAACTCCAACAAGGATCCGGCCCTGCAACCGCTGGTGATGGAGAACGTCGCCAACCAGATCCTCGAAGGCAACCAGTCAATCATCGGCCTGATGGTCGAGAGCCACTTGAACTGGGGCTGCCAGGCAATCCCGAAAGACCTCGCCGACCTGCAATACGGCGTGTCGATCACCGATGCCTGTATCGATTGGACTGCCACTGAAAACACCTTGCGCAGCATGCATGCCAAGCTCAAGGACGTGTTGCCTAAACGCAATCGCAGCTGATCGCCGTTTCGCGCATAAAAAAACGCCAGGTTTGAACCTGGCGTTTTTTTATGCGTTGGTTTTGCTCACAGCTTGGCAGCATGCCGCTGATGACGCTCCATGTAGCGCTCCACGTAGGAGCACGATGGAATCACCGTGTAGCCCATTTCATCAGCGTATTGCAGCGCCTGCTCGGTCAAAGCCGCCGCAATGCCGCGACCACGCAACGCGTTGGGCACAAAAGTGCGATAAATATCCAGGGTCTGTTTTCCCAGATCCATATAGGTCAGGTAGGCACGATAACCGTCCACAGTGGTCTCGAACTGATGACCAGCCTGGTCATGGTGGATGGACAACGCCTCGCTCATCACTACTCCTCGCGGGTCTTTAATTCTGACCCCTACCTTACCGATGTTTTTCCGGCGAAGGAACAACTACGCCACCCCGTGCCTGAATGGACACCGAGAGAGCCGCACCAATCTCGCGCAACCGAGCACGTATCAAATAGTAGGCACCATTGGCAAAAATGCTCAAGGGACGCTCGTCATTGTGCATCGGGTGGCGGGTGTTGCCGCGGATTACGCAGGAACGGCTCGACCGAACGGGTCAAAGCCTGAACATTGCCGGATATTGAGACTTAAGACGAGCGCCCTTTGTTTAAGTCACCTCAACATGGATAAAGATATGCGAGCGGCTGCGCAAAATTCGAACACAAGTGTAGACAAACCCATCTAGACGGACTTTGGGCAAGACCAAAAAACAGCCGCCGAGCCAGGGAACTTTTTCCCAACGGCTCGCTCAGTTCGGGCCTCGTAGCTGGATATTTTTTATACAACGCAGTTAAAAGTTGCTCGAAAAAGAATCAACGCCTACAATTTTTTTTGCTTCTTGCGCTACGTCAGTTTACTTACTACAAGTAATGGGTAGTATGTACGCCGGCTATTTCCTCACTCTGAGGAGACAGCTACTTAATAGAAAGTCCTTGAAGGGGAACACGATGAACAACGTTCTGAAATTCTCTGCTCTGGCTCTGGCCGCAGTTCTGGCTACCGGTTGCAGCAGCGTATCGAAAGAAACTGAAGCACGTCTGACTGCTACTGAAGACGCAGCAGCTCGCTCCCAAGCTCGTGCAGACGAAGCTTACCGTAAAGCTGATGAAGCTCTGGCTGCTGCTCAAAAAGCACAACAGACTGCTGACGAAGCTAACGAGCGTGCTCTGCGCATGCTGGAAAAAGCTAGCCGCAAGTAATAATCCTTCGGGATTGTTATCAAGCCGATCCATTTTTTGGGTCGGCTTTTTTATTGCCTGAGGTTTCTGCAGGCCATAAAAAACCCGCCGATGCGGCCTGCATCGGCGGGTTGCTTTAACGCGTTACTGCTGCAGGTCGATCGGCGCACTCGAGACCATCGGTGCCGACGTATTCGGCACGGCGATTTCCACCGGCAGGCCATCCTCAGCGGCGACCACGTCGCGCACTACATCCCAGTTCATGCGCAAGTTGTTGGTGATGTCCTCACGCTTGAGCATCGCATTGATCACGGCGGTGTGCTTGTCGACCACCGAAGGGTTGCCTTTGTCATCCAGCGGCGTGTGCGCTTCCAGATAAACCTTGCCGCCACTGAGGCCGAACTTGTACGGATCGTTGAGGATGCGTACCGACGTCCCTACCGGCACCATGCTGGCCATTTCCAGCACGTTGTTGTTGAACATGCGGAAGCAACCGTGGCTGGTACGCATGCCAATGCCGAACTTCTTGTTCGAACCGTGGATAAGGTACCCCGGAGTGCCCAGGGTGAATTTGAATGGCCCCAGCGGGTTATCCGGGCCGGCCGGCACTACGTTCGGCAGTGGGTCGCCATCGGCGGCGTGCTCAGCCTTGATCGACGCTGGAGGGGTCCAGGTCGGGTTCGGCGTCTTGGCGACGATGCTGGTGTGGGCAATCGGCGAACCCCAGCCTTCACGGCCGATACCCAGCGGGAAGGTGTACACCACGTTCCGGCCTTTCGGGTAGTAGTAGAGGCGGTATTCAGCCAGATTGATGACGATGCCTTCACGCGGGCCAGGTGGCAGGATGAAGCGCGTCGGCAGGACGATTTCGGTACCGGCGCCCGGCAGCCATGGATCGACGCCAGGGTTGGCCGCGACCATTTCCAAATAGCCCAGGTCGTAGGTGGTGCCAAGGTCGGCGAAGGTGTCTTCGTATTTGGCCTTGATCACTTGCACCTGGCCGACAATGTCTTCACCGGGTGGTGGCAGGGGCAACTCCAATGCTGCAACGGGACCCGCCACGCAGAGCGCAGCAAGAGACAGGCAGCGGGTGACGGCGGGAAAGCGCGGCAACATCCGGAAAATCCTTCGCATGATCGACAAGGGTATAAAAACCCGATTGTACACCGCCGCCCGTTATTTCGGGGAGATGCAAGACCTGCGGCGAGGGGGATTACCTGTGGTGGAAGCTTTCCTGTGGCAAGGGAGCTACAGCTCGAACCGCAACTCAGGCCAGATCGGGGAAGTGCCGCGTTTTTGCGATTCCAGAATGGCCCGGCACAGCGAGCACAGGCGCTGGTCCTGGAAGACCGTGCGATCGACGCTCGACCAGCGTGGTTGCGCCGGCAACAGGCTGCCGCACAGGGTTCGGTCCGCCGAGCCGCCCAGTTCCAGCTGACGGGTCACCAGATGCACCCGCACTTCCTGGCAGGCGAACAGATCCAGCTGTTCGTCAGGCTCGATCAGTTGATAGGCAAAAAGGGACCAGGCGGGACGCGGCATCGGGGCCTCCAAATCGGGGGCGCCACCTTAGCCGAAACGCCGCCGCTAGAAAAGCGTCAAAGCAGCGGTTTCAGTGTCGGCCAGACATTTTCCAGCAACTTGCCCTGAGCCCCCGCCGCCGGGTGCAGGCCGTCGGATTGCATCAGGTCTGGATGACCGCCCACGCCGTCGAGAAAAAACGGCACCAGCGGGATTTTTTTCTCGTCGGCCACCTTGGTGAAAGCCTCGGCAAATGCCTGGGTGTAACGCGCACCGTAGTTGGGCGGCAACTGCATGCCCAGCAGCAGTACCTTGGCACCACTGGCGCGGGAGCTGTCGATCATCGATGCAAGATTTTGTTGCAATTGTGTTGGCAGCATTCCGCGCAGTCCGTCATTGCCCCCCAACTCGAGGATAACCAGCTCAGGCTTATGCTCTGCAAGCAGCGCCGGCAGGCGTGCCCGGCCTCCGGCACTGGTGTCGCCACTGATGGATGCATTGACCACCTTATCGTCGAAACCTTCGTGCTTGAGCCGTTGCTCGAGCAATGACACCCACCCCAACCGGGTATCCAGGCCGAAACCGGCGCTGATACTATCGCCAACGATCAGGACTGTACCCGCCGCTGCGTTCTGGGCCATGCACATCAAGGCCAGGCCAGCACTCAAAAACCACACACGCATCGGATTCTCCATGGGCGCAAGCATTCTCACCGCGAAGAACCTCAGCAAAGTGGTTCCCAGCGCGGAAGGTGAACTGACTATCCTGCACGAACTCAGCCTGGAACTGAACAAGGGCGATAGCCTGGCCATTGTCGGCGCCTCCGGTTCCGGCAAATCCACCCTCCTCGGTCTGCTTGCCGGCCTCGACCTGCCGAGCAGCGGCGAAGTCACTCTCGCCGGCCAAGGCCTGAGCAATCTCGACGAAGACCAGCGCGCGCGCATTCGCGCCGAGCACGTGGGGTTTGTCTTCCAATCCTTTCAACTGCTCGACAGCCTCAACGCCCTGGAAAACGTCATGCTGCCGCTGGAACTCGATGGCCGCAAAGACGCCCGTGAGCGCGCCACCGAGCTGTTGCAACGGGTCGGCCTGGGTCAACGCCTGACCCACTCGCCGCGCCAGCTCTCCGGTGGCGAACAGCAGCGTGTGGCGATTGCCCGTGCCTTCGCCGCCGAGCCCGATGTGTTGTTCGCCGATGAGCCCACCGGCAACCTCGACAGCCACACTGGCGAGCGCATCAGCGATCTGCTATTCGAACTCAACAAGGAACGCGGCACCACCCTGGTGCTGGTAACTCATGACGAACGCCTGGCACATCGCTGCCGGCGCCTGATCCGCCTTGAAGCCGGCCTGCTGGTCGCCCCTCTGGAGCCTTGATGGCACGCCTGCCGCTGTTGCGCCTGTTCAGTCTCGCCATTCGCCAACTGCTGCGCGATGCCCGCGCCGGTGAGTTGCGCGTGTTGTTCTTCGCCTTGCTGGTGGCCGTGGCGGCGAGTACCGCCATCGGTTACTTCGGCGCCCGCCTGAACGGCGCCATGATGCTGCGCGCCACAGAGTTTCTCGGCGCCGACCTGTTGCTGGAAGGCAGTTCGCCGGCGCGGCCGGAACAGATCAACAGTGGCATCGAGCTGGGCCTTGAACATGCTCAGGTGGTGGAATTTTCCAGTGTCATTGCCACCGACAACGGCATTCAGCTGTCCAGCATCAAAGCCGCCGATGACGTCTACCCGTTGCGCGGCGAACTGAAAAGCGCCCCCGCGCCGTTCGCGCAGGAAGCACCCGGTGGCGGTCCGAAACCCGGCGAAGCCTGGGTTGAAGCGCGACTGCTGACTGCGCTGGACTTGAAGATCGGCGACAGCATCGATGTCGGCATGAAAACCCTGAAACTGGCGCGGGTGCTGACCTACGAACCGGATCGCGCCGGCAACTTCTACAGCCTGACGCCACGGGTGCTGATCAATCTCAGCGACCTCGAGGCGACCGGCGTGGTGCAACCCGGCAGCCGGGTCAGTTACCGCGAACTCTGGCGCGGCAACGCCCAGGCGCTGGAAACCTATCGTCAATTGATCAAGCCAGGCCTGGCCGCCAACCAGCGCATCCAGGATGCCCGCGATGGCAATCGGCAGATCGGCGGTGCCTTGGGCAAGGCCGAACGTTACTTGAACATGGCCAGCCTGGTAGCGGTGCTGCTGTCCGGCGTGGCGGTGGCGTTGTCGGCGACACGCTTCGCCACCCGCCGATTCGATGCCAGTGCATTGCTGCGCTGTCTGGGCCTGTCCCGCCGGGAAACCATGGTGCTGTTCAGTCTGCAACTGACGGTTCTCGGACTGCTCGCCAGCATCAGCGGCGCCCTGCTTGGGTGGCTGGCGCAGCTCGGGCTGTTTGCGCTGCTGCATGATTTACTGCCGACTGACGTTCCACCGGGAGGCCTGTTGCCGGCCATTGCGGGGATCGGCACCGGGCTGGTCGCGCTGGCCGGTTTCGCCCTGCCGCCGTTGGCCGCTTTGGGGCGAGTCCCACCGCTACGGGTATTGCGCCGGGACTTGCTACCGATTCCCTCCAGCACCTGGATGGTCTATGGCGCGGCGTTGGGCGCCCTCGGCCTGATCATGTGGCGTTTGAGCCTGGACCTGGTGCTGACTTTCGCCCTGCTCGGCGGCGGCGTGATCGCGGCACTGGTGCTTGGCGGTTTGCTCTTGCTGCTGCTCAAGAGCCTGCGCCGGATGCTGGCCCGCGCCTCATTGCCATGGCGTCTGGGGTTGGGCCAACTGTTGCGCCATCCACTGGCGGCGGCGGGTCAATCCCTGGCCTTCGGCTTGATTCTGCTGTCGATGGCGTTGATCGCTTTGCTGCGTGGCGAGCTGCTCGACACCTGGCAAAACCAGTTGCCGAAAAATGCCCCGAACTATTTCGCCCTGAACATTCTGCCGGCGGACAAACAAGCCTTCAGCGATCGGTTGATGGAGCTGTCAGCACAATCGGCACCGCTGTACCCGGTGGTGCCGGGACGGCTGATCAGCATCAATGGCAAACCGGTGCAGGAGATCGTCAGCAAGGACTCGGCCGGTGACCGGGCCATTCAACGCGACCTGAGCCTGACCTGGGCGGCGGACCTGCCGGCGGGCAACAAGCTCACCGCCGGCAACTGGTGGGATCAGCAACCGGCGGATGAACTACCCGGTGTTTCGGTGGAAGGCAAAGTTGCCGAAAGCCTCAAGCTCAAGCTCGGCGATCACATGGTGTTTAGCGTTGGCGGGGTCAATCGGGAGGCGAAAGTCACCAGCCTGCGGGAGATCAACTGGGACAACTTCCAGCCGAACTTTTTCATGATCTTCCAACCCGGCACCTTGAAGGATTTGCCGGCGACCTACCTGACCAGTTTCTATCTGGCACCCGGTCACGACCAGCAGATCGTCGACCTGTCCCGCAGTTTTCCAGCGGTGACCATCCTGCAAGTCGAAGCGTTGCTGGAGCAATTGCGCAGCATTCTCGCGCAAGTGACCCTGGCAGTGGAGTACGTGCTGTTGTTCGTGTTGGCGGCGGGGATGGCGGTATTGTTCTCCGGCTTGCAGGCCACCCTCGATGAACGTATTCGCCAAGGCGCGTTGCTGCGAGCGCTGGGCGCCGAACGGCAGTTGCTGGTCAGGGCCCGGCGAATCGAGTTCGGTTTGCTCGGCGCGGTCAGCGGGCTGTTGGCGGCATTGGGCTCGGAACTGGTGAGCCTGGTGCTCTACCGCTACGCCTTCGATCTGCCCTGGCATCCGCATCCATGGCTGCTGGTCATGCCGCTGATCGGCGCGGCGCTGATCGGCGGTGCCGGTGTGTTCGGCACGCGCCGCGCCTTGAACGCCAGCCCGCTGACAGTCTTGCGCGAGGGTTGATAAACTCAAGTACGCTTGTTTAAAAACCCGATTCAAGAACTCAACCACAAGAAGTCGCCATGAGCCGTTATCGCCCTCCCCGCACCGCCGGCACCGCGCTGATCACCCCCGAAGGTGAAGCGCGGATGCGCGCCGAGTTTCATGAGCTCTGGCATGTGCGCCGACCGCAAGTGACGCAATCGGTCAGCGAGGCGGCGGCCCAGGGCGATCGCTCGGAAAACGCCGAATACACCTACGGCAAAAAGATGCTGCGCGAGATCGATAGCCGTGTGCGCTTTCTCACCAAACGGTTGGAAGCGCTCAAGGTGGTCAGTGAAAAGCCCAGCGATCCGAACAAGGTCTACTTTGGCGCCTGGGTCACGATCGAAGACGAGGACGGCAAAGAGTCGCGCTATCGCATCGTCGGCCCGGATGAGCTGGACCTGAAGCTAGGCCTGATCAGCATCGACTCACCGCTGGCCCGCGCCTTGATCGGCAAGGCACTGGACGCCGAAGTGCGCGTGCAGACACCAACCGGTGAGCAGTGCGTGTATATCGTGGCAATCGACTATTTTTGAGCCACGGTGCTCTAAGCCGTAGAACCCTGAGCCTCAGCAGCGGGCAATCAGCCCTTGGCGCGCGACGCGGGTCAGTTGCCTGATCACTTCAGGCGCGTCCTCGGCGCTGGGTGCCTGAATCACCGCCAGATCGAAACTGTCTGTCGCGAAGCGCTCCAGCGACTCGCCATCTTCGACAAACTGGATCAGGAATGCTGCCGGACCGCCGGTGCGACGTGGCCAGCCATCGAGGTAACGCAACAGCGTCGGCTGATGTTTACCGCCAAGCAGGATTTTTGGATTGCGCTGGGTGAGATGTGCCGTAATCGGCGCGGGGCGTACAACGGGGTTCAATGCATTCATTGTGTCGTGTCTCTGCCTCAAAAGTCTGCATGGCAGGTGAGAGGCAACACCGAACCAGCGCTTTAGCGGTATTTCGAAGCCTGTTTCAAGCTTCTATCGGCAACTGAATGAGTCACCTGGCGCCCCGCAAGTAGCTGTTTAAATCGGCGCATGAGCAGCATCCTAGAGAAGCTGACCGGACAGTGTCAAGAATCGCCAGCAACAAAAAAAGGCCCGCACAGTGCATCACACTGCGCGGGCCTTTTTGTCGAGTCAGAGCGGTCAGTCGGAGATGGCGCGGTCGACCGAGAGCTTGCCTGCGCCTTCGATCAGCACTGCGAGGCTGCCACCGAGCAAGGCCAGGGCGAATTCATAACCGTTGTTGGCCATGAACAGACCGTTGCTGATGTGCACCGAGAAAATCGCAACCAGCGAGAGGAAGGTCAGCCCCAACGCCGCCGGACGCGCCAGCAGGCCGATGATCAGCGCCAGACCGCCGAAGAATTCAGTACCACCAGCCAGGATTGCCATCAGGTGACCGGGCGCCAATCCAATGCTTTCCATGTACTGCGCGGTGCCGGCAATGCCGTAGCCGCCGAATGCCCCGAAGAGTTTCTGTGAGCCGTGGGCCGCGAAGATGATGCCGACGAAAATCCGCAGAATCGTCAGGCCGTAGCCAGCGCGGGTAGACAGTACCTTGTTGATCAGTGTGCTCATGCTGTGTCATCCATTGTGAGAGTGTGTTGGTTGGTCGCCATATTAATCGGTTTATCTCATGCTAAAAGCGCAAAAAACGCACCATAACAATCAGATTAGTCGATCATTTACGTAAGGCAACTTTCTGCCCCTGAGGCTCCAACGATTCCCGCTCCCGATCGAACGCCAGGTAATACTTGTTCACGCTATTAACATAGCTGACAGCCCCCATTCCCACCTGCTCCATGGCGATGCGCTCAACCTGGAAAAACCACTGATTAGGATTCAGGCCGCGCCGCCGAGCCTCGGCCCGCATGCCCTGGACCCGCTCCGGTCCCATGTTGTAGGCCGCCAGCACGAACGCCATCCGTTCGCGCTCGTTGAGTTTGGGGCTGGCAAAGAATTTGCGGCGGATCATCGCCAGGTACTTGGCGCTGGCCTGCACATTGGCATCGAGATTCTGAATGTCACTGACGCCAACCCGTTGGGCGGCCGAAGGTGTTATTTGCATCAGGCCGGTGGGGCCACCGCCATTTCTGGCGGAGGGTTGCAACGCCGATTCCTTGAAGGCCAGCGCTGCCAGGTTCAGCCAGTCCATGTCCTGGGCTTGAGCGTGTTTTTGCAGCACCGGTCGAAGTTTTTCCAGGCGCTGACGATCGGCCTTGGCCAAGGGATAGTGCACTTGATACAGGCGCCGGTAGATCCGCAGGAACGCCGCATCCTGGTCCGACGGTTGCTTGTAGGTGGTCAGGAAACGGTCGATGCTCGCCCGCAGCATCGAGGCGTCGCGGCGTACGAACCAGTATTCCTCGCCCGGCTCACGGATGAGGACCTGTCGATCGAAGCGCAACTTGGGCAGGATCTTGCCCCAGCGCTCGGCGATCGGTTGCTCGACGATGGTCAGATGGAAGATCCCGCCCTGGACCATTTCCAGTACGTCCTCGACGGCCAGGCTTGGGTCGACCCACTCGATCTTCACCGGGGGCAGTTTGTGCAGCGCGAGCTTCTGATTGATCTGGCTGACCGCATCCCCGGCAGCACTGCCGGTAGGCAGCGCGAGGGTTTTACCCGAGAGTTGTTCAAGGTGGGTGTAACGCCGTTCGCCTTTGATCCCCACCAGCAGTAACGGCACGTCGCTGGCAATCGGCTCACTGGTGCTGACCGCGTGCCCCGATTGCGGATCAAGCAATTCCCCCGGCGCGACCAGATCGCCCTCCCCGCGCTGCAACGCGCCGAGCAGTTGATCCTTGGCTTTGGGAATGATCTTGAGGGTGATTTCCTGGCCGTCACGGGCGTGGCCATTAAGGTATTGCTCGAAAGCCCGCAGGCGGTGGTATTCGACGCCGATGGCCTGGCCCTGAACTTCGCCGGAGCTGTTGCGGCTCTGGTTGACCAGCACCCGCAGCACACGGCTACTGCGAATCTCCGCCAGGTCGCGGACCTTGGCTGCCGGTACGGCTTGCAACGGCCCGGCCAGACGCGCAACCGCCGGCATCGGCAGCAGCAACGAACAACATAGCAGTAACAAAACCGAGGGACGTGTCATCCACTCTCCGGAAAGAATACTGGCCAACCTCATGAGTGATTTCATGACATCGGGCAACAGAAACAGAGCGCTTGAAGCGCTGATAAAGTGCGAGAGAGTGGCACAGTGATGGCAAATCTACCAACCCCGACCTGCCTCGCGGCCTCAACAGACAGCTTTAACTCGTTGTAGTTCTTGGTTTTTCTTATAAATCTACAGCTCTGATATGCTTTCCGGCCTTTGGTCCGAGGTAGCACCATGCAACTCATCGATATCGGCGTCAACCTGACCAACCCCAGTTTTGCCGACAAACACCAGGCTGTACTCGACCGAGCCTACGCTGCCGGGATCTGCCAACTGGTGCTTACCGGGACCAGCGTCGAGGGCAGCGAACAGGCGCTGGAACTGTGCCGGAAACTGGACGAAAGCGCTGAACGACTGTTCGCTACCGCCGGCATTCACCCGCATTCAGCCAGCGACTGGAACGCCGACAGCGCCCAGCGTCTGCGCAGCTTGCTCAAGGAGCCGAACGTAGTGGCCGTGGGTGAATGCGGCCTCGATTTCAATCGTGATTTCTCGCCCCGCCCGCAACAGGAAAAAGTCCTAGAAGAACATCTGGCAATGGCGGTCGAACTGCAACTGCCGGTGTTCCTGCATGAGCGCGACGCCAGTCAACGGCTGCTGGAGATCCTGCACGATTACCGCGACCGGTTGCCGGCTGCCGTGGTGCACTGCTTCACCGGAGAAAAGAAGGCGCTGTTCAGCTATCTCGATCTGGATTTGCACATCGGCATCACTGGCTGGATCTGCGACGAACGCCGGGGCACGCACCTGCATCCGTTGGTCAAGGAGATTAAACGCGGGCGCCTGATGCTGGAGAGCGACGCGCCGTATCTGCTGCCCCGCAGCTTGCGCCCCAAGCCGAAGAACGGTCGCAACGAGCCGGCGTATCTGACTGAAGTGTTGCGTGAAGTGGCGTTGCATCGCAGGGAAAGCATGGAAGATCTCGCCGCCCACAGCACCGCCAGCGCCCGGGCGTTTTTCGGGTTGCCCTCGATCCCCCAGTAACCACTTGAGAACCGTGGCGGTCATTGACCCATATCAAGATTCGACGCACTGAGTAGCGGCACAATAATGGCACCTTGCCAAAACTGTTTCCGCTATCAGAGAAGACCTCCATGGGTGCCTGGCTTAGCAATATCTCGCTGAAATACAAATTCTGGGCAGTCAACGCCGTCGCCTTTGTCACCACCCTGTTGCTGGTGCTGTACGCCGTGCAGCTCGAACAACAGGCCCGCAGTCACGCCGCGCAAGTATCGGCCCAGGCCCAGGCACGATTGCTCAATGCCTGGCCTGCCGGGCAGCCGCTGCCCAAGGCCGACAACCTGCTGACCTTCAATCGTGGGCAGGCGCCTTTACTGAACGGGCAACCACTTCTGGAACTGACCGATACCCTCGGTTGGGTCCAAATCAATGCCATGCCGCTGTTCGGGGAAAATCCGTTGATGGGTGCCGAGGTGTTCGCTCGTCCCGACGGTCAACAGGTCGCGGTCGTTGCCTACAGCCCGAGCCTGAGCCAGGTGTTCGGCGAGCGCTTCACTCACTACGCGGTAGCGGTGTTCATCCTGATGCTGGCGATGCTCGGCGCGTCGCAACTGTTGATCCGCTTCCTGCTCAGCCAGCTCAACACCTTGAAAGACGTGATGCTCCACGTCGAGAAAACCGGTGACCTGTCGGCCCGTGTGCCCCTGGCCTGCAAGGACGAAGTCGGGCAGATGGCCAACGCCTTCAATGCCATGCAAGCCGGCTACCAGCGGGTGGTCAACACTGTCGCCAGCACCGCCCGGCAACTGGACGTCGGCGCCGCGCGACTGGCCGCGAGCATGAATGAAGTGCGTCACGGCATGCTCGGCCAGCAAAGCGAAACCGATCAGGCCGCCACGGCGATCAACGAAATGACCGCCACGGTCCATCACATTGCCCAACATGCCGGCGCCACCCGCGACCTCTCGCAAACCGCCGACACCCTGGCTGGCAGCGGTCAGGAAGTGGTGACTCGGGTGCAAAAATCGATTGGCGGATTGTCCACCGGCGTGCAGCAAACCGCCGAGATGATTCAGCGCCTGGCCGAGGACAGCCAGAAGATCAACGGCGTGGTCAACGTGATTCACAGCATCGCTGAACAAACCAACCTGCTGGCCCTGAACGCGGCCATCGAAGCGGCCCGGGCCGGTGAAATGGGCCGAGGGTTTGCGGTAGTCGCCGATGAAGTGCGCAACCTGGCCAAACGGGTCCAGACGTCCACCGACGAGATCACCACCATGGTTTCAGCGCTGCAGGCCGGGACCCGGGACGCGGTGGACTTCATGCAGGAAAGTTCGTACAAGGCGGACGACTGCATGCAACAGGCCCAGGAAGCCAGTGTGGCCCTGGCTGAAATCACCGGTGCGGTGGCGCAAATGCGTGAAAGCAATACGCAGATCGCGGTGGCGGCCGAGCAGCAGAGTCATGTGGCGGAGGAGATGAATCGGGCCGTGGTGAGCATTCGCGACGTGACCGAGAACACCGTGAAGCAGACCGTGAACTCGGCGATTACCAGCAATGAATTGGCGATGTTGGCCGGGGAATTAAGCAAGGCCATCGGGCAGCTCAAGCTTTAAGGGCCCGCGAAGGCGGTCAACATGAATATCGACCATGACTCCTATCGCGCCGATAGCCAGCCTTGATTCGCCGACGGCTTTCGCCCGACCTATTCTTTGTTCATGAGCCTCAACGAACCAAGGATAAGCATCATGGGCAAACGTCACCCCAACCTTCCCGCCTGGCAATGGCGCCTGTACCCGCACAATCACCAGCACCCGACCAATCTGGTGTTGCACCTGATTGCCGTGCCGCTGTTCATCGTGGCGTTTTTGCTGATGGTCTCGGGGGTGTTCAGCCTGGATCTGGCGAGCTTCGCGATTGGCATTATCGGCCTGATTGCCGCCCTGGGCCTGCAGCGCCACGGTCATAGCCTGGAGGCGCAAGCCTCCGAGCCGTTCAGTGATCGCAAAGACGCGGTATCACGCTTGCTGGTCGAGCAGTTCCTGACCTTCCCCCGGTTTTTCTTCAGTGGCGGCTGGTGGCGCGCCTGGCGCGAACGCCACCGTCGCCATCGCTGATCAGGCGAAAATCGTGACGGTCTGCCGACTCATGGCGATCAACTGACCGTCTTCGCTCCAGAGATTGGCGGCGGCGTGCCCATAGCCGTCAGCGGCATGTTCGATGTCCACCAGGTACTTGCACCAGTCCAGCGTACTCAACACCAGCAACGGCTGGACGAATTCGATGGTCCAGGTGAGCGTGCTGCCTGCCGCCGGTTTCTTCAGATGCGACAACAAGGACGGCGGCCATGCGTCGACCAGCGCCAGGATATGGGCTTCGCTGACCAACTCGCCCTCCCCATCCCCGCGCAAGCGTACCCAACCACCCATGTCCCGCGATTTGTTACCGGTGAACGGCATGCCACCGACACTCCAGCGCATGGCCAGGTAGCGCATGAATTCCGGGGTCACGCCTTTGATGTACGGCAGTTCCTGACAGTCGTCCCAATGCTTCATCTCAGGAGCCGGGTTGGCCGCGACCACCACTTCGGAAGTTCGCGAAGCGCCGAAGCTGCCCTGGACCAACGTCACCACTTGCCCTTTCTGCATCGCCCGGCCCAGCACCTGGCTGACGGCTTTGCCTTCGCGCAATACGTCGACTTCAAAACTGACCGGTACATCGGGCTCGACCGGGCCGACAAAGGTGATGGCCAGCGAGCGCACCGGACGATCCGCCGGGACTTTTGCGCGCATGGCTTCGTATTGCAAGGCGGCGATCAGACCACCAAAACTCGCCCGCCCCTGGCCCCACTCAGGTGGAATAGACACTTCCTGCGGCTGGCTGCGAACAGCGTCGAGCAGATCGGAAAAGCGCATGGGAACCTCAGAGACTGGAAAATGGATGGAGCGATCTTAACCAGCCCGCAAGGCCGGCACAGCGCTTATTCCGGCCAAAATTACTGACAGATGGGCCGTGTTCGGCTGGAACCCACATTGGATTCGTGATGGTTTCAGGATTTGAAGCAGGCTCGGCTGAGTTTGTCGAGAACACGGTCGGCGCGCTCTTCGGCCTGGGCCATGGTAGTTTTCCAGACTTCGACACATGGCTGCAAATCAGGCTCTTCCTTGGCGCGGGCCAGCCATTGCCAGCTGTCGTGCCAATCCCCCAAGGCAGCCTGAGCCGACTTCAGCCTGGGCATGGCCGCTTCCGGCAAACGATCCAGTTCGGGATAAGCTTCGATGCCATAACGCGCACGCTTGATCAGCAGGCGCAGACGATGGCGGTCATGGGCGGGATCGTGCAGGGCCTGGTCGAGTTTCTTCCATTGTTTGGCCAGGCGTTTTTCGATGCGCTGGCGCAAGCCCTTGAGCAAACCCTGGCGCTGGGAGGCCCGCAGGAAACGCGGAAAGGCGTCGAGGATCATCAACAACTGGGTCAGCTCCGGGCTCATCGCCACGGCGGGATAAGCCTCAGCCATCCGCGCCATGCGCCGGTGCGCGGCCTCGGGTTGATTGTGCTGGAGCAAGTACGCTGCCAGCACTTCACGATCACGCAACGGTGTGGTCAGTTGGCCGACCCGGGACGACGCTGCTTCCAGTTGTTCTACTCCGGGCAAACCGCGCAAGGGTCGCAGCAGGCTGCGCAATCTGCGCACGGTGGTGCGCAGATCGTGCAGCGCTTCGGGATCGGTGCGGGCACTCAAGCGAGCCTGACAGGCCAGCAAACGGACTTCCAGGCCCAATACTTGAGCCACCAACCGATCAACCACGGCAGACATCGCGTACTCCCTGAATCGAATTACCCTGAGTACGCTCCGTCATGCCTCAACGGCCGGCGCGGGACTCACGAATGTAGAAGCGGGCCTTCTCGGCCTTCCTGGTACAACCTTCGTAAGCTTCGAATTGTTGCTGGGTCTTGGCACCGGTCAGCAACGACAGCGCCTTGGAGTAGCTGACAGTCCCGGCTAAACCCTCGGCCTTGGCCAGATCCAGTTCGTGCCAGGCGGCGTCGAGCTGGCTACCGCAGCTGTCACGGTAAGCGGTTTTACCGGCACAACCGGCAAGCGCCAACGCAATCAAAGGCACACAAATCCAGGCTTTCATCACTCACACCTCAAAGATAATAGACAGTCGTGCAGGTAAGACCGCTCTGGCGCGCGAAAAGTGCCTTGGACCCGCAGTGGAAACTATAGCGCTCGCGAGGATACCTACTCGCCTTCGTTGAGTGTCAAAAAACGACGCCCGCTCCCGTCGAACGACCATAGCGATTGAAGCGAGCCCCTCGTTGGGTGCATTGTTGAACCTTGTCAAAGAGGTCGATTCATGAAAAAGCGTGTCGCACTGGTGTTGGGCTCGGGCGGTGCCCGGGGCTACGCCCATATCGGCGTTATTGAAGAGATCGAACGGCGTGGCTACGACATCGCCTGCATCGCCGGTTGCTCCATGGGCGCGGTAGTGGGCGGGATCTATGCCGCCGGCAAACTCGATGATTACCGCGACTGGATCGAGAGCCTGGATTACCTCGACGTGTTGCGCCTGGTAGATGTCAGCTTCCGCTTGGGCGCGATTCGCGGGGAGAAGGTCTTCGGGCAGATCCGCAAGATCGTCGGCGAGATCAATATCGAAGACCTGCGCATCCCCTACACGGCCGTGGCTACGGACCTGACTAACCAGCAGGAAATCTGGTTCCAGGAAGGCTGCCTGCACCAGGCCATGCGTGCGTCGGCGGCGATCCCCAGCCTGTTCACCCCCGTGATGCAGGGCAATCGAATGCTGGTGGACGGCGGCATCCTCAACCCATTGCCGATCGTGCCGGTGGTGTCGAGCCATTGCGACCTGATCATCGCGGTCAACCTCAACTCCACCAACCAGCGTCACTATCAACTGCCGGTGATCCAGCGCCCGGCGGCATTCAAGACCCGCTTCGACAGCCTGATCAGCTCGCTGGGCTCGAAATTGCCTTTCCGCCGCAAACAGGCGGAGCAATTGCTACTTCTCGAAAAGGAAGCGCTGATGGCAGAAGCGGCCGAGATCAACCCGTGGATCGAATCCGCCCAGCCCGAAGCCCAGCAACCGGCGGCGGCCCCGGAAAGCGACGGTGCACCGAAATCCGCCACCGGGTCGTTCATCATCGACAACGTCGGGCCGGCGTCTTTGCTGGACCTGATCAACCAGAGTTTCGAGGTGATGCAAACTTCATTGGCGCAGTACAAGATTGCCGGGTATCCACCGGATATCCTGATCAACGTGCCCAAGCGGGTGTGCCGTTTTTTCGAGTTCTACAAGGCGCCGGAGTTGATCGCGCTGGGGCGGGAGATTGCCCGGGATACGCTGGATCGGTATGAGAGTGAGCGCAATGAAGATTGGCGGTAAAGCGTACTGACGATCGTTCCCACGCAGAGCGTGGGAGCGATAAACAGAACTAAAGGCTGACTTCACTCAACAACCGATACCCCACCCCCGCCTCGGTGACGATGAACCGCGGCTGAGTCGGATCATCCGCCAGTTTCTGCCGCAAATGCCCGACTACGATCCGCAGATAGTGGCTGTCCTCGGTGTGGGTCGGGCCCCAGATGTCCTTGAGCAATTGCTGCTGGGTGATCACCCGCCCCGGATGCCGCGCCAGTTGCGCCAGCACCGCATATTCCTTGCGCGTCAGCGCCACTTCGGCGCCGTCCAATAGCACCCGGCGATAAGCCAGGTCGACAGTGAGCGGACCGAAATTGAGCGCCGCTTCCTGGGCCTCACCCGTTGGCGCCTGACGCAGCAAGGCGCGCACCCTGGCGAGAAACTCCTGGATGCCGAACGGCTTGGTCACGTAGTCGTTGGCGCCGCCATCCAGCGCCTGGACTTTCTGTCCTTCACTCGCGCGCACCGAGAGCACCAGTACCGGCACCGTCGACCACTCGCGAAACTCGCGCAATACCTGCTGGCCGTCCATGTCCGGCAGGCCGAGGTCGAGCACCAGCAGGTCGGGTTTGTTCAATGCGGCCTGGGCCAGGCCTTCCGAGCCGGTGCCGGCCTCCAGCACTTTGTAGCCTTGGGAGGCGAGGCTGATGCGCAGGAACTTACGGATCTGCGGTTCGTCGTCAATGACCAAAATGGTCGCGGTCTGGCTCATGAATTCACATCAACACAAAGAGGTGGCAAGAGAGTAGCGCAGGCGGGATCAGGCTTCACTGTCCAATCCCGGCTGAGTCTGCAACGGCAAGTGCAGCGTGATGCAGGTGCCGCGCCCTTCGATGCCGTCGGCGACGCTGATCCGCCCGCCATGGGCACCGACCATACCCTGACAGATTGCCAGCCCCAACCCCGTACCCTGCCCGCCACGATCGCCACGAGCAGCGGTGTAGAACATGTCGAAAACCTTCGCCCGTTCCTCTTCCGGAATCCCCGGCCCCTCATCGCTCACCGAAAAAAACAGCTCGCTGTCAGTGGCGCCGGCGCGCAATTCAAGACGTCCGTGGGGCGGTGAGAAACGCGCGGCGTTTTCCAGCACATTGACCAGTGCTTGCTCGATCAACGCGGCATGCACATAGAGCAGCGGCAGTTCGGCCGGCACTTCGGTCACGACGTGCAACGACGCCAGCACCGCACGCAGACGATTAAGTGCACTGCCGACGATGTCTGCCGGCGACACCCAGTCCCGCGCCAGCTTCAGGGCGCCGTGACCGAGGCGGGTCATGTCCAGCAGGTTTTGGATGTAGCGATCCAGCCGTTCGGCTTCATCGCGGGTGCCTTCGAGCAGTTCGCGACGGTCCGCAAGCGGAATCGCCTCGCCCAGCGCCAACAGGCTGTCGATGCTGCCGCGCATGGAGGTCAACGGCGTGCGCAAATCGTGGGACACCGACGCCAGCAGCGCGCTGCGCAACTGTTCGGTTTCGCCATGCAAACGCGCGGCTTCAAGGTCATCGGCCAGTTGCGCCCGGGCCAACGCCTGGGCCAACGGTTGGCTCAGCGCGGTCAGCAAGCGCCGACGCTGGCCGCTCAGGGTTTGGCCTTCTTTGGCACACACGCCGAGCAATGCCAGCGGCCCGTCGTCCACCGACAACGGCCACCACCACCAGCGCCCGAACGGCAAGGTGCCGGTGCCCGCGCCTGCCGGTTGATCGTGTTGCCAGGCCCAATCGGCGGCGGCGCGCTCGGCCTCGGAAAACTCCAGCGGCCCACCGGTTTCAACTTTCCAGCCGCTCTGGCCATCGCGATTGAGCAGGCACAGCTTCAGGTCGCTCCAGCCGTTGAGATGCTGGGCCGCGGCGCTGACCACGGCCTGACGGTCGGTGGCGGCGGTGAGCTTGCGCGACAGGTCGAGCAGTTCGCTGGTCTCTTCCTGAGTGTCGCGCAAGGCTTCCAGTTGCCGCCGTTGCCGCGCTGCAAGGTTACCGGTCAGGGCCGCCATCAGCAGGAAGAACAGCAAGGTCAGCACGTCTTCTTCGCGCTGGATGGCAAATGAGAATTTCGGTGGAATGAACAGAAAGTCATAAGTCAGAAACGACAGCGCCGCACAGGCCAGCGCCGGGCCAAGACTGCTGCGCACCGCCACCAGCAACACCGCCGCAAGGAACACCAACGAAATGTTGGGCAGCGGCAAGACGCTCGACACCGCCCAGGCCAGGGCACTGGCGAGCACCGTCGCCACCAGCGCCAAGGCGTAGTCGAACCACACCAGCGACTGCACCGAACGCTGACGTGGCTGATGCTGTTCGTGATCGCTGTCGAGCACGTTGATTTCCAGCCCGCGAGCATCGCGCAGCAAGCGCGACGCCAGACCGCCGCCGAACAACCGTCGACGCAAACGCTGGCGTGACTGGCCCACCAGCACCAGGCTGGCGCGACGTTCGGCGGCGTGCTGGATCAGGGTTTTCGCCACCTCACCGGCGCGCAGCAACACCACTTCACCACCGAGGCGTTCGGCCAGTTGCTGCGCGCTTTGCAGGCGCAGGCGCGACTGTTCGTCACGCACCCGGCCGTTGTCCACATGCACCAGGCTCCACGGCAGATGCCGCCGCTGGGCGACGCGACTGGCGTGACGCACCAGACGCTCGGCCTGCGCATCGCCATCGACGCCCACCAGCAAGCGACCACGCACCGCTGGCGCCGCTTGCCCCAACTGACGATACCCCTGAGCCAGATCGTTATCGACCTGAGCGGCGGCGGTTTGCATCGCCAGTTCGCGCAGGGCGGTGAGGTTGGTCTGGGTGAAGAACGCATCGATGGCCGCCCGCGCCTGCTCCGGCACGTAGACTTTGCCGTCGCGCAGACGCTCCAGCAACTCGCGCGGCGGCAGGTCGATCAGCAGCAGTTCGTAGGCTTCTTGCAACACCCAGTCCGGCAGGGTTTCACGCACCTGTACGCCGGTGATACCGCGCACCTGATCGTTGAGGCTTTCCAGATGCTGGACGTTGACCGTGGTGAACACGTCGATGCCGGCAGCCAGCAATTCCTGGATGTCTTGCCAGCGTTTGGTGTGACGGCTGCCGGGGGCATTGGTGTGGGCCAGTTCGTCGACCAGCACCAGTTTCGGTTTGGCGGCGAGCAAGCCATCGAGGTCCATTTCTTCGAGCATCACGCCACGGTATTCCGAGCGCACCAACGGCTGCTGCGGTAAACCGGCGAGGAGTGCTTCGGTTTCGGCGCGGCCATGGGTTTCGACCACCCCGGCCAGGACTTTCACGCCCTGGCGCAGTTGAGTGTGGGCGGCCTGGAGCATGGCGTAGGTCTTGCCGACCCCCGGAGCGGCGCCCAGGAACACCTTGAGCCGGCCGCGGCCATCGCGGGGCAGGTCTGCTAACAGCGCGTCGGCGCGGCCGGAGTCACTCATCTGTCATTGCCTTGTTCACTTTGTTGATCGTTCCCATGCTCTGCGTGGGAATGCAGCCAGGGACGCTCCGCGTCCCAGTCGAAGCGGACGCAGAGCGTCCATAGATGCATTCCCACGCAGAGCGAGGGAACGATCCTTCCAACCTTCCAACCTTCCAACCTTCCAACCTTTACAACTTTTCCAGCGCCGCATTCAACTCAAACACATTCACCACCGGCGGCCCCACCAACGGCCGCTCGATGTGCGCATTCATCAATTGCTCAAGCGTAGACACCGGCAGATTGCGCGCTGCCGCGACACGCGCCAGTTGATAGGTAATCGACTCTGGTGGCAAGTGCGGATCGAGGCCGCTGCCGGAGGTGGTCAGCATGGCCAACGGCACCGGTCCCTGCCCGGCCACCTGCAGCTTATTGGCCTCCTCGATCACCCGAGTAGCCAGCGCCGGATTACTCGGCGAAAGATTGCTGGCGCTGCTCGACACAGTGGCAAAGGCACCGGCCGATGGCCGTGGGTGGAACCAGGCGTCGCCGACAAAATCCTGGGCAATCAGCGACGAGCCACGGACCTTGCCGTCGGCGTCGCGCACCAGGCTGCCATTGGCCTGGTCCGGGAAGGCAACCTGGGCAACGCCGGTCACCACCAAGGGGTAAGCGACGCCGGTGATCAGGGTCATCAGCACCAGCAGGCTCAGGGCCGGACGTATCAGTGTGGACATTTCAAAATCCTCGATTCGAAGAATACTCATCACTTAGAAGGCACACACATCACCTGTGGCGAGGGAGCGTGCTCCCGCTCGGCTGCGCAGCAGTCGTAAACCCGGTGAATGCGGTGCCCTGAATCAACATTGGGCCTGAGGTGGGGCCGCTTCGCAGCCCAGCGGGAGCAAGCTCCCTCGCCACAAAAGCCCCTGCCTCAAGAGCAGCCGCTAAACTAGATGCAACGCCGTCAACAGCATGTCGATCGCCTTGATGCCCACGAACGGCACCAGAATCCCGCCCAGTCCATAGATCAGCAGATTGCGTCGCAACAACGCCGCCGCACTCGCCGCCTGCACCCGCACACCGCGCAGCGCCAGTGGAATCAGCACCACAATGATCAGGGCGTTGAACACGATCGCCGACAGAATCGCGCTCTGCGGACTGCTCAGGTGCATGACGTTGAGCACACCCAATTGCGGGTAGATGGAGGCGAACAGCGCCGGCAGGATCGCGAAGTATTTGGCCACGTCGTTGGCGATGGAAAAGGTGGTCAGCGCACCACGGGTCACCAGCAATTCCTTGCCGATCTGCACCACGTCCAACAGCTTGGTCGGGTCGCTGTCGAGGTCGACCATGTTCGCCGCCTCCCGCGCCGCCTGCGTGCCATCGTTCATCGCCATGCCCACGTCCGCCTGAGCCAGGGCCGGGGCGTCGTTGGCACCGTCGCCGCACATGGCAACCAGCCGACCGTCGTTCTGCTCATGGCGAATGCGCGCCAGTTTTTTCTCCGGCGTGGCTTCGGCCAGTACGTCATCCACGCCCGCTTCGGCAGCAATCGCGGCGGCGGTCAGCGGGTTGTCGCCGGTAACCATGACCGTGCGAATCCCAAGCTTGCGCAGTTCGGCGAAACGCTCGCGGATGCCGGGTTTGACCACGTCCTTCAGATGAATCACACCGAGCAATTTGCCGTCGGCGCACACCAGCAGAGGCGTACCACCGCTCTGGGCGATCTTGTCGATTTCCCGGGACAGGGCGGGAGCCAGATCAGCGCGTTTCAGACCGACGAAATTCAGCAGCGAATCCACCGCGCCCTTGCGATAGACCCGGCCCTGATAGTCGACACCGGACAGTCGGGTTTCAGCGCTGAACGGCACGGCGGTCAGTACTGCGGGGGACGGTTCGGGGTGCGAGTGAAGACCACGCAGGTACTCAACGATGGATTTGCCTTCAGCGGTGTCATCGGCCAGAGAGGCGAACAACGCGCCTTCGGCCAGTTCCTTGGCGCTGACGCCTGGTGCGGCATAAACCGCGCTGCAGCGACGGTTACCGAAGGTGATGGTGCCGGTCTTGTCCAGCAGCAGGACGTGCACGTCCCCCGCCGCTTCCACGGCACGACCGGATTTGGCGATCACGTTCAGGCGCACCAGACGGTCCATCCCGGCGATACCGATGGCCGACAGCAAGCCACCAATGGTGGTCGGAATCAGCGTGACCAACAACGCCACCAGGAACACCAGCGGAAGGTTACCGTTGGCGAAGTGGGCGAACGGTTGCAGGGTCACCACCACCAACAGGAAGATCAGGGTCAGGCCGATCAGCAGGATATCCAGCGCGACTTCGTTCGGGGTTTTCTGGCGTTTGGCACCTTCGACCAGGGCGATCATGCGGTCGAGGGTCGACTCGCCGGGGTTGGCGGTGATGCGCACCAGCAGCCAGTCCGACACCAGTCGAGTGTTGCCGGTGACGGCCGAACGGTCGCCGCCGGACTCGCGAATCACGGGCGCCGATTCACCGGTAATCGCCGCTTCGTTGACCGCCGCGATGCCTTCGATCACCTCGCCGTCGCCGGGAATCATCTCCCCCGCTTCGACGCGCACCACGTCGCCCTTACGCAGGCTACTGGCGGGCACTACCTGAAAGCTGCCATTGGCGCTTTTGCGCCGGGCGCTCAAGCCAACGCTGCCGGCCTTGAGACTGTCGGCGCGGGCCTTGCCGCGACCTTCGGCCAACGCTTCGGCGAAGTTGGCGAACAGTACGGTGAACCACAGCCACAACGCGATTTGCGCGGCAACGAAGGTCGGCACGGCGCTGTCGGGAATGAAACACAGCACGGTGGTGAGGACGGCGGTCAGTTCCACCACCAGCATCACCGGCGCACGCTGCAATTGCCGTGGGTCGAGCTTGACGAACGCTTGCACCAGCGCCGGGCGCCAGAGGGCCGAGATCGCAGTTTTCGGTTGTTCCGGCGCTTTGGCGGCGACGGTTTTGGTAACGGGCATATTCATCATTAGATCCTCAGAAGCCCATGCTCAAGTGTTCAGCAATCGGACCCAGCGCCAGTGTCGGCAAGAAGGTCAAACCACCCACCAGCAAAATGGTCACGGTCAGCAAGGTCACGAACAGCGGGCCATGAGTGGGGAAGCTGTTCTGGCCAATCGGCGCGGTTTTCTTCATCGCCAGGCTGCCGGCAAGGGCCAGCACCGGAAGGATGTAACCGAAGCGCCCGATCAACATGCCCAGCCCCAGCATCAGGTTGTGGAACGCAGTGTTGGCACCGAAGCCGCCGAAGGCAGAGCCGTTGTTGGCACTGGCCGAGGTGTAGGCGTAGAGCAACTGACTGAAACCATGAGCACCGGGGTTGCTCACCGCCGCCACCGGGCCTGGCAGGCTGGCGGCAATCGCGCCGAGCACCAGCACGCCCACCGGCATCACCAGCAAGGTCACCACCAGCAGCTGAACTTCCCGGGCTTGCAGTTTCTTGCCGAGGTATTCCGGCGTACGGCCGATCATCAGGCCGGCGAGGAACACCGCGATCAATACGTTGAGCAACATGCCGTAGAGCCCGGCACCGACGCCGCCGAAGATCACTTCGCCGACCATCATGTTGACCATCGCGACCATGCCACTCAGCGGGTTGAGGCTGTCGTGCATGCCGTTGACCGAACCGTTGGACGCTGCGGTAGTGGTCACCGACCACAGCACGGTGGCGGTGGTGCCGAAACGTGCTTCCTTGCCTTCCAGCGGCGCGGTCTGTTCGACGGCGACGTTGGCCAGGGTCGGATTGGGTTGGTATTCAGCCCACAGCGAAGTCGCGCCGCCGATCAAAAACAGCGCCAGCATGCAAGCGATGATCGCGCGGCTCTGACGCAGGTCTTTGACGTAATGGCCGAAGGTGAACACCAGCGCCACCGGGATCAGAATGATCGAGGCGACTTCGAACAGGTTGCTCCAGGCCGTCGGGTTCTCGAACGGATGCGCCGAGTTGACGCCGAAGAAGCCGCCGCCGTTGGTGCCCAGTTGCTTGATCGCAATCTGGCTGGCGGCCGGGCCGAGCGGGATCACCTGATCGACGCCCTGCATCGTTACGGCATTCACATATTGCGCGAAGGTTTGTGGCACGCCCTGCCACACCAGGTACAGCGCCAGCAGCAAGCACAGAGGCAGCAGGCCGTAGAGGGTGGCGCGGGTCATGTCGACCCAGAAGTTGCCCAAGGTCTTGGTCGACTTGCGACCGATGCCGCGACACAGTGCAACCAGAACCGCCAGGCCGGTGGCGGCGCTGACGAAGTTCTGCACGGTGAGGCCAACCATCTGGCTCAAGTAGCTCAGGGATGCTTCGCCACTGTAGGACTGCCAGTTGGTATTGGTCATGAAGCTGACAGCGGTATTGAACGCCAGCGTCCACTCCTGGCCCGGCAGGTTTTGCGGGTTCAGTGGCAAGTGATCCTGGAACATCAGGATCGCGAACAACAGCAAAAAGCCCGCGAGGTTGAAGGCGAGCAAGGCCAGGGTGTATTTCTGCCAACTCTGTTCGGCCTGCGGATCGACACCGGCCACCCGATAGCAGCCACGCTCCACCGGGCCGAGAATCGGCGAAAGCCAGGTACGCTGCCCTTCCATCACCTTGTAGTAGAAGCGCCCCAGAAACGGTGCCGGAATCAGCACCACGGCGAAGAAGGCGAGGATCAGCCAATAGTCATAACTGTGCATAGCCGCTCCTAGTTCCGGTCCGCGCGCAACAGCGCAACCAACAGATAAATGAACAGTCCCACTGCCAATAGCAGTGACACTCCGTCCAGAACGCTCATGGAAGTTCTCCGTGTTACGGCGTATTGCCGCGTGTGGAGTGATTGTCGGCAGGGAGGCTGTAAAGGCGCGAGATCGAGGGGTGCGGCGGGGCATAAAGAATGTGTAAAGAGTAACGCTGTTCACTTAAGCGCGATTCTTCAGTCATGCCTACCTTTGTGGCGAGCGAGCTTGCTCGCGTTGGGCTGCGCAGCGGCCCCAAAAACCTGATAACAATCGCCGATTTTTGTGAGCGCTACGCATTCAAGCGGGAGCAAGCTCCCTCGCCACGGGTTACTCACTGACTCAAGACTCTTAGGTGAATAGCATTCATCTTCAGTTTCACCGAGCTGACCACCGCGATTCCCCATGCCGGCGGTCCCTTTGCCTACAGCCGCCGTGCCTTTGGCGAGAAAGGTGGGTTGATTGCCGGGTTGGCGACGCTGATCGAATTCGTCTTCGCGCCACCGACGATTGCCTTGGCGATCGGCGCCTATCTGAACGTGCAGTTTCCCGCCCTGGACCCGAAACACGCAGCGGTCGGGGCGTACATCGTGTTCATGGGCGTGGTCGCCCCGGCCTTCAGTTTCAGCAACTTCGCCCTCAACGGCTGGGCCGGCTCTGATGTGTTCGGTGCGCCGGCGATTGCCGGGATGTTCGCGGCGATCCCGTTCGCCATCTGGTTCTTCCTGGCCATCGAAGGCGCGGCCATGGCCGCCGAAGAAGCCAAGGACCCGAAACGCACGATTCCCAAGGCCTACATCAGCGGCATCCTGACCCTGGTGCTGCTGGCGATGGGCGTGATGTTCTTTGCCGGGGGTGTCGGCGACTGGCGCACCCTGTCGAACATCAACGATCCGCTGCCGCAAGCGATGAAAGCCGTGGTTGGCGAAAGCTCCAGCTGGTTGCACATGCTGGTGTGGATCGGCCTGTTCGGCCTGGTGGCGAGTTTCCACGGGATCATCCTCGGCTACTCGCGGCAGATCTTCGCCCTCGCCCGGGCCGGTTACCTGCCGGCATCGCTGGCCAAACTGTCGCGCTTCCAGACCCCGCACCGGGCAATCATCGCCGGTGGCGTGATCGGCATCGCGGCGATCTACAGTGACGGCTTGATCAACCTCGGCGGCATGACGCTGACGGCGGCAATGATCACCATGGCGGTATTCGGTGCGATCGTGATGTACATCATCATGAGCATGCTCAGCCTGTTCAAACTGCGCAAAACCGAACCGAACCTGGAACGCACTTTCCGCGCGCCTTGCTACCCGTTGCTGCCATTCATTGCGCTGGTGTTGGCGGTGGTTTGCCTGGTGGCGATGGCCTGGTTCAACACCTTGATCGGCTTGATCTTCCTCGGCTTCATGGCAGTGGGTTTCGTGTACTTCATGCTGACCGCGCAACTGCGTGCCGATGCGCCGGCGGATGCGATGTTGACCGGGCTCTAAACAGCCGCAGTGCTGCTGTCGGATCAGGCATAGAATGGAACCACTGCGAAACTCCATCGCTCAAAAGTGGTATGCAGGATCGGTTGGCAAAACCCTTGTCCACCGGTCTGCCCTTAAGGAGAACTCCTATGCCCTGGTATGCCTGGTTGATTCTGATCGTTGCCATCGGCTCGATCGTTGGCGGTTTGATGATGCTGCGTGACACCGCCAACAAGGTCGAATTGACTGAAGAGCAACGTAAGCGCGTCGCCGAACGCAACGCGGAAGCGGATGCCAAGGATGCGCAGGACCGCTGACCGCGCAGCACCTGTAGGAGCGTGGCTTGTCCGCGAAGAACGATGACGCGTAAGACCTGAAAAACCACGGCGCATTCTTCGCGGGCAAGCCACGCTCCTACAGGATTTTTGTCGCTCAAACCCCTTTATTTTTCCCAATCAGCCTTGGCGATATGCAAGCCATGCAATCCCTTGTAAGCCGCACGCTCCGGCTGGCTCCAGCCTTCAAGCAACGAATCCTCCAACCGGTAAATTTCTACTCCCAGCGGGCGACAGACGCTCAACGGATCCTGCGCATCCGGCCCCCACATGGCCAGCGACAGATCGCCACCCGGGCAGGTCGATAGCGCACACAAAAGATCAATCTCGGCAAAGAACTCCAGATAGTCGCCCTTCTGCGCCGGGCAGGCTTTCATGAAATACAGGTCGTCGTGGTTCAGGCCGGTGCACTGGAAAATGTTCAACACGTCATGCACATCGAACTCGGTCAGGCCATGGGGCAATACGGCGCGAGTCAGGTTGGAGTGGCAGTGATGATGGAAGTCTTCGCCGGTAAGCATTTTGTTCACGTAAGGATCGCAGCGCGTTCCCAGCAAATCGTGCAAACGCCCGCCGTGTTCGTCGATGCCATAACCGGCCAGGCTGTCGTCGGTAATGGTCACCAGCGGCCGTAAAAATGGCAGGTTCGACCAGAGCCGGTCATGGGTGCTGACATGGGCGCCCTGCAACTGCCGGGTTCGCGCCGCCCACAAGCGCTCGCGTGGATCGTGGGCATTCCAGACGTTGAAATCCCCGACTTGCGGGCCGACAGGGGTCGTGACCCTGAACACATGCCCGGCCGGTACATTCCAGGCGCGACCGGTGCGGATCGGCACTTCGAACTGCTCGATCAGCGTGCGCCCCTCTTTCTGGTCGCGGATCCGTTCATAGAAGGCTGTGTCCACCTGCAAGGCCGAGCCTTTGCTGACTTGATAGGCCGCCGGATAGTCTTTGTACATGGCACAAAATCCTCGATCAGTGATGGGAAGAAGGGGCAAGCATCTGCAACAGGAGGTGTTCGGAGTCGTCAAGATAACGGCTCATGGCGTCCGCAGCCGCGCGTTTGTCGCCGTCGGCCAGCAACTCATGTATCTGCCGGTCACGCGCCAGCCAGGGCGCCTGAAAACGTGATTCATCGGGAGCGGTGCAAAACACCAGGCGCAGTTGCGCGACGACGTTGGTGAAGAACTCATCGAACAACGGACTGCGCAGCAATCCGACGATGTGTTGATGAAAGGCCAGGCTGTGGGTGCCGACGGCGCGCCAGTCCTCACGCTCCCGGGCCAGTTCGGTGGCCTCCAGGGCTTCGAGCATCCGGTCGGACTGATACTCACGCAATGGCTGGCTGGCGCTGATGGCTTGCAGTTCCAGGGTGCGCCGAACCTTGAACAGATCGCGCACATCATCGACACCCAGCCTGCGCACCATCACGCCCTTGTTGCGGACATAGCGGGTCAGCCCTTCCTGCCCGAGACGGTGCAACGCCTCGCGAATGGTGTTGCGCGAGGCGTTGTAGGCCGACACCAGATCGTTTTCCACCAGCGCCATGCCGGGCAGCAAACGACCGCCGATGATGTCAGCGCGCAATTCCAATGTGATGTGGTCGGCCAGGGACAGTCCGCTGCTCATACTCAACGCCTCGTGATTGTTCAACAATCGTCTGCGAATGAGTAATCACTATTCGTGCCATCACCTGCCTGTCGTGAACTAATCCTCCCAGTATTTGAACAATACGCTGGCGTTCACACCGCCGAATCCGAAACCGTTGGACATCGCGTAGTCGATGTTCATTGGTCGCGCCTGACCGTGGACGATGTCCACGCCTTCGGTGGCCGGATCCGGGTTATCGAAGTTGAGCGTGGGCGGCACCACCTGATCTCGCAGTGCCAACAGGGTAAAGATCGCCTCGACTCCGCCTGCGGCGCCGAGCAGATGCCCGGTGGCGGACTTGGTCGACGTCACCGCGATCTTGTTGTCCGAGCCGAACAACGACTTGATGGCCGCCAGCTCTCCCAAATCGCCAACCGGTGTCGAGGTGGCGTGCGCGTTGAGATGCTGCACCTGTGCCGGCGAAATGCCCGCCTGCGCCAACGCCAGCGACATCGCCCGACGCGCACCGCTGCCATCCTCCGGCCCCGCGGTCAGGTGATAGGCATCGGCGCTGGTGCCGTAACCGACCAGCTCGGCCAATGGTTGAGCGCCGCGTGCCAGGGCATGCTCCAGGGATTCGATCACCAGCAGGCCCGAACCCTCGCCCATCACGAAGCCATCGCGCCCACTGTCGAACGGCCGCGAGGCGCGCTCCGGGGTATCGTTGTAGCCGCTGGACAGAGCCCGAGCCGCCGCAAATCCGGCGAGACTGACCCGATCGATCGCCGCTTCCGCGCCGCCACACACCGCAATGTCCGCCTCACCGCAACGAATCAGCCGCGCCGCGTCACCAATCGCCTGAACCCCGGCCGCGCACGCTGTTACCGGAGCCCCCAAAGGCCCCTTGAAACCGTGCTGGATCGACACATGGCCCGCGGCGAGGTTGACCAGAAACGAAGGAATGGTGAACGGCGATAACCGTCGCGGACCACGGCTGTCGGTGGTGCGCACCGCATCGGCAATCGCGCCGAAACCACCCACGCCCGAGCCGATAATAGTGGCCGTGCGCTCCTGGGCATTGGCGTCGAGCGCCTGCCAACCGGCCTGCTCAACTGCCTGACGCGCCGCCTCCATGGCGAACACAATGAAACGGTCCATCTTCTTCTGCTCTTTGGGCGGCGTCGCCCGATCCGGATCAAAACCCGCCTCGGCATCTTCCGCCAGAGTCGGCACCACGCCACCGACCTTGGCCGGCAGATCGGCAACCACCTCGTCCGGCAACGCCCGCACCCCGGAGCGTCCAGCCAACATACGCGCCCAGACCGCTTCGACGCCGCTCCCCAACGGACACACCAGGCCCATGCCCGTGACCACCACCCGACGATTACTCATAGCGCAAATACCTCAATCGATTCATGGCGCCTCACTTGTAACGCGCCGCTGCCATGCTTCTGGACAGATTCGGCGCCATCGCATGACGCGCCGCCATAAAAGCTTCCCACTCGGAGACATTCGGTAACGAAGGAATGGTGATCAGTTCACCCTGATCCAGACCCGACAGCGCCGCGTCGACCATCTCCCCTGCGTCCATGATCATGTCCTCCGGAATCTGGGACGCATCAATACCTGAGCGCTCCAAAATCTCGGTGCGTGTCACTCCCGGCAATACCGCTTGCACTTGGACCCCGGTGCCTTGCAGCTCAGCGTTCAACGACTGAGTCAGGCTCAATACATAAGCCTTGCTCGCGCTGTACGTCGCATTGAACCGCTCAGGAAACAACGCCACCACCGAGGCAATATTGATGATCGAGCCGCGCCCAGCCTTGGCAAAACTGGCAGCTGCAGCCGATGCCAGACGTGTGACTGTTGTAACGTTCAGCTGGATCAGCCGTTCCAGTTGCTCCATGTCTGCGTTTGCCAACAAACCATCGGCAGCTACGCCCGCGTTGTTGAGCAACAGGCTGATACTCGAATCACTGCGAAGCCGTTGCTCCACCTTCAGCACATCATCCCGTTGTGTGAGATCTGCCTTGAGCACCTCCACCTTAATGCCATGCTCGGCGCGCAACGTGCTCGCCGCAGCTTCCAGCCGCTGCTCGTCACGAGCAACCAGCAACAAATCAAAACCACGAGCTGCCAAACGCTCAGCGTAAATTGCACCGATACCGGAGGATGCTCCGGTGACGAGGGCTGTACCTTGGGTCTGGGGAGTGTTCATGAGCGAGCTCCTGAGGATGCGATAGAGAGATGAGCGCCTGGGCGCATCGGCAAATAGGAGAATTATTATAGGCATAATCTTAAGACGATATGATAGCCGTAATTTTTCTGACTCCGATGAAAGGCACGCCACCTCGCTTTACGCCACAATGCAAAAAAGCCGGTCAATGACCGGCCTCTCAGCGTTGATCTTGAAGCTTAGTTCACTTCCAGCTTCTCGCGATTCTTATCCAGGATCGCTTTACCGATGCCTTTCACTTCCAGCAATTCGTCAACGGACGAAAATGGACCATTACTGTCACGATAAGCAACAATCGCCTTGGCCTTGGCTTCCCCGATACCGGACAGCTCACGCTGCAGGGTGGGTGCATCAGCGCCATTAAGATCGACTTTTCCTGTTTGCGCTTTAGGGGAAACTTCCTGCACCAAAGGTGCATTGCCTGTCTCAGGCTTCACCGCAGGCGCGGCTATTGCAGCAATAGAGGCGCTGGTGAGCAGGGCAAAAACCAGGGAGTAGAAATAGCCAGTACGCATAAATGAAGCTCCATGACATCGATTGAGAAAGCAGCTTTTCCGAAGCTGCCTCCCAAACTTAGGCGATGTCTGGAGCCTGTCAAAAATGTGTCAGTTACAGGATGTGAACCAATCAGGGATCGAGGCGGCGTTGCTGGTGGATTCGGTTAACGATATCGCCATCAGGGCGTAGCCGCTGACGGTTTCGCGCAGGATCTGGCGGACGCGAGCGTATTCGTCCTGATCATCGGATGTTGGGTCGCTGCCACGTTGTCGCGCTCGACCATCGGGACGTGTTTATAAGCGGCAGCGTGGTAGACGGCGTCCACACCCCAGGTTTTCATCACATCCAGAAGTTTGTCCCGGTGGCGGATGGAACCGAGAATCGGCAACAATTTGACCGAAACCGACTTACGACAAGCGCGCTGCTCCAGTTCCGAGAGGATGCTGTATAGATTGAATTCGCTATGTACGAACAACAGAAGCGTCGTTGGGCCAAGCGAGAAGATCTGCCGACAACGCTCTACGCCGATCGATCCGCCAGCGGGTTTGTAGACTTGCAACCAGGCAATCGAACGATCCGCGATGCTCGGATCATCATCGATAAAAGCCACGGGACGCAAGACTCGGCCCATGCGAAGTGCTGCAACCAGCTGATTGCCGGCTACGCCTGCACCGTAGATGGCGACTTTGGTGAGGCGATCATCCGGTTGGCGAACGGTACATGCTGCGCGGCGATGAACCAGTCTCCCATGAAATATTGACGCATGCACAGGCGCAGACCGCCGATGATGACGAGGCTTAGCACCAGTAGTTAAAGACTATTGAGCGGAATAAAGGACTCCGCAATGAAAAATACTCACCGTCTATGGTTATGCCATAAGGTCTATCCGGGTGCGTTTCATTGGCACTGGATCCATGACGACAAGCCCTCTCTATGGTAACGTGCCCCGCAAAACTTAGTGTGGATGGTTGGCTAGCCATCACAGGAGCAACTATATCGCCTCCTGCGGCTTCCATCGACCTAACAAACTGATTTGTTAGTCCAGCATTCAAGGACAGTTCTCGTGCCCCTCCCCCTCGTGGTTGACCTCGACGGAACGTTGTTGCGTTCGGACCTATTAGTAGAAACCGGCATGGCATTTATCCGTCGCCATCCATTTCAGCTCTATAAAACGGTAGGTTGGCTGGCGCAAGGTAAAACTATGCTTGAGTCGCAACTGGCTTCTGCAACCGATATATATGTTAATGTTTTACTTTACAGCGCTGTTTCTGTCGTCGCGTTACTCACGTTGCTGGGCAATCAATTTGAAATTCAAAGACATGGCTCATTGGCGGTCATTTCTTCGGTAGCTGGCGACAGGGGCAGACCCTCCAACTGTTTATACGGCACAGCAAAAGCTGCCGTTTCCACATTCTGCGAGGGTTTGCGCGCAAGACTTTTCAAAGTCGGCGTTTCGGTGACTACCATCAAACTCGGTTTTGTTCAAACACCTATGACCAAGGGGCTCAACCTGCCTCCCCTGCTGATAGCACAACCTGAAAAGGTAGCACTTAGTATTGTCAAAGCGGTGCAAATAAAACCAACACGCTGTACACCCCAACATTCTGGGCACTGATAATGCTTATTATCAAACATTTACCAAATTTTATATTCAAGCGGATAAATCTATAGTCAGATTTACTGCAAGTGATAAAACTTTATACATCCAGCTTCATCGACAACAGGGCTCTTCAATGTCAGCTTTAAATACCCTAGGAAATCTGCTTCAAAGGCATTTATTACTAATTGCCCTAGCCATTGTCATTCTGTTGAACCTGTACTACCTGAAGACGTACCCTATCAACATTGCTGCCTTTGACTATCCAAATTATGCTCAGATGATTTTCTCCAGCGTATCCAATCTTATCCACGCCAGTGGATATACTTTGGCCGCACGTTTCGCACTCGATTTTGCTGGCGTACCCAACGGAATAGACATCTATAATGTTAAATGGCTGCGACACTTACAGCACATTCATTTTTACTTCCACGTGTTCGCCATCGCAATTAGCACATTCATGTGCAATAAAGTATTTGGTAAAATCTCAGCCACACTTATGTGCCTAGCGTGGGGTGGCAGTCTGTTTTTCATGGGTGGGGTCAATTCCATCGGACCGGACTGGTTACAAGGAGACTTTCTTGCCATCGCACTGCTGACTGCTCTCTGGGCGTTCGATGTAAAAAATAATGCAAAAATAATTTTGTATATACTGTCCGCAGTTATTCTTACGGTTGCCTACCTTGTAAAGTTCAACTCCTTGGTAATCGCCCCTGTCATTGCGATGTTAGTAATTTTTGACAGCAAGGACTGGACTTGGAAAATCGCGACAGCCATCGTCAGCCTATCGGCGAGCACCATAATTATATTTGTATTTGTCGAAACCTTTCACTACCCGACGACCAATTCACGGCAACTGAGTTACGATCATGCTTGGGTTCTAATTGACGCAATACCAAACGACTACATCACTCAGGAACCAAACAAGCTGGGAATCAACAGTTTGAGGTGGCGGGCCCTTGGCGCAATTTTACCACCGGAATATTTCAGGGCTGCAGCCTATCAAGATGTTGATTGGGGCGCACCAAAAGAAGTAAGAGCGCCCTACCTCGCACAATATAATTATCTGATGAACGCATCGCGCTCGGAGTTGATTGATTTCACGACCAAGCACCCACTGCCTGAAACATTTAATATTCATGTTTCGGCCATTCCCGGCTATTACTATATCGGGCTTCCGCAAACGGACGCCCTAAGTATAGCCGTGTATAAAGAATCGGTGCTGGCGATACCCGCGGCCTACATCGCGAAATTGATCAAGGGTTGGTTAGCTTTTTTCATCGAAAAACCGTTCCAACTCACACCTTTAAAATCAAATAGCTTGTATCTGATTATTGGTGACAATATTCAAGCGGATGGCAGCGTTAAACTGACCCCTCCTCCGGACGCTATACCTCAACACATGCCGTACTGGAATCCTGCCGAGAAAGCACAATACCAAGGCATGGTGTTTTTTGGTTGGATGAATTTCCTGACTCCGCCACCTTGGGTCTATGCCTTGCTGGCGTTCGTCTCATGTATCGCTATATCTAAAACACAAAACATCAGAAAAGCCTTTCAGGCAAGCTTGTTAGTATTGTCTACAGCATTACTGGTTAGTTCTTCGTTGATGCTACTGTCTGTTCGATCCAAGGAAATGCTTGCACTGTTGCCCATAGTAAGTATCTTTCTCAGTTTTGGCTTTTCTAGCTGCATCAATTACTGCCTGAAACGAAGATCCAACTTAAGCATGCTAGGCTTAAATGGAGAGCCAAAATGAAAATAATTCTTCCAGGCGGAGCAGGTTTGGTCGGGCAAAATTTGGTGGCACGTTTAAAAAGCCGCGGATACACTGACATCGTGGTGCTCGACAAACACCGAACGAACCTCGCCATATTAAAGTCTGTTCACCCAGAATTGACTATTGAGTATGCGGACCTTTCAAAAAAAGGTAGTTGGAGCGAACACTTTGTTGGCTCGGCAGTGGTCGTCATGCTACAAGCTCAAATCGGTGGCAATATCTATCAAGAATTCGTACAAAACAATGTGATTTCAACACGCCTAATACTGGACTTGATAAAAGCCAATCCGAACATGCACCTTGTTCACATTAGCTCGTCTGTACTGGAATCTAAAGCCGACGACTTCTATACGCAAACAAAGCGTGAACAAGAAGAATTGGTATTAGCCAGCAATATTTCCTGCCCGATTCTTCGACCCACCCTTATGTATGGCTGGTTTGACCGCAAGCACCTCGGCTGGCTTGCCCGCTTCATGAAAAGAACGCCAGTGTACCCAATCCCCGGCAACGGTAAGTTTATGCGCCAGCCTCTTTACGCCGGTGACTTCTCCAACATCATTATCAATTGTATCGAGCAGCAAGAAAAACAAGGTATTTTCAATATTTCCGGACATGAAAAAATTGATTATATTGATATCATCCGCGAAATAAAACGAGTGACTCACTCGAAAACAAAAATCGTGAAAATACCCTATACACTTTTTTATGCCTTGCTTTGGATGTGGGCACTCGTTGATAAAAACCCGCCCTTTACAACGCAACAGTTAGCGGCCCTGAGTACAAAAGATGAGTTTGAAGTCATCGACTGGCCTTCAATCTTTGGGGTTCCCTACACCCCCTTTGCCATCGCCATAGACGAAACATTTAATAATCCAACTTATAGCAATATTGTGCTGGAATTTTAATGATGGGACAGCGAATCGCCGTATTAGGCGCAGGACCAATGGGATTGGCAGGTCACTTCGCAAAGCGCACTGGGCAAGGCCGTTAATTATCTGGCAAGCATCTGGAGCCGGCTGGAGCGTTACGTGGAGGCAGTTTTTTACCGATCGACTACAACAGAGCCGAGCGCGCAATAAAACTGTTTGTCATAGGGCGCAAGGCATTGCGGTTCAGCGATACGCCCAAAGGCGCCACCGCCACCGCCAGTGCCCAGATTTACAACTTGGTCGAGACCACCAAGGTCAACGGCCAAGAGCCCTATACGTGGCAGCGCCACGTACTTGAGCGGTTGCCGCATGCATCCACGGTAGAAGACTACGAAGCGTTGTTGCCGTGGAACTGCTCACCGGTAATGCCAAGGTAAACCAAGGCCTCACCTTGCGGTGGGCGGAGTTTATGGATCTGTTACGAAGTAGCTGATCCATAAACCGGGCATTATGAAACCCTGGGGGGGGGGTAGGATCGTCAGGCGTCTGCGCTGTCGCGGCAGCCCCCTTTAGCTCTTCATAGGTGACCTGAGTGACTGTTACATCATAAATACATACACTTGCTCAAGCCCCTGAATTGAGCTTTTCACCCACAACAGGATTGAACGCCGAATAGGCATCAACACCATTCAATACAGACCTGACTTTATTTTTTGGCTTGAATTTGAGAACCCTTTTCTCTACCAAATGCCAAGAGCTGTATCCCAAAATCAGAGTAATGACCACTGTAACAACAAGATAGGTTGAATAGGCAATACCAGGGAATTTTAGCAAAACAAACTGCTGAACCGGAAAAGCATAGATATAAACACCGTAAGAGCAGTCACCCACTTTATTAACCAAACTCCCCAACCAACTTTTGGAAAGTCCATATGCCAAAACGACATACGGTAACGTAAGCCATAACAGGGCTTTCGAAAACGATAAATACGGAGCCAGAAGAAGGGTAATCATCACCATGACAGTTACGCCGGAGAGACTGAACCACCGTTCGAGCCCCCACTTCGCATAACATGCCCCAATCATGAAATAGATGCCTATTAACGGAATGTTTCTTACATCAGTACCGTGAACCACCAGCAAAGGCGCATCTCGCCAGCACCAAAAAACTACAATCAGCGCAAACAATGCTGCGGTAACTGTGTATGCAAGACGACCGCCTTTGAATAGAAGCCCAAGCGCCACCACGACCAAATACATGAAAAATTCAATAGGCAAACTCCATAGAGGACCATTGATCACATTGGCAACTCTGGAGTGCTCCAGCACGCCCGGCAAATAAAATACCGGACTTAAAATTATGTTCTTCAAGTACATAATAAATGCCAGATCCGAGAAATACTGCTTGACTGTCAACGTCGAAAAAACCGGACCAAGAAGAAACGAAGTTAGCACCACAACAACAATCAGGGCTGGAAATATTCGCAGCGATCGTTTAACTAAAAAGCTAATGACCGAAGGATCAAAACTCCAACTTTTCGAAATCAAATAACCACTAATTATAAAAAATATTGCGATCCCGAGCCCACCATAGGAATCAATACCGATAAAAATCTCCGGAGTATTACCGTAAATATCGAATGAATGTGCATATAGAACCATCAGCGCGGCAACCAACCGTAACAAGTTCAAGTTATTATCCTTGTGCAGCATGTATTTCCGCCCTGATTTTAATTACAGATGATAAGAAATTTCTATTCTTGCAACAGCTCATTGGTCGCGCAGGGTAATACCCGGCGCTTCGTCAGGCCTGGGCAAATGTCTTCGCTGGAGGACTGGATCACACGTATTCCCGTGCCATCATTGATGACGCGGTGAGGATGATACAACGCTACTTGGTCCTCTTGCAGCTCAATCAGCCTTTGCACCTTCCAGATGCTAACTGGAGCGCGCCGCTTTTGAAGGCGCTTGTGCTGCTCTGCCAAGACGTCGTTGCGATAAAGCGTGTCGGGGAGGTCAGGAGCGTAGGAGTTCCTGAGCCTTGGATCGCTCGTCGCCTGTCGCTTCGGATCCGGCAGGTCTCGGTATTGCGAGCTTCGAGGAGCTCACACTATCGTGGCACAGGTCGCGCCCGGCGCTGCTGAGAGACGCCGTCGTTTATTCGTATGCAATCCACGAAGTACATCTACCGCCAGATGTGCTTCCCGTTTACCGTGACAAAGACTTCGAAGCCTTGCTGCCGCGGAACTACACGCCGAAAATTCCAAGATAGCCATAGATCCCAACCTTTAAAATATGGGGTTAATGGAGCGCTTACGATACGTTCAGCTCTTGTACGGTCAGCACGATCACCTCATCCGTGATGTCGGGCGAGGTTTTGAACCATTCAGACTCCAGGCGCTTAAGCCAAAGGCAAAACCCGTTGCGCTCCCAATAAAGGATTTTCACTAGATTACGAGGGCGATTCAGAAAGACGAAAAGTACGGGGTCAAATACCTGTCAAAAATGTGTCCGTTACAGGATGTGAAACAATCAGGGCTCGAGTCGAAGTTGCTGGTAGATTCAGTCAACGATATCGCCATCGGGGGATGTAGCCACTGACGGCTTCGCGTAGGACCTGTCGAGCGCGGGTGTAATCGTCCAACCGCGCCGAGCGTTCGCCTTCCTGTTGTAAACCGGAGTTGCGAGCGAATGCCACTGACCTTGCGCGGCGGGGCGGAAAGATCAAATTCAGCAATTGCGAGAAGCGGATCGGTGCCCGGAATCGACTCCAAGGCGAGTGGAGTGATCTACGGAGAGAACGGTGAAAAATGGATGATTCTCGGGGGTTACTGACGCACCTCACTCTTTGTGCGGGGATCGAATCAAGTTGACCAGGTCAGGGATCGGCTGCGTTACGACTCTGTGATCACCCTCATCACCGCATGCCCTGTCAGTCAATTTATTAGCCACTTCCCGTGAATCCATGTGTCAACCGTGGTACCATTTCGCGCAAATTAAAGCCTGACGGCCTTTTAGTAGCCTTTGCTAAGATCTCCGTTGTTTTCCTGATCTTATTTTGTTTTTGTTTGAGTCGCCAATATTCAGGAAGAGCTCTTGTGACTGTCCAAATTACATCTCCCACTATTCCGCTTATTGTCGATCTCGACGGTACCCTGCTGCGCTCCGATCTGCTGCTGGAAACAGGTATGGCTTTTGTTCGGCATAAGCCATTGAGCCTGTTTAAACCCTTTATTTGGTTGACCAAAGGCAAGGTGGCTTTAAAGGAAGGCCTCGCCCATGCCACCCATATTGACGTCAGTGTCCTGCCTTTCGATCCTGCAGTCATTGAACTAATTGAAGTCGAGCGGCGTACCGGTCGGACCGTAGTGCTGGCGACAGCCAGCCATTACAGCCTGGCCGAACGCATTGCTGAACATCTTCAATTGTTTGACCTGGTGCTAGCCTCTGACAGCAAGCGAAACCTGTCGGCCCATCGTAAACGCGATCTGTTGGTCGAGCACTATAGTGAGCAGGGCTTTGATTACGTGGGTAACTCTCATGACGACGTCCCAGTTTGGGCGGTTGCCCGGAAGGCTTATGTGGTCAATCCGGAATCCGGTGTTGAGCGTGGCGCTCGGGCACAGGGCAATGTCGAACAGGTGATTCACTCCAATCCTTCCAGGGCGAAGGACTGGTTGAAGGCGTTGCGGCTGCACCAGTGGATGAAGAATGCGCTGATTTTCGTGCCTCTAATGGCGGCGCATCAACTGACCAACCCCATGCTCCTATGGCAGGGAGTATTGGCCTTTCTGTTTTTTGGACTATGTGCCTCTAGCGTCTATCTACTTAATGACTTGTTGGATCTCGCCGATGACCGGCATCATCACTCCAAACGACATCGTCCATTTGCCGCTGGACGATTGTCGATCAAGTCCGGGCTACAGCTCTTTCCCGTATTATTGGTTGGCGCTTTTTCCGGGGCTGCATGGCTTCTGCCTTGGGAGTTTTCCGGAACCCTCATTGCATACTACATATTAACTCTCGCCTATTCGCTGTCATTGAAACGACAGATGGCTATCGATGTGATCGCCCTGGCTGCGCTTTATACCCTGCGCATCATAGCTGGCGCGGCAGCATTCGGCTTGGAACTGACATTCTGGATTTTGGCGTTTTCGATGTTCATGTTCCTGAGCCTCGCACTAGTTAAGCGCTACGCGGAGCTGCGCGAAGCAAGGCGCAAGGGCGATACCGGGAAAACCCGTGGGCGAGGCTACTATCCCGCCGACCTGGAAATGATTTCCTCGCTGGGCGCGTCTTCCGGTTATCTAGCCGTAATGGTCTTGGCTCTATACATCCATGATCAGGCTACAACCGGACTTTATGCCCACCCACAGGTGATCTGGCTAGCCTGCCCGCTGCTCTTGTTCTGGATCACTCGAGTGTGGATGCTCACTCATCGCGGGCAAATGCATGATGACCCTGTAGTGTTCGCCATCCGCGACCGCAGCAGTCTGGTCGTTGGCGCTTTGTTTGGGCTGGTGTTCTGGGTAGCAGCATGAGTCGTCCGCTGCACTCTTGGGGATGCTATCCCTATGCCCCGCAGACTGCACACGCTTGTAGCTGGCGTAGCGAAGTCGAGTCTCTGCGCGATGCGGTGGCCGCCACGCACGGGAGCACCCTGCCGTATGGCAACGGACGTAGTTATGGAGACAGCTGCCTAGCCGCGAGCGATCAAGTGTTGCACATGCGAGCTCTTAATCGCTTCATCCAGGTTGATTGGCAGCAGGGAACCGTACAAGCAGAGGCCGGTGTAACCCTCGCCGAGATCCTGGCAATTTCCATCCCGCAGGGCTGGTTCCTGTCAGTCACACCTGGCACCCAGTTTGCCACCCTCGGCGGGGCCATCGCTAACGATGTCCATGGCAAGAACCATCACCTGCGCGGCACCTTTGGCAACCATGTGCGGCGTTTGGGTTTATTGCGCCATAATGAAGGAGTGCTGACCTGCTCTCCTACCGAGCATCCCGAATTTTACACCTCTACTATTGGAGGTTTAGGTCTGACTGGGATTATCGTGTGGGCAGAAATTCAGCTTATCCCCATTCGCACCAGCCAGATCGACAGCACCGTAGTGCGTTTCGGCAATCTGGGCGAATTCTTCAGCCTGTCCGCCGAACTCGATCACCAGCATGAATACAGTGTCGCCTGGATCGACTGCCTGGCAAAAGGCACTCAGACCGGGCGGGGCGTATTCATCGTAGGTGACCACGCACGTTATGGTTCACTGGAAGTGGACGAGCGAGCGAAGTTGAGCATGCCGCTGACACCGCCAGTGTCTCTAATCAACAACCTGTCATTGCGAGCCTTCAATGATATGTATTGGAGGGTGCATCCTGCCCAGAGCACACGCAAACGCGGTGACTACGAGCCCTTCTTTTATCCGCTGGATCGCATACTGCATTGGAACCGTATCTACGGGCGCCGAGGTTTCCAGCAATACCAGTGCGTGATACCCGACGCAGTGGCCGAGGTAGTCATGCACGAGTTGCTGGAAGCCATTGCAGACTCTGGCCAAGGCTCGTTTCTCGCCGTGCTCAAACGCTGTGGCAACATCGCCTCGCCAGGCCTGCTGTCCTTCCCTCTCCCCGGCACCTCTCTAGCCTTGGACTTTCCGCAGAAGGCTGACTTGGTGCGGCTGTTTGCAAGGCTGGATGCCATCGTTCGCGAGAGTGGTGGTCGCCTGTATCCGGCCAAGGATGCCCACATGACCGGCGGCGATTTCCGCAAAGCATACCCCGCATGGGAACGACTGGAAGCACTGCGTGATCCCTCTCTGAATTCCCACTTCTGGAAACGAGTTACTGCATGAAACGAATTCTAATTATTGGTGCAACATCGGCCATTGCCGCTGCCTGTGCACGTCTATGGGCCGAACAAGGCAGCGAATTTTTTCTCGTGGCCCGTAACCTCGAAAAACTAGAACAAACCGCAGCCGACCTGAAAGGTCGAGGCGCCAAATCAGTAACACTTCACTGCATGGATGCCACCGACTTTGTAGCACACGGCGCAATGCTCGACAGTTGCCTAGCGACCTTACAGCAAATCGATATTGCGCTCATTGCGCACGGCACATTGCCCAATCAGAAAGTCTGCGAGCAGGACGTTGGCGTAGCGCTCCAGGAATTTGCCAACAATGGTACGTCGGTGATCGCCCTGCTAACGCTGCTGGCCAACCAATTTGAAACCCAGCGTTGTGGCACCTTGGCTGTGATTACCTCGGTAGCTGGTGACCGCGGTCGTCCGTCCAACTACTTATACGGTACCGCCAAGGCTGCGGTTTCCACCTTTTGTGAAGGTCTACGAGCACGTCTGTTCAAGGTCGGTGTACATGTCATTGACATCAGGCCGGGCTTTGTCGATACACCGATGACTCAAGGCTTACCATTACCTGCTGCACTGCTGGCCAAGCCTGAGCTGGTGGCCCTACGCATTGTAAAAGGTATTGATCGCAAAGTTGACGTCCTCTACGCCCCGGGATTCTGGGTATTAATCATGATGATAATTAAGTTAATTCCTGGCGTACTCTTCAAAAGAATGAATATGTAATCACTTACTTCCAGACGAGTGGACAGTGCGAATGTTGTAGTTATGCTGCAGGCGCAAATTGTTGCGCAATAACAATGTACCGCGCTTCTGGTCATTGATCATGATGGTCATCCAGAAGTTGCCGCAATTCATATTCAAAAAAAAATTCTGATATTCAAACTTTTAGACGGACTGGGGTGGATCCTTGAAGCTATTCAAGTTGGCAGATAATGAGCTGCTGATCGAGCGCAGTATCAAATGCATTGCCGTATTGACGGTGCTTTACGCGACCTATTTGGCGTTTCGCTTTTCGGGGCAGCCATTGCTCGAATTGTTCGGCTTTCGCCAGACCCAAACAGCGCTGACCTCCTTCTGGTTCATCAAGGAGGGTTTCAAGTTCGCCTACGAAACACCCGTCTCCGGCGCCCCCTGGTCAATCCCGTTTGAATTCCCGCTCTATCAGGCGCTGGTGGCGCTGATCAGCAAGTTCACGGGCATCGATCTGGGCAAGGTCGGCAGGATCGTTTCTTTCGTGTTCTTGGTGCTATGCCTGCTGCCGGCTCGCTCCATTTGCCTGTCGTTGAAACTAGCCCCGCGCACCTTCTACATTTTCGCCGGTCTGCTGTTCTCCAGCCCTCTTTACCTGTTCTGGGGTCGCACCTTCATGATCGAGACGGTGGCGGTGTTCTTTGCCGTTGCCGCGATTAAGTATTTCCTCGATTTCCTGGCCGCAGGTCGCCACCGGGACGCGATTTATTTCACCACTCTGATTTCGCTTTCGATCCTGCAAAAAGCCACCACCGGCCTGCCGGTGCTGGCGGTGATGGCACTGGTATTCCTGGTCCACGAAATCCAGCGCAATGGGGGCCTGTCCAAGGCCATAAGTGCACGCAACATCACCTTGGGCATTCTGCTGTTCGCGCTGCCCATCGTGTTCGGGGTTGCCTGGACCCACTACACCGACGTGCTCAAGAACCAGAATGAATTCGGCAGCACCCTGACGTCCAGCGGGCTCTCGACATGGAACTGGGGTACTTTGCCTCAACGCTTTTCCAAGCTGTTGTATGGCGAGGTCATCTGGTCACGCATCGTCAAGGGCAACCTGTCGGGCGTCTTCGGTATCGCAATCATCCTTTGCGCCCTGTTGATGGCTCGCGACACCAGAACTCGCCTGGTGGTGCTGACGAGCTGCGTCCTGGCATTGCTGCCCCTGTTCCTATTCACCAACCTTCATCTAGTCCATAGCTACTACCAGTCGGCCAGCGTCATTTTCATCATCTTCGCCCTGGCCGTGGCGCTGTCCCAAGGCCTCGCTCAGCCGCAGTCTCGCCTGTGGATATTGGGGCTGTTCGTAGCCTTGCTGGCCAACAACTACAGCACCTTCGCACAAGGGTACGGCGAAAACCTGCGGCAGAAGATTGACCTGAGCAACTCCAGAGACCTGCTGGTGGCTGACACGCTGAAGCACAACATGAAGGAAGGCGAGGCATTTACCCTGTACGGCAACGACTGGAGTTCGTCGATCGTCTACTACGCACAACACAAGTCATTCACCATTGCCAACAGCTTCAAGGATCTGGACAAGACCATCGAATCCCCCGAGACCTTCCTGGGTGGCGCGCCCCTGGGCGCGGTAGTCGCGTGCCCGCCGGTTGAGAAGCCCAGCCTTGGCCAATTGGTTAACCAGCAACACAAAGACGGTCAGTGGAAGGTCGCCGAAGTATCAGGCTGCTACATCAGCCTGCCACAGACGAACGTGGGCCTGGACCTACCGAAGGCCCCAGCGCAATGCATTGGTAGCCTTGACTTCGCGAACCCGACCACGCAGAAGCTCGCAGGCGCCATTGAAGCCAAGGGCTGGACCGTCGTGGATGCGGCCCGCAACCAGCTGCCGTCACAGGTCTACATCACCCTCACCGATGCCCACCAGAACGTGCGTTACTATGATGCGACCCAGTACGCACGCCCTGATGTAAACGACTTCTTCAAAAAATCCGACCTCGGCAACGCCGGCTTCGGCCGCGTTATAGACACCCGCGACCTCAAGGGCAGCTATGCCGTTGGCGTGGCCCGCGTGGTAGGCAAGGAACTGCAGTTGTGCCAATTTCGCAAAGACATCCAGGTTGACCCGCAATGACCGCTATTAATCTTGATGAACGTATCATCCTGCCCGGCGGTGCCGGGCTGGTCGGACAGAATCTGGTAGCTCGCCTCAAGGCCAAGGGCTACAGCAATATCGTGGTCATCGACAAGCACCGCGAAAACCTGGAGATCCTCAAGCGCGTACAGCCTGACGTGACCACCATTTTTGGTGACCTGTCCATGCCCGGCGAATGGCAACAGGCCTTCGCCGGTGCCAATGTGGTCGTCATGCTGCAGGCACAGATCGGTGGTATTGACTATCAGGAATTCGTCAAGAACAACGTTGATGCCACCCGCCTGATTCTTGAACAGATCAAACTGCACAGCATCGACTATCTGGTGCACATCAGCTCTTCGGTGGTCGAATCGGTGGCCGACGACTTCTACACAAAAAGCAAAATAGACCAGGAAAAGATGGTGCTGGAAAGTGGCATCCCCTGCCCGGTGCTGCGCCCGACGCTCATGTTTGGCTGGTTTGACCGCAAACACCTGGGCTGGCTGTCGCGCTTCATGAAGAAGGTTCCGGTCTTCCCTATTCCTGGTCATGGCCGCTACATGCGCCAGCCGTTGTACGTGGGCGATTTTTGCAATGTCATCATCAGCTGCATACAAAACCGTGTGCGCGACGGCATCTATAACGTATCGGGGCACGAAAAAGTCGACTACATCGATATCATTCGCGAAATCAAGCGTGCCACCGGCGCCAAGGCCGTGATCGCATGCATTCCCTACGGCCTGTTCTACAGCCTGATCTGGACATGGAGCCTGTTCGACAAGAACCCACCCTTCACCACCCAACAGCTGGCTGCACTCAGCGCCAAGGACGAATTCGAGGTCAATGACTGGCCCGGCACCTTCGGCGTGACCTACACGCCGTTTGCCAAGGCGATACAGGAAACCTTCAACGACCCCACTTACAGCAAAGTGGTTCTGGAGTTTTGACGATGGGACAAAGAGTTGCCGTGCTGGGCGCTGGCCCCATGGGCCTGGCAGTGGCCTACCAGTTGGCCAGGGACGGGCATAAACCCGTGGTATTCGAGGCGGATGACCGTGTGGGTGGAATGACCGCGGCGTTCGATTTCTCGGGCACCACCATCGAGCGCTACTACCACTTCCATTGCATTTCTGACCACGCCTTCCTGAAGGTACTGGACGAGTTGGGCTTGGCCTCGAAAATGCGCTGGGTCGAAACCAAAATGGGCTATTGGTATCAAAACCGCTTGCAACCTTGGGGTAACCCCATTGCTCTGCTCAAGTTCAAGGGCCTAAGTCTGACAGCCAAAGTCCGTTATGGCCTACACGCATTCCTGTCCACCAAGAGAAATGACTGGAAGCCTCTGGACAACGTCGAAGCCACGGGCTGGATCAAGCGCTGGGTCGGGGCCGAGGCTTGGGAAGTGCTATGGAAGCGCCTGTTCGACTACAAGTTTTACCATTACACCGATAACCTATCGGCAGCCTGGATCTGGAGCCGCATCCGCCGCATCGGCCGCTCGCGCTATAGCCTGTTCCGCGAAAAACTCGGCTACCTGGATGGCGGTTCTGACACCCTGCTGCAAGCGCTGAAGGCCGACATCGAAAAACACGGCGGCATCATTTGCCTGAAGTCGCCGGTCAACCGCGTGATCATCGAACACGGCAAGGTTCAGGGTGTGGTCTGCGGGGAAGAAACCCAGCGCTTCGACAAGGTCATCAGCACCGTGCCCCTGCCCTATGTGCCCTCCCTGATGCCGGACCTGCCACAGGATATTCTCGCGCGCTTCGCAGCCCTCAAGAACGTTGCGGTGGTCTGCGTGATCGCCAAGCTGCGCAAGCCTCTGACCGAGAACTTCTGGCTCAATACCAACGACCCCGAGATGGATATCCCCGGACTTGTCGAATACACCAACCTGCGCCCAATGAACGAACACATTGTCTATGTGCCGTTCTACATGCCTGGTGAACATCCTAAGTTCGCCGAACCGGACCAGGCTTTCCTCGACAAGGTGCGTCGCTACTTAAAGAAGATCAACCCGACGCTGAACGATGAGGACTTCATCGATATCCGCGCCAGCCGCTATCGGCATGCGCAGCCCATTTGCGACCCGGGCTATCTGGACCGGCTGCCGCCGGTTTCGCTGCCAGTGCAAGGCTTGTGGGTAGCCGATACCTCCTACTACTATCCCGAGGATCGCGGTATTTCCGAGAGCATCGATTTCGGTAGAAACATGGCAAGGGATGCAGTTAAGTGAAACAGCTGCTTAATCGACAGTTCCTTGCCTTTCTGGTGACGGGGGGTAGTGCAGCTGCTGTCAACTTCTTCTCGAGGATTCTTTATAACCAATGGCTGAGCTTTTCAGTCTCGATCGGGCTCGCCTACCTGACCGGCATGATCACCGCCTTTGTACTGGCACGAATGTTTGTCTTTACCGAAAGCCAACAGCCCATCCATCACTCGGCAATGTTCTTTGTACTGGTCAACCTGGTTGCGGTCGTACAGACATGGATCATCAGTATTGGCCTGGCATCGTACATCCTGCCTGCAATGGGCATGGAGTCCTTCAAGCATGAAATAGCGCACGCAGTCGGCGTGGCTGTGCCGGTGTTTACCAGCTACTTCGGCCACAAGCGCTGGTCATTTCGCTGAAATCGCACGTAGAGGAGCCCGGACCACACGGCCCGGGCTCCGGGATTGGCCGCCTTGGTCGCCGCCCACAGCACCTTCAACAAAGCATGCGCATAAGCGGGCAATTTCAACGTGAATTGGTCTATGGGGCGTTAGAGGTACCGCTTGACGCCCCACGATATCGCGCAGCTCGCTGATCGAGCACCTGTTCTGCAACAGATGAATGGGCAGCATGGTCTCCAACGGATAGGGTTTGCGACTACCGCCTGCCTTCGGGTAATACGGTTCGTATCAACCTCTTCAGACCGCTTGCAACCCCTGCACTGTGCTGGTGGGCTTTGAAATAGCTGCCATCGATTTAAACCCACTCCATATCAGGATCAGTCACAAGCGTTTGAACCACATTGAGCCGCTTGTTTGTAGACCTTGCTCCAGCCACCGAATGCTTCGGGCAAGTCACTCCAGGGACAGCCTGTGCGCATGCAATACAACATGCTTTCGACCGTTATCCGTAGATCACGCTTGTTGTTGATGGTCTTGTGCAGCAGAATTTCCCGCCACTTCGACCGGTGCTCATCGCTGAGCATCAATCGGGGCATTGCAAGCTCGCACTGTCCGAGAGCTATTACAATGCAATTTTACATTTATAATTCAATGAGTTAGGACGAGAAGAAGATAGGCCTTAGGCTTTCCATGTATCGCAAAAGTCGATGGTGGTATCAACGCTCTAATCCTCCAGTACCGACCCAAAGGCACGCACTTGTCGGTTCGCAACCGGGAGACACGAACGACATTGCCTAGCAATGAACGAGGGGGCCACTAAAAAGCTTCGACTTCAAATGCCCACTCAGGTCATGGGTGAGGTGATGCAAGGCGTCATGCCATGCAGCATAATGCCGCCTACATCCATTCAATGACCGTGTTGCACTCAGTTCCTGCATTCACCTTGTTTACCAGCGCTGAATTTTTTCCAAGGACGATAGCCATTTGACTGCCAAGAAAACAACCATGGTTCTGAGCATGCTTCGCAGCGGAAACATCGCACTTGCGCGTGCACTCAGTACCATGGGCGTTGAGCTTGGTGCCCCCCTCCATCCGATGGATATGGACCATACGGCCAGTTTTTGGAAAGACAGAGACGTCACTGCTGTCAATAACAAGCTGTTAAGCCGGCAAGATTCTGCCTCGGCGCTTGACCTGCCAGCGCCGACCGAAGATGAGATATCGAAATACATCAATGAGTATCCAGACCCTGGCTCCCGTCACGCTCAGCACCTCGAAAGCGTACGGCTCAACAGCCAGACTGAACCAAAAGTACTCGCCAATGCCAACCTGGAAAGCATTTCTTTAAAAACGCAGATCAAAGCGCTAAATACCGAGAATGTAGTGGCACACGGCGCCACAACATCCACAGCAACTTACCGTCGAAGACGACCATGAAAAATAACGAACAAGTAGACCAAGAACAAACCACCATCATTAAACTTTCCGATGAAAATGCTCGCCTCAAATCTGAACTGGCGGATCTAAGCTCCCAGAACAAAAAACTGGAAATTAATCTGGAAAAATGGAAAGCCTCTGAGGCGGGGCTGAAACAAGAGTATATTCAAACACTGTCCAACTCGTGGGAGCGCTTATTTAACTCACGATTCTGGCGCCTGATCAGTTTAACGGACATAAAAAAAAGGCTTCCGTCGATAATTCTTCCCAATGGAGAAGCTTTTGACGAAAACTACTACCTCGAAACTTATCCCGATGTTAAAGCGACCGGCATTCCCGCAGTCGTACACTATCTTTGCCACGGCATCCAGGAAGGCCGCCTAGGTGTTCCAAAGCCGATATCGCAGGCTTCTCGCGACTATGCAGGCGAAAAGCAGGTTCTCGCTGGCGGACTGCTCCATGAACCGACAGAGCCATTCAACGCCGACTTCTATCGGGCCATGTATCCAGTTCTCGCCTCGCTCGCTGATCCGGAACGGCACTTCCTGGATCACGGGCGGGTCGAAGGCCTGCTTGGCCGTATTCCGCTTATCGCTTTGAGTCGACCCATCGAGTCGCTGCCTATTGATAAGCCCACCATTTTGCTAGTCAGTCATGAAGCTTCGAGAACCGGCGCCCCTATTCTTAGCCTGAATATCGTCCAGCAACTCACCTCGCAATTCAATGTAGTGACACTGCTGCTTCGTGGCGGCCCGTTGGAAGAGTCTTTTATCGAGGCTGGAGCGATAGTTGCCGGCCCTGTGGATCTTTACCACAAAGAGACTTTCGCCAATTGGGTATTAGGCAAGTTCCTCGACACCTACTCATTTCAATTTGCAATTGTGAACAGTGTAGAGTCCCATATAGTACTCAAGCCCTTGGCCGATCGCTATATCCCGACAATCAGTTTAATCCACGAGTTCGCTGTATATATTCGCCCCCGCACGCGAATCCAAAATGCATTGTTATGGTCAAGTCAAACCGTTTTCTCTGCCGACATTACACTCAACAGCGCAATACAGGTGCTGCCTGAACTAGCTTCGTGCAAACTTCCCGTGTTGGCACAAGGCAAAAGCATTGTCCCTGGCGAGGCACACGATCCAGCTCATATCGAAGCAGAGAAGGCGATGCTGCAAAAGATTATGCGTCCGGATGGACCTGAAGATGACACGATCGTTATATTAGGCGCCGGCTGGGTACAAATCCGCAAGGGTGTAGACCTGTTTATCGAGTGCGCGACCCGCGTAATAAATTCACCTATAGGTCACAAGTGTCGTTTTGTCTGGATCGGCAATAACTACAATCCAGAGAAAGATACTGATTACTCTATTTACCTTCAGGATCAGATTCAGCGCGCCGGAATCTCGGAGCGATTCAAGATCATTTCCGAAACAGCTGCCATTGAGCATGTCTATGCCCTGAGCGACATGATGCTGTTGACCGCCCGTTTGGACCCATTGCCCAACGTCGCTATTGACGCCATGGTACTGGGCCTGCCAGTTCTCTGTTTCGATAACACAACGGGTGTTGCAGACATTCTTAAGCGTAATGGCCTCCAGGAAGAGTGTGTCGCGCCTTATCTGGACACCCATAAGATGGCTGACAAAATCATTCAACTGGCCTCGTCGAAAGAAGCTCGGGATAAGGTAGGAGAGCAGGCCCGATCTCTGGCTGCTCGCGAATTCAATATGTCCCGTTACGTCGAACAATTACTCGCCCTTACAGAGGGTAATGCAGCCCTGTCCCGTCAGGAGCAGGTTGACGCAGCCACGATACAACAGGCCGAGGTTGTTGATTTAGACTACTACCCACCGGCAGGTGTGCAGCTATCAGGAGCTACTGAAGCTATTCGCCGATACGTGCGCTCGTGGACGCGCGGCGTGTTGCGACGCAAGTTGTTCCCGGGCTTTGATCCCCTCCTTTACAAGGATATGAAAGCCTCGGCGGTCGGAGCTCAGGATCCATTGGCGCACTTTCTGAGTGCCGGCCGCCCCGAGGGACCATGGAATTGGAAGAACCTTTCGTGGAAAGATCATTCCTCCACCTCCACCGATAGTAAGTCGTTGATATTTATAAGCCTGCGCTCTGCAGACTCTATCGAGCAAATCGTCAAGCTTCTCGTGAAAAAGTCAGCCCAGATTGATGTCGTCATTCTTGTTCCGGACGAACTGGCCGCTCTTACCATCAAACAATGCCTTCAGAAAGAGCAATACTCAGTACTGAGCATACTGGTGAGTGAAGATCAGCCATTACTTGCGATCTTCAAACACCTGGCGAGCGTTCCTTACCTGGATTACACAGCGATCGCGCATATCAATTTGAACACCGACCCGATCGACATCGATTTCAGCGACCGGGAAACCTATCAGCAGTACCTGATCGAAAACATGATAGGCGGCAAGTACGATGCATTGGGAGTCATCGCGGGTCTCCTCAGCAGCGACTCATCTGATGCCGCTCCGGGGCTGGTTTTCCCGGAAGACCCTAACATTCATGACGCTACCGCCGATGCGGAAATCATTTCAAGCCTGTGTCAGTCTCTTGGATTCAAGGCGCCCGCTTCATACCACCTTCCGTACCCGGTAAATGGATCATTCTGGGGGGCGCCAACAATTTTGAACACGTTGCTCGCTAATGCCGAAGGTTGGAAGTCGACGTTAAAGAGCCTGAAGCTTACTGCCGTAGAGCAGGAACAGATCCTTGCCCGTCTGTTAGCTGAAGCCTGCCGCAACGATGGTAAACACATCGTCACCACCGTGGTTCCGGGGATCACCTATTAACACACGTGCAGGGCACCGCTAAAAAAGTAAATGCTCCATAAACCTCACCTTCCAGAGGTAAGGTTTATGGAGCGGCTACGCTCCTAGGAGCGGGCCTGAGAAAGGCTGAATCGTCCCGGATTTTCTTCCCCCCAAGCTCATTGCATAATACTTTTCAAACTCTACCGATGACATCTGATTGTTGTGCGCTTACTGACAATGTCGAACTTAAGCGTTCCATGAATTGGACCCCATCGCCATCCTCGGTGTTGCACAGATCCTTACGGCCTTCATATCCCGCCTGAGCCGGACTAGGCCCCCAAAGCTCGCGGATTTAGATCAGTTGGCCTGATTCATGGCTGATCTGCACAATGAACGCGGCGACACGCTTAGTGCTGACGATCTGATAGCGCTGCACTGCCGTATTAAGGACAGGTGCAAAAACTCCAGCTCATTTGCGGGTGTTTGGGAGGATCTGCAGCAGCTGCTGTGCGGTGATGGGCATACTTTTCTCCGGGCTAAAAAACCCGCCGGAGCGGGTTTGTTTTAATCATTCGATCAGGTTAATGCAGTTGAATTTTGACTCTCTTTCTTTCGACCCAGCTTAGAGACAAAACAAAGAAAAAACTCACCCCAGAAGAAAGTGGGACCCCCTTCATGAACTCGCTGGAAAAAACCAATCCTTTTGCGTGATGCAAGACGATGGCGAATGCCGCGAAAAAACGGAGCGAAGTCAGGCTGTCGATCATGCCCTTACTGTCCATGTAGGCTAGTATCCTGGTGATAAAATTTTGGGGCCGGAATACTACCTTATCTTCACTTTCTCCGTAAGAATTTACAGGTCATCGTGTCCGGGAGTAGTTGACCACTACAATATTGTTCAGCGCCAGCTGGTTGGCAGTGAAAGCCTTGAAGGTCGCGATATCGCCTGCATCCAGCAAGCCGGCAATGTAGGCATCTGCCATGCCAGCAGTGGCGTCGCTAGCGACAGACAAAAGCGCATCGAGCTGAGTCATGGCACCGCCCTAAGCTCGGCATCCGTCGGCACGTGCGGGATCGGCGCGGCGAAGCTCCAGGCGCGATCCGTGACCGGCTGCGGGAAAGTCGCGTAATCCACCGCGACGAAACGCGCGTACAGGTGATGAAAGAGCCTGATCGAGAACCGAGCAGCCAATCCTGGATGTGGGTGCAAACCGGCGGGCCGCCAAATCAGCCGGTGATCCTTTTTGACTACTCGACCAGCCGGGCGCAGGAGGTTCCGTCGCGCCTGCTCGACGGTTATCGCGGCTACCTGATGACCGATGACTACGCTGGTTATAACGCCTTGAGCTCGCAATCCGGTGTCGAACGTTTAGGCTGTTGGGCACACGCACGAAGCAAGTTCGTCGAGGCGCAAAAGCCCAAACGATGTGCAATGTAAAATCTGAAGTCCACCTGCCTTGTGACAGTGGACTAAAAGACCCGTCCGTCTGTTAGTAAAATGACTACACTAGGCCGTCACACACAAGAAGCGTTACCGATGCAAACGAGTGAAGCGGTAAAAGTGGTTCAGGTCGCCGACACCGACAATGCCGGCCCCAATCCGGGCGAAGGTTGGCGACTGCTAGCGGTGGCGCTTTTTTTTCGCTCAGAAGGGCTCGGATTTTTGTTTTAATAGGACAATGCTTTAGGCAATCCATTTTAAGAGTCCAAAAATGCCTTTCTTTCCCTGTTTTTTGTCTGCCGTGTTTGTGGTGCGAAACCAGTCAGCAAATATTGAAAATATCCTGTCTGATGCGGTGGCTATCATTGCGGACATCGTCAGTGATTATGAATTGATCGTGGTGGATAACGCCTCGGACGACGACAGCATTTTAGTGTTGAAGCGGCTGACTGCTGAAAATGGATTGGCCAATTTACAAGTGTATGCGCTGACCAAAGAGGTGGACACGGATACCGCTTCGTGGGTTGGACTCGAGAATGCGCTTGGTGATTTCGTTGTCGTTGTCGATCCGTTGGCCGATGAAGTTAGCTTTGTTCCTAAGATGCTCGATCAAGCGGTTAGCGGTGCTGATGTGGTGTTTGCTAATAATGCGCAAAAACCCGCTCAAAGCCTTGCTTATCGTGGGGCAAACGCCGTGTTTCATAGCCTCTACAATCGCCTCAATGGTGTCCATCTGGCCAAGGAAGCACCGCAATACCGCGTTCTAAGCAAGCGGGTGATCAATTTCATCCTGCAGCATCCACAGCCGGCGATGACCTACAGGCACCTTCCTGCTACGGGTGGATTCGCACGTGCTTACCTGAACTACAGCTCCGCGCCGCAGGCATCTCGGCCCAAGCGATTGGGCGAGAGCATCGACCGTGGCATGCGCTTACTGGTCTCGACAACGCGTGCACCGATGCGTTTGGTGACCTCACTCTCCCTTTTTGGTGCCGTTGCCAACCTGGTGTACTGCGTTTATGTAATTGCGGTGGGCATTTTAAAAACCGATGTTGCACCGGGCTGGATCAGCTTTTCTCTGCAACAGTCGGGCATGTTCTTTCTGATCTCGCTCGTTCTGCTGGTCTTGGGCGAATACATTCTGAACATGGCCAGCCTGTCAAATGAGGGCCCGCTTTATCATGTAGGCCAAGAGTTCACCAGTGCTCGCATGACCCGGCATGAAAAACTGAACATCGAAGAAGTGGTGTCAAATTCAGCCGAGGAGAAACCCCCGACCATTGAACGTGTTTCCTGATGTTGCGCCTCGATCCAAGCCAATCCAGTCAGGATGCCGTGATAATTGGAGGCGGGTTCTACGGTGCGGCTATCGCTGTGTACCTGGCCAAGCAACGTGGCCTTAAGCGCATCCTGCTGATTGAACGTGAGCCGGCGCTTCTGATGCGTGCCTCTTACAACAATCAGGCGCGTGTGCATAACGGCTATCACTACCCACGCAGTTTCACTACCGCTTATCGAAGTCGGGTAAACCTACCAAAGTTTGTACGGGACTGGCCGCTCGCTGTGAAGCAAGACTTCACCAAACTCTACGCTATTGCCCGGCGAAACTCGAAAGTCACGGCCAAACAGTTCGAACGCTTTTGTCGGGAAATCGGGGCGGATATCCAGCCTGCAGATCCCGTGTTGCGTGCCTTGTTTGAACCCCGTCTGATCGAAGATGTGTACCTGGTCGAAGAATATGCGTTCGACGCCAGACAACTCGCGATCTGGGCAGAGCGCGAGCTGAAAGAAAGCGGGGTGCAAATCCACTACCAAACAAGGGTGACCGCGATCTTGAAAGGGGCACAAGCGCCGTTGCAGGTTGTGACCGAGATGAAGCAGGGGAGCCAGGAGGTAATCACCTCTCGCTATGTATTCAACTGCACCTATAGCGGCCTTAATCAGTTTAAGGGCGATTTTCCCGGTGTTAGTACCGATCTTAAGCAAGAACTTACCGAAATGGCACTGATGCAGATGCCCGAATCACTCAAAGGTTTGGGTATTACGGTGATGGATGGCCCGTTCTTCTCTATGATGCCCTTTCCGGCGCGTGGACTGCATACCTTGTCCCATGTTCGCTATACGCCGCACATGCACTGGAATGACCAGCTAGGGGTTGACCCTTACGAAAAATTGCGTCTTTACGAACGCGATACCCGCGTGGATCGGATGGTTAGAGACGTTGGACGGTATATTCCTGAAGTATTGAAAGCCAAACACATCGACTCGCTATTCGAGATTAAAACCGTTTTGGTGAAGAGCGAGGGCAATGACGGAAGGCCGATCCTTTTTGAAAAGCACGCAGAGTTACCAGGCTGTTATTCAGTACTGGGCGGTAAAATTGACAATATTTATGACGTTCTTGAAACGCTCGAAGCTGAAAACATTATCGGCATCGATGATCAAAAAAAATCTACATTTGGAGAGGTGAATGTTTAATTCGCTTATTGGTTATTCGGGTTACGTGGGCGGCACCCTTCTTAAACAGGGAAATTTCACATCGCTTTATCGCTCAACCAATATTGGCGATATCGATAATCAATCATTTGATACGGTAGTGTGTGCCGGTGCTCCGGCGCAGAAGTGGATCGCCAACCGGGAGCCAGAAGCGGATCGACAAAAAATTGAGGAGCTGATCGAACACCTCAAAACTATTCGGTGCAAATTTTTTATTTTGATCAGTACGGTGGATGTCTTTAAGAATCCCATAGGCGTCGACGAGGACAGCCCTGTCGATGAGTCGGGCCTGCATGCCTATGGTTTGCATCGTCGATTGCTGGAAACATTCGTCGAAGCGCATTTCCCGAACCACCTGATTGTTCGTCTGCCAGGACTGGTTGGCCCAGGTTTGCGCAAGAACGTCATCTTCGACTTTCTGAATGACAATAACCTTCAGTCAATTGATAGCCGGGGGGTATTCCAGTTCTACCCGATGGTTAACCTTTGGTATGACATTCAAACGGCGCTCAATGCCGGATTGAAATTGGTTCACCTCACGGCTGAGCCCGTTAGTGTGGAGGATATTTCCCGACAGGGTTTCGGTAAATCCTTGACTCATACCTTGGCCAATCCCGCTGCGACCTATGACCTGCAGACGAAGCACGCCCAAGTATTTGGTGTATCGGGCGGCTATCAATACAGCGCCCGCGAAACGATCCTGGCGGTTAGAGCCTACGCGCAGTCCGAGCCGCTCACGATTAAAGCCGATTCGGGGACGAGCGTATGAGGTTGGCGATTTCCAATATTGCTTGGGATATCAACGAAGATGAAGCAGTCGCTACGCTGCTTCAGCGGTTTGCGGTTGATGCTATAGATATCGCACCTGGTAAGTATTTTCCAGAACCCGCCAAAGCTACGAATGAGGATATTGCTCAAGTCAAAGATTGGTGGGCTGAGCGCGGTATTGAGATCACCGGCATGCAGGCGCTGTTGTTCGGCACCACGGGGCTGAATGTCTTTGGCTCCGTTGAAAGCCAGGCGGCCCTGCTAACGCATTTGGCAGCGATATGCCGTATCGGCGCTGGCCTGGGGGCAACTCGGGTGGTCTTTGGCTCACCGAAGAATCGTGATCGCAGTGGGTTGAACGATCAAGAGGCTTTGGACGTGGCGATTCCTTTTTTCCGACAGTTAGGGGATATCGCTCAGGCTTGCGGGGTGACTATCTGTCTTGAGCCCAACCCCACCTGTTACGGAGCTAATTTTATGACCACCAGTGCGGAGACCGCTCAGGTGGTGAAGTGCATTGCGCATCCAGCCATCCAGATGCAGCTAGACACCGGTGCGCTCACTATTAACGGCGAAAATTCGCTAGTGGTCTTGCACGACTGTGCCGCGCTGATTGGGCATGTACATGCCAGCGAGCCCGACCTGTTGCCGTTGGGCGATGGAGGTACTGAGCATGGACAAATGGCTGCCGCCCTGTCGCAGTACCTGCCCACTCATGTGGTCTCTATCGAGATGGTGGCAACCAAGGATGAGTCGCATGTGGTGTCGATTGAACGAGCCCTTCAGGTGGCGACGCAACATTACCGCGGGACTGGTGTTGAGGTGAGTGTATGAGTATGAAGTGGCTCATCCTCATTCTCGGCATTCTCTCCAATGCTTCCGCCAGTGTGTTGGTGAAGATGGCCATGATGCCCCCGCGCAAGTTTCCCTCCCTCAACGACCCCATGACGGCGTTGAGTAATTGGCCATTTTGGCTAGGGCTTGGGCTATACGGTGCGGCCTTTCTGCTCTATGCCGCTGCCTTGGCGCGCCTGCCGCTGAATGTGGCACACCCGGTTCTGACCGCCGGAGCTGTGGCGACTGTCGCCCTGTTTTCAGTCGTATTTTTTCGTGAATCCTTCCACTGGACTACAGGGGTAGGGATCGTACTGGTAATCGCCGGCGTAGGGCTAATTACAGCTCGCGTAGCTTGATGGTAAACATGATGACCTCTCTCGATATTGCTCCTGCAGCCCGCGACGCGTGGCAAGTACCCACGTTTGACACGCGACTCTGGCTTGGCCGCCAACACCCTTGGTGCGTGGTGATACCCGTCATCAATGAGGGGGAACGAATTAAGAGCCTGCTCGCCAAAATGGCGGCGCTCAAAATCGAAAATATTGCCGACATCATCATCGTAGATGGTGGTACCACGGATGGTTCACTGGAGTTGCAAGCGCTGAAACAAATAGGGGTGCGTGGGCTGCTGGTTAAAACAGCGTCTGGCAAATTAAGTGCCCAGCTCCGATGCGCCTATGCTTTTGCGCTTGACCATGGCTATGAGGGCATCATTACTATTGACGGTAATGACAAGGATGAACCTGATGCCATTGCGCGCTTTATTGAAGCGTTGCAACAGGGCGTGGATTTTGTGCAGGCCTCGCGCTTCGTGGCGGGAGGCGTGGCCGAGAACACGCCAAAATCGCGAAATTTCGCAATTCGTTTTATCCATGCGCCGATGCTGAGACTTTCCTCTGGGTTTAAGTGGACTGATACCACTCAAGGCTTTCGTGCTTATAGTCGGAAAATGCTTCTTGACCCAAAAGTGGCCCCGTTCCGTGATGTATTCATGACTTACGAACTGCTGGCCTACCTTTCGTATCGGGCACCGAAGCTGGGTTATAGCTGTGTCGAGCTTCCTACAGTTAGACGTTACCCAAAAGGTGAAGTGCCGACCAAGATTAGTAGTGTTAAAGGTAATATTTCAGTGTTGAGTATTCTGATAAAGAGTTGTTTTGGACACTACAATGTTAAGAGAGAAAGCGATAAGTGAATAGTTTCTTTAGCGCTCGCACCCTACCTAAAACAATCGGTAATTTAGAGTCCTTGTTAGGGAGGTACAAAACAGAGGGACTGGCCTTTCTGGCCGTTTTTGTTCTTGCTTTCTCCTCATTGAAAATGTATTCGGTGGCATTCTCAAATGGAAATGTTGAACAATGGGCAAATATAACTAATCAGATGTTCTATGGAGGGCAGGACTTTCTGTTTAGTTATGGTCCGCTGTATTGGCTGACTGGAAACAGTTCGTCGCAGTACAACATGTCTACATATTGGGGGTCTATAATATTCCTGAGTGGTTTATACGCATGTTTTTGGTCGGTTATTTTTACACTGATCAGAAAGGTGCGCACATATATATATTTTTCAGTGGCGTTTTTTCTGTTTTTTAGTAGTTTGATTTTTCCGGCGGCACTATTCATTCTACCATTCTCCATCGTAGCCTATTTTGAATTCTCAAAGGATAAGCCATTAATTATCAAGTCGCGATTTATGATGGTTATTGGTGCTGTGGTTGGTTTTTTGTTTTATGTAAGGTTTTTCTACGGTCTCGTTGGATTGGCGACATTTGGGTCTTACTTTTTTGTTCGTTTTTTTTCTGAAAAGAAAGTTTCGAGATTGGCTTTGTTTGTTGTGGGTGTAGTTGTAAGCTATGTTTTTTTTGGGCTGATCATTTTTCATGATAAGATCAGCTTGATTAATTATTTGGTCATTAATAAAAATCTGAGTTTCGGTAACTCGGTAGATATGACGCAGGATGTTGTGAATTCGGGAAGTACTTTTGTTGCTGTGCTGCTGGTGATTGTTTTTTTAAATGTGTATCTTTTGTTTAAGCGTAGATCGCTTCTGCTAACGGCAAACGTTTTATTGTTGCTTTTTTTCAAACTTGGATTTAGTCGCACGGATCACTACGTGGGATATTTCGTTATCCCGACAGCCGCATTAGCACTTATAATGATTTTTGATAAAAGCAGATTGGGGCGACTGCTGTTCGTGCTAACTATGGCTGGTTTATATTATCTTTCAGCCAATCCAAGCTATCCAGGCGCCCCAACTAAAAGTGCTCTGCTTCCGGCAATAGATTTTAGTGTGGAATACGAAGATCGGATGCAGAGCTTATATGCTGAATTTAAGCTTGAAGATGATCTTCTAAGAAGGATTGGCAAGTCGACAATCGACGTATATCCATATAATAATGAGTATGCTTTTGCGAATAAATTGAATTACAAATATCGCCCGTCATTTCAGAACTATATGACGCTTACACCTGCACTGGATTTGATGAATAAGAAATTCTTTGAGTCTTCGGAGCGTCCAAAGTTTGTTTTGTTTACGTCTGGCATAAATTGCGGATCTGAAAAATGCAATGTATTTGATGATTTTGATCAGAAATTTTCATTGAACGAGGACCCTCTGACAGTAAGCTCTATCCTTCTAAATTATCATACCGTTAGCGTGTCGAAAGGTAAAAATGGTTTGCCGTTGATTCTTTTAGAAGAAAATGATGGGTATACCGTTTATTCTGAATCGCCACTATCTGAAAAAACAATGAATTTTGGTGAGTGGTACAAGGTGCCTAGAGCTGCGGATGGGGTAACCAAAATAATTCCTGAATTTGAACTTACAAATTACGGGCGCATAAAGAATTTACTATTCCGTGGAAGTATTCTAAAGGTCAGGTATAAACTCTTTTCAGGCGATGTTCGTGAATACAGGCTAAATATCATAAACTCAAAAAGTGGTGTTTGGGTATCCCCGCTGCTGGATAACTTTGAGCTTTCTGGTGATGCTGTTGATTCAGTTATGTTCTTATCGCAATCATCTAATTACTTTAAACCGAAATTCAAATCTAGATGGGTGAAGGTTCATATTCCGGGGGTGCATACTAAAGTCATTCCAAGGGCATCTACTAAAGATGTAATACTTAACGGCATATCATCATCAATCCCTGGCGTTGATAAAAATGTGGAAATTGCTTGCGATGGCTCAATTGATGCGATTAATGGAGATCTCCCAACTTCATCTGAACTTTATTTTAATGCAGCGGAGCTTTTGAAAGTGCGTGGATGGCTCGCACTCTCAACCAAAGATGGCACATTGTTTGATAAAACATTTTTGACACTTACTGATATCAACGGCAAAAGAACTTTTATTTCGACGAATGGCGAGGTCCGGGATGATGTGGGGGCCGCCTTCAAAAAAACCAGCCTTAACGTGGCAGGTTACAATACGCTAATTGATCTTTCGATACTAAACGGAGCCTACACACTAGGAATGGGAGGTATTCATAATCAAGAGTTTTATAGCTGTAGCCAATATGCAATCCCTGTGACTATAGATAAATAAAATAATGCTTAGGAGGGCCTGGATTATTCAGGCCTTTCTTAGCGTATTGCAAATATCATAAGTTATATGACAGGTCGTGGCTTACCGATATTGTTGCCTAGGACTTGTGTAAGCGCTCCACCCCACATTCAAAGTCACTGCCTGATCCCCGATGCTGTGCTCCCGATTCCTCTCCGGAGCCAGCACCTCATGATGCGTCCCGACGCAAAAGTCGAAAAAGTCTATCTCTACCCCAAGCCCGTCGACTTCCGAAAATCCATCGATGGCCTCGCCGCTCTGGTCGAACTGGACATCAAGGTCGCGGTGTTTGACCCGGTGCTTTTCGTGTTCCTCAACAAGCCTCGAAACCGCGTGAAGATTTTGTATTGGGAGCGCAACGGCTTTTGCCTTTGGCTAAAGCGCCTGGAATCCGAGCGTTTCAAAACATCGCCGGATTGTTCGGATGAAACCATCGTGCTGACGGTTCAAGAACTCAACTGGTTATTGGACGGTTTTGATTTGTGGCGCAACCGTCCGCATCAAGTTTTGACGCCTCGATTCGTCGCCTGATTCGGTATAATCCGCGGCATGATTTCCATGCCCGAAAATCTTCCTGATGACCCTGTTTTGCTCAAGCAACTGCTTGAGCAAATGCTGAGTGAGCGCGAGTCGGATAAGGGCAAGATCGTTCATCTCGAGGAAGAAAATGCGCTGTTGCGTCAGCGCCTTTTCGGGCGCAAGTCAGAGCAGACAGCTGATCCCACGACTCCGCAAATGGCGTTGTTCAACGAAGCTGAAAGCGTGGCCGGGGTTGTCGACGAAACGGTTGAGGAAGAGGTCGTAGCTCCGACCAAGCGACGGGGCAAACGCAAGCCTCTGCCCGCCGATCTTCCGCGTGTCGAAGTCATTCACGAACTGCCCGATCATGAGCTGACCTGCGCCTGCGGTTGCCGTAAACACAGCATTGGCGAGGAAGTCAGCGAGCAGCTCGAGATCGTGCCGATGCAAATCCGCGTGATCAAACATGTGCGCAAGGTCTACGCCTGCCGCGATTGCGAAACTGCACCGATTACAGCGGACAAGCCCGCTCAACTGATTGAAAAGAGCATGGCCAGCCCAAGTGTCCTGGCGATGCTGCTGACGACCAAATACGTCGACGGCTTACCGCTGCATCGCTTCGAAAAAGTGCTAGGCCGCCACGGTATCGATATTCCACGCCAAACCTTGGCGCGCTGGGTTATCCAGCGCGGCGAACACCTGCAACCCTTGCTCAACTTGATGCGGGATCGACTGCTGGAAAGTCGCGTAATCCACTGCGACGAAACGCGCGTACAGGTGATGAAAGAGCCTGATCGAGAACCGAGCAGCCAATCCTGGATGTGGGTGCAAACCGGCGGGCCGCCAAATCAGCCGGTGATCCTTTTTGACTACTCGAAGGTTATCGCGGCTACCTGATGACCGATGATTACGCTGGTTATAACGCCTTGGGCGTGCATCCGGTGTCGAACGCTTAGTTAGGCTGTTGGGCACATGCACGACGCAAGTTCGTCGAGGCGTAAAAGGTGCAGCCTAAAGGCAAAACCGGGCGTGCCTATATCGCCCTGAATCTGATCAACCAGCTGTAAGGTATCGAGCGAGATTTAAAAGAAGTCGGCGATGAACATCGGCACGAAAGCCGACAGCAGAACAGCCTGCCGGTGTTGGCGCAGTTGCACACATGGCTGGAGAAAACCCAGCCACAAGTGACGGCGCAAAATGCACTGGGCAAAGCCATCAGTTTCCCGGCCAGCAACTGGATCAAGTTGGTGCGCTACACCGAAGCCGGTTACTTGCCGATCGACAACAACGCGGCAGAGCGTGCGATCAGGCCCTTCGTTATAGGGCGCAAGAACTTGCTGTTCAGTGACACGCCTAAAGGCGCGATGGCCAGCGCTCAACTTTACTGTTTGGTCGAGACGGCTAAAGCCAACGGCCAAGAGCCCTATGCGTGGCTGCGCCACGTACTTGAGCGCCTGCCACAAGCCACGAGCTTAAACGACTTCGAAGCCTTGCTGCCGTGGAACTGCACGCCGCAAACTCCAAGATAGCCATAGATCCCCATCTTTAAAATGTGGGGTTCATGGAGCGCTTACAAGTCGACGGGCTTGGGGTAGAGATAGACTTTTTCGACTTTTGCGTCGGGACGCATCATGAGGTACTGGCTCCGGAAAGGAATCGGGAGCACAGCATCGGGGATCAGGCGGTGACTTTGAATGTGGGGTTTATGGAGCGCTTAGCGCGGATTTGCATCGGTACGATCTTGAGCTGCTCGCTGACTTCCTCGCCAATGCTGTGTTTACGGCAACCGCAGGAGCAGGTCAGCTCATGATCGAGCAGTTCGTGGATGTCTTCGATACGCGGAAGATCGGCGGGAAGAGGCTTGCGTTTGCCCCGTTGCTTGGGCGGAGCTACGACCTCTTCTTCAACCGTTTCATCGACAGATTAATATATGCGAGGCCGTGCCCTGAAAACTCAGTCCTGTGGAAAAGCACGTAGATATTACACAGATCTAAGCTTGCGAATTACCTTGCCTGCAAAACCACGCAACCCGCCTGATGCTACAGGTTGGACTGTAACAGGTGCAGGTGCGACTGCTGCAGGGCCGAAAAAGTCCTCCTTACCGGAGAGCGAGATAAAATCAAGATAATTGAAGCCGTAAATCGATTCGATATGCTCTTGCTCTTTGGGGCAAGTCATTAGCTGGTAAAGCAACTCGATACCAAATAGTCGAGTACCTGGGCAATTGCTTTTGTAGATGGCGACCATGGCAAGCACGTATTTACTGTTAGCCCCTTGAGGCGTCACCCATTGCTCGGACTCTGGAAAGGCCTCAAGAATATCGGCGAGTGGTAAGTCGATATAATGCTGCTTCTGCAGGTACCACTCCACCTTCAAACGGGCCCGCCTGTCCGGCCGATCACCACTGGCATTGGACTGATCGGAGAAAATCCGATGCAAGGTCAATTTTTCCTGAACCACATGGATGTCGCTTACCTTCAAGAGGCGCGTCCACAGTTCCGCGTCATCGATCTGGGCATGTGCACTCTTATACAAACCGCTCTGCTCGTAAGCGCTTCGTCTGACCAATGCACTCGGATGGCACAGACGATTGTCATTGAAGAAGAGAACCCGCAGCCAAGCTGCGCGGGATTTATTTGGCTGATCGAACCAATCGATTGTTAACGAGCGGTTGTTTTCATCAATACATTGCACATGGGAAAACACCGCACCTATTTGCGGACTTGATTCAAGTACAGCGACCTGCTTCTCCAGCTTATCCAATGCCCAGGCATCGTCCGAGTGATGGATCGCAATGTAGTCGCCAGTTGACTGGGTTTCGATAGCACGGTTGATGTTGTAAATATAACGACGCGTCCGATCATTCCGGATCTTGATGATTCTTGGGTCATTATAGGTCTGGATCACCTCCCAAGAAGTATCTGTCGATACATCATCAACGATGATCAACTCCCAATCATCGTAGGACTGATTGATAACAGTATCGATCGCCTGCCTGATGTATTTATCATGATTGAAAGATGTAAGTACAATCGACACTTTTGCCACTTTACTCTCCTTTGCGCCACTTCATGAACCGCAAAATTCTGCGCAATCGAGTATTCATTCCGGCCTCAAAAACCTTACACGGAATCCCCCGGATTTTCCAGACACTCCCTGCATCATCATATAATGCTTTTCGAACTCTACCGATGACAACAGATTATTGAGATCATGAAGGTGTACGGGTTATAGATCATCTCGATGCGATCAAACATCGCTGTGGAAATCCTGCTTTGTGGTGCAGATGTTCTGCTTAATTCGTTCCCGTTTCAATAGCTGGAAAAACCTCCCAGCCACGGCGTAGTCATCGCAATCGTTTCGCGACTCACGCTGACAATGAAAGTCGAGTGGTGTTGGTGTAGGCGATCTGCTGCAAAGAAGCGATCCGCCTGTGAAAATTGATACCCAGACCTGCCAGTAGACCAGAACGGAGCTGCTGACAGCCCTGCTTATACAAATATACCCTCCCGATGAAACGGGTGCCTCGGTGACAGCTATGACTCAGAGTGGTAGCCAAGGTTTAGGCTTTCAGCTTTCTTTTACGGCCGGCCGTTCAGATGAGTTGCTTCTCCGAAGCTACCTCCCAAACCTTAGTCATGGGACTACTCTGTCAAAAACGAGTCCGTTACAGTGCGTGTAACAGTCAGGGCTCGAGGCGACGCTGCTGGTAAATCAAGTCGACGATTTCACCATCCGGGGCGTAACCACTGACAGTGTCACGCAGAAGTTCGCGAACCCGCGAATAATCATCTCGCTCAACGGCAGACAGCAACTCCATCAAGCTGCGCTTGAGCACTTCCCAAGGCAAATGATCCTCTTTGGCGCTCATGATCATCGGATGCCGGGTAGCAGACACGTTGTCGCCGATCAGCAACTCTTCGTAAAGCTTTTCCCCGGGACGCAGTCCAGTGAACTCGATGGCAATATCGCCTTGCGGATTTTTCTCCGAACGAATGCTCAAGCCAGACAGGTGAATCATCTTCTCCGCCAACTCAATGATCTTGACCGGCTCGCCCATGTCCAGCACAAACACGTCACCACCCTGCCCCATGGAGCCGGCCTGTATTACCAATTGTGCGGCCTCGGGAATGGTCATGAAGTAACGGGTAATCTTCGGATGGGTAACCGTCAAAGGCCCACCCGACTTGATCTGGCTGTGAAAAAGCGGAATAACCGATCCCGATGAGCCCAACACATTACCGAACCGCACCATGGTGAAACGGGTCTTGTTGACCCGGGACACATTGGACTTGTCCCCGAACAACACCGGCGCCAACTCACGACTTAGGGCCTGCAAGGTCAACTCGGCAAGCCGTTTGGTGCTACCCATGACATTGGTCGGGCGTACGGCCTTATCGGTCGAGATCAGCACAAAGTTTGCAACACCAGCCTCCAATGCAGCCTGAGCGGTATTGAGCGTCCCGATCACATTGTTGAGCACGCCTTCGGCAATATTGTGCTCAACCATCGGCACGTGCTTATAGGCCGCCGCGTGATAAACCGTGTCCACGCTCCAGGTCTTCATTACATCCAAAAGTTTATGTGGATGGCGAATCGACCCCAGTATCGGTAATAACCGAACAGGCAACGACTCACGAGTAATACGATGCTCGAGCTCAGACAAAATGCTGTAGAGATTGAATTCGCTATGATCGAACAACAGCAGCGTGGTTGGCCCCAGGGAGAAAATCTGACGACAGAGTTCGGAACCGATCGAACCGCCCGCCCCCGTCACCAAAACGGTCTTGCCCTTGACGCATCGAGCCAACAAATCAGGCTGCGCCGGCACCGAATCCCGCCCCAACAGGTCAGCAATGTCGACTTCCTGAATGTCGTCCACCTTGACCCGACCACTGGCCAGATCAGTGAAATTCGGAACACTGCGCACATGGAGCGGGAAGCCCTCCAGAAAATTGAGAATCTCCCTACGCCGCGCACGAGTCGAAGACGGCAGCGCCAGAAGGATTTCCTGAGCACCAGTCACGTCGATCATCTGCTGAATATGCTTGGGCTTGAAGACCTGCAACCCAGCAATCGAACGATCCGCGATAGAGGAATCGTCATCGATAAACGCCACAGGACGCATCACGCGCCCCATGCGCAACGCTGCAACCAACTGGTTGCCCGCGACGCCAGCACCGTAAATGGCGACCTTGGTCAAACCATCGTCTCGATTGACAAACGGTACATGCTGCGCAGCGGTGAACCAATCGCCCATGAAATACTGACGCATGCACAGACGCAGGCCGCCAATGATTACCAGGCTTAGCCACCAATAATTGAAGATGATGGAGCGCGGCACCACGACTTCGTGATTGCTGTACCAGTAGACCACCACGGCGAGGATCAGCGAGGACAGACTGACCGCCTTGACGATGGCAATCAGTGCATCATTACCGAAGTAGCGCATGACAGCGCGGTACATGCCAAAGCGTACGAAAAGGGGAATGGCAATAATCGAGGCACTGACGAACAGCCAGAAATGCGACTTTAGCGGATTGTACATGTCGTCGATGCCGAGGCGGACGATAAAGGCCAGCCACAAAGCGACCCACACCAAAACCACATCGGTGGCGACCTGTATCAGTCTTTTTTGCCTACGAGGCAAACCCAGCAAAACTCTCCGTACTTTATCCATTCAAACTTTCGAGCACGCAGCCCCCCCCTTTTTACGCGGTCGTTGATCAGCATTGTAACCTCAATGAGGACGAGATCACCCAATACTTGCACATGGCAGGGTCCAGGAAGGAGCATTTAACTGAAAGCGCCGCTATAATTCACCCCTCTGACCGGCCTGCCCGATAGACAACGCACGGACGCGAAACTCGCTTGAAAACCACGAAACGTTGCTGCCGCGAAACTGCTCGTCGGCAACCAGTTAGCTAATCGCTCCACCCGCTTCCGAGCAGGCGATTTATTGGAGCGCTGACGATCAGACGCCGTGACTTGACCCAAAATGCGTTTCTGGAGTGAGGGAAATTTCTTGGGAGTTCACCTCTGACCGTGGGATGATAGAAAAAGTGCGAATCATCTGACAGAGACTTTATTTATGATCGCTAGCACACCTAGCCTGCTCGACACAAGCGCTTATTTTTTTAACGAATAGCCCAAGCTTGGCATGATAGCGAGCGCGCGCCATACGAAATAGCTGCAGACTTTATGCTCCCTCCTTGCAACAGGGGGAGGCACTCTACGTGGAGCACATCCCGCGATCGCAAAAAACTGGAAGCCAGACGGGATGGAAAAAGTGACACTCCCCCCTCCTACAAGATTACAATCATTGACTGTTTTGACAACCCGGTGTTTCGAATGCTAAACAACTCAATTACCGCCGCCATGGCAGATATAGCGACAGCTGTAAAGCGCTATTCTCTGGTAGGCATGCTCGGATGGCAGGATGTACGTCAACGGTATAGGCGCTCTGCTGTCGGACCGTTTTGGCTAACCATCAGCATGGGCGTTATGATTGGTACCATTGGCCTCGTATTTGGCCAAATATTTAACTCCCCCATGAAAGACTTTCTGCCATTTCTTGCAGCAGGTATGATTCTCTGGAGTTTTATTTCTACCTGTGTGTTAGAGGGCTGCACCAGCCTCATCGCCGCAGAAAGCATTATCAAACAACTCCCCATCCCATTATTCGTGCATATTTTACGCACAATATGGCGCAATACTTTGATCCTCGCGCACAACATCGTCATTTTCCCGCTTGTACTGCTGGCTGTTCAGAAGCCATTGGGTCTTGGAGCACTGTTGAGTGTCCCGGGCTTTGCACTGCTTGTTCTCAATCTGGCATGGATCTGCTTGATATTGAGCCTTTTATGCGCTCGATATCGCGATCTCCCGCAGATCATTGCGAGCGCCTTGCAAATTGCCTTTTACTTGACGCCAATCATGTGGCTTCCAAGCCTGCTACCAGGACGAGCCGGCACTTATTTACTGGATTTGAACCCCATCTATCACCTCATACAAATCGTCAGGGCCCCCTTGCTCGGACAGGATGTGAGCACTGTTAGCTGGTGCGTGGCCGGGGGCATGGCTCTGTTTGGCTGGTGCATAGCGATCATCATCTATGGCCTCTATAAACGTCGCATTGCTTATTGGCTCTAAGAAGAAAACTATTATGGCTTGTATTGAATTTCATAACGCATGCGTTGATTTCCCTATCTACAACGCAAGTTCTCGCTCTCTGAAAAAGCAACTGATTCAAGTCGCTACAGGCGGCAAACTCAGTGCCAACGACCAAGGCCGAGTGATCGTCAGAGCACTGGAGGACCTTACTTTCTCCCTCAATGACGGAGACCGGGTTGGATTGCTCGGTCATAACGGCGCTGGCAAAAGCACATTACTCAGACTGCTGAGCGGTGTATACGCCCCCTCCGCTGGCACCGCCAGTATCAGCGGCGAAGTCGCTTCCCTCATTGATATTTCATTAGGGATAGACCCGGAGGCATCCGGCAGGGAAAACATCTTCATGCGCGGCATCCTGCTTGGGATGACAAAAAGCGATATTGCAGAAAAACTCGACGAAATCATTGAGTTTTCAGAACTGGGTGACTTCATTGACCTGCCGGTACGCACGTACTCTTCCGGCATGCACTTGCGCCTGGCCTTTGCGGTATCGACGACCATCAGACCTGAAATATTGATCATGGACGAATGGCTGTCGGTAGGAGACGAAGGCTTCAAGCACAAAGCAGAAGCTCGGATGAACGAACTGGTCCAAGCCACCAGCATTTTGGTGATAGCCAGCCACTCCCGTGACCTGGTGCTGCATACATGCAATCGGGTCATTTGGCTGGAGCACGGCAAAATAAAAATGGACTCGGACCCCGAAACAGTTACCCGAGCTTATTTTGGCCACTAATATTTTCGTTCGCGCCTGCAACCCTCAATAAGCTAATAAACCGGCGAACTCATAAAGAATCCACTTTATCAAGTCAAGATAAACGTAGATTCTGTATGAAAGTAGCCGCGTAGCCATTGCAGCGTAGAAGCCAAAGCAACAAAGCCTCTTGCCAACCGCATCTCATGATGCGACCCGACGTAAAAGCCGAAAAGGTTTATCTGTATCCAAAACCAGCCCCCACAAAAAAAATCTATCGATAGCCTCGCAGCCCCGGTTGAACGGGTCATTATGGTGACGTTATTCACCCACCTGCGCTTTACGCTCTCGTCAACAAATCCGGCAACCGTGTGAAAATTTCCGCAGTGCGGAGAGAGACGACGCCACTGCAAGCCCCTCCCAAAGCTATGGGCCAAGGCTAGCCAAAACAAATAAATATGCCTATCATCCCGCACCTAAAGTTCAAACGATAAATATTCAAGGTCTGACATGTCAGCAAAATTGGAATACGGAAGCAATAGACTATTCCCTCTTGAAGCCTATAGGGGAATAGCTGCATTTATTGTGCTTGTTCACCATTTTTTTTTAGCGTTTTCCCCATACACAACAGGATTATCAGAGCAAACTCGAGACAAAGACAGCTTAATAGGGCAGCCATATTTTGCTCTTTTAAACGGCACAGCGGCTGTCGGTTTTTTCTTCACACTTTCCGGTTTTGTTTTGTGCTGGTCCTATTTTAATCATGAAAACCCGCAAAAACTTCTCCTGGCATTTCTTAAAAGATTTCCCAGACTGGCCGCTATCGTAACAATTACCACTGTCGCAAGTTACTGCTTATTCAAGCTTGATTTTTATTACTTCCATGATGCCTCGCAACTTAGCTTGAGCCCATGGCTTGCGACATTTGCTCACGGATGGACGCCAGGGTTTGAGCCGAGCTTTTGGGAAGCTCTAACGCAGGGGATGACAACTTTTTTCACAGGCGAAGCCTTTTACAATACAAACCTTTGGACTATGAAAGCCGAGTTTTTCGGCAGCATGATTGTCTTTATGCTTGCATGCTTTATTTCCGTAATACTCGGATACCGCTACCTAATTTACGCCTTTATAATTATTTCAATATCAGCACTGTTCTATAACGACTTCATATTCCCCTTTGTTGCCGGTACATTTCTTTCTGCCTATCTAGCCAAAAACAAAAAAGAAATCCCTTTCCATGTCTCCATTGCGCTAATTATTTTTGGGCTATACATGCTCGGCTATATGATCCCGGAAAAATCATACGCATGGGCTTCAGCCATCCCAATTATTATGAAAATACACACCCAATCCCTACTCCACACACTTGGCTCCGCCTGCATAATATTCGCAACCATGAGCAATCAAAAAGTGTTTAAAAACCTGAACGGAAAATTTTTAAGAGGCATTGGAAAAATCAGTTTTCCACTCTATCTTGTCCACACCCTTGTGATCTGCTCGCTATCAAGCTACGTATATATCAAACTTGCAAATCATGGAATCAGCAACACACAAAGCTTAATTATCGTATTTATTGTCACCGCTACCACTTCAATAGCACTAGCAGTACCACTCTCTCGCTTTGATGACTGGTGGGTTAAGCAGGTCAATTCAATCACACGAAAACTATTGAAAGAAAAACAATTAGTCCATCGACTCGACCCACAAGATGCACCTGCCGACCACCGATAAATCAGCTACAGGTGCGTAAATGGCCTTTCACGGATGAAAGGAAATACAGAAACAAGAACGCCGATTTGATTGATGATGTTCGCGGGTGCAAACATATCTAACAAATCGGCGTTCTTATACGTAATATTCTGGAAGGGCATTTCTTTCGTCACAACCCGGCCGAATGGCAACCCTTTACAGATCGATTTGACGCCTTATGCCCCCCCGCTTTTGAAGCCTTCCCAGAGATCGTAACCACCCCATAAGCTCACCTTCCAAGAAGCGGGCTTATGGAGTGTTTACATCGTTAAATCAACGTGCTTATTCCGGATTATCCAATAACCAAGCAGCAAAGCGCTCCAACCCCTCATCGAAACTCACGAAAGGGGCCCACCCCAAAGACTGTTTGGCGCGCTCGATATCCAGGACACTGACAGGCACATCAAATCCTCGACCCGACAAGTACTCACGACTGGCATTTCGCCCCGTGACCCTCTCGATCGCGTCAAGAACCTCATTGAGACTATGTCCGCGCCCTGAACCGATATTGAACACATGCTCTTCACCGGATTGCGCTGACGATGCCAACAACGCTTTCACCACATCAGAGACATGAATGTAGTCACGTACAACCGTGCCATCGCCCCAAATCTCAACCGTCTCGCCACGCAGGACTTTGCCAAGGAATACGGCTACCGCGCCTTGGCTAGCATAGGTGCGCTGCCCCTCACCAAAGGGGTTTGCAAGACGTAGAACAGTATAATCAAGGCCGTATAAGCGATGGAAAAGCGCCAAATACTTCTCGATCGCCAACTTGGCAATTCCATAGGAACAGGCCGGGTCAGTAGCATGGGTTTCTGGAATAGGTACTTGCGTAGGGTCTCCATACACCGTGCCGCCGGAGGAAATAAAAACAATCTTCCTCAGCCCGGACTTCACCGCGAGGTTTAGCAGGCGGATGGTCGCAACGACATTGCTCTCCACATCGAAGACGGGATCCGCATTTGAAGACTTGGGGAGGGTCGTAGACACCAGGTGATAGCAAACATCGCAACCTTCCAAAGCCTTGGCGACTTCGGCCTCGCTGGTGAAGTCTCCTTCGCAAAGCTCGAAATTAGGATGATTGAAGTGGGATTCACCCAACGGCGCCACATTGGGACGATCGAAACAGCGCACAAAATGGCCCTGATCGAGCAATGCGTCTATTAAGTGGGTGCCTATGAAACCACGCCCCCCCAAAACCAGGGACCGCTTAACGGGATTAGGGGAAGTGTTCTCGGAATTATTCAACGTTGCCCTCCAGCGCTTGATATGGTTGAAACTGCCGCCTTGTGCAGCAGCAGACAAGGCGGGCGTGACCTGCCCCATCCTTGGCAACCATTGCAACGACCTACACTTTATTGTTTAACGGAACACACTGTGACGGCTAATGATACGTCAAGAGAGGCGGCTTACCAAATTGCCGGAGACGCCCGTCTTGCTCTCAGCGCAGGCCTGGTAATCAGCCGGACCTGCCCTGTGAGCCCTCCCCTTAACGCTAGCTGTCCTGCTTACAGCAACTCCGGCTACAGGTCTTGGACAGTCAGGCCAGCGGCTTCGGCCTTCGCCGGCTCCGCCCTGCGCTGCTGAATGTCACGCTCGAACAAACGAAGATATTGAGAGGCAACGGCGTCAATTCGATATCGACTGGAAACGTCTTTCACCAGGCCGACGGCTTCCTTGTATTTCCGTTCATCTGTCGCGAACGCTGCAATCACGCGGGCCGCACTCTCAATTGGGACGACCCAATCTTCCAACCCGATAATCTCCCCGGCAACGCCGCTCTCTATCGTCAACATGTTTTTGATGTCGCCTACGTCTGTGGCAATGTATGGCTTGCCGGCGAACAGACAATCGACAATGGTCAGAGGGAAACTCTCTGACCTGAAGGTCGATAACATGATGCCCATGTCCGCGGCAGCATAATGGCCTACGGAGTTATCACTAAAGCCAGCCAGGTAAACGAAGTCCGGCGCACCTGCTTGACAGTATTCATCGTACACCAGGCCATTACCGACCAATATAATACGGATGTCCCGACCGGAAAGTGATCGCGCAAGTTCTACCGCCTGGATAGCTTCGCCCCAGCCTTTATCGGGAATTGCCCGACTGACACAACACAATACAAAAGCATCTTCCGGTATACCCATCTGCACGCGCGAGATTGGAACGATTTCCGGCGGCTGCAACCCGTTAGGAACCTTGACGAAACGGGGAGAAGACTTGTCGTACAGTGAGATGTCCGAGAAAGGAACAAGATTTTTCTCAGCGGTGTAGACCCATGTACTGACACCTTTGTCAGCAATGCGCAACTGTTCATCAGTCACTCCATTGCCATGTTCAATCATCCCGTGCAGAGCAGCCACATGGGCGCCAAGCTCGGAAAAAACATCCGGGACATCGACCGGATACTTCTGAACGTACCACTGGTGGCTATTAAGTGCTTCAATTCCGAAATCATGAATGATCTCTTTCACTGATTCGATATTCGACGTCTCGATCACCGGCACGTCGTTTCTCAGCATCTTGCGAACACCATCTTCGCGTTTTGGTATCCCGGCGCTAAACAAGGAGACGGAAATACCTTGGCGTTTAAACTCGTTTGCCAGTCGAATCGGAAGAATTTCGGCACCACCCGGATAGAAGCCGATGGTGGAAACCATCACGTTCGGCAGTCGGTCAGCCCTTGCACGAACAATCGAATCATGGTCGTACCAACGTAGAAACTCTTCTGCGGAGCCCCCGACATAGTGGTCATACAGCTTCTTGCTGGATTCCTCACAAGCCTCAAGCACCGACATCGGAACATTGTAGAGGGACTGGACCGTTCTGTTCGCCACCCCGAGCTCGCGATAAAAGACCTCTTTGCGATAAGTGGTGTTGGCAGTACTTGCATAATGTCGACGGAAATAGTTTGTACCCTCAGTGGAGTAAGCAATCTTTCCGCCACGCATGATGTGCAAATAGAAGACCCAGTCACCGGCAACCTTCATTGATAACCACGACTGATCATCCAACAGTGGCATATCAACGGGACGCTTGAAAAGCACGCCACTGGCATTAGGTATTGTGTTTTTAATACCCAACGCCGAGCGCACTTCGTTATGCGCTGTGCTTACATAGGAACCCGCCCATTTATTCGCACACTCCAGATCACTTACATAGTTAAGGAACTGGTCCGGCATCACAACTTCGTCGGTCGTTACGAACTCACATTTCGAGTACGCAAGCATGACCGCTTCATCATCAAAACAACTAACAAGCGCCTCCAGGAAACGCTCATCACAGTAATCATCGCTTTCAGCGACCCATACCAGATCACCTTTGGCCGCCTTGATCCCCTTAGCCCACTGATGAAAAACGCCACCCGAATTCGTCTCATTGAACAACAAGCGCGTTATATCAGGGTACTTTTCCGCATAACCAGTTAACACCGAACGGCTATCATCAGTCGAACAGTCATCCATCAGGATAACTTCTATATTCTTGTAAGTCTGCCCATAAATACTATCCAGCCGACGAGCAAGGTAGCTCTCATGATTATAGTTTGGAACAATTACCGAAACTTTTGGCATAACGATACTGGAATCAATATCCAGCAAAGCGCGTGTTGTTTCGTTCAACCGACCATAACCGGTGATACTGTCTGGCTCAAGGAAAAGTCCTTCCTGCCAATTGTTCCAGGCATTCACGAACAGTAGACGGCGATCCTCGGGGAGCGCCTTTCTCGCGCCCCTGATCGCCGCGTCAAGCCAACGTCCATAGTCACGAATGTGAAAGCGCGAATACACAAGAGGAGAATATTGCTTAAGCGCAGTTTCATCACGCCCCAATGAAATAGCGTGGAAAACCGGAGTAGTACGAAGATGTGTTTTCTGCGCTCGTACGATCCCTTGCGAAGCAACAAGGTTATACGGAACGGTATCTATTCCATTCTTGTTTTGCGGTGTAAATACGCCAGTTTCGCCCGGTACAGGATCTGCAGAAAGATCAAGCACGGCGTCACACAAACCATCCAGGTCCTGCGCCAACTCTTCCGAACCCGCAAAACCAAACTGAGCAATCAGGTACACCCCGTCACACAGTTCATTCAATCGCTCACGTAGCTTGCGAATTGAATCAACGATGTCTTCGTCGTACTCATTGAGCTTAACCACGATGACGGGACGCTCATCAACCCGCACACATCGCTTATCAGCTAGAACTGCAACAACAGGCGTAATCAAGTTGTTCGCCAGGCCTTCCAGATGCAAATCTATTTGAACGCAGAAATTAAAGTCGATTTCTGTGTGGGCAAGAAAAATGTCCAGAGGCTGTGGCGACGCTTGCACAACCGAATCCGCGCTCAGTTTAAAGCAAAAGCCAAAAAAGCCATGGCTCTTGGCACTGAGTACCTGCTGGGTGAGCACACGCCCATCCAACGGATCATACAACCCAAGCATCTTGTCAGGACGTGGTCGCTGCGAATTGCCTTTGGCAGCGAATCTGGCACTACGCAACGCCTCCCAGTCAGGCGATACATAGAACGCGAGCAACTTGATGTCGCTGTTAACCTCACCAAAACGGATGTCGTTTTCGTGATTAATGAGTGCATCCGGTACCGCTATTCTATGCTCCGCCGCGCCAGTGACAATGTAATGCCAAAGCGGGTTGAGACCAATGTGTTGAATGTCTTTGTAAAGTGCGAGATAGGCGCGCGTATCAAAGTCCATGGAAGGATTTTTACCTTCGCGCCAGCCCTGTTCACAGTAGTGCCTGAGCGGATCGACCGAGACCTCTGGCACATCGCTGTACATCGCAAGGTAGTACTTCTCGTCGAACAATCCTGACTTTTTGACGGCTTCGATCTGTGCCTCGAGCACAGCCTTGAGAACCGGTATCGGTGTATATTCACCATACGGATTGAAAACCGCATTGCGCCCGACGGGTCGACGCTTGACCGCCGTCATTTCGCAAATGCGAACTGGCAATCTGATTGGGCGACCTTCGAGCTGTCCGCATTGAATGTAGTGAAGCAGCGGATGAACCTGAGCCTCGGCAACATCAGGGTTGGCCAACAGATAATCCGAAGGACTGAAAGCGGCGCAAGGATTGCGATTTTCTATCCAGCCCTTGAGCATGTAGTGCTTGAGTGGATCAGTGCCTTTTGCACGCACTTCTGCATTATTGGCCAGGTAATAATCCGGATCAAACAACCCGCTTTCCTGAATCTCACGAAGAGTATTTTCGTTATAAAGCTCTCGACGACGCCTTAACGAGTCGACAACTTTACTCCATGTCAGCGTTCTGACGTTATGGACGGACTCTCGCACAAACCCTGAAACCATGCGCACAGACGACATTAAACGCCAGGAATGCGAAGAGAGTAATGCCTGGAGTTCCTGCTGCGTTTTGAGCAGATCAGCCTTCAGACTGACATTCTCTTTTTCGTAATCAACCAAAACGGCTTTGAGATCGACTAACTGCCTATTGAGCACACCCACAGATTGCTCAAGACTGGCGATATGCCGGTCACGTTTAACCAAAGAACCCATGAGCTCTTTTAACTGCGATTCACGCTCGAACAGAGTCGGGTTCAATGAGGCAATTCGCTGATTCAAATCCTCGATCTGTTGGGTCAAGTCCTGAATTTGAAGGGAGCGCGCACCTATCTGTTGACGATTTTCCCGAATCAGCCTGGCCGCGTCAAACGCAAGATCCAACTGCTCTACCGAAAACGCTTCTGTACGTTCTGGTACTTGCCTATCATATTCAAAGACATCAAAATCTTCGGCATACAACTCTTTAATCAAACTCGCACTTCGTTCCGTTATAAAAGCAGGAAGGAAGGGAATGACATTTTCACTTTGCGAAGGCTCTGCGAAAGGATCGGCGGCCTGCTCACCGAAGTGCTCCGATAATGCTTTATGGAGTTCAGAGGAGTTTTCAATTTTGACCAACAGGGAATAATTGATCAAATCCGGACGCAATAGCGTGGCTTGAGGCGCCCAAAAATCTTTTTCAGGTGAAGATGCGCTATTACTTGCGAGATACTCCAGAAACGCCTCAAAAGCCGAAGCAACATCCGCTACGCTTTTTACCGGCTGCTGTAATAACTCAAACTTTGGATACGATGCGACCTGCTCCGGATCTTGTAACAGTATTTTCGACTGCCATGCGGAGAAGATGCGCTTATAAGGATTTCGTACGGCGGCAAATCGAAAATATGTATCAGCAAGAAGCGGTTCCAAAAGGTCGTCTATTTCCAGCCCGCTGACATGGGGCGCAACCTTGTGAATCTCGTGAACAACTTGATCAGAATTGCTTCCCGCAGCCTCACCGACGCCGCGCAAGGCCTGCGAGCAACCTTCCAGTGACGCAAACCACCACTTCAGGGAAGTACTCGCAACTTTGGGGGTACTAACGTATAAAACCTTGTACTTCTCGGAACGGAAACTGTTCCACTTGAGATAGTCGAAGACTTTTTGTTTGTCCACTGATGACAAATCACTAATATTTAGCATATGCGTCAAAAAATCCTATGGGCATGCTGACTCTCAGCAACGCACTTCCAAACGAGTAAATTATCTGCACTAATACGAACACCCTGTAAGACGGCTACAACCATAGCCCTACATAAAAGGGTAACACTTGCAAATGACCACTCCCTGGTTCCACGACGACTTTACGTCGACGACGTTAGCCCCCTTGGGCCGAGTGAACCTCAAACGCGGTCACTGACCCGGAGCAAACAAGCGCGAAACCATCCAAAACTGATTTATAACATTTTTTGGTCTTAACATTCAAAATAGCTCAGAAATACCGGGTTCCTTACCTATGGTCTAGCTGCAGCCCCCAACAAAAAAGGTTCCCCCCTACCGCCAAGAGCGAAAAACACGTCAACCCCAGGCAGACACACGGCGGACTGAATCGTTGACGGGACAGAGGATGGGCACCGCTCGAAACCATCCCGGCCCAGACCTGCGCCCCCTCCCGAAACAGCCAGATTTGATTACTTTAAAGGGCTGCCGCCGTCCATCTGAAAAAAAGCCAGAATATTGAGGAGCAAAAAACCAATAAAGAGTCAACAAATCGTATACAAAACCAACCACTTCGACTAACGAGCCAGAGCTACATCAGTAGAAAAATACAAAAAAAGAGTCACTCACTCGGAATGACTCAATTCAAAAACTCGATACCACAAACCGCTAAAGCACGAACTCAGGTATAACTCTTACACGTTTTCAGCGCGTGATTCTTGGCAATATAATATGCGTCATGCAACTGCATATGCCGCTCTACCCGTACAGTGGGGTCACCTGGAGTTCTAAACAAAGACGTGGTTTTTGGCACATAAACAAACTTATTGCCATAACCATACCTCAACCAAAGATTCCAGTCTTCGAGACTGCTCATATCGGTTTGAAATCCGCCTCGTTGCAAGAAGAGATCCTTTTGAAAAAGGAGAGACTGGATAGCTATATAGTTGTGATCCAGCAGAACCTCATAGTCATATTCTTGCTTGAGAATCGGAGGTACCGCATGGCTAACCTCAAAATATTGCCCTTCCACGCCACTGGCAACAGTACCGACTTCCAGCGCCAACGAGTAGGCCGCTACCGCGTCAGCATTTTTCGCCAACGCACCAACAAGCACCTCGACATGATCCGCGAAAAGCAAATCATCATCATCGAGAAACATGCAATATTTTCCGGCAGCCTTTTCCAAACCATAATTACCGGTCACCGAACGACCGACTTTATCGAGGGAGTAGTAACTAACACTCATTCCCTCCGGAAATTCAAAATCAGACACAACCGAGCTCATCGTAGAACCGCCATCCTCAACGACTATCAACTCGATATTCGGGTACGTCTGATTACACACAGACATCATGGACTGTCTGAGAAACTCTCCTCGATTCTTGTAAGTTCGAGTAACCACAGTAACAAGAGGGTAATCAGCCAATGATTCGCCCACCTCCCAGAACGCCCCATCCCTGATCATTTCATAATCAAAGCCCCTGAAAGGGAAATAGCAGTTTTCACTCGGTCCCTTGCCCCGCATAAAATACCGAGCCTTCTTGAATATCACACCGAAGTTTCTGAACACATCGCGACGGGCGCCAGCATAGGGTTCTGGACGGAGCAAAAGCAGGCACTGCAAGATAAAGCCACCCACTCTATCGCTCAAATTCCCATAGCGCAGCCTGATATAAGCATTGGCCAGCGTGCTGCCGGTATACTGAATCGGTTTTATATGATGCTCATGCTCATAGGTATAATGATAGACGACGGCGGACGGGCAATACTTGAGTTGGTATCCATAGGACCTGAAGCGATAGGAAAGCTCGACGTCTTCGCCATACATGAAGATCTCGCGCTCGTATCCACCGACTTCAACGTAAGCCGACCTTCTTACAAGTACGCAAGCATGGGACGACCAGTTGGTTTCCAACGTTACCGGATCATAATATTTAGGGTGTTCATAAGGTGCCTGCCTCAACTCCCAGGATGCCACCTCAGCCTTGGCATCAGCCAAAGCAGCAGCCACCACTTTGGTTATAGAGTCTTTGGCAAAAACGATATCCACATTACTAACAAGAAAATATTCAGAGCGTCCTTTACGGATTGCCTTTTCATGCCCGGCACCAAACCCGACATTGTCGCCTTCCATAATGTCGAAACCAGCCACTTCCTGACCAAGCAATGTCTGCCAACGCTGCAATGCTTCGAGGGTGCTGTCCGAAGACCCGTTATCAACAAAGAACATATTCAATTTGCTGAGCGGGTAATTTTGCGCTCTTAACGATTCAAAAAAACCATCAATCCACTTGCCACTATTGAACGTCACCACCGACACATCAATAACTGGTTGCGCCTGAGCGATCGACGAGCTCTGGAACCGTGAGAAACGACGATTCAATATAGCCTGGATAGCCTTGGTATTATTCCGCGAATTAATCACTAACATTATGTTTTCGCGCAAACGCTTGAAAAACAAATGTATACGAACACGAATCCACACAAGGAAAGGAAACTTTTGGTAAAAGGGCCGAATAAACGCTTTAGACTTAGCCAAAAAAGAGCGCAGCCCTCGTGAAAAACGCGTTATGACTTGCCAGATTTTTGAAGCAACCATACTGAATAAACCACTCATCAAATCGAACTCCCTAACCAATGCAACTTAGCGACCTGCAAATATCACAACATCAGCGGCAGGTACATCCCTAGATGCTCTATAAGAGAGGCGACCATGCAAACCCGTGTTGATATGTGTTTTTGACGCTTTTTAATTACACTACTTGCTCCGACTCTCCTGCTTTGTAGGTACGTGCGATAAACAGCAGTGGCGCATAAGCTACGACCATACCAAAAAATCCGGAAATCCAGCCACTTGCTACAGCGATCGATAACGGCATGAGCCATACAAAATTGATAGTGATCGATGCCAGCGTTACTGTTTTATGGCTACGGTGCTTGCGAGAGGCATATTGGTAACCATGACTGCGATGGGCTTCATATACCTTTTCACCTCGTAAAAGCCTGCGCATCAGGGTCCACGTCGCATCAACAATGAAAACGCCAAGCATGATCAACCAGCTCCAGAGCAACTCGGGCGACTTGGAGGCTGCCTCAATCGACATCCCTGCTAATACAATCCCCAAAAAACCGCTGCCTGCGTCTCCCATGAAAATTTTCGCCGGCGGATAGTTCCAACAGAGAAAGCCCGCGACCGCAGCTACCAGAGCCAGAGGCCCCCAGGCCAGTTCGAGGTTTGCGCTAAACCAATAGACCAGCAACATTCCGAGGCAGACGCTGATCGCTTCAGCACTGGCCAGGCCGTCAATGCCATCCATGAAGTTGTAAAGATTCAGCATCCAGACCAAATACAGCACAAACAAAATATTCCCAATCCACCCTGGATCAAGGGTGACTCCAAAGAGCGTGACGCCAGGAGAGCCTCCCAGCCAATATAACGCCCATATCGAGGCTGCAAAATGGCCTAATAGGCGCCACCTTGCGGCGATATGCCCGTGATCATCGGCAAAACCGATAAGCGCGACCAACAAGCCGCCCCCCAGTAAACCGACGAGCGTCGCCAGGCTCATCAAATCAAGCCCCCGAAGGATCAGAAGCGCCAACAGAAAGGAGACAACAATAGCTACACCTCCACCCCGAGGAGTAGGCACAGAGTGAGAGCTGCGCTCGTTTGGTGTATCCATCAAGCTATTGGCCAAAGCATAACGACGTAAAACAAACGTCAGCCCCCAGGAAACAACGAATACTGCTAGTAGCAGCCACAAAAAAGTCATTTCGTCTGCGCGTCCAGATAGTGACCTGCGGTTTGGCGCATGGCTTCATCCATGTTGATGGGGGGGGTCCACCCCAATAATTCACGATTTTTGCTGATGTCGACCTGCAATGACCCGCAGATCCGTTGAGCAACAGATTGCTTTCTCAATGCCGAAGCTGCCATTACCAGCAACCACTTTGGCAGTGGCAAGAGCCAGGCCTTCGTCCCGAGCGCATTGCCCAGGCGACGTAGTATTTCAGTTGTGGACAAGTCCTGGCCATCACTGACCAGAAAGGTTTGGTTCGCTGCGGCAGGATGATCGATACAAGTGATTACAAGGTCCACCAGGTTTCCGATCGCCACAAGGCTACGCTGGTTCCGGACCGCTCCCAACGGTAACGGAATACCTTTGTTCAGCCAGCGCAGCATACTCAGAAAATTGGCTTTAACACCCGCCCCATAGATCAATGGCGGGCGAATAATCACGACTTCCATTCCGGTTTCGCGAGCAAGTTTTCTCAGGCCTTGTTCAGCCTCGTGCTTGGACACGCCATAAGGATCCGCCGGGGCCGGTGTATCATCAGCCTTGAACGGCTTGCCTGGCTGGGTGCTTTCGCCATTGACCTTGATCGAACTGATGAAGATGAAGCGTTTGACTCCCGATTCAGCGGCGCGCTTTGCCAACCGAAGAGTGCCCTCCACATTAACCTTGCGAAACTCGGCCAAGGCATCAGAAGCGATTTCGTTCATCACATGAACTCTGGCCGCCGCGTGGACGACCGCACTGACTTCCTTCAACTCAGGCAAGGCTTCAGGATCATTCAGATCAAAGGGTACAACCGGGCATAAACCCTGCAACCGGGTGAGACTGCGAGCGGCCGCGATCGGAGCGAACTGTTTGTCCACCAACATCCTGAAAACCAGCGCCTCACCCACGAAACCGCCTGCCCCCGTGACCAATACCTTTGGGGCTGTCATTGAGCTTTGTTTCCCATCAATGCGGTGAACCAACAGATAAAAAAGAAAAAAATCTTGTCCCGCACCCGGCGCCTGCATTGCCAGGCACTGAAGGACAGTTTCATCAGTTCCGTACGCCGTAATTGCAACAAGACGCCTTTAAAGGGCTTCGCCCCCTGCCCCACCAGATCTGCAATCAGGTGAACCTGACCGAACCACCAACCGTCATGAATGGTTTTGTAACGAGCGATCAACGGACTCAGGCCTGTGTTGGCACCCACCTGATTACGCTCGTGCTGCCGGTAATCCATGCTGGGTAACGGGTCGATATACCAACGGTAACCATGACTGCGCGCAAAGGCGTAGAAATACCAGTCATGCAAAGTTACACCTTGCAGTTGCTGCCAGTTGGCGAGCATCGAGCCTTTCAAGGCTTCTATCAGGCTTTTTCTAAAGACATAGGTGCAGCCAGGCCCGGCTGCCTCGAACAAAAAATCCCAAGCGACCTGAGGTTGCGCCTTGTCCAGCAGCAGGGTTCTGCCATTTGGCCAGAACGCCGTCACGTTACTGGAGTAGGCATCCACTCCTCGTGCCTGCAACGCCTGGGTTGCTCTGTGCAGCTTATCGGGATACCAGATGTCGTCCTGGTCGGCAAAGGCGACGAAGTCGTAGCCATCGAAGTCAACGTCCCGGATCAGCCGAAAGAAGTTGCGCGATGCTCCGCCGAAGCGATTGGCATCCGGAAGCACTACAACTGCTGGATGCTCAGCCGCATAAGCTCTGCACCACGCCTCGGTGCCGTCAGTAGAGGGGTCGATGCTAATGTGCAGGGTAACGTCGACCGATAACTGGCCGAGAATCGAGACCAATTGCTCCTCAATCCACTGCATTCCGTTGTACGCAGCCAGCAAAACTGCAACCTTGGGATGTTTTACTGGCATGCTATTCCTGCTTGCTCGGATTAAACGCTAGGTTTGAAAGTAAACCCTCTCGACTCAGAGGGAATCCAAATCCAGCAGTTTTTGCAGGTACTGACCATAGCCAGTCTTCTTCAGCCTATCGGCCTGAGCGCCCAACTGTTCAGCGGTAATCCAACCGTTGTTGTAGGCGATCTCCTCCAGGCAGGCCACTTTCAAGCCTTGACGCTGCTCGATCGTGTGCACGAAGTGACTGGCCTCGAGCAACGAGTCGTGAGTCCCCGTGTCCAGCCAGGCAAAACCGCGTCCGAGCATTTCTACATTGAGGGTGTTTTGCTCGAGGTAGGCGCGGTTAACGTCGGTGATTTCCAACTCGCCACGCTCGGATGGCTTGATGTTCTTGGCGATCTCGACAACCTGGTTGTCGTAGAAGTACAGGCCAGTCACCGCGTAGCTGGATTTTGGCTTCAGCGGCTTCTCTTCGATGCTCAAGGCACGGCCGGCAGCGTCGAACTCGACGACACCAAAACGCTCTGGATCCGACACGTGATAGCCGAATACAGTCGCGCCGCGTTCTTGAGTGCTAGCCGAACGCAGGTTGTCCGAGAAGTGTTGACCGTAAAAGATGTTGTCGCCCAGGATCAGGCAGCAAGGATCCTTGCCAATGAATTCTTCGCCGATGATGAAAGCTTGAGCCAGACCATCCGGGCTAGGTTGCTCGGCATAAGTCAGCTTGATGCCGTACAGGCTGCCGTCACCCAACAACTTCTGGAAACATGGCAGGTCTTCAGGCGTGGAGATAATCAGGACTTCGCGCATACCGGCGAGCATCAGCACCGACAGCGGATAGAAGATCATCGGCTTGTCGTAGATTGGCAGCATTTGCTTGGATACGCCGAGGGTCAGCGGGTGCAGACGAGTGCCCGAGCCGCCAGCGAGGATGATGCCTTTACGATTTGTCGTGGTCATTTATTCAGGACTTCCATAAGCATTCGGGTGACACCACTTTGCCAATCCGGCAAGTGTAGAGAAAAATTTTCGCGCAGCTTCTGAGTGTTCAACCGGGAATTCAGAGGGCGGCGTGCCGGTGTTGGATAAGCGGTCGTGTCGATCGGATTGATTGCCGTGACAGCAAGCTCTTCACCGTTGGCCTTGGCAAAACCAATCACATGGCTGGCATAGCCGTGCCAGGACACTTCGCCAGCGGCCGCCAGATGATACAGACCCGCCAGCTCAGGACGCTGCAAGACTTGCTGAATAGCCAGCGCCGTCACGTCGGCGATCAGGTCTGCGCCGGTAGGGGCGCCGATCTGGTCGGCGATGACGCTCAGGGTTTCGCGATCCTTGGCCAGGCGCAACATAGTCTTGGCGAAGTTGTTGCCGCGTGCGCCATAGACCCAACTGGTGCGGAAGATCAGGTGCTTGCAGCCGGAGGCGATAATCGCCTGCTCGCCGGCAAGTTTGCTGGCACCGTAGTGATTCACCGGCGCGACAGCATCTGTCTCTTGCCATGGCGTCAGGCCTTCACCGCTGAACACGTAATCGGTCGAGTAGTGAATCAGCCACGCCCCTAGAGATGCCGCCTCTTCAGCCATGACCTGACTCGCCTGACCGTTCACGCGGTCGGCCAACTCTGTCTCGGACTCAGCTTTATCGACCGCCGTGTAGGCCGCTGCGTTGACGATGACGTCTGGTTTGACCTGACGAATCGTCGTGCGCAACGCATCGAGATCAGACAGGTCACCGCTCAAACCATCAACCGGGTGACGATCCAATGCGATCAGTTCACCAAGAGGCGCCAGGGAGCGTTGCAGCTCCCAGCCCACTTGACCGTTTTTTCCCAACAGGAGGATTTTCATGCCTTGTCCGAACGGTCCGTGTAGTTCTGGTCGATCCATTGCTGGTAGCTGCCGCTCTTCACGTGAGCGACCCACTCAGCGTTGTTCAGATACCACTCGACGGTTTTGCGGATGCCGGTTTCAAAAGTCTCTTCCGGCGTCCAACCCAGCTCACGCTGGATCTTGCTGGCGTCGATCGCGTAACGCTGGTCGTGGCCCGGGCGATCCTGAACGTAGGTGATCAGGCTGGCGTGTGGACGATGAGCGGAGTCTGGACGCAGCTCGTCGAGCAGTGCACAAAGGGTATGCACCACTTCGATGTTTTGTTTCTCGTTATGGCCGCCGATGTTGTAGGTCTCGCCGATAACACCTTCGGTCACGACTTTGTAGAGTGCGCGGGCGTGGTCTTCGACGTAGAGCCAGTCACGGACCTGATTGCCTTTGCCGTAGACCGGCAGCGGCTTGCCTTCCAGCGCGTTGAGAATGATCAGCGGGATCAACTTCTCAGGGAAGTGGCAAGGACCGTAGTTGTTCGAGCAGTTGGTGACCAGGGTCGGCAAGCCATAAGTACGGCTCCAGGCGCGAACCAGGTGATCGGAACTGGCCTTGCTCGCGGAGTAAGGCGAACTTGGCTGATATGGCGTTGTTTCGGTGAAGAGGTCTTCCGGACCTTCAAGGTCTCCGTAAACTTCGTCAGTCGAAATGTGGTGGAAGCGGAAGCTGGCTTTACGCGCGTCATCCAGCGCCGCCCAGTAGTGGCGCGCAGCTTCAAGCAGGGTGTAAGTGCCAATAATGTTGGTCTGGATGAATTCGGACGGGCCGGAGATCGAGCGATCAACGTGGGACTCTGCGGCCAGGTGCATGATGGCATCCGGTTGGTGTTCACGCAGGACACGGTCAATTTGATCGCGGTCACAGATATCGACGCGCTCGAACGCATAGCGCGGGTCTTCGCTGACTTCGGCCAAGGACTCAAGATTGCCGGCATAAGTCAGCTTATCGACGTTAACGACAGCGTCAGTGGTGTTGGAGATGATATGACGGATGACCGCCGAGCCAATAAACCCGGCGCCGCCGGTAACTAGAATTTTCACGCGAAACCATACCCTTGAGTTGCTGACAGGGCCGCCAACCGAGCACTGTCGAATCCATGAATGCAAAAGCCATCAAATTCGCTGAGGCTTCTGACAGAGTCAGTCTGAACCGATGTGGGAATATGCCACTATCGGATAAGCGCAGCATTTTACAGCTAAATGAAGGTTTTACTAATGGATATAGACAAGCTGTGATGCAAATCCGATGCTCACCATGGGTTTGTCGCAATCAGACAAGGCGCTTGCGTGAGGCTCTGGACGTACGCCCCAGAAACCAGCCGAGAACCGGCCCTATCACCATACCGATCAGCAACGTAATCACCATGATCAACGACACTGGCAACTGCGGGCTCGCCCACCCCAGGAACAGCAGTGACATGGCCTGCTGATTCTCAAGAACGAACGCCAGGATCGCCAGAACAAGCAACAGGACAAATACAGCGAGGAGTACGCGCTTGAAGTTACGCATCAGCGGCTCCCTGGAGTGCAACAGCCGTCAAAGCCCTTCCTCCTCATCCTCGTTCACACGATCACGCAGTTCTTTGCCTGGCTTGAAATGTGGAACGAACTTGCCGTCAAGGCTGACGGACTGACCGGTTTTTGGATTACGCCCCACGCGCGGCGCGCGATAGTGCAGTGAAAAGCTGCCAAAACCACGGATCTCGATTCGATCACCAGTGGCCAGACATTGGGACATTTGCTCAAGCATGGTCTTGATGGCCAGCTCCACATCTTTAGATGAGAGTAGCCCTTGATGGGTGACAATTCGTTCGATCAACTCCGACTTCGTCATATTTTTCCCTTCTTTTTCAAGCAGCTAGATCAGCGCTTCAAAGGTTTTAGCATGCCCCGAGTAATTTGAACAGCCCGAGCGTTGACATATCATCCCCAGCAGCGAGATGCCCGATTTCAAGGCACCGGAACTCTGATCGAACCCACACACTCACCTGCAGATAACCAGCATGGTGCGTGTCAAATAGCCCGCGGGATTGAAACCGAAAGGGAATATATCTTCCTCCTTGGCGTCATCAGACCTTACGATGACTTTATAACCTGCCCCTTTACACTCCTTGGCCGCTCGCTTGTGACACCTCTCCCATCCTGAGCCCAATCCCGAACAATCGACCTCTATACCACTGACGCCGCGCACCACATGAGTCTTGGCGCTGGTGGTACAACCTGCCAATGTCATTACTGCTATCACGACAATGAGCTTATTCATTCACTTCCTTATGCCGGATACGCAACCCAGCGGTCGTTCACTTCAGACTAAGCCTAGCCTTGAATAGACGATTGACCTACTTGAAGAAACAGACAGCCCAATCAAATCATTGGTTTCATGAATGAAACACTGCAATCCCCACACACCCTGAATCCACCAAATCGCAGACACAAAAAAGGGCGACCGAAGTCGCCCTTTTTCTATGGTCTGACAGAACTCAGTTCTGTTTTTCCATTTGTGCACGCAACAGGTCGCCCAGAGTGGTAGGACCAGCAGCGATGTCAGCAGCAGGCTTGTCTTTCAAGCTCTGGATTGCTTCTTTCTCTTCAGCATCATCTTTCGACTTGATGGAGAGCTGGATTACGCGGCTCTTGCGATCAACGCTGATGATCTTGGCTTCTACTTCCTGGCCTTCTTTCAGAACGTTGCGCGCGTCTTCAACGCGGTCACGGCTGATTTCGGAGGCTTTCAGAGTCGCTTCGATATCGTCGGCCAGAGTGATGATGGCGCCTTTAGCGTCAACTTCTTTCACGATGCCTTTAACGATGGCGCCTTTGTCGTTCTCTTGAACGTACTCGGAGAACGGATCGCTTTCCAGTTGCTTGATACCCAGGGAGATGCGCTCGCGCTCTGGGTCAACCGACAGGATAACGGTGTCCAGCTCGTCGCCTTTCTTGAAGCGGCGTACGGCTTCTTCGCCCACTTCGTTCCAGGAGATGTCGGACAGGTGAACCAGACCGTCGATGCCGCCGTCCAGACCAATGAAGATACCGAAATCGGTGATCGACTTGATGGTGCCGGAGATTTTATCGCCCTTGTTGAACTGGCCAGAGAAATCTTCCCATGGGTTAGATTTGCACTGCTTGATGCCGAGGGAGATACGACGACGCTCTTCGTCGATGTCCAGAACCATAACTTCCACTTCGTCGCCGACTTGTACGACTTTCGAAGGGTGGATGTTCTTGTTGGTCCAGTCCATTTCGGAAACGTGCACCAGACCTTCAACGCCTTCTTCCAGCTCAGCGAAGCAGCCGTAGTCGGTCAGGTTGGTTACACGAGCGGTAACGCGAGTGCTTTCTGGGTAACGGGCTTTGATAGCAACCCATGGATCTTCGCCCAGTTGCTTGAGGCCCAGGGAAACACGATTGCGCTCGCGATCGTACTTCAGAACCTTGACATCGATCTCGTCGCCAACGTTGACGATTTCGGAAGGATGCTTGATACGCTTCCAAGCCATGTCGGTAATGTGCAGCAGGCCATCGACGCCACCCAGATCGACGAATGCGCCGTAATCGGTGAGGTTCTTGACGATACCTTTGACTTGTTGGCCTTCCTGCAGGGATTCCAGCAGAGCTTCACGCTCGGCGGAGTTCTCGGCTTCGAGGACGCTGCGACGGGAAACGACAACGTTGTTGCGTTTCTGGTCGAGCTTGATGACCTTGAATTCCAGCTCTTTGCCTTCCAGGTGCGTGGTGTCGCGCACTGGACGGACGTCAACCAGAGAACCTGGCAGGAACGCACGGATGCCGTTAACGTCGACAGTGAAGCCGCCTTTAACCTTACCGTTGATAACGCCCTTGACCACTTCTTCGGCTGCGAAGGCTGCTTCCAGAACAATCCAGCATTCAGCGCGCTTGGCTTTTTCACGGGACAGCTTGGTTTCACCAAAGCCGTCTTCAACCGAGTCCAGAGCAACGTGAACTTCGTCACCGACGTTGATGTTCAGTTCGCCAGCGTCGTTGTAGAACTGCTCAAGCGGGATGAGTGCTTCAGACTTCAGGCCAGCGTGAACGGTTACCCAGCGAGCTTGGTAATCGATATCAACGATAACACCGGTGATGATGGAGCCTGCCTGAAGGTTCAGGGTTTTTAGGCTTTCTTCAAAGAGTTCCGCAAAGCTTTCGCTCATTTTAATTCCTGTTGATAAGGGCGAAGAATACGCCCATCTCCACATCCCAGACGATGTGGGTTAGTTTCATTTAAAAGAAGCTCCGCAGGACTATGACTGGTCCCCTGCGGCCCTCTTGGTCACCCGGCGATATCGCGAATGGCGATCTCGCTCATGATGCGTTCCAGCACCTGGTCGATGGATAATTCCGTGGAATCCAGCTGTATGGCGTCAGCCGCCGGTTTGAGCGGGGCTACCGCTCGCTGGGTGTCACGCTCATCGCGCGCACGTATCTCATCTAGCAGACTCGACAGACTAACACCATCGACTTTGCCCTTCAACTGCAAGTAACGTCGGCGCGCACGCTCTTCGGCACTGGCAGTGAGGAAAATCTTCAAGGGCGCGTCGGGAAATACCACCGTACCCATGTCGCGACCATCGGCCACCAGACCCGGCGCCTCCTGAAAAGCCCGCTGACGCTGCAGCAACGCCTCGCGAACCGCAGGCAACGCGGCGACCTGCGAGGCACCCGAGCCGACACTCTCGGTACGGATCACATCGCTGACTTCATCACCTTCCAGAATAATGCGCTGCAACTGACCGTCGGTCGCTGCGATGAACTGCACATCCAGATGCGCGGCGAGCTTCTTGAGCAATTCCTCATTGGTCAGGTCGACGCCATGGTTATGCGCGGCGAAAGCCAGCAATCGATAAAGTGCACCGGAATCCAGCAGGTTCCAGCCCAGGCGCTTGGCCAGAATCCCGGCGACAGTACCTTTGCCAGAGCCGCTTGGCCCATCAATAGTGATGACCGGTGCAATGCTGATCACGACTGAGCCTCTTGTGCAACACGGATACCGACCTGCGCGCACAGCGCGAGGAAGTTCGGGAACGAGGTCGCGACGTTGGCGCAATCATGGATGCGGATCGGCGCAGTGGCGCGCAGTGAAGCCACGCTGAAGGCCATGGCAATCCGGTGGTCGCCGTGACCGTGCACTTCGCCGCCGCCGATCTGGCCGCCGTCGATGATGAGGCCGTCCGGAGTGGGCTCGCACTTGACGCCCAGCGCCAGCAGACCGTCCGCCATGACCTGGATCCGGTCCGATTCCTTCACGCGCAGCTCTTCGGCACCACGCAGCACAGTGCGACCTTCGGCACATGCAGCCGCCACGAACAGCACCGGAAACTCGTCGATAGCCAGTGGCACCAGCGCTTCGGGAATCTCGATACCTTTGAGTTTAGCTGCCCGTACGCGCAGGTCGGCTACCGGCTCGCCACCGACTTCACGCTGGTTTTCCAGAGTGATGTCAGCGCCCATCAGGCGCAGGATGTCGATTACGCCGGTACGGGTCGGGTTGATGCCGACGTGCTCGAGCACCAGCTCCGAACCTTCGGCGATCGACGCCGCCACCAGGAAGAACGCCGACGACGAGATATCGCCCGGCACTTCAATGTGGGTCGCGGTCAGCTTGTGGCCGGACTCGACCGAGGCGGTCGCCCCGTTAACGGTCACCGGGTAGCCGAAGCCACGCAGCATGCGCTCGGTGTGGTCGCGAGTCGGTGCCGGCTCGGTGACCGTGGTCTTGCCTTCGGCATACAGACCCGCCAGCAGCAGGCACGATTTAACCTGGGCACTGGCCATCGGCATGGTGTAAGTCAGGCCCTTGAGCTTGTTGCCGCCACGAATGGTCATCGGTGGACGACCGTCAGCGGCGGTCTCGATCACAGCGCCCATTTCACGTAGCGGATTGGCCACGCGATTCATCGGACGCTTGGACAACGAAGCGTCGCCGGTCAGGGTACTGTCGAAGTTCTGCGCAGCCAGCAGGCCAGACAGCAGACGCATCGAAGTGCCGGAGTTACCCAGATAGATCGGGCCCGGCGCAGGCTTCAGGCCATGCAGGCCGACGCCGTGAATGGTCACGCGACCATGGTGCGGACCTTCGATGACGACACCCATGTCGCGGAAAGCTTGCAGGGTCGCCAGGGCGTCTTCGCCCTCGAGGAAACCTTCCACTTCGGTGACGCCTTCGGCCAGGGAACCGAGCATGATCGAGCGGTGGGAAATCGATTTGTCGCCCGGTACACGAATCCGCCCAGTCAGGCGGCCACCAGGTTGTGCCAGGAAAATCAGATCGTTGGAATTCATAGCGTCCACATAGGCCCGGCGGGCCAGGATTTTACTGAAATGCTCGCGGGCAACCCGGGCGCGAGTGAACACGCCCAACAATTGGTGCCCATCCCCTGCATCGACCGCGTCGCGCAAGGCGTCGAGGTCGCTGCGAAATGTATCGAGTGTGCGCAGGACAGCTTCGCGGTTGGCGAGGAAGATGTCGTGCCACATGACCGGGTCGCTACCGGCGATTCTTGTGAAATCGCGGAAACCGCCCGCAGCGTAACGGAAGATCTCAAGATTTTCATTGCGTTTGGCCAATGAATCGACCAAACCGAACGCCAGCAAGTGCGGCAAATGGCTGGTCGCCGCCAACACTTCGTCATGACGCTCGACTTGCATGTGCTCGACGTCGGCGCCCAATTCGCGCCACAACCGGTCGACCACCGCCAGCGCGGCCGGATCGGTCTGATCCAGCGGCGTCAGAATCACTTTATGGCGACGGAACAGGTCAGCATTGGAGGCTTCCACCCCGCTCTGCTCGGAACCGGCAATCGGATGCCCTGGCACGAAACGCGCCGGCATGCCGCCAAACGCTTCGGTCGCCGCGCGCACCACATTGCCCTTGGCACTGCCGACGTCAGTCAGGATCGCCTGTCCCAGATCCATGCCCGCCAACAGCGCGAGCAGTTTCTCCATAGCCAGGATCGGCACCGCCAACTGAATCACGTCCGCGCCCTGGCAAGCCGCCACCAGGTCTTCTTCGCAGCGATCCACCACACCCAACTCGACCGCCAGCTTGCGCGACTGCGGGTCGAGATCGACCCCGACCACTTCGCGGCACAGACCGCTTTCACGCAGGCCTTTGGCAAACGAACCGCCGATCAAACCCAGACCGACCACCACCAGGCGACCGATCATAGGTTCAGCAGATTGCAGTGCAGTGACATCAACCACGAGCCATAACCTTGGTCAGCGCCTCGAGGAAGCGGCTGTTTTCCGCTGGCAAACCGATGGTGATGCGCAGGTGATTCGGCATGCCGTAGTTGGCCACCGGACGCACGATCACGCCTTCGCGCAGCAACCCCTGGAAAACCGGGGCAGCAACGCGACCCAGATCGACACAGATGAAGTTGCCTCTGGATGGAATCCAGCTCAGCCCCAACTCACGGAAACCCGCCTCAAGCTGCTGCATGCCGGATTGGTTCAGGCGACGGCTTTCAGCCAGGTACTCGACGTCTTGCAGCGCGGCACAAGCGGCGGCCAGCGCGAGGCTGTTGACGTTGAACGGCTGACGCACGCGATTGAGCACATCAGCGACGATGGCCGAGGACAAACCGTAGCCGACCCGCAGCGACGCCAGACCATAGGCCTTGGAGAAGGTGCGCGAGACCAGTAGGTTCGGATAGGCCGCCAGATAGTCCAGGCCATCCGGCAAGTCGCTGCCTTCGGCGTACTCGATGTAGGCCTCGTCCAGCACCACCAGCACATGGGCCGGAACGTCCTGCAGGAATTCATCCAGCGCCTCGGCGTCGAACCAGGTCCCGGTCGGGTTGTTCGGGTTGGCGATGAATACCACGCGGGTATCGGCATCGATCGCGGCCAGCATCGCCGGCAGATCATGACCCCAGTCTTTGGCCGGGATCACTTTTGCCTGGGCGCCAACGGCCTGGGTCGCGATCGGATAGACCGCAAACGCATGTTCGCTGAACACCGCGTTCAGGCCCGGTGCCAGATAGGCACGCGCCACCAGCTCCAGAATATCGTTGGAGCCGTTGCCCAGCGTCACTTGGTTCAGCTCGACGCGACACTGATCGGCCAACAGGGTTTTGAGCGCAAAACCATTGCCGTCCGGATAGCGGGTCAGCTCGGCCAGCGCTTCGCGAATCGCCGCCAGCGCCTTGGGACTGGCGCCCAACGGGTTTTCGTTGCTCGCCAGCTTGACGATGCTGGCCGGATCGAGGTTCAGCTCACGGGCCAGTTCGTCCACAGGCTTGCCCGGAACGTAAGGCGAAAGTTGTTGCACGCCCGGCTGTGCCAGAGCGAGGAAGTTGCCACTCATTTGCTACCGCCCTTAGAGAACTGCTTTCGGGTAGGAACCCAGCACCTTGAGTGCCACCGCTTCCTGACTGATCTTTTCCAGCACACCTTTGACCAGCGGGTCGCGGTGATGGCCGACGAAGTCGATGAAGAACACGTAGGTCCATTTACCGCTGCGCGACGGACGGGTCTCGATCCGTGTCAGATCGATGCCATTGTCGTGGAACGGCACCAGCAACTCGTGGAGAGCGCCGGGCTTGTTGCTCATGGAAACGATGATCGAGGTCTTGTCATCACCGGTCGGCGGCACTTCCTGGCTGCCGATCATCAGGAATCGCGTGGAGTTGTCCGGGCGATCCTCGATTTTCTCAGCCAGACGGGTCAACCCGTAGAGGCCGGCAGCCATGTCGCCGGCAATCGCCGCCGAGTTCCACTCACCCTTGACCCGTTTGGCCGCTTCGGCGTTGCTGGACACCGCCACGCGCTCGACATTCGGGTAATGGGCGTCCAGCCACTTGCGGCACTGGGCCAGGGACTGGGCGTGGGAATAGATACGGCTGATGCTGTCGGTCTTGGTATTTTCGCCAACCAACAGGTGATGGTGAATACGCAGCTCGACTTCGCCACAGATCACCATGTCGTGTTCGAGGAAGCTGTCGAGAGTGTGGTTGACCGCGCCTTCGGTGGAGTTTTCCACCGGGACCACGCCAAAGTTCACCGCACCGGCCGCCACTTCACGGAACACTTCGTCGATCGCCGCCATTGGCTTGCTGATCACCGCGTGACCGAAGTGCTTCATGGCCGCAGCCTGAGTGAAGGTACCTTCAGGGCCGAGGTAAGCCACTTTCAGCGGCTGCTCGAGGGCCAGGCACGAGGACATGATTTCGCGGAACAGCCGCGCCATCTCTTCGTTGCCCAGCGGCCCCTGGTTACGCTCCATCACGCGCTTGAGCACCTGAGCTTCACGCTCAGGACGATAGAACACCGGCACTTCGCCTTCGGCCAGCGAGGCCATCTTTACTCGCGCAACTTCCTGGGCGCAGCGTGCGCGCTCACTGATCAGCTCCAGGACCTTTTCGTCCAGAGCATCAATGCGCAGGCGCAGTGCCTTGAGTTCTTGCTCAGACATTAGCCGTGTTCCTTCTCGAACTCTGCCATGTACGAAACCAGTGCGTTGACCGCAACGATATCGACGGCGTTATAGATGGAGGCACGCATGCCGCCCACGGAACGGTGACCTTTGAGGTTCAACAGGCCACGTTCGTCGGCACCGGCCAGGAACGGCTTGTCGAGACGATCGTCGGCCAGACGGAACGGCACGTTCATCCACGAACGGTCCGACTTGTTGATCGGGTTGCTATACAAGCCGCTGGCGTCGATGAAGTCGTACAGCGTGCGCTGCTTCACTTCATTGAGCTTGCCGATGGCTTCGACGCCGCCCTGCTCTTTCAGCCACTCGAACACCAGGCCGGACAAGTACCAGGCCAGTGTTGGCGGTGTGTTGTACATCGAGCCGTTGTCGGCCGCGACCTTGTAGTTGAGCATGGTCGGGCAGATGGAACGGGCGTTACCCAGCAGGTCTTCGCGAACGATGTTGACGACGATGCCGCTCGGGCCGATGTTTTTCTGGGCGCCGGCGTAGATCATGCCGAAACGCGAGACATCCACCGGGCGCGAAAGAATGTCCGAGGACATGTCGGCGACCAGCGGCACATCACCGGTTTCCGGGATCCACTGGAATTCCAGGCCGCCGATGGTTTCGTTCGGCGCGTAGTGAACGTAGGCCGCATCTTTCGACAGGTTCCATTCGTTCTGACCCGGCACAGCGAAATAGTCGTAAGGCTTGGCGGTTGCGGCAACGTTGACGTGGCCGTAGCGCGAGGCTTCTTCGATCGCCTTCTGAGACCAGATACCGGTGTCGATATAGTCGGCGGTGCCGCTTTCCGGCAACAGGTTCAGCGGAATCTGAGCAAATTGCTGGCTCGCGCCACCTTGCAGAAACAGCACTTTATAGTTCGAGGGGATATTCAGCAGATCACGCAGATCCTGCTCGGCCTTGGTGGCAATGGACACGAACTCATCGCTGCGATGGCTCATTTCCATGACCGACAGGCCCTTGCCGTGCCAATCAAGGAGTTCAGCCTGGGCGCGCTTCAGGACAGCTTCGGGAAGCGCCGCAGGACCGGCACAGAAGTTATAGGCTCTCTTGCTCACATCCAATCTCGCTCTGATTTGGTGGTATCACGCAATAAATCTGTAGGAGCTGTCGAGCAGAGCGAGGCTGCGATCTTTTAGTGCTGAGCGAAAGCAAGAGCCAGATCAAGAGATCGCAGCATCGCTTCGCTCGACAACTCCTACATAAAAAACAATTCCACAGTTCCCTGAGGACAAACAACAAGGGGGCGAATCTTCATCCGCCCCCTGCTTGCCCGCTTACTCCTGCGGCTCTTCGTCGGCGGCGGCGTCGAGTTGCTGGTCGTCGGCAACATCGTCGATCACGACCTCACCCTCGAACACTGCACCCTCTTCACCTGCAAGCCCTTCGCCTTCCAGCTCTTCGCCTTCGACTTCCGACGGCTCCTGAACCCGCTCCAGGCCCACCAGCGTTTCATCGTTGGCCAGCTTGATCAGGGTCACACCCTGGGTGTTACGGCCCAGGCTGGACACTTCGTCGACGCGGGTACGAACCAACGTACCCTGGTCGGAAATCAGCATGATTTCCTCGCCGTCGAGCACTTGGACCGCGCCGACCAGACGGCCGTTACGCTCGTTGCTGACCATGGCGATAACACCCTGACCGCCACGCTTGTACTCAGGGAACTCGGTGATCGCGGTGCGCTTGCCGAAACCACGCGCCGAAGCGGTGAGGATCTGGCTGCCTTCTTCCGGGATCAACATGGAAATCAGCTTCTGGCCTTCCGGCAGACGCATGCCGCGGACACCGCGAGCGGTACGGCCCATGGCGCGAACGTCGGTTTCCTTGAAGCGAGTCACCTTGCCGCCGTCGGAGAACAGCATGACTTCGCGATCGCCATCGGTAATGGCCGCAGAGATCAGCACGTCGCCTTCATCCAGCTCCAGCGCGATCAGACCGACGCTGCGTTGACGGCTGAAGGATTCCAGCGGGGTCTTCTTCACGGTGCCTTTGGCAGTGGCCATGAAGATGAAGTGACCTTCGGTGTATTCCTCGACCGGCAGCATGGTGGTGATGTATTCATCACTGTCCAGCGGCAGCAGGTTGACCAGCGGACGACCACGGGCCGCGCGGGAGGCTTCCGGGATTTCGTAGGTTTTCAGCCAGTACACTTTGCCTTTGCTGGAGAACAGCAGCAGCGTGGTGTGGCTGTTGGCGACCAGCAGGTGAGCGATGTAGTCCTCATCCTTCACGCCGGTAGCCGATTTACCTTTACCGCCACGACGCTGAGCCTGGTACGCAGCCAAAGGCTGGGTCTTGGCGTAGCCACCGTGGGAAATGGTCACGACGCGCTCTTCTTCCGGGATCATGTCGCCCAGGGTCAGGTCGAGACGGGCATCGAGAATCTCGGTGCGACGCACATCGCCGTACTCGGCGCGGATCACTTCCAGCTCTTCGCGGATCACTTCCATCAGGCGCGTGGCGCTGTTGAGGATGCGGATCAGCTCGCCGATCTGGTTGAGGATCTCTTGATACTCGGCCAGCAGCTTCTCGTGCTCCAGACCGGTCAGGCGGTGCAGACGCAGTTCCAGAATGGCTTGCGCCTGCTCTGGCGACAGGAAGTACTTGCCGTCGCGCAGGCCGTATTGTGGATCGAGGTTTTCCGGACGGCACGAATCGGCACCGGCACGCTCAACCATTGCAACCACCGCGGAGGACTCCCACGGCGTGCTGATCAGCGCTTCCTTGGCTTCCGACGGGGTCGGCGAAGCCTTGATCAGGGCGATGACCGGGTCGATGTTCGACAGGGCAACCGCTTGACCTTCCAGGATGTGGCCGCGTTCGCGCGCTTTACGCAGCTCGAACACGGTACGACGGGTCACGACTTCGCGACGGTGACGAACGAAGGCTTCCAGCAGATCCTTGAGGTTGAGGATCCGCGGACGGCCGTCGATCAGCGCAACGATGTTGATGCCGAACACGCTTTGCAGCTGAGTCTGGGCGTAGAGGTTGTTGAGAATCACCTCAGGCACTTCACCGCGACGCAGCTCGATCACGACGCGCATACCGTCCTTGTCGGACTCGTCGCGCAGCTCGGTGATGCCTTCGAGCTTCTTCTCTTTGACCAGCTCGGCGATCTTCTCGATCAGACGGGCCTTGTTCAGCTGGTAAGGGAGTTCGGTGATGACGATCTGCTGACGGCCACCGACCTTGTCGATGTCTTCGATGATCGAGCGGGCACGCATGTAAATGCGCCCGCGACCGGTGCGGTAGGCTTCGATGATGCCGGCGCGACCGTTGATGATCGCGGCGGTCGGGAAGTCCGGACCGGGGATGTATTGCATCAGCTCATCGACAGTCAGCTCCGGATTGTCGATGAGTGCCAGGCAACCGTCGATGACTTCACCGAGGTTGTGCGGCGGAATGTTGGTCGCCATGCCCACGGCGATACCGCTGGAGCCGTTGACCAGCAGGTTGGGGATCTTGGTCGGCATGACCGCGGGGATCATTTCGGTGCCGTCGTAGTTCGGCACCCAGTCCACGGTTTCTTTATGCAGGTCGGCCAGCAGCTCGTGCGCCAGCTTGGTCATGCGTACTTCGGTGTATCGCATGGCCGCGGCGTTGTCGCCGTCCACCGAACCGAAGTTGCCCTGACCGTCCACCAGCAGGTAACGCAGCGAGAATGGCTGCGCCATCCGAACGATGGTGTCGTACACCGCGGTATCACCGTGCGGGTGATACTTACCGATCACGTCACCGACAACACGGGCAGATTTCTTGTACGGCTTGTTGAAGTCGTTGCCCAGCTCGCTCATCGCGAACAGCACACGCCGGTGCACGGGCTTCAAGCCATCGCGCGCATCCGGCAGTGCCCGCCCGACAATAACGCTCATCGCGTAGTCGAGGTAGGACTGCTTCAGCTCGTCTTCGATATTGACCGGGAGGATTTCTTTGGCCAGTTCGCCCATGAGAAGCCTGATTCCTTTTTCTGGTGAAACTTCGTCACATCCATATGGGACGAACGAAGCTCGCCGGTACAGACTGAGTGCCATGCACCGACTTACGACAAATCAACGAGTTATGCCATGGATCTGCGCAGTAAAGGCAGCCACATCAGGCTACCCTGGAAACCGCCGGATGTTATCACAAGAGCCGCCACGCACCTATCCCCCAGATGCGCATGGAGCATAGTTAGTTGACCGGTGACAGGCTTGAAGGAGACGAGAGGGGCTTAGAGGCGTGATCAACCGGCATTCAACCGTATTTTTCACTTGTAAACACCGATTTCGTGCAGCCTGAATGATTTAATGCAGACGCTTGCGGCACATCAATTGAGCCATTTTCGCGGTGTCCGGGCGCTCGACGATGCCTTTTTCGGTGACGATCGCATCGATCAGGTCGGCCGGGGTCACGTCGAAAACCGGGTTGAACGCTTCCACATCTGCCCCCACCCGCTTGCCGCCAACTTCCAGCAACTCGCGGCCATCACGCTCTTCGATAGGAATCTCGTCGCCACTGGCCAGATTCATGTCGATGGTCGAACTCGGCGCCACCACCATGAAGCGCACGCCGTGGTGCATGGCGTTGACCGCCAACTGGTAGGTACCGATCTTGTTCGCCACATCGCCATTGGCGGTAATCCGGTCGGCGCCGACGATCACCCAGGTCACACCCTTGGTTTTCATGATGTGCGCGGCAGCGGAATCGACATTGAGGGTCACCGGAATACCCTCATTGGCCAATTCCCACGCAGTCAATCGCGAACCTTGCAGCCATGGCCGGGTTTCGTCGGCGTAGACGCGCTCGACCATGCCTTCGATGAACGCCCCGCGAATCACCCCCAGCGCCGTACCGAAACCACCGGTGGCCAGTGCACCGGTGTTGCAATGCGTGAGGATCGCCTGGGCGTTGCCTTGATGTTTGCGGATCAGGTCGACGCCCAACTGGGCCATGGTCAGGTTGGCTTCGCGATCACTTTCGTGGATGGCGATGGCTTCGGCTTCCAGCACCGACAACGGATCGGCGTGCTCCCTCAGGCGCTCAAGCCGCTCACGCATGCGACCCAAGGCCCAGAACAGATTGACCGCGGTCGGACGGGAGTCGGCCAGCAGCGCGAAATCCTCTTCCAGCGCCGCTTGCCAGTCGCCACCTTCGGCAAAACGGGTACGGGCCGCCAGCACCACGCCATAGGCCGCACTGATGCCAATAGCCGGCGCACCGCGCACCACCATCGAGCGAATGGCTTCGGCCACACCCGCAGCGCTGGTGTAGGCGATCCAGGTTTCCTCGAACGGCAAAATACGCTGATCCAGCAAGTACAGTGCGCCATCACGCCAATCGATGGCCTTCACCTTCTCCGCAGCCAACAGTCGATCGCGCATCCCACACCCCGCACTCATGAACAAAAGCCGCCGATTATAGCGATCCCCCCGCGAAGACGCTCGGGTATACTTCGCCATCCTTTACAAAAGCACTGGAACCGACTCTCGATGCCGACCCCCACCGCTGCGCTCGACCTATTATTGCTGCCAACCTGGCTGGTACCCGTCGAACCGGCTGGCGTGGTCCTTAAAGAGCATGCCCTGGGTATCCGCGACGGTCGTATCGTGTTTATCGGCCCACGCGCAGCAGCCTTGAAGCTTAACGCAGCCGAAGTGCGCGAATTGCCGGGCATGCTGCTCAGCCCGGGCCTGATCAATGCCCACGGGCATGCAGCAATGACGCTGTTCCGCGGCCTGGCCGACGATCTGCCGCTGATGACCTGGCTGGAAGACCACATCTGGCCGGCCGAAGCCAAATGGGTCGACGAGGCGTTCGTACGCGACGGCACGGACCTGGCCATCGCCGAGCAGATCAAAGGTGGCATCACCTGCTTCTCTGACATGTATTTCTTCCCGAAGGTCGCCAGCGAACGCGTACATAACAGCGGCATTCGCGCCCAGATCGCCATTCCGATCCTCGATTTCCCGATTCCAGGCGCCAGCACGGCGGATGAAGCCATTCGTCAGGGCGTCGAATTATTCGGCGATCTCAAGCATCACGAACGGATCAAAGTCACCTTCGGCCCCCATGCCCCGTACACCGTGGGCGACGAAAACCTGGAAAAAATCCGGGTGATCGCCGAAGAGCTGGACGCCTCGATTCACATGCATGTCCACGAAACCGCCTTCGAAGTGCAGCAGTCGGTGGAGCAGCGCGGCGAACGCCCGCTGGCCCGCCTCGGCCGCCTGGGCCTGCTCGGGCCGCGTTTCCAGGCCGTTCACATGACCCAGATCAGCGATGAAGACCTGGCGCTGCTGGTAGAAAGTAACACCAATGTGATTCATTGCCCTGAGTCGAACCTGAAGCTGGCCAGTGGCTTCTGCCCGGTCGAGCGCTTGTGGCAGGCTGGGGTGAATGTGGCAGTCGGCACCGACGGCGCGGCCAGCAATAATGACCTGGACCTGCTTGGTGAAACCCGCACCGCCGCATTGCTGGCCAAGGCTGTCGCCGGCTCGGCCACCGCGCTGGACGCCCATCGCGCCCTGCGCATGGCCACGCTCAATGGCGCCCGCGCGCTGGGAATCGAAGCGCAAACCGGTTCGCTGGAAGTCGGCAAAGCGGCAGACATCGTCGCATTCGACCTGTCGGGCCTGGCGCAGCAACCGGTCTACGACCCGGTTTCGCAACTTATATATGCCACTGGCCGCGACTGCGTGAAACACCTTTGGGTCGCTGGCAAGCAACTGCTCGACGACCGCCGCCTGACCCGCCTGGATGAAGCGCAACTGTGCGCCACCGCCAAGGCCTGGGGCAGGCGCATCAGCGGCCACACCGAATCGTAAGCACCCTGGACCAACACCGGGGCAACAGAATTTTTCAAGTTTTAGAGGACTGACACCATGAGCAACGTCGACCACGCCGAAATCGCCAAATTCGAAGCCCTGGCCCATCGCTGGTGGGACCGCGAAAGCGAGTTCAAACCGCTGCACGACATCAACCCCCTGCGGGTCAACTGGATCGACGAGCGCGTCAATCTGGCCGGCAAGAAAGTCCTCGACGTCGGTTGCGGCGGCGGCATCCTCAGCGAAGCCATGGCCCAGCGCGGCGCCACCGTGATGGGCATCGACATGGGCGAAGCGCCGCTGGCGGTCGCGCAATTGCATCAGCTGGAATCCGGCGTAAACGTCGAGTACCGGCAAATCACCGCCGAAGCGCTGGCCGAAGAAATGCCTGAGCAGTTCGACGTCGTCACCTGCCTGGAAATGCTTGAACACGTTCCGGATCCGTCCTCGGTGATCCGCGCCTGCTTCCGCATGGTCAAGCCTGGCGGCCAGGTGTTCTTCTCCACCATCAACCGCAATCCGAAGGCCTATCTGTTCGCCATCGTCGGCGCCGAATACATCATGAAGCTGCTGCCGCGTGGCACTCACGACTTCAAGAAATTCATCCGCCCTTCCGAGCTCGGTGCCTGGAGTCGCATGGCCGGCCTGACCGTCAAGGACATCATCGGCCTGACCTACAACCCGCTGACCAAGCACTACAAACTGGCATCCGATGTCGACGTCAACTACATGATCCAGACCCTGCGCGAGGAGTAAGCCGATGCGTATCAGAGCAGTTCTTTTCGACATGGACGGCACCCTGCTCGACACCGCGCCGGACTTCATCGCCATCTGCCAGGCGATGCGTGCCGAGCGTGGTTTGCCGCCGATGAACGACAAGCACATCCGTGACGAAATCTCCGGCGGCGCCAGGGCGATGGTTGCAGTGACTTTCTCGATGGACCCGGAATCGCCGGGCTTCGAGGAGCTGCGCCTGGAGTTTCTGGAGCGCTATGTCAAAGGTTGCGCGGTGCACAGCAAGCTCTTCGACGGCATGGGCGAATTGCTGGCCGACATCGAGAAGGCCAACCTGATCTGGGGCGTGGTCACCAACAAGCCGCTGCGCTTCGCCGAGCCGATCATGCAGCAATTGGGGCTGGCCGAGCGTTCGGCGCTGCTGATCTGCCCGGATCATGTGAAGAACAGCAAACCGGACCCGGAGCCGTTGATCCTGGCGTGCAAGATGCTCGACCTCGATCCGGCCAGCGTGCTGTTCGTCGGTGATGACCTGCGCGATATCGAATCCGGCCGCGATGCCGGCACCAGAACAGCCGCCGTGACCTACGGCTACATTCATCCGGAGGATAACCCGCGGCATTGGGGCGCGGATGTGGTGGTCGATCATCCAATGGAGTTGCGCCTGGTGCTGGATAGCGCTTTGTGCAGTTGCTGATGACAGAGGCTTTTGTGGCGAGGGAGCTTGCTCCCGCTGGGCTGCGAAACGGCCCCTTTTATTATCGCGCAGTGTCAGGTATGTCGCATTTGCAGGTTTACGACTGCTTCGCAGCCGAGCGGGAGCAAGCTCCCTCGCCACAAATACGATGCCTGCCTGTTGAATTGTGTTGAGGTTTTTTATGTTTGATTATTCCGCCCGTCCTGAATTGCTCAAGGACCGGGTCATCCTGGTCACCGGCGCTGGCCGAGGCATCGGTGCTGCCGCCGCGAAAACCTACGCCGCTCATGGCGCCACCGTGTTACTGCTGGGCAAGACCGAAGCCAATCTGACTCAGGTCTACGACGAAATCGAAGCGGCCGGGCATCCACAACCGGTGGTGATCCCGTTCAACCTGGAAACCGCCCTGCCCCACCAATACGATGAACTGGCGGCCATGATCGAAACCGAATTCGGCCACCTCGACGGCTTGCTTCACAACGCGTCGATCATCGGCCCACGCACACCGATCGAGCAGTTGTCCGGCGAGAACTTCATGCGCGTCATGCAGGTCAACGTCAACGCCATGTTCATGCTCACCAGCACCCTGCTGCCGCTGCTCAAGCTATCGCAGGACGCCTCGGTGGTGTTCACCTCCAGCAGCGTCGGTCGCAAGGGTCGTGCATATTGGGGCGCTTACGGCGTGTCCAAGTTCGCCACTGAAGGCCTGATGCAAACCCTGGCCGACGAAGTAGACACCGTCGCCCCCGTGCGCTCCAACAGCATCAACCCCGGCGCCACCCGCACCAGCATGCGCGCTCAGGCCTACCCTGGGGAAAATCCGCTGAACAACCCGACACCCGAGGAGATCATGCCGGTCTACCTTTACTTGATGGGGCCGGACAGTACCGGCATCAACGGTCAGGCGTTCGACGCTCAGTAATGCCCGTGCGTCGCTTTTGTGCCGCGACGACTTCCCGTCGCGGCACGCAAAGCCCGTGATAACTGTTGCTGTTTCAAGTCAAATAAATGCCAATACCCCCGACACCATCCTTCGCAACCTCCCCAACCTTGTTGATTTAGAACGCTTTTTAACCGACTGAACCGAATGGCACGACTTTCGCTCTAATTTTGCTCAGACACGCCGTGTGAAAGCAGACGGGGCAGAGCTCGAGCCGAGAGGTTACTAATCTTCGGCAAAGCGGACTAAACTCGTGCCAAATGTCCTACGGGACTGATGGACCAGTATGACGCGCAGCCCAAAGCCGCTCTCACCCAGCCTGTAAGACAGTCTTACTGTTTAGGGGCTCACGCCATATGAAATCGCCTTCCCAGACCAACGCAATTGACTTCGACAGCGCCAAATTGCAACGCCTGGGCTTTGGTCAGCAGCCTCCCCTTCTGGAGCGGCCCGTCAGTCTTGCGCAGTTGCGTCAGGAGCTGGGCCTGCAACTGCAAACCAGTCTTGAGCCGCAACGTATTCTCGGACTTTTCTTCCGTGAAATTCAGCGCCTTGTACCGCTGGATGCCTTGAATTATGAGCATCAGCCCAGCGACTTGCGCCTGCAGTTCGGCCAGCGAGGTCATCATTCGATCAGCTACAGCCTCAGTCATGAAGGCGAGCAATTGGGTGAACTGGTGTTCCGTCGCAATCAGCGTTTCAGCGATGAAGAGCAAGGCCATCTGGAATCGCTGTTATCAGCGCTTCTCTACCCGATGCGCAATGCCCTGCTCTACCGTGCCGCCACCCAAAGCGCCTTGCGCGACCCGCTGACCGACACCGGCAATCGCATCGCGATGGATCAGACGCTGCAACGGGAAATCGAGATGTCGCGCCGACACTCACAGCCCCTGTCGTTGCTGATGCTGGACATCGATCACTTCAAACAGATCAACGACACCTACGGGCACAGCGCCGGCGATGAAGTGCTCAAGGCCGTCGCGGCCTCGATCAAAAGCCAGTTGCGTAACGTGGACATGGTGTTCCGGTTTGGAGGCGAAGAATTCATGATCCTGCTGTCCAACACCAGCCGGGAAGCCGCGGCCATGGTCGGCGAACGACTGCGGTTCGCTGCGCAGGCCCAGGACTATGTGGCCGAAGGCAAGACCATCGAACTGACGGTCAGCCTGGGTTGCTCGACCCTGCTGCCCGGCGAGTCTGCCGAGAGCCTGTTGCGACGAGCCGACAGTGCGCTGTATGTGGCCAAGCGCGAGGGGCGTAACCGGTTGGCGATGGCGGGGTAGATATTTTCGAAGAGATCGCAGCCTACGGCAGCTCCTACAAGCTGCCGTAGGCTGCGTCTTTTAGCTCTCGGCCAACGCCATCCGCTCACGGACTACCGGGGCTTTTGCCGCCAGTTCCAACTGCATGCATCGCTCCAGGAACAGGTACATGTAGTCGTAACTTTTGCAGACTGCCTGACGCAATTCCATTTGCAGGGATTTGCTCGGGTTCAGCCCCGCCAGGGTGCAGATGATTTCCAGCGCTTCCCAAGGATGGGCATCGTCGTACTGGGCGTGCATCTTCAACCACTTCATGGCCCGCTTGCGATCTTCCTCGGGGAACGATGCCGCATAGACACCACTGGAACAGACCAGCGCCGACCACTCCCCGGTAGCACCCTCGATGGCATAGTTGGTGGCGGCGATAGCCACGATCAACGAGTCCGACGAACTGGTGTGCCAGCACCAGTGACTCAAGGCGTGAAGTTCAGGGGCAACCTGTTGCGCCTGCAGATCTTCCAGGCTGATACCGTGAGCACGGCTCCAGTGCACCCAGTAATCGGCATGGTTCAGTTCGACGCGAATATTGCGCATCAGCCAGCGACGCGCCATGTCTTCGCCAGGGTGGCGTGCAAAACGGGTCTTGGCCAGGTTCTGTGCCATGTATAAGGCGAACTGTTCGACCACCGGCCAGCCACCAATGAGGTACTGACGCATGGTTTTTGCGCTGAGCTTGTTATCGCGCATCCGCTGGTACAGTTCATGTTCGACGACGCGGCGCTTGCTCTCACTGCAATCCTGAATCAATTGCTGAGCCCAGGCGGGGTAACTTGCAGCTTCCATGAGGGGTCCGGTTCTGTTGAATGTGTCGATCACTGTCGCGCTCCTTTTGATTGTGATTTCAAGATCGACAGGAGCTTTCAACGGAATGTGCCGGGCGCCTTGAATAACAAAGGCCGGGGTCTGGCAGGACGACTTTGTAAACTGTCGCAGGTAAACAGATGCGGGCGTTCAATCAGATACCCTTGAGCGTAATCCACCCCGATCTCCAGCAATGCCTGCTCGATCTGAGGTGTTTCAACGAACTCGGCAATCGTGCGCTTACCCATGACATGCCCGATGTGATTGATCACTTCGACCATGGCGCGGTTAATCGGGTCGTCCAGCATATCCTTTACGAAACTCCCGTCGATCTTCAGGAAGTCTACAGGTAAATGTTTCAGGTAAGCGAATGAGGACATACCGGCACAGAAGTCATCTAATGAGAAGTGGCAACCTAAGCCTTTGAGTTCATTAATAAATCTAATTGCGCTAGGCAAATTGGAAATCGCGCTGGTTTCTGTAATTTCAAAACAAATCATTTCAGGCGGAATTGAATATGCAACAAACTGTTCACGAAGGAAGTCCAGAAACGCCTCATCTCCGATAGTAATACCTGACAGATTTATCGCACACATGGCCAGCGGCTCTTCGCCCTCTTGGGCGATGGCCTGGGCAATGACCTTGAAAACGTTCTCCACCACCCAGCGGTCAAGCGACGTCATCAAACCATAACGCTCGGCGGCCGGAATGAAACTGTCCGGCAGAATCATGCGCCCGGCTTCGTCATGCAGGCGCAGCAGGATTTCGATATGTCCGCCGTCCCGCTCGCCAAGACCCAGAGGCGCGATTTCCTGGGAGTACAGGCAAAAGCGGTCCTCCTCCAACGCCATGTGCAGGCGCTGCACCCAAGCCATCTCGCCATAGCGCAGGGACAGCTCCGAATCGTCGGCGTGATAGACCTGAACCCGGTTGCGGCCCTTTTCCTTGGCCATGTAACAGGCCATATCAGCGGCTCGCAGCGAGGCCTCGAGGGTGGCCGGACTCTGAGTGACGTGCACCAGACCAATGCTCACCGTGGTCACGAACGGTCGGCCTTTCCAGACAAAATGCAGGTTCTGCACAGTCTGGCGCAGGACTTCGGCAATTTTCTCAGCCGCTTCCGGCGCACAGTTTTCCAACAGAATGCCGAACTCGTCACCACCCAATCGGGCCAGGGTGTCGCCTTCGCGCAATCCTGATTGCAGCAACGCACAAATATGCCGCAACAACTCATCGCCGGCAGCATGACCGCAGGTGTCGTTGACCAGTTTGAATTGATCCAGATCGAGGAACATCAAGGCGTGACGCCCCGCTTGTCGCATCAGGCTATGCAGGGCCTGTTCCAGGCGATATTCGAATTCGCGGCGGTTGGTCAGCCCGGTCAAGGCGTCATGGGTCGCCTGCCAGGACAGATTGGCGATGTACTGCCGCTCCTGGGTCATGTCATGCAGCACCAGCACGGTGCCACTGACCTTGCCCGCGTTACGGATCGGCGCACCGACCAGGGTGACCGAAACCGTGCTGCCATCCAGTCGCTGGATCAGTTTGGAATGTTCGCTGCCGCCGCTGAGCTGGCCGCTCAAAATGTGTTCGATCAAGGTAAAACCGTCGGCCTGAGCGTTCTCGTCCAGCAGATTGAACAGCGCCGCCAATGGCAACCCCGTCGCCTGTTCGGCCTTCCAGTGAGTCAAGGCCTCGGCGGCCGGGTTCATGTAGGCAATCGCGCCCTCGACGTCGGTGGTGATCACCCCGTCGCCAATCGATTGCAGGGTGATCTGCGCCCGGTCTTTCTCCAACTGCAAGGCATCGGCGAAGGCATGCCGCTGTTCGAGCAGTTTGTGGGTACGCAGCAACGCCAGCACGATCAGGCCCAGCGCGGTGGCGAGGTTCGTCGCCAGCAGCAGCCGGAGAATCATGCGCGAGCCCTCGCCCAAGGCATCGCTGAACGCTTTGGCAGGGGGCGTCACACCATCGTTGATGGCCAAAATCTGCACCTTCCAGCGCTTGATGTCGGCATCGGTGGCCTGGTTATCGACGATACCCTGATGCATTTCCCGCGCGACGTCATCGAGCCGCACCAGGTACGCGTCACCGATCGTCCAGAGCTCGATGGCTTTTTCCAGGTAACTGAAATGCCGGAAATTGAGGTACAGCCAAATCAGGCTGGGGACGTCGTCCGGGTGATTGCCGCCCTTGAGAATCGCGAGCCGCGCGGCCTCGATATTCGGTGGCTGATGATCCAGCGCCATACGCAACTCATGGCCGCCCTGAGGCACGGCAATCGCGTTCTGGTATTTGAGAAAAATCGTCTCGTCGCGACTGTCGGCGTAGAGATTGAGGTAATAGATGGCGTCTTTCTGGCCCTTGGACCACAGGCTCTCACCGCCGACGTAGCCACGAACCGCTGAAAGAACGTAAAGACTGACGCCGCCCAACAGTGCCTGAAACAACACAACGGCAATAAATGGCCAGACGATGCCCAACAGCCGTGGCGTTCCGAGAGTCCGCGCTTGATTCATGAGGTCCCTTGTTTTAGCACCGCCAGATCATCATCCAACGTGATCGCTACAGCTAGACTAGGGTGCGTTCTCGAAACCGGCAAGCAGAGGATCGACCTCAACGCCGTACACGTGCGCCCCATATAGATATATACCGCCAAGGCCAGTTTGGAGATCTGTTTACTGGGCACTTCGGGCTCCCCCTATCCGTTACGGGATCCCTTTCAAAGGAGTGCAACATGACAGAGACGTCTTCACCTTCACCCGATCAACCGGCGCTGTCACCGGCAGACGAAGAATTTCGCGCCAGACAGGCTCTGGGACTCGACGACGGCCCGGATATCGAAAACTTCGGCCTGCGCACCACCGCCCAGGATCGACGAGGGTTCAAGCTTATTCAACGCGGGGGCCCCAACCTCGCGCAACACATGACCATCGACACTTACAAGGCAAAACGCATCGATGTTCAAATCACCAACATCGTGAAGGCTTTCCTGAATGGCAAGCGTTCGTTAATCGGTCATCTTGGCGCCTCGGTACTGGCTTCCACCTCCATGGATCAACTGCGAGCAACGCCGTCTGTATTCCTCCAGCGAATACTGAACACAGTCGAAGCGAAAGAGTTGGGGGACAGGCTGCTCAAGATGCTCAGGTGGTATGGCGCAGGCCCTGGCGAACAAACTTCGGCGTCCGTGCGCCATCAGCTCGTATGCAAAGCCATATGCCTTTACTTGCAAGCCCCGTCAGCGGATGAGCCGCAGGAAGTCGCCGGATTCCGCTGGCAAGACACGGCTCACTGGGGCAAAAGCTACCAGGCCCTGCGCAGCGATTTTGAACAGCACTTGCTGCGCACCAACCGGGTGACCGATGCAAAAGAGGCGGCCTTTCTCGCGCGGGTGTTCGAGACCCGCCTCTCAAAGGACTTCGCTGTGCGCGATATCCCGTCCGACCTTCCTTACAAAAGTTCGGTGGTGTGGGTGAACTTCATGCACGGCGTGCTGCTGGCAGATGAACTCGGCCTTGATCGATTGCAAGCGCTGTCCTTTCAACAACTCGTCGACTTGCCCCTGAGCCGGAGCGCCGACGCCTCGCCCGAACAACTTGAGCAGATAACTCGACTGAGGATGGGGCCGGCACTGGAATGGGCGGTCTGCTGCGGCATCGTTCAATCGCGAACAAAATCCGATTACGACGAGGACGATATGAAGCGGGCGATGGCGGCGCTGGAAAGCCACAGCAAGAGCCTGAACAACGCCATTATGGCACTGGACTTGCCACCCCCTGAAAGATTGAAGATGGCCAAACGGGTAAAGGATGATCTGTTTGGCGAGGCCATGTTCGAATCGGACGGGCTCAAGTTGCTGCGCGATGATCCACCGAGCGGCGGCCCCAAAGACACGCCCTCATTGAAGCTGCCAGGCTATGCATTCCTGGATGTCTATGCCGACGGCCAATTCGATGACAAGAGAAAATGGTTTGTAACCCGGTCCGACGGAAAAACACGAACCCGTCACTGGATCAAGATCGACGACAAGCGAATCCTGCGTCATGAGGAACTCTTTCGCAAGGATCATGAGGGGATCGAAAGGCGTGTGATTACCAGATACGGAGGCAAGACGTTGCCCGATATCAACACGCAGTTTGAAACAGACTTCACAAACTACCTCTCGAAAATCAGGACGGCCTATCAGCCCCTGATCGCCAGTTTGCTGACCTCACTGCCACTGACCGACCGCCAGGCCCTTGAACGGGGTGACGTCCGCTTGCTGAGCCTGCACCTGGACGAAAAACTCATCAAGGCAAGGGGAGACATCCGGCCAAGAAAAGGTTTCGTTCTACAGGTGACCCACAATCATGAAATTACCTATTACGAACTGATCCCGAATGCTGGCGTCATTCGTCGTCGACCCCACCTGAGAGTTTCAACAGTCAACGGGGTTCGCACCACGTTTCCATTGCACGCCTCGATCCCCGGACAAACATATACTGCTGAAATCAGCACTACGCTGCTTCTCGATTGGGCCGCTCACTTAAATGGCACGCAGCCTGCTGAAAGAGCGTACTGCGTGGCGATCCTCGGCGTGGTAGGCGACGTGCCCACAGTTGTATCGCCAATCGCAGCCGTTAACGATAGCGAAGTAACAGCGCTGGCATCCTCCCGTTTGAATGCAGTGGCCCACTACATTGCAACGAACTTCCTGTTCGTCGACGAACAGCTGTTGCGTACCCAGTCTCGCGGCGTGACGGCATTCGACACCATCAGGACCAGAAGCGAACAAAGGATCAGTACGACCCTGGAAATAGCCAAAGGGCTTGTACCCTTCTGGGGCAGTATCGAGGACATTTTGTCGGGCAAAATTGAGCAGATACTCATAGGCGTAGCCGGAGTCGTGCTGGACCTGGCTTCATTCCTCACCCCAGTCGGGAAATTCATGTCAGGTTCGGTGCGGCTGATCAGGGCGGGCGCCAAAGCCTCGCAAATGACCGTCAAAGCAAGTCTGCCTTCCTTTTCAACATTGACCCGAAAACTCCTGACCGCTTCCCTGAGCAACCTCAATCCGCTGGATGGGGTCCCGACACTACTCAAGACACTGGGAAGCGGTGCGTGGAAAGGACTGCATACGGCGGGACGCATTGGTGTTAGCGGGTTCAAGAAACTGACAGGACACGCCGACAGCTACCGACTGGTGCACAACCTGCCCCAGACGACCGATCCGGGGCGCTGGAAGCCGCTGGCAAGCGGTGATCGACTGGCAACGGTCAACGGTGTCGATGATGTACTTGTGCGCAATACCAGCCCATCGGACCTGACCCGATTCCACCCCGTCGATCCAGTGACATCCTTGCCCTACGGCCCCCGCCTGCACAATCACAGCAAAAACCTCGTACAGGGCCGGTCAACCTTCAAAACGTTATCTCCTACCGAATCCCACGTCCTGGTAGAACTTCCGAAAGACGCCCATGTCCGTGAAGTACTTGAGGTCGATGGTCGAACCACACTGTTCGTTGATGACATTCCCTATCGTCTGGACGGCAACCAACTGCGCCGTGCCGACTTGATTGATGATCAGGCAATGTTCAGATCCTTGCCTTGCCGGGTACGTCGCGCCCCTGGTCCCGAGCTGTGTCAAACAAGCTACGTCACTCGCGACCCGGCTCCTACCCCTGCTATCGCTACTTTCGATGAAACCAAAGGCTGGGCCCCCTGGTTCGGAGACGCCATTTACACCCCCGCAACAGGCAGGGCACCGATGCAAGTGTCCTCAATAGCTGCCAATTCATCCCTCAAGGCCGTACTGGAGTTTCAGAAAGGGATGTATGGGCGGGTCATGGTCAGCGTTCCCGTATCCGGGCAAAAACTCGTCGATAAATTTCGCGTGGGCGCAACTATCGTAGAGTCAATCGACGGTTCAAAACATTACGTGTTCACGCGGCTGAGCGCGGGAGACTTTTACGTTACCTCGCGCGCAAAGGGCCAAAGCGCTAAAGACCTCCTGACCTTCAGAAAAGCCGACACCCTTCCTGACGAACTGAGGAAAGAGTTAATGGTGGTGTACACCGGCTCACTGAACTCCAATAACATGGTAAGAATCCATGGCCAGGAAGCGGTGGAGCGCGCATTGAGAGCCATGGATGAAATTGCCATTTCGATCGGTAGCCATGCCAATCCGCCCGATACGCTCAGATTGCTCAAGGTCGATACCAGCCCAGCAGAAGCGGCCCTGTTCGATCACTCCACAAGAATGATCATCAGGAACTCCACCGATGGCGCCGCGACCTGGTCCTTGTCCAAGGCTACGCCGGACAGCGTGCGGGATACGACTGCGGAGGTTTTCAACACACTGTTTCAGAAAACCGTCATAACCTTGGAGTCGTCGGTTCAGGGCGGACCCAAGGCATTAAAAATCGATGACACAATGCGGCAACTACAAGAACTTATCAGGCAAAAAACCGGTCGGCCTTTGCACAACCCCAGGAACATTGCGTTCGTCGAAATAAAGACCAAGGCAGGGGTGCGTGAAGTGTATGTCAGCGTATCCGGTAGCAAGCGTGACACCGGCTTTTTGCCGTTGTTTGCCAAAAACAGAAATATGGATGAAGTAAAAGTCGGCAGTACGAGTTACTTCAATATAGATAATGGAATGCGCTTCCCGGAGACGGCACTTAGCGTAACTCCCCAAGGCAAGCTACAGGCGATCCCCCACACCATCGACAATATTGAGACGTACACGCCTGCGCTCACATCTCGCCCCACTTCGCTGGACACCGAAAGCAAGCTCATCAGCGTCATACGAACCAAATACCCTGACCCTAAAGATCTTGATTCCATCACGATAGCCACCACTATGGCGCCTTGCGACTCATGCGCCGTCGTCATGAAGCAATTTGGTTATGACGGTAGCCCTGGTGCACTGCAAGTGACCTGGAAATGACTTCGCGACTTTATCAGTGCTGCTGCAAATGCCCATACAGCTTGGCGTACAAACCACCATCGGCAATCAACTGCTGATGGTCGCCATCCTCGGCAACCTGCCCGCCATCGAACACCAGCACCCGATCAGCCTGCTTCACGGCCGACAATCGATGCGCAATGATCAACGTGGTGCGGTGGCTCAAGAACCGCGCCAGCGCCTGGTGCAGGTTGTACTCAGTGGCCGCGTCCAGTGCGGACGTGGCTTCGTCGAGGATCACCACTTTGGGCTCGGCCAACACCATTCGGGCAATCGCCAGGCGTTGACGCTGCCCGCCGGATAAACGCACGCCGGATCGCCCGACGATACTGTCCAGGCCATTGGGCAGTTCACGCACCGTGTGTTGCAACTGAGCAATTTCCAGTGCCTGCCAGCAGGCCTCGTCACTGCGTTCGCGGCCCATGGTCAGGTTGGCGCGCACGGTGTCGTTGAACAGGGCGGGATGTTGCAGGACCACGGCGACATTTTCGCGCACGGTTTCCAGGCCGATTTCTTGCTGAGTCGAACCACCGAAACGGATAGTCCCGGCCAGCGGCGTGTACAAGCCCAGCAGCAACTGCACCAGGGTACTTTTGCCTCCACCGCTGGCGCCGACAATCGCGACTTTTTCACCGGGGGCAATCGACAGGTTCATTTGATTCAGCACCAACTCGTCGCCGTAGCCGAAACTCAGCCCCTGCACTTCGATGCCCACCGTGTCGCGCCCTTGGAACGGATCGACACTGCCGGTGTATTGCGGCTCGTCGGCACGGGCCAGCAACTCGTTGATCCGCGACAGCGCACCACCAGCGGCATAAAAGGCGTACTGCAGATTGAGCAGCTGTTCCACCGGACCGATCATGAACCACAGGTAGCTGAACACCGCCAGCATCTGGCCGATGGACAGGTCGGAAAACAGCACGGTGAGCATGGCCGCGGCGCGGAAAATATCGATGCCGAACTGGAACAGCAAACCGCTGGCCCGATTCGATGCATCGGTTTTCCACTGCGAGCTCACCGCGTAATCGCGCACTTCCCGCGCTCGCTGCCCCAACCGTCCGAGGAAAAAACCCTGACGATTACCGGCACGCACTTCCTGGATGGCGTCCAGGGTTTCGGTCAAGGCTTGGGTGAAGCGTGAGGTGCTGTCGTTCTCGAGCTTCTTCAGATGTTTGACCCGCTTGCCCAACTGCACCGTGGCGTAGATCACCAGCGGGTTGAACAGCAGAATCAGCAGCGCGAGTTTCCAGTGCATCCACATCAGGATCGATGCGGTGCCCACCAATGTCAGCATCGCCACGAGGAAACGACTGAGGGTTTCGCCGACGAATTTGTCCAGCGTGTCCAGGTCGGTGACCAGGTGCGTGGTCACCGTGCCACTGCCCAGGCTTTCGTATTCGCCCAGCGAGATGCGCTTGAGCCGGTCGATCAACCGCACCCGAATCCGATACACGATGTCCTTGGCCAGCGCCGCAAACAATTTCGCCTGCACCACGTTGAACAACAACGCGGCGCAACGCAGCGCCAGGGTCACCAGCAGCATCAGGCCGATATAACCCGCGGCTTTCTGCCAGACGTCGGGCAGCGCGTGGTTCATGACTTTCAGTGCAACGTCACCGTGGCCCAGCAGCACTTCGTCCACCAGCAACGGCAACAGCAACGGGATCGGCACGCTGCACAGCGTTGCCAATACCGCAACGCCGTTGGCGATCCACAGGGATTTTTTATGGTGTAGGGCCAGGCGGCGGACTTCCGCCCAGCTCAGCCGATCGACACGTTTGGGAGCTGCTGCATCATCGGGCAGATCATGCACAGGCAGCGCGCTCCAGCCAGCGGCCGAGCAACGGTGACAACTCGCTCAAGGGCTGATAGCCATTGGTCAGCAGCGCCAATTGACCATTGCGCTCTGCCAGCAAGGTCGGAAAACCGGCAATACCCAGGTCCTGGACCCAAGTGAAATCGGCGGCGGTCGCAGCGTGCTGATCGGCACGATCGAAGGCTGCGGCAAATTCGATGCGTGGCAAACCGGCCTGCTCCGCCAGTTCCACCAACACGCTGGCACGGGTAACGTCGCGACCTTCAGCATAGAACGCATGCTGGATCAGCCCGAGCAGTGTCCAGGCGCAATCCGGCGCCAGGCTGCGCGCAGTCACCAGCGCCCGACAGGCAGGCTCGGTGTCGTAGACAAACCCGTCGGGCAACGCGCCTTCAAACTTGAACGGCTGGCCGGTGGCCTCGTGAACCGCCTGCCAGTGCTCAAGGATATAGCGCCGGGTGGTCGGCTCCAGCGCCGCGCCACTGCCGGTGCGCAAACCACCCACCACCAGATGCAACTCCACACCCGCCGCCTGCGCCTGCTCAACCAGCGCTTTGGCCACCGGAGCGAAGCCCCAGCACCAGGAACACATCGGATCCATCACATAGAGCAGGCGTGCAGACATGGTTCAAGCCTCGGAAGCGGATTGCTTGTAGTTGTAACCGATCGGGTGCGGCATGTTGCGCGCCTTGGCCAGTTCGATCTGCTTCTGCCGGTCGATGGCACTGCGACGGGTTTTCTCGCTCAGCTTATCCCAGCAGTGCGGGCAACTGATGCCGGCCACATAGTGCTCGGATGCGCGGTCTTCAACGCTGACGGGCGTACGACAGGCATGACATTGATCGTAGTCGCCTTCGCTGAGATCGTGACGAACGGTCACGCGGTTATCGAACACGAAGCAGTCGCCCTGCCATTTGGTTTCTTCCTGCGGCACCTCTTCGAGGTACTTCAGGATGCCGCCCTTGAGGTGATAGACCTCGTCGAAACCCTGGCTGAGCATGTAGCTCGACGCCTTCTCGCAGCGAATGCCGCCGGTGCAGAACATCGCGACTTTCTTGTGCACGGCCGGGTCGAAGTTGGCTTTGATGTAGTCGGGGAATTCGCGAAAACTGGTGGTCTTCGGATCGATGGCGCCTTCGAAGGTGCCGATCGAGACTTCGTAGTCATTGCGGGTGTCGATCAACAGCACTTCCGGATCGCTGATGAGTGCGTTCCAGTTCTGCGGATCCACATAGGTGCCGACCTTTTTGTTCGGGTCCACGCCCTCAACGCCCAGGGTGACGATTTCTTTCTTGAGTTTGACTTTGGTGCGGTAGAACGGCTGTTCGTCGCAGTACGACTCTTTGTGGTCGATGTCGTCCATGCGCGGGTCGTTCTTGAGCCAGGCCATCAGCCCGTCGATGCCTTCGCGGCTGCCGGACACGGTGCCGTTGATGCCTTCTTCGGCGATCAGCAGCGTGCCTTTGATGCCGTTGTCGATCATCGCTTGCAGCAGTGGCTCACGCAGATCAACGTAATTTTCCAGGGTGACGAACTTATACAGTGCCGCCACGACAATCTGTTGTGTCATGGGTAATTCTCCAGGTGGCTACCCTCGTAAGGGGTGAACCGGATGCGAAAAAAAACGCGCCGGGTAAGCGGCGCGTTGCGGATTCTAGCAAAAAACCAAGGGTTAATGCTTGCTGCCGCCAGCACAGGTCGGCGAGGCCGGAGCCGCATCGATCTGCGCCCATTCCTCCGGCGTGTAGGTATGCAGCGCCAACGCATGGAACTCGCCCATCAGTTCGCCCAAAGTGCCGTACACCTTCTGGTGACGCTTGACGCGATTGAGCCCTTCGAACTGCCGGCTGACCACCACCGCCTTGAAGTGGGTCTGCAACCCACGGCTGTGCATATGGCTTTCATCCAGCACTTGCAGGTGCTCGGGCTGTAGCAGCCCCAGCGTCGATTCGATGCGTTGTTGCATGGTCATACCCGGCTCCGCTTAAGGCTTTTTCTTGGCTGCAGGAGCAGCGGCGCCGGCTTTAGGATCCAGCTCGTTAGTCATGTCAGCCAGCAGTTTGTTGACCACAGGCACCGCGCTTTCCAGCTTGGCTTGAGTCATCTGGGCCGATTGCTGAGTCAGCTGCGGCATTTTTTCCAGGACTTTCTTGCCCAGTGGCGACTGGTAGAACGCCACCAGATCCTTGAGCTCGGATTCGCTGAAGTTGGTGGTGTAGAGCTTGACCATGTCCGGCTTCAGCTTGTTCCAGCCAATGGCTGCGTCCAGCGCTGCGTTGGCCTTGGCCTGATAAGTTTCCAGAACGGCTTTCTTCGACTCAGGGGCTTTGGTCTGTTCAAAGCGCTGAGCGAACATTTGCTGCACTTGCATGTACACCGGAGTGCCCAGTTTGTCAGCGTGCGCCAGGGTCAGGAAAGCTTCGGCACTGGCGTTGTGGCTGGCGGTATCGGCAAAAACCTGGCCGCTGGCGCAAACCAGTGCAACCGCGGTACAGATGGCACGAAGACGAGTCATCGAGTTTCCTTTTCTAGCAGGCGAGGTATAACCCCAAGGGCGCCCATTCTGCGCCTAAAAAAGTGTGTCGCTCAACCCCAAGCCTTGTCGCGACTGATTTAGAGGGGTTGAACGGTCAAATTCCAGACTGATGGAACCACAACCGGCGATCACAGCCTAAACTGCGCTATCAGACCTACAGGAGTGTGCATGATGAGCCGTATCGAAACCGACAGCCTGGGCCAGGTGGAAGTCCCGGATGACGCTTACTGGGGCGCTCAGACGCAACGCTCGCTGATTAATTTCGCCATTGGCAACGAACGCATGCCGCTGGCTGTGTTGCATGCCCTGGCCCTGATCAAGAAAGCCGCGGCACGCGTCAACGATCGTAATGGCGACCTGCCCGCCGACATCGCCCGCCTGATCGAACAAGCGGCCGACGAAGTGCTCGATGGCCAACATGACGACCAGTTCCCGCTGGTGGTCTGGCAGACCGGCAGCGGCACCCAGAGCAACATGAACGTCAACGAAGTGATCGCCGGTCGCGCCAACGAACTGGCCGGCAACCCACGCGGTGGCAAGAGCCCGGTGCACCCCAACGATCACGTCAACCGCTCCCAGAGTTCCAACGACTGCTTCCCCACGGCCATGCACATCGCGACGGTTCAGGCGGTGCAACAGCATTTGCTGCCGGCGATCGCTGAGTTGTCCGGCGGCTTGGCGGAGCTGTCCGCGCGGCACATGAAACTGGTCAAGACCGGTCGTACCCACATGATGGACGCCACGCCGATTACCTTCGGTCAGGAACTCTCGGCGTTCATCGCACAACTGGATTACGCCGAGCGGGCGATCCGCAACGCGTTGCCGGCGGTTTGTGAACTGGCCCAGGGCGGCACCGCGGTCGGCACCGGGTTGAACTCCCCCCACGGTTTTGGCGAAGCGATCGCCGCCGAACTGGCCGCCCTCTCCGGCCTGCCGTTCGTCACCGCGCCGAACAAATTCGCCGCACTGGCCGGTCATGAGCCACTGACCACGCTGTCCGGCGCCCTGAAAACCCTCGCCGTGACCCTGATGAAAATCGCCAACGACCTGCGCCTGCTGGGCTCCGGGCCACGTGGCGGACTTGCCGAAGTGAAACTGCCGGCCAACGAGCCGGGCAGCTCGATCATGCCCGGCAAGGTCAACCCGACTCAGTGCGAAGCCCTGTCGATGCTGGCCTGCCAAGTGTTGGGCAATGACGTCGCCATCGGTTTTGCCGCCAGTCAGGGGCACCTGCAATTGAACGTGTTCAAACCGGTGATCATCCACAACCTGCTGCAATCGATCCGCTTGCTGGGCGACGGCTGCAGCAACTTCCAGCAGCATTGCATCGCCGGCCTGGAACCGGATGCCGAGAAAATGGCCGAGCATCTGGAACGAGGCTTGATGCTGGTGACGGCGCTGAACCCGCACATCGGCTACGACAAATCAGCCGAGATTGCCAAGAAGGCCTACAGCGAGGGGCTGACACTGCGTGAGGCGGCGTTGAAGTTGGGGTATCTGACCAATGAAGAGTTCGATGCGTGGGTGAGGCCGGAGAATATGCTGGAGGCAGGGGCCAAGGGCTGAGTTCTCTAGCGCCCGACAGTCAGTCATCGCGGGCAAGCCACGCTCCCACAGGATTTGTGTCAATCACAACACCCGTGAGCGACCCAAAACCTGTGGGAGCGTGGCTTGCCCGCGATGAACGATAACGCGGTCTAACTGGCTGCCATCCGCACCCGCCGTGCCCTGAGCCCGGCGATCAACGATGGCCCCAACGCCACCAGCGCCGACCCGAGCACCACCAGCACCGCCCCGCCATAACCCAGACCGTTGATCGTTTCGGCATGCACAAAATCAGGCCATAACCAGGCAGCCACGGCCACCGCGGCAAAGGTCACCAGCGGCGTGATCGCCAGCGTCGCGCTGACCCGCGACGCTTCCCAATGGGCCAGGGCTTCGGCGAAGGCGCCATACGCGATCAGGGTGTTCAAGCAGCACGCCAGCAGCAACCAGCCTTGCAGCGGGCTCAGTTGCAGCGCTTCCAGCGGATGCACCCACGGCGTCAGCAACAGCGCGCAGAACAGGTAAATCACCATCATCACCTGCAACGAGTTCCACACCGTGAGCAACTGCTTCTGGCCCAAGGCATAGAAGGTCCAGACCGTCGACGCCAACAGCACCATCAGCACACCCGCGGTGTAATCGGTCAGGGAGGTGAGCAACTCGCCCAGGCGCTGATTGAAGAACAGTGCAAAGCCGATCAGCAGCACCAGCAGGCCAATCCCCTGCCCCACGCTGAAACGCTCCTTGAACACGAACAGACTGGCGATCAGCAACATGATCGGGCCCATCTGCACCACCAGTTGTGCGGTGCCGGCGCTGAGCAGGTTCAGGCCCATCAGGTACAGCACGTAGTTGCCGACCAGTCCGAGTACCGCCATCAACACCAACCAGCCACCGCGCGGGCCGAGGACTTTGCGACTCGGCAAGCGTCTGGTCGCCGCCAGATATATGAACAGGCACCCGCCGGACACCATCAGGCGAAACCAGGTCACTGTCACTGGGTCCATCACCAACAGCACTTGCTTGAGTTTGATCGGCAGAATTCCCCACAACAACGCGGTCAGCAAGGCCAGGAATAAACCGTACACCCAGCGACCCGATGAAATATGCATGCTGCCCCCGAAGCCCATTGGCAAGAATGCTCATTCTAGGCTCAGACCGAAGCGCGACACAGGGACAGTTGCCCTCGGGCCGCGAATGAAACTGTGCGGGTCGCACCATGACATTGACGGGATGCCGTCGATCAGCTCGCCAGGCGTTGCAAAGGGTTCATGCATAAGCTCATTGAAACCGCCCTCTGCAGGAGATCGCCCATGTACGGCATGCGCGCCCAGGACACCACCCCCGCCACGCACTTTCGCTGTGACCGGTTGTGTCGTGTCAATGGGGAGTTGTATTTCACCACCCGGGAACAGACCCTGGAGGGGCCGTTCGATAATCCGGCGACGGCCGAGAAGGAGATCCAGGCTTATATCGAGCGGATGCAGGCTTTGAGCATGAACATGTCATCGAGATGACAACACCCGCGAGCATAACTGCTCTCGCGGGGTGTAAGCGCAACATACAAGGAGCGAGGCTTGCCCGCGAAGGCGACCTCACGGAATTACCGCACCGCCTCAAACAACCCCGTAGCCCCCATCCCGCCCCCCACGCACATGGTAACGATGCCGTAACGCAGGTTACGCCGCTGCAACTCGCGCACGATGTGCCCGACCTGACGCGAACCGGTCATGCCGAACGGGTGGCCGATGGAAATCGAGCCGCCATTGACGTTGTATTTGTCGTTGTCGATTTCCAGCCGATCGCGGCTGTACAGGCATTGCGAGGCGAACGCTTCATTGAGCTCCCACAAATCAATGTCGGCAATCTGCAACCCCTTGGCCTTGAGCAACTTCGGCACCGAGAACACCGGGCCGATGCCCATCTCGTCCGGCTGGCACCCGGCCACGGTGAAACCGCGAAAGAAGGCTTTGGGCTTGAGCCCCAGCGCCAGGGCTTTTTCCAGGCTCATCACCAGGGTCATCGAAGCACCGTCGGACAGCTGCGAAGAGTTGCCGGCCGTTACTGAGCCGTCTTCGGCAAACACCGGTTTCAATCCCGCCAGGCTTTGCAGGGTGGTGTCGGGGCGGTTGCAGTCATCGTGATCGACAATGCCGTCGAGGATCTGCACCTGGCCGGTGGCCTTGTCTTCAACGCGATACTTCACCGCCATCGGCACGATTTCATTGTTGAACAACCCGGCGGCCTGCGCCAGAGCGGTACGTTGCTGGCTTTGCAGGGCGTACAGATCCTGCTCCTCGCGGCTGACGCTGTAACGACGCGCGACGATCTCGGCCGTCTGGCCCATGGGGAAATAGATACCTGGCACCTGCTCTTTCAGCAGCGGGTTGATCAGGTGATCAGTGTTGACGCTTTTCATGGTCAGGCTGATCGACTCGACACCACCGGCGACGATGATGTCGCTGCAACCGGAAGCGATCTGATTGGCGGCAATCGCGATGGCCTGCAAGCCCGACGAACAGAAGCGGTTAAGGGTCATGCCACCCGTGCCGATGCCCAGGTGCGACAGCACCGCGACGTTGCGACCGATGTTGTAACCCTGGGCACCTTCGTTGGAACCGGCGCCGACGATGCAATCCTCGACGCTGGCCGGGTCGACGTCATTGCGCGTGAGCAGCGCGTTGACACAGTGGGCCGCCATGTCATCGGGACGGGTCATGTTGAACTTGCCGCGAAAGGATTTGGCCAGGCCGGTCCGCACGCTGTCGACGATCACCACTTCACGCATGGCATACACCTCATTGTTGTTGTCAGTCGGGAGTTGGATCGAGCATAAGCCCCACTCATGACTGACCGCGACAATCATTCACCCCGCGTATGCGTAACCATCGGCTCAGCGCTTGCGCTTTTGCAGTTTCTTCTCCCGTTTGTCGGACTTTTCGAATGCTGCTTCCAGCGCCTCATTGAGGGTGCGCAATACCTTGACCCGCGCCCAGCGCTTGTCGTTGGCCTCCACCAGGGTCCAGGGCGATACCTCGGTGCTGGTGCGGTCGACCATATCGCCGACCGCAGCGCGGTAATCGTCCCACTTGTCGCGGTTACGCCAGTCGTCTTCAGTAATCTTGAAACGCTTGAAGGGGATCTCTTCGCGCTCCTGGAAGCGCTCCATCTGAGTCTGTTTGTCGATGGTCAGCCAGAACTTGACCACGATCACCCCGGCATCGTCGAGCTGCTCTTCGAAGTCGTTGATCTCGCTGTAGGCACGCAACCAGTCCGCCTCGCTGCAAAAACCCTCGATGCGCTCCACCAGCACCCGGCCATACCAGGAACGATCGAACACAGTGAATTTTCCCCGCGCCGGAATATGCCGCCAGAACCGCCAGAGATACGGCTGCGCCCGTTCTTCTTCGGTAGGCGCGGCGATCGGCACGATGTTGTACTGACGTGGGTCGAGTGCCGCGGCCACCCGACGGATCGCCCCGCCCTTGCCTGCCGCGTCGTTGCCCTCGAACACCGCGATCAACGCGTGACGACGCATGCGTTTGTCGCGCATCAGCCCGGAAAACCGTGCCTGCTCGGTAATCAGTTGCTCTTCGTAATCGTCCTTGTCCAGGTTCAGGGTCAGGTCCAGGCTGTCGAGCAGATTCACGTGATCGACGCTGGGAGACAAGGGCGCGGCACTGACTTTGTGCGGGTGAATCCTGGGTCTCTTGAGCGCGCTCTGCAGGCCCTCGAGCAGAATCTTGCCAACCGCCAGGCTGCGATAACGCGCATCCAGGCCAGCAATCACGTGCCACGGCGCGTAGTCGCGGCTGGTGCGGCGCAGTACCCGTTCGCCGTACTTCACGAACTTGTCGTAGGTCGCGGATTGTTGCCAGTCCAGCGGGCTGATGCGCCAGCTGTGCAGCGGATCGTCGTTCAGCGCCTTGAGCCGCGCTTTCATTTGCTTCTTGGAGAGGTGAAACCAGAACTTGAAGATCAGCGCGCCTTCGTCGCACAACATCTTCTCCAGTCGCTCGGCGCCGTTGATGGCTTGATCGAGTCGCGGATCCTTGAACAAACCATGAACCCGCCCTTGCAGCATCTGGCTGTACCAGTTACCGAAGAAAATCCCCATGCGCCCCTTGGCCGGGAGCATCCGCCAGTAGCGCCAGGCGGGTGGTCGAGCCAGCTCTTCGTCAGTCTGCTGGTCGAAGGTGCGGACCTCGATCAGGCGCGGGTCCATCCATTCGTTGAGCAACTTGACCGTCTCGCCCTTGCCGGCCCCTTCGATGCCGTTGATCAAAATGATCACTGGAAAACGGTGTTGCTGCCGAAGTTCGAACTGCGCTTCGAGCAAGGCTTCACGCAGGGCCGGCACTTCGGCTTCATAGGTTTCTTTGTCAATGGCATGACCGATTTCGGCGGATTCGAACATGGAGACGCTCCTTCCAGGATTGAGCAAGACTAGCGGATTGACGTCTCATGCGCAGGACAAATCCATCTTTGAGACTGATACGAACCCTGTGGCGAGGGAGCTTGCTCCCGCTGGACGGCGAAGCCGTCCCGATACCAAAAAACTTGTACTCCGGGGGTACATAGACAACCAACTTGCGGCTGCTTCGCACCCGAGCGGGAGCAAGCTCCCTCGCCACAAAACGACGATTCTCCCTGCCCCCCGAATGTGGCACTTGCCACGGATCAAGCACCACCGTGGCGATCGGCTAGAATGGCGGTCTTGCCGTTGCCGAGCCTGCCATGAAACCTGTATTGCCCCACGCCCAGCTCGACTGGGACGACCAAGGTCGCCCGCGTTCGCGGGTGTTCGATGATGTGTACTTTTCCGACCAGTCAGGCCTTGAAGAAACCCGTTACGTGTTTCTGGAGCAAAACGATTTGCGCGACCGCTTCGCCGCATTGCCGGCGGGCGGGCGTCTGGTGATTGGCGAAACAGGTTTCGGCACCGGACTGAATTTTCTCTGTGCCTGGCAGTTGTTCGAACAGCACGCAGTGGCCGGTGCGCGGCTGCATTTTGTCAGTGTCGAAAAGTACCCGCTGAGCACCGCCGATCTGCAACGGGCCCTGGCGTTATGGCCGGATCTCAAGCCGTTCGCCGATCAATTGCTGGCGCAATACGTGGCGATTCATCAAGGTTTCCAGCGCCTGGTGCTGGGCAATGGCCGCGTCACACTGACCCTGCTGATTGGCGATGCACTGGAGCAGTTGCCACAACTGGACGCTCAGATCGACGCCTGGTTCCTCGACGGTTTCGCCCCGGCGAAAAACCCCGACATGTGGACTGCCGAGCTGTTTGCCGAACTGGCGCGTCTGGCGGCACCCGGCTCTACCATCAGCACGTTTACCAGCACCGGCTGGGTACGCCGTCTGTTGAACGCCGCAGGCTTCAAGATGAAACGCACGCCAGGCATCGGTCACAAGTGGGAGATCCTGCGGGGCACCTTTCTTGGCTGGCCTGAAGAGACCGCATCACCTGCCGCGACTAAACCCTGGTTCGCTCGCCCAACCCCGCCGACCGGCGAGCGCCGCGCCCTGGTGATCGGTGCCGGGCTGGCCGGTTGCGCCAGCGCCGCCAGTCTCGCCGCGCGGGGTTGGCAAGTGAGCCTGTTGGAGCGCCACGAAGCACTGGCGCAGGAAGCCTCGGGTAACCCTCAGGGTGTGCTGTACCTTAAGCTTTCGGCCCACGGCACCTCGCTGTCGCAATTGATCGTCAGCGGTTTTGGTTACACCCGGCGCCTGCTGGAACAGTTGCAGCGCGGCGTCGACTGGGACGATTGCGGGGTCTTGCAACTGGCCTTCAATGCCAAGGAAGCCGAACGTCAGGCGCAATTGGCCGCGGCTTTTTCGCCAGGCCTGGTACACCTGCTCGATCAACCGCAAGCACAGGCCCGGGCCGGCATCGAACTGGAGCACGGCGGCCTGTTCTTCCCCGAAGGCGGCTGGGTTCATCCTCCTGCGTTGTGCCAGTGGCAGGCGTCTTCAACGAACATTCAGTGGCTGCCCCATCGCGAGGTGCTGGAACTGCGCAAGGTGGAGGATCAATGGCAGGCCTGGGACGGCGAGGCACTGCTGGCCAGCGCGCCCGTGGTGATTCTGGCCGGCGCCGCCGAGATCAAGCGTTTTCCCCAGAGCGCCGAGTTGCCCCTCAAACGCATTCGCGGCCAGATCACCCGACTGGCGCAAACCCCTGAAAGCCAGAGCCTGGCAACCGTCGTCTGCGCCGAAGGCTATGTGGCACCGGCACGTCTGGGCGAACACACGCTTGGCGCCAGCTTCGATTTCAAGAGTGATGATCTGACCCCGACCGTCGCCGAGCACCTCGGCAACCTGGCGTTGCTCGAAGAAATATCCACCGACCTGGTCACCCGCCTGCATGTTCAAGACCTGGACCCGCAGCAGCTTGAAGGGCGCGCGGCGTTCCGCTGCACCAGTCCCGATTACCTGCCGATCGTCGGACCACTGGCCGATCAGGCCAGCTTCGCCAATGCCTATGCCGCGCTGAGCAAAGATGCCCGGCAAGTGCCCGACGTGCCCTGCCCGTGGCTTGATGGGTTTTACGTCAACAGCGGTCATGGTTCTCGCGGTTTGATCACCGCGCCATTGTCCGGCGAACTGTTGGCGGCATGGCTTGAGAACGAGCCTTTGCCCTTGCCCAAAGCCGTGGCCGAGGCCTGCCATCCCAACCGTTTTGCCTTGCGCCAGTTGATTCGCGGAAAAGTCTGATACACCGACTTATAACTTATCGGTCTAAAACTCCAGGGATTCAGCCGGGTCAGTTTCCGGGTACCCGCCGTTTTTGGCGGGTATCGATTGACCCTCCCCAACGGAAAAACCGGTAAGGACTTATGTGCGGATTAGCTGGAGAATTACGTTTCGACCATCAGCCTGCGGACCTCGCAGCCATTGAACGAATCACCCATCACCTGGCTCCACGCGGCCCTGACGCGTGGGGGTTCCACAGCCAGGGGCCGATAGCCCTCGGCCATCGGCGCCTGAAAATCATGGACCTGTCGGACGGCTCGGCGCAGCCGATGATCGATAACCAACTGGGTCTGTCCCTGGCCTTCAACGGCGCCATCTACAATTTCCCGGAACTGCGCACCGAGCTGGAAAGCCTCGGTTATGCCTTCTACTCCGGTGGCGACACCGAAGTGCTGCTCAAGGGCTATCACGCCTGGGGTGAAGCGCTGTTGCCCAAGCTCAACGGCATGTTCGCCTTCGCCATTTGGGAGCGCGACGCCCAGCGTCTGTTCATCGCCCGCGACCGTCTCGGTGTGAAGCCGCTGTACCTGTCGCGCACTGGCCAGCGCCTGCGCTTTGCCTCGGCATTGCCGGCATTGCTCAAGGGCGGCGACATCAACCCGATCCTCGATCCAGTGGCGCTCAATCATTACCTGAACTTCCACGCGGTGGTCCCGGCCCCGCGCACCTTGCTGGCGGGAATCGAGAAGCTGCCGCCGGCGAGCTGGATGCGCATCGAAGCGGACGGCACCACCGAGCAGAAAACCTGGTGGACCCTGCCCTACGGCCCACACGCCGACGAACTGAATCTGACCCTCGAAGACTGGCGCGACCGCGTGCTCGATAGCACCCGTGAAGCGGTGGCGATCCGTCAACGGGCGGCGGTCGACGTCGGTGTGTTGCTGTCCGGTGGCGTCGATTCCAGTCTGTTGGTGGGGCTGTTGCGCGAAGTCGGGGCCGAAGACTTGTCGACCTTTTCCATCGGTTTCCAGGATGCCGGCGGCGAGCGCGGTGATGAATTTCAGTATTCGGACTTGATCGCCAAACACTACGGCACCCGGCACCATCAACTGCGTATCGACGAGCAAGAGATCATCGAGCAACTGCCGGCGGCGTTCCGCGCCATGAGCGAGCCGATGGTCAGCCATGACTGCATCGCCTTCTACTTGCTGTCCCGGGAAGTGGCCAGGCACTGCAAAGTGGTGCAAAGCGGCCAGGGCGCGGACGAGTTGTTCGCCGGGTATCACTGGTATCCGCAGGTGGACGGCGCGAGCGATCCCTATGCAGCGTATCGCGATGCGTTTTTCGACCGCAGCCATGCCGACTATGCCGCCACAGTGCAGCCGAAATGGCTGACAGCCAACGATGCCGCCGGCGACTTCGTGAAGGAACATTTCGCACAACCCGGTGCCGACGCGGCGGTGGACAAAGCCCTGCGCCTGGACAGCACGGTGATGCTGGTGGACGACCCCGTCAAACGGGTCGACAACATGACCATGGCCTGGGGCCTGGAAGCGCGCACGCCGTTTCTCGACTATCGCCTGGTGGAATTGTCAGCGCGGGTGCCGGGCAAATTCAAACTGCCGGATGGCGGCAAGCAAGTCCTGAAAGAAGCGGCGCGGCTGGTCATTCCAAGCGAAGTGATCGACCGTAAAAAGGGCTACTTCCCGGTGCCCGGCCTCAAGCATTTGCAAGGCGACACACTGAACTGGGTGCGTGAACTGCTGCTCGATCCGAGTCAGGATCGCGGCTTGTTCAACCCCGCCATGCTCGACCGCCTGCTGACCGATCCGCAAGGCCAGTTGACCCCGTTGCGCGGCTCCAAGCTGTGGCAATTGGCGGCCCTGAACCTGTGGCTCAGTGAACAAGGAATCTGATCGATGAAACCCCACGCCACGGCTTACAGCCAACGCCTGTTGCGCGGTCAGGCGCCCTCCTACGAACGCTTGCAGGCACGCCTGGCCGAAGACGGCAGTGCATTGAGCGCCGCGCCCATCGCCGTGCATTGCGGTTGGGGCCGGTTGTTGATCGGCCATACCTTTCCCGATGCGGCGAGCCTCGCCCAAGAGTTGCTCAATGAGCAGCCCGGTGAGCGGGACATCGCCTTGTACGTCGCCGCCCCCCAGCAAGTGTTGGGGCTGGAACCGGCGCAACTGTTTCTCGACCCGTCCGATACTTTGCGCCTGTGGTTCAGCGATTACCGTCAGGCCACCCGGGTGTTTCGCGGTTTTCGCATTCGTCGGGCGCAAAGCGAGGCGGACTGGCAGGCGATCAATCAGCTGTATCAGGCCCGCGGCATGCTGCCGATCGATGCAGGTTTGCTGACGCCCCATCATCAGGGCGGCCCGGTGTACTGGCTGGCCGAAGACGAGGACAGCGGCGCGATTATCGGCAGCGTCATGGGCCTCAATCACCACAAGGCATTCAACGATCCGGAAAACGGCAGCAGCCTGTGGTGCCTGGCGGTGGATCCGCAATGTTCCCGCCCAGGCGTCGGTGAAGTGCTGGTGCGGCACTTGATCGAACACTTCATGAGCCGTGGGCTGAGTTACCTGGACCTGTCGGTGCTGCACAACAACCGTCAGGCGAAGAGTCTTTACGCCAAGCTCGGTTTTCGCAACTTGTCGACCTTTGCGATCAAGCGCAAGAACGGTATCAACCAGCCGTTGTTTCTCGGCCCCGGCCCCGAAGCCGAGTTCAATCCGTATGCGCGGATCATCGTCGAAGAGGCTCATCGGCGCGGTATTGAGGTGCAGGTGGATGACGCGCAAACCGGTCTGTTTACCTTGATCCACGGCAGTCGTCGGGTGCGTTGCCGCGAATCCCTGAGCGATCTGACCAGCGCCATCAGCATGACCTTGTGCCAGGACAAAAGCCTGACTCACAAGGTGCTGAAAAACGCCGGCCTCAAACTGCCCGCACAACAACTGGCGGGAAGCGCGGACGACAATCTGGCGTTTCTCGACGAGCACGAACGGGTGGTGGTCAAACCGCTGGACGGTGAACAGGGCCAAGGGGTGGCGGTGGATTTGCGCAGCATTGAGGAGGTCCAGCAAGCCATCGAAAACGCCCGTGCATTCGACAGTCGAGTGCTGCTGGAAAGTTTTCACGAAGGCCTCGATTTGCGGATTCTGGTGATCGGCTTCGAGGTGGTCGCGGCTGCCATTCGCCGGCCGGCGGAAGTGGTGGGCGATGGTCAGCATTCCATCGGTGCGCTGATCGAAGCCCAGAGTCGTCGCCGCCAGGCGGCAACCAGCGGCGAAAGCAAAATCCCGCTGGATCAGGAGACCCAACGCACCTTGCAGGCGGCGGGTTATGACTACGGCAGCATTCTGCCGGCCGGCGAGCACTTGTTCGTACGGCGCACGGCGAATCTTCATACCGGCGGCATCCTTGAAGACGTCACGGCGATTCTGCATCCAGCCTTGGTGGACGCGGCGGTGCGCGCGGCGCGAGCGCTGGATATTCCGATGGTCGGGCTCGACCTGATGGTACCGGCCGCCGACCAGCCGCAGTACGTGTTTATCGAAGCCAATGAACGCGCCGGCCTGGCCAACCATGAACCGCAGCCGACGGCCGAGCGGTTTGTAGATTTGTTGTTTGCACATAGTCAGCCGGCAGTCCCTTAGTGATGTGTTGTCTGTACCAACACCATCAGGAGTTTCCATGACCAGCAAAATTCCCGAACCGGATCTCGATTACCTGCAAAAAGTCCTGCTGGAAATGCTCGCCATTCCCAGCCCGACCGGGTTCACCGACACCATCGTGCGGTACGTGGCCGAGCGCCTTGAAGAGCTGGGCATTCCCTTTGAAATGACCCGTCGCGGCACTATCCGCGCGACTCTCAAGGGCAAGAGGAACAGTCCGGACCGAGCAGTCTCCGCTCACCTGGATACCATTGGCGCGGCGGTTCGCGCGATCAAGGACAACGGACGCCTGACCCTGGCGCCTGTCGGCTGCTGGTCCAGCCGTTTTGCCGAGGGCAGCCGCGTCAGCCTGTTCACCGACAACGGCGTGATCCGCGGCAGCGTGTTGCCGCTGATGGCTTCCGGGCACGCGTTCAACACCGCCGTGGATGAAATGCCGATCAGCTGGGATCACATCGAATTGCGCCTGGACGCCTATTGCGCCACCCGCGCCGATTGCGATTCGCTGGGGATCAGCGTCGGCGATTTCGTCGCCTTCGACCCGTTGCCGGAGTTCACCGAAAGCGGCCACATCAGCGCCCGTCACCTCGACGACAAGGCTGGCGTTGCCGCACTGCTGGCGGCACTGAAAGCGATTGTCGACAGCGGCGAAGAGTTGATGATCGACTGCCATCCGCTGTTCACCATCACCGAGGAAACCGGCAGTGGTGCGGCGGCTGCCCTGCCCTGGGATGTCAGCGAATTCGTCGGCATCGACATCGCGCCGGTCGCGCCCGGCCAGCACTCCAGCGAACACGCGGTGAGCGTGGCGATGCAGGATTCCGGCGGGCCTTATGACTATCATCTGTCGCGGCATCTGCTACGCCTGGCCGCTGACAACGAACTGCCGGCACGTCGGGACCTGTTCCGCTATTACTTCAGCGATGCTCACTCGGCCGTCACCGCCGGCCATGACATTCGCACCGCCCTGCTGGCCTTCGGTTGCGACGCCACTCACGGCTACGAACGTACCCACATCGACAGCCTTGCCGCTCTCAGCCGTTTGCTCGGCGCCTACATTCTCAGCCCGCCGGTATTCGCCAGCGATGCACAACCAGCCACGGGATCGCTGGAGCGGTTCAGTCACCAGATCGAGCACGAGACGCAGATGGAAAGCGATACCCGGGTACCGTCGGTGGATAGCCTGCTGGGACAGCGCACAGAAAGCTGAGGCGAACACTGGTGATGTGTTCATATCCGCCGTAGCATCGCGCCAATGTTTAACCGAGGTGCCTTATGCTGATCCCCCACGACCAACTTGAAGTCGACACCCTGACCCGCCTGATCGAGGATTTCGTGACCCGTGACGGCACGGACAACGGCGATGACACGCCGCTGGAAACCCGTGTGTTGCGTGTGCGTCAGGCATTGACCAAGGGCCAGGCGCTGATCGTCTTCGATCCGGAAAGCGAGCAATGCCAGTTGATGCTCAAGCACGACGTGCCCAAGCACCTGTTCGACTGAAGCCCTTAACGAGCCTTGGCTTTTGCCTGTTTGATCTGGATGCGCTCGTAGACTTCGGCGCGGTGTACGTTGACCTGCTGTGGCGCTTCAACACCGAAGCGCACACTGCTTCCGTTGACGGCGAGCACCCGCACGGAAATGTTGTCACCAATGGATATCAATTCGCCCACAACGCGACTGAGTACAAGCATGGCATTCATCCTTCAGGGTTACCGGTCCCTGAAGATGCCCTGCGCAGAGCGGGTCTTCAATGCAACGACCGCAAAACAGTCCCGCCCTACAATGCAGGCTGCATCACCCTGACGGACGTGTCTGACAAACCGCTTGAATGAAGGATCGATCCGTCAGGAAGCGGTAAGGCGCGGACCAAACAAAATGACAGTCGCCCCGAGTACACACAGCGCCACGCCGATCCAGTCCGAGCCCAATGGTCGAATCCGCTCGACCACCGCCAGCCAACCAACCGACGAGATGATGTAGATGCCGCCGTAGGCGGCATAGGCGCGACCGGCGTAGTTCGCTTCGACCCGGGTCAGCAGTAGCGCGAATAACGTCAGGCTGAACAAGGCCGGGATGACCCACCACACGCTTTTACCCTGGCGCAGCCACATCCAGAAAGCGAAGCAGCCGGCGATTTCGAACAGCGCGGCGAGGAAAAACCACAGGTAATTGAGCATGCAGACGTCTCGTTGGGATGGCCGGTTGGCGGCCACCCTAACGACGGTGTTGCGCACAGGCAAGTTCAGCCTGCGTTTTGTTTGGCCTTGGCGCGCATTTTGTCGGCCATCACAGTCATTTCGTTGTAGAGCAATTGCGGGTCTTTCTGTTTGATCGCCCAGGCCATACGGCCCTGCTCGTGAGGCAGGATCAAGAATTCGCCAGCGGCGACCTGCTGATAGATGTAGTCGGCAATGTCAGCAGCGGTGATCGGTGAGCTTTCCAGCAATTTGCCGACCTGGGCTTTCATGGCCGGGGTCGGGCCACGGAAGGAGTCCAGTAGATTGGTCTGGAAGAACGACGGGCAAACTACATGCACGCTGACTTCCTCATGGGCCAGTTCAATCAGCAAACTTTCGGACAACGCCACCACACCCGCCTTGGCCACGTTGTAGTTGCTCATGGCCGGGCCTTGCATCAGCGCCGCCATCGAGGCGATGTTGATGATTTTGCCTTTGCTTTTCTCCAGCAGCGGCAGGAAGGCCTTGCAGCCCTTGACCACGCCCATCAGGTTGATCGCGATTTGCCAATCCCAGTCCTCCAGCGACAGTTCACTGAAGAACCCGCCCGAGGCCACGCCGGCATTGTTGACGATGACATCGATACCGCCAAGTTTCTCTTCGCAGGCTTGGGCGAAGGCGGTCAACTGACTGTAGTCGCGCACATCGCAGCGCTGAATGAAGCCGTCACCGCCGGCTTCGCGCACCAACTTGAGGGTTTCCTGCAGACCGGGCTCACTGACATCCGACAAGGCCAGCTGCCAGCCTTCACGCGCCCAGCGCAGCGCGATTTCGCGACCCAGGCCTGAGCCCGCGCCAGTGATCATCATGCGATTTTGCATAGCAAACAGCCTTGTTGTTCCGGGGAAGATGCACCGAGTGTAGCGAAGGATAATGCGCGACCCACGCTCCATCAGAGTGCTGAATGGCCAGCGATGAACCACGGCGCGGTGCGGTTGTTTCAACTTCGAAACAGAGCAAAAGAAATAAACATACTTTCCAAAAACATTAAAAAAACTTGGAATTTTTCTTCATAGCCATGAGTCGGATTTTTTAAGCAGCTAGGATTAATACAAGTCCAGCTGATGGCTAAAACGCCAGGTCAAACCCACAACGCTTCCAACAAGGAAATAGACATGGGCACAATTCTTATCGTTATTCTTATCCTGTTGCTGATAGGCGGCCTGCCGGTCTTCCCGCACTCCAGAAGTTGGGGTTATGGCCCGTCCGGTATCATCGGCGTGGTGTTGGTGGTGCTGTTAATCCTATTGCTGCTTGGCAAGATATAGAGATTCTACCGGCGAAAAAAAGAGGCCCTGCGAAGGGCCTCTTTTGTATTCCGGAAAAACTTAGTCCGGTTTGCCGTCAACCACACCGGCGGTGTTGTCCAACAGGCTCTTGGTAGCCGTCTGGATGAACGACTCGAGCTTCTGCTTGAGCGCCGCTTCGTCAGCCGATGCCGGGATCACTTCACCTTTCGGGTTAGCGCCCAGTTCGTATTGATACAACCTTGGCGGCATCTCTTTAGGCAGTACCAGCACGCGGTCCGCGGTGAGCAAGGCGACCGTCTGATCGCTGCCCGACGGCTTGATCATGCCGAAACCCTTGTCACCTTCCGGCAGGTTCAGCAAGTCACGCCCCCAGCATTGATGGACCACATCGCCACCCACGCGGCCCATGATGGTCGGCACGATGTCGATCTGGGTGCCCACAGTGTGGTCGACCTGACCGAATTTTTCCTGTATGCCCGGCCCGATCATCAGCATCGGCACGTTGAAGCGGCCCAGGTCCATTTCGGTGATCTGTTGTTCGTTGCCAAAACCGTGGTCGCCGACGATCACGAACAGGGTTTCCTTGAAGTACGGCTCTTTGCGAGCCTTTTCAAAGAACTGACCCAATGCCCAGTCGGAGTAGCGCATGGCGGTCAAGTGTTCGTTGAGGCTGCCACGATCGGTCACCCGCTCCACCGGCAATGGTGTCGGCAAGGCGTATGGCGTGTGGTTGGACAGGGTTTGCAGCAAGGCATAGAACGGTTTCTTGTCCTTGCCGTCGCGGGCTTTCAACTCTTCCAGGCCACGGTTGAACATGTCCTGGTCAGACACGCCCCAGGTCGGGTCGGAGAACACCGGGTTGACGAAGTCATTGCGCCCGATGAAGTTGGTCATGCCCTGGTTGCTGAAGAAGCCCGACTGGTTGTCCCAGGCGAAGTCGCCGTTATAAACATACACATCGTCGTAGCCACGAGTGCTGAGCAACTGTGGCAGGCCGGACAGTTTGTGGCTGCCTTCCGGGGTCTGCATCAGGTATTCGAAACCTGGCAGGTTCGGGAAGCAGGCCATGGTGGCGAACATACCTTGGTGGGTATGGGTGCCGTTGGAGAAGAAACGGTCGAACAACAGACCTTCTTTCGACAGTTTGTCGAAGGAAGGCGTGATCTCGCCCGGACGTCCCAGAGCGCCCACCGAGTGACCGGCGAAGCTTTCCATCAGGATCACCACGACGTTCTTGATCGGCAGTGTCTTGTTGGCGTCGGGGGTGTAGTTGCGACGCACCGCGGCGGTCTCCGGGTTCACCAGTTTGTCGCTCGGAGTCAGCAGCATATCGCGCACGGTCTGCTGGGCCAGAGGTTGTTCCAGTGTGGCTTTCCAGATGTTGTCGCGCTCTTCGGACATCCGGCTCTTGGCCGCGGCGATCAGCGACAGCGTGCCGTTGAGGCCCAACTGGTTGGCGAAATTCGAGTCGGTGGTGTAGACGTCACCCCAACGCAGCGGCGGGCCCTGGCGCAGGGTGCCACGCGCCGCGACCACACAGACCATCAGGCAGACCACGAACACCACGCCGCGCGCATACCACGGAGCGACCTGGCGCGTGCCGATGCTGCCACCGCTGAACGGCCCGCGAGGACGTGTGGCGCGGTCGGCGCCCTTGAACGCGAGGGTCAGAATCAACGTGCCCACACCCCAGGCCAACAGGTAGCGAACTACCGGAAAACCGTACCAGAGCATGCTCATCACGGTTTTCGGGTCTTCTTTCACATACTGGAAGACCAGGCCGTTGAGGCGCTGGTGGAACTCGCGGTAAAAGTCCATCTCCATCAGGCCGAGGAACAGCGCGATACTCGAGGCAACAGTCAACCAGAGCCGGAAGAACCCGCGGGCCGCCATGGCCCGGGCGCTGAACAGGGCCAGCAGCAGCGGAACGCTGAGGTAAACCACCAGGCGCAAGTCGAAACGCAGGCCATTGGCGAACGCTTCCAGGAAGGTCGAAGCCGGTGTGTCGAGGATCATCGAGCGGTTGTAGACCAGCAGCGCGACGCGCAGCAGGCTGAACATGACCATCATGATCAGGGCGCACAACAGCGTGTAGGCCAGATGCGATTTGACGGTCGGTTGCAGCAGGCGACTAGTAGCTCGCTGCTGATTCAGGGCGTCCGGGTTTGCCATGTCGTTTTAGGACCCATTGGAAGTTGAAGTTACAAAAATACAGTGGCGCCTTGCCCTCTGTTGGCCATCCTCGGCCCCGGGGCGTGCGCGGTGCGCAAATGTTGCACGATCAACCGCGGCATTGCCATTGATTACTGCCCGACAGCCAAACTGCCGCTCATAGCGGTCAGGGACAAGCGGCGTGGGCGCAAAGTTGTGGGGTTGATTCGTTGAGGCGAATTGTCTTGGAGAGATTGTGAAAATTTCGTTCAACGCATATCCGGAAACAAAATAACTCCCCTCCCCTGGTAGAAATGAAACGCCCCGATTTGATCGGGGCGTTGTTGAACAGGCCGCATCAACTGGATACGCGGCTACTTCTCGGCGCGTTCTTTCAGGGCTTTGAGAGTATTGAACGGCGCATCGACCACGAACTTGTTGGCCAACCACGACGGCACGCTGCCGCCTGGATCAGTGTGAACCTGATAAGTCACTTCGACTTGATCGCCTTTAGGCACGAACTTCCAGAAACCCTTGACCTGGGCGACCCGTACAAAACCCTTTTCTTCCGGAAGGTACTTCGGCTGCCCTTCCAGCTCGCGGGTCAGGCTGCCATCAGCGCCGTCAACGGTAGTGACATGCAACACCGAATCGCGAGCAGTGACCGGCCAGGGTGTATTGAACTGAGTGTAGGTCCAGCTCTGGTTGCCTTCGTGCTTGAGCAGCTTCTGGACCTTGCACTCGTGAATCCAGGCGCAGGCTCCCGGAACATCTTCCTGCAGTGCACGCAGTTTGGCCATGGTGGTCTTCATGATCGTTACACCACGGTAAGCCTTGTATTGGGAACCGGCCACCTCACTCAAGGACACCTTGATGCCATCTTCGTCCTTGGCGGTTTTCCAGTCTTCGGCCTGGGCCGTGGAGGCCAGCAAAACCGTCAAACCACACAGCACAGCGATACGATGCAGCGAACCCATAGTCTTATTCCTTATTGTTGAAGTTCCGTTCGTTGAACACATCACGCGGCCGTCATTTGCTCCCACCAGCCCAGCAATTTGATCGCTTCGTCGCGGCTGCTTCCGCAAACCTCGACATCGGCCTCAAATGCCAAACACACCGCGGGGCGTTCCGGCTTGCCGAAAATGCTGCACAGGTTATCGGCAGACAGTTGTACGCATCGTTCTCCGGCGGCTTTGCCATTGGGCATGCCGGGAATCGGTGAACTGATGGAAGGGGCAATGCAACAGGCGCCACAGCCTTCACGGCATCTCATGACGACAAGCTCCTCGCGACGAGCAATGTGTTAAAGGGACGCGGCACAGAGTAACGGCTAAAACAGTTGTTTTAAATTACCCGGGCCCGGGTTTTTACGCTCAAACGAACGTGACTGACCAGTCTCCGACAAAGCGTCTGTTTCGCGGGTCACGAACTGGGGGAAATTTACTGCTTGAACTCGAATTCCAGTGCCGCGCCTTCAACGTCCCGGCGCTCTTCATTGCGCCGTTGCAGCTGCATTTCGTTGCTGATCAGGCGACCGTTCAGCTGAAACGGACTGCTTTTGCCACCGAACATTTGCGGCAACACCGCATCGTGTCGAGGCAACGGTACCGTGCCGACCGGTTTCAATTCATCGACCTTATCCTTGGGCAAGCTCAAGTCGAGATTGGCGGGAGGGAGGTTGGTTTTCAACACTTCGCTGGCTGGTTTTGACTTGGAAGCAATGGGAGAACGCTTTTTGACCGGGGCAGCCTTTTTTTTGACCGGAGCGGTTTTTATAGCCGTCGCCGGTTTTTTCGCGGTTGCGGCGGCTGTCGGTTTTTCCTGAACGGAAGCCGCCATGACACCTTCCGCATGACAAGTCATCAACAGGCAGATCAATAACCAGGCAGAAGGAAAAATCGGCTTCATGGACCCAACGACGCGAACGGCAGAAGGTTATATGCTCGCCTGTTGGAGGCGACAAGACAAGCGGGCAGTTCATAACTGCCCCGCAAGTCAAAAACCGCTCGTTGTCTCCTGACACAATTGCGTCGCCAGCAGCCCCAGTGTCATCAATGCACGCTCGGCCTCGCGGTTCCAGGGGATGCCGCAGTTCAGGCGAATGCAGTGATTGAATTGCTCGGTGTTACTGAAAATAAGCCCCGGCGCAATGCTGATGCCCTGCTGCAGCGCACGCACATGCAACTCTTGCGTATTGACCCGCCCCGGCAAACTGACCCACAGAATGAAACCGCCGGTAGGCCGGGTCATCTGTGTGCCTTCCGGGAAGTATTGCTGCACTGCCAGTTGGAAAGCGCTGAGGTTCTTGCGGTACTCCTGACGGATGTAACGCAAATGCCGGTCGTACCCGCCGTTCTCCAGATAGGCGGCAATGCCCATTTGCGTGACACTGCAGGCCGAATGCGTGCTGAACGTCTGCAAGCGCTGAATTTCCTGCTGGTACTTGCCGGCAATCATCCAGCCGATCCGCACGCCGGGCGACAGGGTTTTGGAGAAGCTGGAGCAATAAATCACCCGATCCAGCCGGTCATAGGCCTTGAGCGATTTGGTGCGCCCCTGCTCGAACATCAGCTCGCCATAAATATCGTCTTCAACGATCTGGATATCGAAATCCGAGGCCAGGCGCAGCAGTTGTTTCTGCCGCTCTTCGGGCATGGTGCCGCCCAAGGGATTGCTCAGGCGCGTGGTCAGCACCAGTGCCTTGATCGACCACTGGTTGGCCGCCAATTGCAAGGCTTCGAGGCTCATGCCGGTGGCCGGATCGCTGGGGATCTCGATGACTTTCAGCCCCAGCAGATCGGCCAGTTGCAGCAACCCGTAATAGGTCGGCGACTCGGCGGCGATCAGATCGCCCGGCCGGGTCAATACGCGCAGAGACATCTGCAATGCATCGACGCAGCCGTGGGTGATTACCACTTCCGACGGATCAACCACCACGCCGGCATCGCGCATGCGGATCGCCACTTGCCGACGCAACGGCTCGAAACCAGGGCTGAACATATAGCTGAACGCGCGCGGACTATGGAAACGGGTGACTTTGGCCAGTTGCTGATGCAGTGCCCGCACCGGCAGATAATCGACACTCGGTACAGCCGCGCCCAACGGGAAGACCCCCTCACGGCGGGATTCGACCAGGACTTGCTGAATGATGCTGCTGCGGGTGACCAGGCCTGGGCGCTCGACCCGGGCGATGTCCGGGGTCGGTGCCGTCAGGGCGGGTGTCTGGTGCACGTAGTAACCGGATTGCGGCCGGGCACGGATCAGCCCTTGATCTTCAAGGTTGGCGTAGGCCTGCAACACCGTCGCATGGCTGACGTTGAGCTGCGAGCTCATCTTGCGCACTGAAGGCACGCGCTCTCCCGGCTGATAGACGCCACGGCGGATGTCTTCGGCCAGTTGCTGAGCAATACGTTGATAGAGCAAGAGATTGGTCATGACGCAGCACTCGATTTCACGGGCATTTTATTCTTGTGTGAAACAATACCGGAACAGTTTAGAAGTGTACTGGGACAGTTACTACAATAGTCGACCATACAGTGCGGTGTCAGCAAAAGCTGTACTGTTTTACGACGCATTTGACGGGCGCAAAAAAACCCGGCGCTGCTGAGCAGGCCGGGTTTTTCCAGTGACGCAGCCCTTAACGGGCCGCGCCGAGCTGGCCTTTTTCGTCGGAGAACACAATTTCCACCCGACGGTTCTGCGCACGACCGCGCTCGGAAGCGTTGGCGTCCACCGGGTACTCATCGCCGTACCCTTCAACCTGGATGCGTTTGTCGTCGATGCCCAGGTCTGTCAATACATCAGCCACCGATTGCGCCCGGTCGCGGGACAGCTTGAGGTTTTCCTGTTTACCGCCAGTGCTGTCGGTATAACCCTCGATCCGCACCACACGCTTAGGGTTGAGCTGCAAGAACTGGACGATTTTCAACACCACGCGGTTCGCCGAGCTCTTCAGCTCCGCTTCACCGGTATCGAACAGCACATCACCCAGGGTCATCACCAGACCACGGTCAGTCTGGGTGGTCGCCAACGCCACGATCTGCTCTTCGAGCCACTTGCCCTGTTGCTGCACGCTAAGCAACTTGGACTCACGCAGCGCCAATTGCAGGCGCTGACGCTCGAGTTCGAGCTTCGCTGCGCGCTCTTCGTTGAGCACTTGATTGGTATGTTCCCGGGCGATTTCGCTGTAGCGCTGGCTCAGGTAGGCGTAATGGGCCACGTCCGAACCGCTGCCCCAGTAGCTGGACAGTCGATCGGCGCGGGCCAGGGACTCGCCGGCACGGATCACGTCCTTGGGCGCGATACGCAACACGTTGGAGTCTTCCTTGACCTTCTGGAAGTCGGCACCGGCCTGCTGCAACGCCACTTCGCTGTGTTGACCGGCGCAGCCATAAAGGCTTGCGCAGCCGACCAGGATCAAGCCGCCGAGTGCTTTGGTCTTCAGGTTCATTGAGCATCTCCCAGTTGCTTGCGCAGGCGGGCGATGCGGGTATTGAGCACGTTCAACTGCGCCTCACTCTTGAGGGTCAGAACCCGGGCTTCGGCCAGGCGCGCGTCCAGCTCGGCCTGCTCGGCCCGCATGCGCGCATTCTTGAAGGACTGGTCGGCCATGTTGCCCTTGGCGCGGTTGAACTTGTCCTGGGCCAGTTTCAGCTCCGGCACTTCCTCGGCGGTAGCGCCCACGGCCTTGGCTTGTTCGAGGGCCTGTTCGGTCAGGCGTATTTGTTCATTCGGCGCCGGATCGGCTGCACAACCCGCCAGAGCCAGAACGGCCAGGGCAGCGAAAAGAGGTCGAATACTCACTAAAAATCCCTACTGTTTTGGGGTACTGACAGGTTGTGGCTGCGGCTGTGAGCCTTGCGCTTTCCAACGCTCGATATTGCGCAGCAACGCAGCTTCCGTCAGTCCGGAGGCGGGCAATTCTGTCATCTTTTTGGCCAGCTGTCCGCGCAACCAAGGATCGTTACAGGCGGAGTTATGGGAAACCGCGACGTACAGGCCGGGTTTGTCGATGGGTTGTGAGTGGGCCATCAAGTCATTGGCCATCCCCAGCGTTTGCACCATGGCCATGCCCGAGTAGCGACCGGCGAGGACAAACTCCACCTCGCCCAGCAGCAATTTCTGAAAGGCCTGAGTCAGATTGGGTGTGCGCAAGAGGGTCAATTGCTGCTCGGCGAAAGTGCCGAATGAAGGGCTCACTCGAGCCTTTTCCGACAACGCGCCGGGATGACCGTGGAGGTCCTGCGCTTCGTTGTAAACCAATAACGAGTCGTTGCGAGTCCAGACCAGATAATCGTTTTCCAGCATCGCAGGATGGATGTAATCCAGATTTTCCAGTTCAGTGACCATCAACGGCGCATCGGCCAGCATGTCCATCCGCCCGCTGCGCACTTCATCCAGGGCCTGGGAGCGTTTGCCGGCATAGAGCAGCTCAACCTTGATGCCCAACTCCCCCGCCACTTGTTGCAACAAATCAGCGCTGGCGCCAATCAGGTGCTTAGGGTTTTGCGGGTCTTGCCACAGGTACGGCGGTGCGTCGGGACTGCCGGTCACGATCAAGCGTTCGCATTTGCCTGCAGCGCTGGACAGCCCCGGCATCAGCGCCAGACTTAAACACAATCCTGGCAAAAAAGAGCAGCCAAACCAGTGGCGCAGATCCATGGCAACACTCTCCCCACTCAAATCCGGAACAAAAAAAACCCGACCAAAAGGCCGGGCTCTTTATAAGTCAAGCCGCCGGATTAGACCAGCTTCTCGAACTCAGGGATGGCTTCGAACAGGTCTGCCACCAGGCCGTAATCGGCCACCTGGAAGATCGGCGCTTCTTCGTCCTTGTTGATCGCCACGATCACTTTGGAGTCTTTCATGCCGGCCAGGTGCTGGATCGCGCCGGAGATCCCGACGGCGATGTACAGCTGTGGCGCAACGATCTTGCCGGTCTGACCGACCTGCATGTCGTTGGGTACGAAACCTGCGTCAACCGCAGCGCGCGAAGCACCGACGGCAGCGCCCAGCTTGTCGGCCAGGGCGTACAGGTGTTTGAAGTTGTCGCCGTTCTGCATGCCACGACCACCGGAAACGACGATCTTGGCAGCGGTCAGTTCCGGACGATCGGACTTGGCCAGTTCTTCGTTGACGAAGCTGGAAGTGCCGGCGTTGTGAACAGCGGCAACAGCTTCAACGGCGGCCGAACCACCTTCAGCCGCCACCGGGTCGAAACCGGTCGCACGCACGGTGATCACTTTCACTGCAGCATTCGATTGCACAGTAGCGATGGCGTTACCGGCGTAGATCGGGCGCTTGAAGGTATCGGCGCTTTCTACCGAGATGATCTCGGAGATCTGGTCAACGTCCAGCTGAGCGGCGACGCGCGGCAGGATGTTTTTGCCGTTGGAAGTGGCGGCAGCCAGGATGTGGCTGTAGCCCTTGCCCAACTCGGCTACCAGTGGAGCAACGTTTTCCGGCAGCTGATGTGCGTAAGCAGCATTGTCAGCGTTCAGGACTTTGCTCACGCCAGCGATTTTCGCAGCGGCTTCAGCCACGGCGCCAGCGCCCTGGCCTGCAACCAGAACGTGGATGTCGCCACCGATCTTGGCGGCAGCAGCAACGGTGTTCAGCGTGGCCGGGGCCAGCACTTTGTTGTCGTGTTCGGCGATTACCAAGATAGTCATGATTAGATTACCTTCGCTTCGTTTTTCAGTTTCTCGACCAGTTCAGCCACCGACTTGACCTTGATACCCGCGCTGCGTGCAGCTGGCGCTTCGACTTTCAGGGTCTTGTTGGTGGAGGCGGTGGAAACGCCCAAAGCGTCTGGAGTCAGCACTTCGAGAGGCTTCTTCTTGGCTTTCATGATGTTTGGCAGGGACGCGTAGCGCGGCTCGTTCAAACGCAGGTCGGTGGTGACGATGGCCGGCAGTTTCAGGGAAACCGTCTGCGCGCCGCCGTCGATTTCGCGGGTCACGGCAACTGTATCGCCGGACACTTCGACTTTCGACGCGAACGTGCCCTGACCGTAGCCGCTCAATGCCGCGAGCATCTGGCCAGTCTGGTTGTTGTCGCTGTCGATGGCTTGTTTACCGAGGATCACCAGCTGTGGCTGCTCCTTGTCGACCACTGCCTTGAGCAGCTTGGCCACGGCCAGGGAAGTCAGGTCTTCAGCGGATTCGACGAGGATGGCGCGGTCGGCGCCCAGCGCCAGCGCGGTGCGCAGTTGCTCTTGAGCGGTGGACGGGCCGATGGAGACGACGACGATTTCAGTCGCCACGCCTTTCTCTTTCAGACGTACGGCTTCTTCCACGGCGATTTCGCAGAACGGGTTCATCGACATCTTGACGTTGGCGAGGTCGACGCCGGAATTGTCCGCCTTGACGCGAACCTTGACGTTGTAATCCACAACGCGTTTGACAGCTACAAGAACCTTCATGGATTCCTCGTTACTCTCCGGTGAAAAGAAAGTCGCCTAGGCGAACCTGGCGGTTGATGCACATGGGGCACAAGGGCACCTCTAAAAACGCTGGCAGGTGTATCGGGTGAACCTTGCTCACGAGACTGATGACCGTTCGTCAGGGGTGACCGACAAGTCATTCATTACCGTGGCGTGTAAACTGCGCGCGATACCTGCGCGGCGCTTCACCTTGTACTGCCATCGCCCTGTCTTTAGAGGTGCTCTTGAAACCTGTATTCAGCCTACGGCGAGCGCAAAACCGCCCGTATCTTGACCGGAACACCTATTCCGGTCAATACGGCAAAATGGCCAGTCATAAGCCGCGTGACTTTGATTTATCTGGCTTTGAGCCGATTCAAACAAACGTTTGTATTGGACGCTAAGAGTGGTGTAGATATAATGCGCCACCCAAAGAGAAAGGTGGTTCATCGATTGTCCTCTGTGCCGAACTATGGGGAATTCATGAATGCGACACCCAACCTCCAATTAGAAAAAAAACTGTTGAGCCTTGAGTAGGAGATAGCCTGTGGAACGCGAATACATGGAATTCGACGTGGTCATCGTCGGTGCCGGCCCCGCTGGCCTGTCCGCCGCCTGCCGTTTGAAGCAGAAGGCCGCCGAAGCCGGTAAGGAAATCAGCGTCTGCGTGGTCGAAAAAGGCTCCGAAGTCGGCGCTCATATCCTGTCCGGTGCCGTGTTCGAACCACGGGCCCTGAACGAACTGTTCCCGGACTGGAAAGAACTCGGCGCGCCGCTGAACACGCCAGTTACCCGCGATGACATCTTCGTTCTGAAAAACGCTGACAGCGCGCAGAAGATTCCAGACTTCTTTGTGCCCAAGACCATGCACAACGAAGGTAACTACATCATCTCCCTGGGCAACCTGTGCCGCTGGCTGGCCCAGCAGGCCGAGAACCTGGGCGTGGAAATCTACCCGGGCTTCGCCGCCCAGGAAGCGCTGTTCGACGAGAACGGCGTAGTCCGCGGGATCATCACCGGCGATCTGGGCGTTGACCGCGAAGGCAATCCGAAAGAAGGCCTGTACACCCCAGGCATGGAACTGCGCGCCAAGTACACGCTGTTCGCCGAAGGTTGCCGCGGCCACATCGGCAAGCAGCTGATCAAGCGTTTCAACCTCGACAGCGAAGCCGACGCCCAGCATTACGGCATCGGCCTGAAAGAAATCTGGGAAATCGACCCGGCCAAGCACCAGCCTGGCCTGGTGGTCCACACCGCCGGCTGGCCGCTGGACATCATGGGCACCGAGAACACCGGGGGCTCGTTCCTCTATCACCTGGAAAACAACCAGGTGGTGGTCGGTCTGATCGTCGATCTTTCCTACAGCAACACCTTCCTGTCGCCGTTCGATGAGTTCCAGCGCCTCAAGCATCACCCGGTGCTCAAGCAATACCTGGAAGGCGGCAAGCGCGTCAGCTACGGCGCTCGCGCCATCTGCAAAGGCGGCCTGAACTCGCTGCCGAAAATGGTCTTCAAGGGCGGCGCTCTGATCGGTTGCGACCTCGGCACCCTGAACTTCGCCAAGATCAAGGGCAGCCACACGGCGATGAAGTCTGGCATGCTCGCCGCTGACGCGGTGGCCGACGCGCTGTTCGCCGATCTGGACGGCACGCAAGAGCTGACCACTTATGTCGAAGCATTCAAGAAGAGCTGGCTCTACGACGAACTGTTCGCCAGCCGCAACTTCGGCCCAGCGATCCACAAGTTCGGCGCCATTGTCGGCGGCGGTTTCAACTGGATCGACCAGAACATCTTCGGCGGCAAACTGCCGTTCACCCTGCACGACACCAAGCCGGATTACGCGTGCCTGAAACTGGCGGCCGACTGCAAGAAGATCGACTACCCGAAACCGGACGGCAAGATCAGCTTCGACAAACTCAGCTCGGTGTTCATCTCCGGTACCAACCACGAAGAAGAGCAGCCGTGCCATCTGAAGCTGGCCGACGCGAGCATCCCGATCAGCAAGAACCTGCCGCTGTACGATGAACCTGCCCAGCGTTACTGCCCGGCCGGCGTGTACGAAGTGGTCACCCAGGAAGACGGCGAGAAGCGCTTCCAGATCAACGCCCAGAACTGCGTTCACTGCAAGACCTGCGACATCAAGGACCCTGCACAGAACATCACCTGGGTGGCGCCGGAAGGCTCCGGCGGCCCGACTTATCCGAACATGTAAGTCGACCGTCTGAACAACAAGGCTCCCTGAACGGGGGCCTTTTTGTTGCCCGCAATTCAAGCGTCACCACAAGAACCTGTGGATCAGGCAGCGCGCTCATCCCCCGGATTACGCTCGAAGTAGCGCTTGTACTCACGGCTGAACTGCGACGTGCTCTGATACCCCACCCGATGCGCCACCTGGGCCACGCCCAATCCTTCGCCCTGCAGCAAGCGCTGGGCCTTGAGCAAGCGCAAACGCTTCAGATACTGCACTGGCGACAACAAGGTGCAGCGTTTGAAATGCTCATGAAACGTCGACGCGCTCATGTTCGCGCAACTGGCCAGGGCGTCGACGTTCAGCGGCTCGGTGTAATGGGCATGCAGATGGCTCAGGGAGGCCGCGATCCGGGCGAACTGCCCCTGTTGCTCCACCAGCGCCCGCAATACATCAGCTTGCGGCCCACGCAAGGCGACGAACAACAACTCACGCAATCGCGCCTGTCCCATAACCTGGCTCTCCAGCGGGTCGTGCAGACAGCGCAACAGCCGCTCAACACAACCCCGCATCGCATCATCGAGCACCGCCGAAGTCATGGACTCTGGCGTCTGCGCCGCGATACAGCGCCCCGACGCCAGCCCCATGGCCAACACCAACTCACCGAGCAACACCCGGTCAATGGCGATGGAAATGCCCAGCATCGGGCCATCGGGCGCGGAAAACGTCTCGCACTCGAACGGCACCGGCAGCGCCTGAATCAAATAATGCCCGGCACCGTACTCCAGAGTACGCGACCCCAGATACGCCAACTTACTGCCCTGGGCGATGATGACCAGGCTTGGCTCGTAGATTTGCGGGCCACGGGCCAAATCACAACTGGCCCGCAAAATCTGCACGCCCGGCAACGTGGTAGGCGTGAAACCATCGCGGGTGGTCAGCGGCTGGATCAGCGAAACCAGCGTGGCATTGGCATCGAGATGACGGGTCAACAACATGGAGAGCTCTTCACAAAAAAGTCGCGAAAAAAGGGATGAAAACATCATCGCAGGTCTGAACGCCAATGCGGCCAATCAACGGCGCATACCGGAGGATTAGGCATGACACCCGGAGGAATCGCCATGGCCGGTCACCCGTGCGGTGCCCAGAATGGCTCGCCTCACCTGTCACTGCTTTGCGAGGTTCACCATGTACACCGCCATCGGATACGCCGCTCAGTCGCCCACCACTCCCCTCGCCCCGATGAAATTCGAACGCCGCAGTCCACGGCCCGACGACGTCGCAATCGAGATTCTCTACTGCGGCGTCTGCCATTCCGACATCCACCAGGCGCGCAACGAGTGGGGCATTGCGGTTTACCCGCTGATGCCCGGCCATGAGATCGTCGGCAAAGTGACCGCCGTCGGCGCGAACGTTACTAAACACAAAGTCGGCGATCTGGTCGGCGTCGGTTGCATGGTCGACTCGTGCCGCCATTGCGAAGCCTGCCAGGCCGATTTGGAGCAATACTGCCTCGAAGGCCCGACCATGACGTACGCCACCCCGGACCGGGTCGATGGCAGCAACACGATGGGCGGTTACTCCGACAGCATCGTGGTCAGCGAGCACTTTGTCGTGCGCATCCCGGAGAAGCTCGACCTGGCCAGCGCCGCGCCGATTCTATGTGCCGGCATCACCACCTACTCGCCGCTCAAGCACTACGGTGTGAAGGCCGGTGACAAGGTCGGGATTCTTGGCATGGGCGGTCTCGGTCACATGGGGATCAAGTTCGCCAAGGCGATGGGCGCTGAGGTGACCTTGTTCACCCGCTCGGCGAGCAAGGCTGAAGAAGGTCGTCGCCAAGGCGCGGACCACGTGATCGTGTCCACCGATGCCGAACAGATGAAGGCCGCCGCCGGACAATTCGACTTCCTGCTGGACACCATTCCGGTGCAGCACGACCTCAACCCCTACCTCGATACCCTGCGTTTCGACGGCGTGCACATTCTGGTGGGCTTGATCGAGCCGATCGATCCGCCGGTGCATGCTGCCAAACTGGTATTGGGTCGTCGCATGCTGGCCGGCTCACTGATCGGCGGCATCGCCGAAACCCAGGAAGTACTGGACTTCTGCGCCGAGCACGGCATCTCCTGCGACATCGAAATGCTCGACATCCGCCAGATCAACGAGGCTTACACCCGCATGATCGCCGGTGACGTGAAATACCGCTTCGTGATCGACATGGCGACGCTGAAACTCTAAACCTTCAGGCCCAATTCCGCCGACAGCCGGGCTGTGACCCCTTTGATCAGGGGAATCAGCTCGGCCATTTTTTCCAGCGGCATGTACGGCACGGTGCTGGCGATGCTGATGCCGGCGACAATGCGCTTGCTGGCATCGCGAATCGGTGCCGCCACGCAGCGGATCGACGGTTCGTTGTCTTCCAGGTCGAAGGCGTAACCGCCGGCCACGTACTCGATCATGCGCTGCTGAAACTGCTCCCAGGATTGCTCTGGGTGCTGCGGCCAGAACTGATTTTTCCCGCCCACCGGCAAGCTGATTTCATACAGCCGTTGCCATTCTTCCTGCGAGTCATCGAGCATCAGCGCCTTACCAATCCCGGTACGCGCCAACGGCATGCGATGGCCGACCCGCGAACGCATTTCCGGGCCATTGCGCCCCGGATTCTTGAGCAGGTACAGCACCTCGTCGCCTTCACGAATCGCCAGGTGAATGGTGTCGCCGGTCAATGCCGACAACTCATCCAGATACGGCCCGGCCAGCGTCACCAACGGCAGCTCTTCGCGCGCCTGAAAACCCAGCTCGATCAGTTTCGGCCCCAACAGATAGCCGACCTGCGGCACGACCCGCAGATAACGCTCGTCCACCAGGCAACTGGCCAGACGATGGGTGGTGCTGCGCGTCGTGCCGATCAGCCGGGCGATTTCCTTGAGATCGCGGGCGCCACTGGCCACCGCCTGCACCACACCCAGGCCGCGAAGCAGTGTCTGGGTGCCGGTCGGCGCGGCGTCCTTGGCGATTTTTGGGGCGTCTTCCTGCATATCCAGCCTTTACCGTTGAGCGAGGGAACGGGCGGCATTATGGTCGCCGGACGGCTGCGACTACAACTTGATACGCTCGACCTTGCCCACCAGCAACACGTAGGACAGAGCACCCAGCAACGCAAGAACAGAGATATAGGTGATCGCCGGGGCAAACGAATCACCGGAGGCAAGGAAACCGATGACAATCGGCGTGGTAATCGCCGCCAGGTTGCCGATGAAATTGAACACCCCACCGGTCAGTCCGAGCAAGCGTGCCGGGGCCAGGGTCGACACCAGCGACCAGGTGATCGAGGCCAGACCGTTGCCGAAGAAAGCCAGCGCGAGGAAGGCAATCACCAGCGGCGTCGACTCGACGAAGTTGGCGCCGATGATCGAGGTGGAAATCAGCAGTCCGCCAATGATCGGTAGCTTGCGGGCGAAGCCTACGGTGTAGCCGCGACGGATCAAAAAGTCCGAGAAGAACCCCGAGCACAGCACGCCGACAAACGCTGCGAGAAACGGCAGCGACGCCAGCAAGCCAGACTTGATGAAGTCCATGCCGCGATATTTCACCAGGTAAGTCGGGAACCACGTCAGGAAGAACCATAAAGTCGAATTGAGGCAGAACTGGCCGAGGTAAATGCCCCACAACTTGCGCTTGCTCAGGACAATTCCGAGGTCGATCCAGTTGAATTTCGCCTTGGCCCTGGCGGCTTCGGCCTGAATATCCACCAACCCGCCACCCTCGCGGATCAGCTCGATTTCCGCGTCATTGGCGCCCTTGAAATCCCGTGGTTCGCGATACACCGCGTACCAGATCACCGCCCAAAGAATGCCCACCACACCAGTGCTGACAAACACCATGTGCCAGCCATATTGGTGTTGCAGCCAGGCAAGCACCGGCGTCAGGAACGCCAGGCCGACGAACTGCCCGGAGGTGTAGAAACCGATGGCTGTTGCGCGTTCGCGCTCGGGGAACCAGGTTGTCACTACGCGGCTGTTGATCGGGTACGCCGGCGCTTCCAGTGCACCGACCGCCATGCGCAGCACGAACAATGCAATAAAACTGGCGGCGAAACCGAGCATCACCGTGGCCAGCGACCACAGCAGCAATGCAACGCTATAGAGAATGCGCGGCGGCACCCGGTCCACCAGCCAGCCGCCGGGGATCTGCATGACGGCGTAGGTCCAGCCGAATGCGGAAAAAATCAGCCCGACATGAATCGGATCGATGCCCAGGTCGCTGGTCAGCGCCGGGGCGGCGATGGACAGGTTGCTGCGGTCCAGGTAGTTGATCACCACCGTGATGAACAACAGAACCATGATGAAAAAACGCTTGCGACTGGGCGTCACCAACGACGCCTGCCCGGTGAGGGTTTGCGGTTGCATGGAGGTGCCTCTTCTTATGTTTATTGAGGTCATGGTGGTTGATCGTCCCTACGCTCTGCGTGGGAACGATCACCGCGTGAGTTTCACCACTCAGCAAAACTGCCATCGGCATGGCGCCAGATCGGGTTGCGCCAGCGGTGGCCGACGGCAGCACGCTCAATCACGTATTCCTCGTTGATCTCGATCCCCAAACCCGGCCCATTGGGGATCTTCACGAAGCCTTTGTCGTAGTCGAACACCCGCGGATCTTTCACATAGTCGAGCAGGTCATTGCTCTCGTTGTAATGGATGCCCAGGCTTTGTTCCTGAATGAACGCGTTGTAGCAAACCGCGTCCAGTTGCAGGCACGCCGCCAGGGCAATCGGCCCCAATGGGCAATGCAGCGCCAGCGCCACGTCGTAGGCTTCGGCCATGTTGGCGATCTTGCGGGTTTCGGTGATGCCGCCCGCATGGGACGCATCAGGCTGGATGATGTCGACGTAGCCTTCGCTGAGCACACGCTTGAAATCCCAACGCGAGAACAACCGCTCACCGAGGGCAATCGGTGTGCTGGTCAGCGGCGCCAGCTCCTTCAGCGCTTCGTAGTTTTCACTGAGCACCGGTTCTTCGATGAACATCAGTTTGTACGGGTCGAGTTCCTTCATCAGCACCTTGGCCATCGGCTTGTGCACCCGACCATGGAAGTCCACGCCGATGCCGACATTCGGGCCTACCGCATCGCGCACGGCGGCAACGTTGGCCAGCGCCAGGTCGACTTTCTCAAAGGAATCGAGGAATTGCAGCTCTTCGGTGCCGTTCATTTTCACCGCGGTGAAACCACGGCTGACCGCTTCTTTCGCGGCGCGAGCAGTGTCCGCCGGGCGATCACCACCGATCCAGGAATAAACCCGGATCTTGTCCCGCACCTGGCCACCCAGCAAATCGCTGACCGACACACCCAGCGCCTTGCCCTTGATGTCCCACAATGCCTGGTCGATACCGGCCAGCGCGCTCATGTGGATCGCCCCGCCCCGGTAGAAGCCGCCACGGTAGAGCACCGTCCAGATGTCTTCGATGTTGCGTGGATCTTTACCGATCAGGTAGTCGGACAATTCCTCGACCGCAGCAGCGACGGTGTGCGCGCGGCCTTCGACCACGGGCTCGCCCCAACCGGTCACGCCCTCGTCGGTCTCGACCTTGAGGAAGCACCAGCGCGGCGGAACGATGAAGGTGGTGAGTTTGGTGATTTTCATCTCTATTGTCTCTCTTGTAGATGCAGCGCTCACAGCGCCAGAAAGTCTTAACGCAGAGCGTTCCATGCAGCGACATATGCCTTGGCGCGCACCGCTACTTCGTCAGCCGTCATGCCCGGTTTGAACAACCCGGAGCCGAGACCGAAACCTTTGACGCCGGCCTCGACAAACACCTGCATGTTGTCTGGCGTAATCCCGCCCACTGGCACCAGCACCGTCCCCGCAGGCAACACCGCCAGCCAGGCTTTCACTACAGCTGGGCCCATCTGCTCGGCCGGGAACATCTTCAGCACATCCGCCCCTTCGGCCAGCGCGGCAAAGGCTTCGGTCGGCGTCGCCACGCCCGGCGACAGGAACAGCCCCGCTGCCTTCGCCGCGCGCAACACCTTGGCATCGCTGTGGGGCATGACGATCACCTGGCCGCCCGCCGCTTTCACCTGCTCGACCTGTTCCGGCGTCAACACCGTGCCCGCGCCGATCAGGCAATCGGCGGGTAATGTGCTGCGCAGGATGCGGATACTTTCGTACGGTTCAGGGGAATTAAGCGGCACTTCGATGACGCGAAATCCGGCCGAATACAGGACTTCGCCGACGGCTGCCGCCTCTTGCGGACGCAGGCCACGCAAGATCGCGATCAGACCGTTTTGTGCCAATGCTTGCTTGAGCATGTCAGACCTCCAGTCAGGTTTAACGGGATGAGGATGTCGTGATCAGTCCGGCGGCGACCGCCAACTGCCACAAGCCGCGTTCGGTAGCCTGCTCGGCCAGGGTCACCCGGGTAAAACCGCAGGCGTCGAGCGCCCGGCTGTAGCGAGCGCAGAGTTGAGCGTTGCCGATGAGGATGATCGAGGGCAGGTGCACGCTGTTGCGCCGACGTCGCTGAACGGTGGCCAGGGCCGACAGTTCATGGCCGATCAGCAGGCCGGACAGATAGTCCGGCTGAGCGGTGGCACTCAGCTCGCCGGTCAGCCCCAGACTGCGGGCACTGAACAACGTGGACAGCGGCCCGATCTCGCCATCCGCCGACAGCGCCACTTGCACGCCACGGTCAAACGCTTCGCCATCAAAAGACCCGCCGCGCTGCTGGGTGCGCCCGAGAATGCTGTGTTCGCTGAGTACGGCGAAGACTTCGCCGGTCATGAAGGTATCGAAATGCACGATGCAGCCGTCGGCCACTTGCACCCATTTCGAATGACTGCCCGGCAGGCCTATCAGCAGATCCCTACCCGCCTCGCCCGGCAGATTCTGCAATACGCCGAGGACCTGGGTTTCCTCGCCACGCATAACGTTGGGCAAGTGCGAACGCTGAATCACACCCGGCACGATGTGCACATCGACACCGCGAAGACTGCGAACGGTTTGTAGGGAAGTTCCGAGATTGGCGACATTCGCCGGCGTGTCGCAGTAAGCCGCTTCGCGCCAGCCCTGAGCACTGCCGACCATGCCACAGGCAATCACCGGAACGTCGGGCTGCGCGTCGAGCCAGTCACCGCAAGCCTCATCAAAGGCCAGTTCAAAACCGTCGGCGCATGCCTGACCGGCGATGGTTCGCGGCGTCTTGGGCAACTGCATGATCCCGGACGACAGCGCACGCTGTTCCAGCACCTGGCCACCGAAGCCGAGTTTGTAAGCACGTAATGAGGTTGTCCCCCAATCGAGCGCGATCAATTGCGCCAGCATCGCTTCACCTGTTTTGTTTTTTGGCAGTGAGTGAGCTGGACTATAGACCTGGACGCAGAGAAATCTCAATATATAAATATCATTCCCACATTATGGGATTTACAAATATAGCTAGATTTTCTTCGCCAAAGCTCTGCAACTCGGCCTCACCCACCGCGTGGGTTAGACCGCCGAGATTGCTGATTTCAGTCAGGGGTATACGTACTGGAAATCGGCCTTCGATGAGGGAAAGGCCGGGGTTTTCAAGATCACCGTGAGGCAGGCACTTGATGGTTTGATGAGCGGTAACTGGGAAGCGAGTGTGCAGTAAGGCTGCTTGCTTTCTGACAAGAAGCCTAACCGTTCGCTATTACTCTTTAGCAGCTGCCTTCAACAGATCTGCTGTCGGCACGCGCATAACATTTGAGAAGTATGTTTTGTAACGAGTGGTATGAACTCTGAACGTGCACAACATGAACTCACGCTTATCGAGAATCTCACGCAGTGCTTGACCGGTGAGAATAGTCTCTTTCCCTTGCAGTTCCTCAGCCTCGCGGAAGAGGATCATTGAAATATAATGCTCACCTGAAGAGTCTTTCACAAATTCGACAGTCCCTCTTCCAGAGCGTTTTATGTAATGCCCGACGGAAAAGTCAAGATCATCTTCCAGCGCACATACCAATCCCTCACCGATCTTGGACTTGAACAAACCCAAAAGCTCTGTATCACTGGTAAACCTTATCTGATAGGAATTACCACTCGGTGAAGTTTCCACCTTCTCGTAATGAAGCGTCGCGATGGGTCTTCCGTGATTTGAAGAGCACGAAGCACACAACACCATAAAAAGACAAAAAACAAAATTGCGCATAGTTATTTCTCTTTAAAGTAGCTGAGTATGGACTCCGCCAACAACTGGCGAGCAGACTTTCCACCGCCTAACGGCTTCGCGAACATAATGTTCGCATCTGCATGATTGACATCCACCCTGCCACTTACATTCGGACCCGACGTAATCTCCCATTGCTCACCGAAGTCCGCAACAAAGTCAGACACGTTCCGGTCGTTTACTTTTGCAGCTCGGACATTGATCCAGAATTCTGCTTTGGGTTTAGGAGTCAACCTGTAAATATTGGAAATGCCGTAGACAATTTTCCCTTCGCCCACCGGGTCCAGAGTAATCAACATCCTTATTTTGTACCCCTTATCCGTCAATACACTGGAGAGGTGTGCACCGTTCCAGCCACCCAGACTGTGTCCAACAATATAAACCGCTGTGGAGGTGTCAGGAATTTCACTCAGAACATTTTTTGCCAAATCTTCATCAGTTATAAATTTATTGTAGGCCATTGCCCGTACAGGGCACCGACAGAGATAGTTCAGAGCATCAGCATCCGCCAACACGTCGTCACGAACATAACTGACGTTCCAGTTAGGACCACTCAAGTAGTAACTTTCCTGATCCCCAGCCCCACCGATAAAAAAGATAAATATTTTCTTTACCGTAATGGCAACCTGCTTCACCGAAGTGTCTTTTGGGTCTGTCAGTGGATGATCGCAAACCTGTCTTTTCGGCAACGCTTCCTTCGCTGCCGCGTTTTCACCTGGCATCCCCAATTACTCCACAAACAATTTAATGGTTTCAGCCAAATGCGAACTGACAGTATGGGTAAACCCGGACGCATCCGTGATGCCATGCTCTTCGCTGCCGTCCCCACGCTGAATGGTGTAGGGGTGATAGGGAACCGGCTCTCCAGTCGCCTCATTGACCACTTGCAACCTGTCCGTGAAATGCACCGGCATCGGCAACAACCCACTGAACGTGGCGCCTCCCCCGCTTTGCCCAATAATGACGGTGCCGGAGCCTCCAACCACCACGTTGCCATGCCCGCCCGTACTATCGAGCGTTGCAGCGTTGAGGCCATTGATAAATACCGTGCTGGAGACCGCGCCGGTGATCGGGCTGCCGCAGGCGGATTTATCGGTCATTCGGGCAGCGCCGAGGCCGTCGAAGAACACGTCCGGGGAACCAGACACGATCGGGTTGGTGCCATGGCCCGGCAACGGGCACGCGGTCGGGTCGGTGACGCGCGCAGCGGGTTTTCCACTCAAGTCAAAGCTCCTTGCTACTGAGGTTCAGGGTGAGGCTGATAGATATCAATGTCGGCCGCGGCGAAGCGCCAGCGGTTATCGACCGGGTCGAATAGCGCGTGACAATCGTCATGGCTGTCGGGAGATGAAACGTTGTGAAGGGTTTGCCAGGCTTCGGCGACTTGCCATTCCATATCCGCATCCGAGACGCTGTCGAAGTCATTGAGCCAAGCGTTGTAGTCGCGCAAGCCGATCCGGTTATAGGACGTCTGCAGCAGGCTAGTCATTTGCGGGCCGAAGTCGATGTAATGCTCTGCGGTCCATTGACCGATGTCGGAATAGACGTACCAGCCCATGGGCAACAATGTGCCATCGTTCAATAACGATTGATCCGCCAGGACAACGAAGCCACAGCAGACGTGCAGCGTCAGCCAGCCCTGATGATCCTGGATCAACTGATTTGGATCGAACGTGCGAAGCGGGACAACGCGGTACTCCTCAAGACCGCGACTGCGCGCCATCAACTCGGCATCCAGACGCGAGACGAACGCCCGGATCGCCTTACCGCCCGTGCGATTGAGGGTGCAAAGGATGTCCACCGGCTGGCGATGGCGGTCGTCCGTGGAGCCGAGTTTTTTCACCAGGCCATACAAACGCATCGTCGCCCGAAGTCCGCTCATCGCCAGTCACTCATTGACGCGGCGAAGGCTCCACGGGCGTGGAGAAAGGGTGCCAAAGGCATTGCAAGTGTCGTCCGTGAGCGCGCAAAAGGCGCACAGAATGCAGGACTAGAGCGGTGTAGACAACCGATGCGTATCAGATCGCCATCAATCGATCAGCCGCCCTCGGCAAAATCCCTTAGCACCGCCCCATCCATCCGATACCGCACCCACTCTTCCTGCGGTTGTGCGCCTAGGGATTTGTAGAATTCAATCGCCGGTTTGTTCCAGTCCAGCACGCTCCATTCGAAACGGCCGCAGTCATTGGCACAGGCGATTTTTGCCAGGTGGCGCAGCAAGGTTTTACCGGCGCCGCCGCCCCGTTGTTCAGGGGTGATGTAGAGGTCTTCGAGGTACAGGCAATTGCTGCCCAGCCAGGTGGAATAGCTGAAGAAGAACACCGCGAAGCCGATCGGCAGGCCATCGCGCAGGCAGATCAGGCCATGGGCGGTGGCGCCTTCGCTGAACAGGCTGCGCTCGATGTCGGCGACGCTGGCGATGACTTCGTGGCGGGCACGTTCGAAGTCGGCCAGTTCAGTGATGAACGCGAGGATTTGCGGAGCATCGCTGGGGGTTGCCGGGCGGATTTCGATCGTCATGGACGTGCCTTGTCAAAAGTTGAAAACGCCATACTAAGTCCGCGCGCGGCGCTCGTCACATTTGAAATGATGGAGGGGGCCTTTGTGGCTAATGTCGCTTCGCTAAGTAATCTCAGCCGTAACACACTCTCCGTAGCAGCAGCCTCGCAGGCTCGGCAGCTGCTACGGATTGCATTTACGGTTTAACTTACTGGCATTGGAGCAAGCTCCCTCCCCACAAAAGCGTTTTCATACTTAGGACATTTATGAGCACCGCTGCTTTCGCACCTCTGCAGAATCTGGCTTCTGAACTGCTGCCCCATGCGCTGGAACCTGGCGAGGATGGCGCCCACGATCTGTCGCACTTGCAACGGGTATGGCACAACGTGCGCACGCTTCATGCTGAAGAAAGCGGTGATCTTGAGGTGCTGCTGGCCGCCGTGCTGTTGCACGATTGCGTGGCGGTGGAGAAGAACTCGCCGCTGCGTTCCCAGGCGTCACGGCTGGCGGCGCAGAAAGCGTCGACAGTGCTGACAGCCATGGATTGGCCTGACGCAAAAATCACCGCGGTCGTCCATGCCATTGAGGCCCATAGCTTCAGCGCCAACATCACACCCACGACCCTCGAAGCCCGAATCATCCAGGACGCCGACCGCCTCGACTCCCTTGGCATGCTCGGCGTGGCGCGTACTTTCTACATTGCCGGGCGCATGGGCAGCGCGCTGTACGACCCTGTGGACCCGGAGGCAAACGAGCGGGACTACGATGACAAACGCTTTTGCCTCGATCATTTCCAGACCAAATTGCTGCACCTGGCGGACGGCTTCCAAACGACCACCGGCCAGCGTCTGGCACAGGTTCGCCATCAACGCTTGAAGGGATTCATGGAGCTGTTCAAGGAAGAAATCGGCGTCGGCTGAGGAGCCAGAGCCACACCGCTCGTCGTTCATCAGGCACCAATCCCGGTCGGGGACGGACCAATATCGAGTAAGGGCTCGCCAATGCGAGCGAGGAGCAACACTCGTCCATCCCAACCAAGAGGTCACCATGAACGTCGATAAAAACCTGGAAAAAGAAGTCCTGACCCGCCTGCTGCATGCCCATCCAAGCGGCTTGGGCAAGGAGGTTCTGGACAATTACCGGGGGGAGAAAGTCGTGGCCAGCACCCTTGCGACGCTGCAGGAGCGTGGGCTGATCCAGCACGGTCATGTGATCTGCAACGAAGCCGGCGAGCACTCGCTGAACCTGCCGATCAAACTCAGCGCCGCTGGGGTTGAGGCGGCGCGCAAACTGGATAACTAACCGAGCAGGAGCTGGCGAAGCCTGCGCCAGCTCCTATAGCCAGGAGAAATCCCATGCCTCGTGGAAGCAAAGACAAATACACCGCCGAGCAGAAACGCAAGGCCGAACACATCGAAGAAAACTACGAACGCAAAGGCGTGTCGAAAGATGAAGCCGAGGCCCGCGCCTGGGCGACGGTAAACAAGCAGTCGGGTGGCGGTGAGCGCGCCGGCGGCTCGGGACGCAAGAAACCGGCCGCTGCCAAGTCTGCCGATCGCAAGGAATCAGCCCGCCGTGCAGTCGCCACCCGTGAGGGCAAACCGCGCAACAGCAAGGCGTCACGCGATACCCAGACGGTGGACAGCCTGATGAGGGAAGCCCGGGCGAAGAAGATTCCGGGGCGCTCGAGCATGCGCAAGCAAGAGTTGATCGAGGCGTTGCGCAAGGCGGGTTGAAAGTCAGGATTAAGGGTGAATTTGAGGGCCGATGGCGGCTGATCAGGCGCTGAAAGTTTCGCGGATCAACGCGTCCACCTCCACCGCCCCCGGCGAAGTCGCCGGCCCCCAACGAGTGACCGCCAACGCCGCTGCCGCGTTCGCCCGCCGTGCCGCTTCAGCCGCCGACAAGCCCTGCGCCAACCCGGCCACAAACACCCCGGCATGGGCATCCCCCGCACCGTTGCTGTCGACGGCCGAGACCTTGAATCCCGGCACCTGCTGACGGTCGCCATGCTGGCTGATCCAGCAACCCTGCGGCCCATCGCGAACCACCATCAGGGCGTCCGTCGGCAACTGATCCGCCAAAATATTCAACGCCTCGGCAGTGTCCGACGTCCCGGTAAACCGAAGCGCCTCGACACGGTTGCTGGTCCACAGATCGATGCGCGGCAGCAAGGCCTTCATCAGCGGTGCGTCCGGCGAATCCACCAACGGTCCCGGATCGAATACCACTTTGATCCCGTCCGGCAACTCCAGCACCCAATCCACCAGCACCTGAGCCTTGCCGGCATGCAGCAGGCTGTAGCCGCTGACATAGACAAAGTCGCCCGCCTCGGCCGGCACACTGGCCAGGTCTTCGGCGGTCAATTCGCCTTCGGCACCGATGTAGGAAATGAACGTACGTTCGGCCGAGGCTTCAGTCAGTGCGACACACAACCCGGTGTCGCGCTCAGCACGGTGAGCGATGCCGATCCGAATGCCTTCTGCCGCCATCGCCTCCCGGGCCAGATCACCAAAACGGCCGTTGCCATGGCGCCCGAGGTAAACCACCGGCAAGCCGTTCCGTCGGGCCGCGGCCATCACATTGAAACCGCCGCCCGCCTCGAAACGGGCGGATTGCGCCAGCGCGTCACCGCCCGAATGAGGCAATCTATCCACGGCCATGACCAGGTCGATGATGACCTGGCCGGTGTGCAGCAGCCTAGACATGCGCAGGCTCGAGCAACGCGGTACGACGGTCCTTGGCGCCGCCGAGCACCCAGTAAATCCCGCCAGCCACCACGAACGTCACGATCCAGCCCAAGCCGTTGTGGCCCAGCCATGAGTCGGACAGGAAGCCCCGGAACCAGACATCTTGTTCAGTGGTGCCAATGGTGGTGAAGCTGAAACCCAACACAATCGCCACCGCCCACGCACCGAATGCACGCCACTCGACGCCGCCGCGATACCAGTAGGCGCTGCTCGGGCTGACGTCCAGCAGGTCCTTGGGGCTGTAGTAATGACGATGGATCAGGTCGACCACGAAGATCCCGACCCACGCCGTGATGGGCACCGCCAGCAAGGAAATGAAGGTAATGAACGGACCGTAGAAGCTCTCGGCGATCAGCATGAAATAGATCGAGCCGGCGAAGATCGCCACGATATCGACCACCACCGCGTACACGCGCTTGACCTTCAGGCCGAGGGTCAAGGTGGTCAGCCCGGCGGAGTACACCGACAGGTTGTTCGACAGCAGTAGCCCGCCGAACGCGGTGATCAGGTACGGCACCGCCATCCAGCTCGGCAGCATGTCGCGGATCGCGACAATCGGGTCAGTGGCCGAGGCCAGATCGTTGTTACCCACCGACAGCAGACCGCCAAGGGTGATCAGCAGCACCAGCGGAATCCCCGCACCGAACGCCGCCGACGCCACCAGGCGCACCGCTTTGACGCTGCGGTGCTGGTAGCGCGACATGTCCGCGCCGGCGTTGGCCCAACCGATCCCGGTGCCGGCGGCCATGGTGCCGATGCCGATGATCATCGCGCTCAGCGGTGCTGGCGTGGCATTGAATACGGCGCTCCAATCGATGGTCGCGCAGAGGAAACCACCGACCAGGATATTCAGCGCACCGAACACATAGGTTGCCCATTTCTGGATCACCAACAATGTGGCGTGGCCGAGACCGGACACCGACAACGTCAGCAGCACGAAAATCGCGATGAACACCAGGGTCAGCAGCGGCGCGCTTTTGGCTTCCACCGGCGAGCCGAACACTATCGAGCACAGCGACAGCAGGACGAACGCGGCGGTGGTGGTATTGACCGTTTCCCAACCCAGGCGCGACATCAGCGAGACTAGCGTCGGGCCGATATTGCCACGTACGCCGAAGATCGCTCGCGACAGTGTCAGGCTCGGTGCGCGGCCACGACGACCGGCAATGGAGATGATCCCCACCACCGCAAAAGAACCGGCGGCACCAAGGATCGCGACGATGATCGCTTGCCAGATCGCCAGGCCGCGAAAGGCCACCAGCGTGGCACCCAACGGCAAGCCGAGAATGGAAATGTTGGCCGCGAACCAGACCCAGAACAGTTGCAGCGGATGACCGTTGCACTCCCCCTCCGGTACCGGTTCTATACCACGGGTTTCCAGTTGTCCGGCGCTTTGCCCGGCGTTCGATGAACTCATGAAAATGCTCCTTGCAATTGTTATGGTGTGGGCAATCTCGGAGGACAAAACAACAGCCGGCCGTCCTGCCCGTGTTTGTGCGTTCCATTGCGGGTGAAAAATTCAAGTATGCGGCGTGTTCATCGCGGGCAAGCCCGCGATGGGGCCAGTCCAGTCAACGTAAAGCCAACAGTCCTTTTACCAACGGTTCCAACTCCAACGAGTTAACCGCTTTAACCTGCTCGATCATCGCCACCGGCCAACTCTCAAGCCCCAGACAGGCCCCGAGCATCGCGCCGAGCATCGCCGCGATGGTGTCGGTGTCACCGCCCAGGCTCGCGGCCATGCACAGCGCTTCAAAGGCCGTCATCTCGCCGATGGCCACTTGCTGGGCCAGCGCAAACGACACCACCACCGATTCCTGTGCGGCCACCGAAGTGCCGATCACGTCGTACAGCAAATCCGCCAGCAACGCCTTGTCGCTGTCGATGCCGATACTCCGCGCCCAACTGATGCGCGAGGCAATCCGCCCGCCGGCGACCCAGTGGCCGTGACTTTCTGCCTGCTGCGCGAATTGCTGGCCGAGGTTCAACGCCTCGCCCAGGTCCATGCCGTTGATCCCGGCGGAAACCACTGCCGCCACCGCCGCCGCACTGGCAATCCCCAGCGTGGTGTTGTGGGTCACCTGACAGGCTTGCACCACGGCGCGGATGAAACGCTCTGGATCGGCGACATCGGCCGCAATCCCCACCGGGGTGATGCGCATCGCCGCGCCATTGGTGGTGCCATAGCGCCCCGCCTCTTCCAGCGAGTGGCCGGCGAGGATCATTTCGATCGCGCGTTTGGTCGAAGGGCCGAGCAAGTCTTGCGAGCCCTTGGCCTGCATCCCGGCTTCCCATTCGATCAATCGTTGGGCCAGTACCGCCGGTTCGATCCGGCCCTCGCCCTCGATCAACAACCGAGCGACCAGAATCGCCTGCTCGGTATCGTCGGTGATAGAACCTTTGGGCAGGTTCGCGGCAATCGGTTGATCGGGGCCTGCGTCTTGCAGATCGGTGATTTCAACGAAGCGCGCCTTGATGTCGGCGCGGCTCAGGGATTGGGTCGGCATGCCCAGCGCATCGCCCAGGGCCAGTCCATAGAACGCGCCGAGGGCACGGTTGAGCGCGGTCATTTTGGAGCTCCAAACTGCAAATGCAGACGAAAGTGCACCGGATCGAGCAGGCTTTCGACCTGCTCCATAAAACGGTTCTGACGGTCGTAGGTGGTGCGCAGGGCCTTGAGGAACACCGTGCCGACCGGGCGCCCGAGCAGTTCGGCGTCTTCGGCGTTCAAGGGTTCGGCACCGATCCACTGATCGCCGTGCTCGCCGACATAGCCGTAGGCAGCCAACGTGATGGTCAGGGAGTTATCAATCAGTCCCACTCGCGGCAGGCCTTCCAGGCCTCCGGTCGCGGGCATTAACGCGCGTTCCAGAGACACCAGCGTACCGTCGGTGGCGCGCCGGCGACGGTCGAGGGTGATGAATTGATCGGTGCCGAACCGCGACAGCAGGTCAGGACGGGTCACCGCCTCCAGTCGCAGCACTTCGGTATTGATCAACGCCCCGCTGTCCGCCAGTGCCTGGGCCCAGCCGCTGCTCTGATCGAGCACTACGCCGTCGTAAGTAACGATGGAACCGACTCCGCTTTGCGTGGCGATGTAATGACGCCGTTTCAGTTCGGCCAGGGCTTCACGCAGCGTGCCGCGGCTGACCTTGAATTCTTGAGCCAACTGATGTTCACCCGGCAATAGCAAGCCGTCCTCCATGAGGCCGCTTTCGATGCGCCGGACAAGCTCATCGATAATCCGTTGTTTCTTGTCAAATCGTACCTGTCTAACCATGTACAAAGTGATAACCGAAAGGGATTAGGGCGAGCAAGGGATATTTTGTGGCTGGATTGTGTGACAGACAGACCGCTTTCGCGGGCAAGCCTCGCTCCTACAGGGGGATCTGCACGGTACTGTAGGAGCGAGGCTTGCCCGCGAAGGCGTCGGCACATCCAGTATCCATGTGCCGGGCATCCCGCTCCCCCGGGAAAATCAGCGTTGTTTCAGTCGGTCGATCACAACCGCCAGCAACAGGATCGAACCACGAATCACGTACTGATAGAAGGTATCGATGTTCTTCAGGTTCATCGCATTCTCGATGATCGCCAGAATCAGCACCCCGGCAATCACATGCCGAATCATCCCGATCCCGCCGCTCAGCGACACCCCGCCCAACACGCAAGCCGAGATCACTGTGAGCTCGAAACCCTGGCCAATCATCGGCTGCCCCGAGGTCATGCGCGACGCCAGAATCACCCCGGCCAACGCACCAATCACCCCGTGCACGGCGAAGATGATGATCTTGGTTCGGTCAACGTTGACCCCAGCCAGCAACGCCGCTTCCTGGTTGCCACCGATGGCCATGGTGTTGCGCCCGTAGGTGGTGTAATTCAGCAGCCAGCCGAAAAACAGGAAGCAAACGATGGTGATCAGAATCGGCACCGGCACACCGAATAACTGGCCATTACCGAAGACGAAAAACGACTCCTGGGACACGCCCACCGCTTTGCCGTTGGCAAAAATGTAAGCCAGGCCACGAACGATCTGCATCGTCGCCAGTGTGGTAATCAATGCATTGACCCGCAGCTTGGCGATCACGATCCCGTTGATCAGACCGACAATCAGCCCCATCACCAGCGCCGCACTGACGCCGAGGAACACGCTGTTGGTGTCGCGCATCACCACCGCCGCGACCACGCCGGCGCAGGCAATCACCGAGCCCACGGACAAGTCGAAGTGCCCCGACGCCAGGCAATACAACATGGTGCAGGCGGCAATTCCGGTGGTGGAAATCGCCAGGCCCAGACCCCGCATGTTCAGCGGCGACAGGAAGTTGTCGATCAGCAAGGTGCAGAGCACGAAGATCCCGACGGCCGCCAGCAGCATTACCCAGTCATCGAGAAAGCGTCGCAGGTCCAGCGGTTTGCGCGGGGTTGGCAGAGCGTTGTTTTGGATGGTCATAGTCACCTCTCAGTTCGCCACGTCGGCAGCGCGTTGGCGTGGCAAAGCCAGTTGCAGCAGGTTGGATTCATTGGCGTGTTCGCGGGTCAGTTCGCCGCGCATCGTGCCTTCGCAGAGCACCAGGATGCGGTCGGAAATACCCATGACTTCCATCAGGTCGCTGGACACCACAATCACCGCAATACCGCTGGCGGCCAGGTTGTGGATGATCTGGTAGATCTCGGCTTTGGCGCCGATGTCGATGCCGCGTGTAGGCTCATCGAGCAGCAGGACTTTCATCGGCATCGACAGCCAGCGACCGAGAATCGCCTTCTGCTGATTGCCGCCGGACAGGTACATGATTTTCTGCGCCGCGTTGGGCGTCTTCACCTTCAGCGCCTTGATCTGCTTGTCGGCGTTGCCCTTTTCCCACAGCCCGCGCAACAGGCAACCGAAGGTGGAATGAGCACCACGAGCACTGATGTTGATGTTCTCGGCGACACTGGCGAGCGGCAGGATGCCCTCCTTCTTGCGGTCCTCGGGGCACAGCAGAATCCCCGCCGCAATGGCATCGCGCGGTGAACGCAGTTTCAGTTCATGTCCACGCAACTCCAGGCGTCCGGCCGTGTTGTGGGTAAGTCCGCTGAGCATGCGAAACAGCTCGGTGCGGCCCGCGCCAACCAAGCCGAACAGACCCAGAATCTCGCCCTTGTGCACCTCGAAACTCACCGGTTCACGCAAACCCGGCCCCAGCAAACCGTCAACCTTGAGCGCCACCGCGCCACGCGGGCGGCTGCGGTAATCGTAGATATCCTGAATGTCGCGACCGACCATGCACGTCACCAACTGGTCATGGGTCAGCGCGCTCATGTCCTCGAAGGTGCGCACGAAGCGACCGTCCTTGAACACCGTTACCGCGTTGCAAATACGGAACACTTCCTCCATGCGATGGGAGACGTAGAGCACCACTTTGCCTTCGTCGCGCAGGCGCCCGATGATTGCCATCAAGCGATCGATCTCCCGCGCCGACAGGCTGCTGGTGGGTTCGTCGAACGCAATCACATGCGCGCCACGGGACAGCGCCTTGGCGATTTCCACCAGTTGCCGCTGACCGAGGGACAAGCGCCCGACTTTCTCTTGTGGATCGATTTCATCGGCCAGGCCTTTGAGGCAGGCCAGTGCCTGTTGCCGCAAAACGCTGCGATTGATCAGGCCGAAACTTGCCGGCAGATGCCCAAGAAACAGGTTCTCGGCCACGGTCATTTCCGGCACCAGGTGCAGCTCCTGATGGATCACCGCGACCCCGCTGCCAATGCTGTCGGCAGTGGATTTGAAGACCCTCGTCTGCTCGCCGATCCGCAGGTCGCCGCTGCTCGGCGTGTAAGCACCGCCGAGGATCTTCAGCAGTGTGGATTTACCGGCGCCGTTCTCGCCCATCAAGGCATGAACCTGCCCCGGATGCGCGACGAAGCTGATGCCGTCCAGCGCCTTCACCCCGGGAAAGGTTTTGCCGATCCCGTTGAAGCGCAGGCTGCCGCCAATGCGCTGTTCATCTGTTTGTACGTGTGCGTGCATAACCCACCTCATCACACCGATCAGGCGGCCCCGTCGCCGGGGCCGCCAATGAAATCAACCGACCCTCAATTCCACAGGCCGATCTTTTCCAGTTCCTGCTTGAAGTTGTCGCGCGTGATCAGCGTCACGTCGTCCATGGCGGTGTATTTCGGCGGTTCTTTGCCGGTGGTGACCCACTCGTGCATCATGCTGGCGGTGTTGTAGCCCTCGATGTGCGGGCTCGGCAGCATCGAGCCGAAGAAGCCGCTGTTGGCTTTCTTCAGTTCGCCGATGGCATCGGTGCCGTTGATGCCGATACCGATTACGTTGGCGGCGGCAAAACCGGCGCTTTCGGTGGCGCGCACGCCGCCCAGCACGGTGTTGTCGTTCATCCCGCCGATGATCAGGTTTTTCGCCCCGCTCGGGAGCTTCACCAGCGCCGAGTTGGTGGCGTCCATGCTGCCAGGTACGTCGAGGGTTTTCAGGGCCGAGAACAGAATGTGGTCTTTCGGCATCCCGGCGTCTTCCAGGGCTTTAACCGAACCGTCGGTGCGTTTCTTGCCGGTATCGAGTTCGTTGAAGGTGTTGATCACCGCATAGGTTTGTTTCCAGTCCCAGCCGCGTTTTTTCGCTTCGGCGGCCATGGCGGCGCCCTGCTTCTGGCCAACTTCGAAAGCTGCCATGCCGAGGTATGGCACGTCCTCCATGAACTTGCCGCCGGCATCGACGAAACGGTCATCGACAGCGATCACTTTCAAACCGTTGAGCTTGGCCTTTGCCATGATCGCAGGGCCCAGGGAGACGTCCGGCGGGCAGATCACGAAGCCCTTGGCGCCGTTCGCCGCCAGGCTGTCGATGGCCGAAAGGGTTTTCTCGCCATCAGGCACAGCGATCTTGATGACGGTGAAGCCCTTGTCCTTGGCGGCCTTTTCAGCGAAGGCCCACTCGGTCTGGAACCAGGGCTCTTCGGCCTGCTTGACCAGAAAACCGATCTTCACTTCCTCGGCCGCCAGCAACGTACTGCTCAGGCTGACCGCGGTGACCGCCAAAGCGGCACAGCACAGGGAACGGATCCCACGACGACGTTTCATAAGCTGACTCCTTGTTATTTTTTTTGAGCGTTAGTTGAAAGCCAATACAGCGGTCGAAGCATGTAGCCAATAGTCATATCGTATGATGATTGTATTTCAGGCGTAGTTTTGCGCCTGAAACCCAAGTTATTCAGTCGTGGTACATGACCGAACGACCACCATCGATGGTGATGCACGAAGCGTTGATGAATGGCGCCTCATCGCTGGCCAGGAACACGGCAGTCATCGCCACTTCGATTGGCTGACCGATGCGGCGCGGTGGATGCAAGTCGAAGGCCCGTTGACGTTCGGCATGAGGGTCGGCAAAGCCGTTCCAGTAGTCGACGTTCAGTTGGGTTTCGATATAGCCCGGTGCGATGGCGTTGACGCGAATGCCCTTGGGTGCGTATTCGATGCCCAAGGCGCGGGTCAGCCCGAGCAAGCCATGCTTGGCCACCGGGTACGGGAAGCAGCCGGGAATGATGTGAGTGGAATGGGTCGAGGCGATGTTGATGATGCTGCCGATGCCCTGCTCGATCATCTGCGGCAGCACGGCTTTGCAGCCATACCAGGCGCCGTCCAGGTCGATGGCGAAGCAACGATGCCAGTCGTCCTCGGTCATTTGCAGCGGATCACGGAACACGTTGACCCCGGCGCAGTTGACCAGCACGTCGATGCGACCGTGAAGCTCAATGGCCAACTTGGCCATGGCGTGCAGGTCTTGCTGGCGCGATACGTCGGCCTTGATCGCCACGACATCCGCGCCTTGTTCACGCCAATGCGCCGCGACTTTTTCGACTTTCTCGGCCTGGATATCGCTGATGACCAGCTTGGCTTGCTGGGACGCAAAGGTCGCGACAATCGCTTCGCCGATCCCCTGAGCGGCGCCGGTCAACAGCACGACCTTGTTTTTGAGGCGCTCACCCTTCGGCGGTTCGGGCACCGGTGGCAAGGAAAGGGGTTCAGCCATGGATCAACACTCCTGTTCGAGGGCACGACGAAAACCGGACATCTGTCGATGTCCGGTCAAAAGGCTTTTGGGAATAGGCAGGCAGGCGTGCAAACGCCCGGGCGCCGGGGCGGCCTGAAGCACTGTCGACCCAAGGGAGGACGGTGGAATATCGCTGCATCACTTCACCTGTTTTGTTTTTTTAAGTGTGAGTGCGTGTAACTGATGGGGCCGACTATAAACCCGGCCACCAACAAATCTCAATATATAATTTTGTATCCCATATTTTGGGATTTAGCCTGCAAATCTCTGACAGGGCTTTCCGGGCACATCGACTCGAACCGACAACACCGCACCATCCAATGGATGGTTGAGCGGGCTCGCCGCACTGGTGATGTACAAGGTCTTGAAGTCTTCGCCACCAAACACGCAACTGGTGGGGCGACTGACAGGCAGTTCGATCACCCGATCGACATGACCGTCCGGGCTCAGCCTGAGCAAGCAACTGCCGTCCCAGCGGGCGTTCCAGATATAGCCCTCGGCATCCATCGCCGAGCCGTCGGGGCCACCCCGTTCGTGGGGGCCAAACCAGACGCAGGCGGTGTCGAGGTTGCCGTCGGTATGGATGAAATGTTGGTACAACGTACCGTCGAGGCTGTCGGCGAAATACAGGGTTGTGCCGTCGTCGCTCCATAGCAATGTGTTGGGGATGCCGAGCCCTCGAAGCAGCGGCGTGACCCGAGCATCGCGGTCGATGCGAAACAGGCCACCGGAGCGGCGCACGATCGGCAAATCTTCGCCCTGCTCGCCGATGTTGTTTTGCATGGTGCCCAGCCAGAGCCGGCCCAAGGCATCGCAGCGGGCTTCGTTGGCGCGATTGCCGGGTTGCGGATCGGCCACACAGAGCAAGGTCAGCCGAGGCTCCAGGCCGGGAGAGTTCAGGTCCAGCCGATAAACCCCACTGCTCAATGTCACCAGGGCATCGCCACTTTCGCAGGGGATGAATGCGGACACGTGTTCCGGCATCTGCCAGATTTCCACATTGGCGCCGATCAATCGCAGCGCCTGTTGGCCGGCGATATCGACCCAGTACAGCGCCTGGGTCGGTGCATCCCAGAACGGACCTTCACCGAGTCGCGCACGGTGTTCGGTAACCGCAGTCCACGTCATGAAACCTCCTTTTTATGCTTTTATGTGGGAGCGAGCCTGGTCAGCTTACCTTCTTGTCGGCCATGACTTGGGGGTAAAACCGTTTGATCGCCAGGTCGGCGTTATCGATCAGGGTCATGCAGGCCCACACACCCCGCGCAGCATCCCGGGCGGCGATGGCGTCGGCCATGTCTTTGTGAATCGGCAAGGTTCGGCGCAGTTCGTCCGGGTCGGCGGCAGACACTTCGAACGACACTGCCAGCAGCGCGCCGAGGGCCGGGACCATTTGTTCGATGAATTGATTGTGGCTGGCGGCGAGGATGCACTCATGGAAGAACTGGTCGGCGCGGTTGTAATCGATGCCGCTGTCTACGGCTCGTTCCAGCGCGTTGTAGGCCTGAAGCACGGCTTGCACTTGTTCCACCGTCGCGCGCTCGCAGGCCCAACGCACCGCCATCGGTTCGATGGTACGACGCAGGTCAAGCAAGTCGTCGACGAAGTTTTCCGGCAAACCGCTGCGCGACAGCCAGCCGACGACTTGTGGATCGAAGAGGTTCCAGCGCCGTACCGGCAACACCCGCGTGCCGACCTTCGGCCCGACTTCGAGCATGCCTTTGGCGACCAGGGTTTTGATCGCTTCGCGGATGACCGTACGGCTGACCCCAAGCTGCTCGCCCAAGTCGGCTTCAACCTTGATGGTCTGACCGGGCTTCACCTGGCCAGCGGCAATCCAGCACCCCAGCCAATCAACCGTCGACGCGTGAAAACTGCTGGACATGGGTACCTCACCGCCCGGTGAAAATAAAAATGAAACGACACGAAAGCCGTTCGCAATGGATGCCCACGCTAATCATCATATGATTGGGTGTCAATTGGATTTTTCTGGAGTTCTTGCCAACACAGGCATGACTGTTCGTCCGATTACTCCCCCGGCGCTTTGAACCCACCCATTTTGTAAACTACGGTTAGCCCGCAACAGATCAGGCTGTTTCATTAAAATCCGCTATCGTCAGGTATGAACATGGACATGGATGCGTCTACGAAATACCCCATTGTGTTGGTTCACGGTCTTTTCGGCTTCGACAGAATCGCCGGTTATCCGTACTTCTTCGAAATCGAGGAAGCCCTGGAACGTGCTGGTGCCCAGGTGTTTGCCGTGAATATTCCAACCGTCAACGGCAATGAGGAACGCGGTGAAAAACTGCTCGAACACGTCGACCGTATTTTGCGGGAAACGGGCGCCGCCAAGGTCAATCTGATCGGCCATAGCCAAGGTCCGCTGGCCGCACGCTACGTCGCAGCCCTGTACCCGGAAAAGGTTGCGTCGGTCACCTCGGTCAGTTGCCCTAACCACGGCTCCGAGATTGCCGACCAACTGCACAAGGCACTGACACCCGGAGAATTACCCGAAGCCTTGGTATTAGCCCTGTTAGGCGCAGTCGGCACCTTCATTTCGTTGATCAGTGGCCATCCGGAAAACCCCATCGACCCTCAAGCGGCGTTCGAATCGCTGACCAGCGCAGGCCTGGCCGCCTTCAATCGCAAGTACCCGCAAGGGCTGCCAAAGGTTTGGGGCGGGGAAGGCAACGAAGTTGAGAACGGCGTGTATTACTACTCCTGGAGCGGGATCGTGCAGAACTTTCAAAGCCTGCAACTCCTCGACCCGACCCATTTGAACTGTAAAGTGCTGTCACAGTTATTTTATAAAGAGAAGCACGCCAATGATGGGCTGGTCGGCCGCTACAGCTCTCATTTGGGCAAAGTGATCCGCTCGGATTACCCCATGGACCACTTTGATGCAGTCAACCAGATGGCCGGGATCAACAGTTGGAACGTGAGCCCGGTGATGCTCTACCTTGAACACGCCGCCCGGCTCAAGAGCAAGGGTTTGTAAGCCCATAAAAAACGGCCCGCTGCAATAACGGGCCGTTTCGTTTCTCGGGTTCAGCGCTTACGGCTCAAGTCCGATCGGGAAAAACTCGCCACCGCTCCAGACACCGAGCCAGCTCTGCCCGTCAATCTCACGGCTCACCGCCAGCTCTACCAATTGATAGAACACATTGCGGTGAATCAGCGCTTCAAGGTTGCTGCGCACATGCACGTACGGTGCGGGCTCCTGAGTCACCGAGTCGATCACCACGCGCATGGGGTGCTCGACACCGGCGTCGGTGGTTTCATCGACGTTGGTGGTAAAGCGCAAGACCTGAGCCTCACCCTCGCCTTCGACTTCCACGGCTATCGCCACGAACGGTGCGTCGTCGACCTTGATGCCGACCTTTTCGACTGGAGTAATCAGAAAGTAATCATCGCCGTCGCGGCGAATGATGGTGGAGAACAGCTTGACCATCGGCTTGCGCCCGATCGGCGTGCCCAGGTAATACCAGGTGCCGTCGCGGGAGATGCGCATGTCGATGTCGCCGCAGAAGTCGGGGTTCCACAAGTGGACCGGTGGCAAACCTTTGGTTTTGGGGATTTGTCCCAACAGGTCATTGGCTTTTTGCGGGCCACTCATGGCGTTCTCCTTTTAATTACTGATCGCTGAGCCCCAACAGGCTACGAGCGTATTGCTCCAGCGGCGGGCCCAGAAGATCTTCTGGCCTGTTATCGTAGAACGTCAGTAAACCGCCACGACTCTTGATACGTGCAGTATCGATCAAATACTGGGTGCTGGTCTCGATCAACATGATCTGAATGACGCCACTGTCGATCCCGAGGCGATCCGAGCGCTCCTGGTCGATCAAATCGTCCGCGTTGCCGATGCGGTCGTCGGCCTTGGCAAAACGTGTATAGAGCAGGTAGTGAGCACCGGCGGCACGGGCTTCTCCCATGGCGGCGTCGAGGCCTTCCGGCGCGCGGGCGCGGCGGACCATCGGGAAATATTCGATAAAGCCGTTGAAGGCTTCTTCGGCCACCACGTTAGGTCGCGGAGAAGCAATGCCCGGTGGCGCGAAGGCGCCCTGGGCGATGTAGATGAAGGAGTCCGGCTGAATGCGGATGTTATTCACGCGACGGCTGTCGCTATGGTCCAGCAGCCCCACGTCGCTCATGTGGTAGCGAGTTCCTTCGGCCATATCGCTGACATTCATGCAGCCGCCAAGTGCCAAAACGGCCAGCAGCAAAACCAGGCTACGCATCCTTCCCTCCAGAAGCCGGTGACGGAAAACCGGCGAATGGCCGAGGGATGCAGCTTCCGCGCCAGCTCAGGTCATGTGCATTTTCAGTCTGAACAGACCTGTGGCGAGGGAGCTTGCTCCCGTTCGGCTGCGCAGCAGTCGTAAGTTCCAGGGAATGCGGAGCGTTTGGTAATTTTAGGGCCGCTTCGCGCCCCAGCGGGAGCAAGCTCCCTCGCCACAGCAAGCGCCCTTCACCGCAAGACCCGGTCAGCCGCCGATGATTTTCATGATGGTCGCGCCACCGGAGAACGCCACTTCCTGCTTGTCCCCCAGAGCCTTCACCAGCAGTCGCTGCAAGGCCGGCAATGCCTGATGACGGGGTTTGTCCAGCAGATCGCCGACATAGTGGCGATTGCTCGACGACAGGCAGCCATGCAGCCAGCCAGTGGACGACAAGCGCAGACGCGAGCAGGTGCGGCAGAACGGCACGCTTTCGTTGGCGATCACGCCGAAGTGGCCCTGTCCCGGAATCTCGTAGCGCACCGCCGTGGCATCGACCGGCGCGTCGGCCTGCAGATATTCGTAGTGTTCGCCGATCAGGCTCAGCAATTGCTGAAGGCTGACGAACTGTTGCAGGAAGGCGTTGGAATCACTGGCCAAGTGACCCATGCGCATCAACTCGATGAAGCGCAGCTCGTAGCCGCGTTCCAGGCAGTAATCGAGCAATGGCATCACCTGATCGAGGTTTTGCCCACGCAGCGGCACCATATTGACCTTGATCTTCATGCCGGCTGCCGCGGCCTGGGCCATGCCGTCGAGCACGGTCGCCAGATCGCCGCCGCGGGCAATGCTGCGGAAAGCCCCGGCGTCCAGGGTATCGAGGGAAACGTTGATGCGCCGAATGCCGGCATCCACCAGCAGCGGCAGCTTCTTCGCCAACAGCTGGCCATTGGTGGTCAGGCTGATGTCCGCCAGCCCCATCTGCCCGACGGCGGTCATGAAGGCTTCGAGCTTGGGGCTGACCAGTGGCTCGCCACCGGTAATGCGCAGACGCTCGATGCCGGCTGCTTCGATCAGATAAGCCACGCCGCGTGCCATCGCCTCGGCCGACAACTCATCCTGCGCAGCCACCAGCCGTTTGCCGTTGGGCACGCAGTAGGTACAGGCGTAGTTGCAGGCGGAGGTCAGACTGATCCGCAAATTGCGAAAACGCCTGCCTTGACGGTCAACGATCATGGATCACTCCGGCGAAAGAAGATTCGAACGCGCAAAACTTGACTCACAAATCAAGTTTTAGCAAGCCCTATGCCTGAGTATATTCCTGCGGTACTGCGCCACGTAGCTAAATCATGGCTCATGGCGCAATTAGACAACTGGATGGCTCAGCTGCTCGGAGTGTCGGTATCGCGCTTGCGCTTGTTGCCCATGCGCACGCCGATGTCCATCAGGAACTGGAAGAAACCTTCCTGATCTTCCAGCACATTGCTCCAGAACGGCGAGTGATACAGCGCCACGGCGCCATGCACCAGCGCCCAGGCTGCGCAGTAATGGAAGTAAGGCGGCACGTCTTCGAGCTTGCCTTCGCTGATCCGGCCCTTGATCAGCAGGGTCAGGCGTTCGAAGTTCGAGGCGCGGATCTTGTGCAGTTCCTCGACCATCTCCGGTACCTGGTTGCCCTTGACCACCTTTTCTTCCAGGCGATCGAACAACCGATAGCGTTGCGGATCGCGCATGCGGAATTCGAAGTAGGCCCGGGACAGGGCTTCCTTGTCCTTATCGACATCGGCGGAATGCAACAGCTCGTTCAAATCACGCTCGTAGTCGAGCATCAGGCGCAGGTAGATCTCCGCCTTGGATTTGAAGTGCTTGTAGATCGTGCCTTTGCCGATACCTACGGCATCAGCAATCATCTCGACGGTGACACTGTCTTCACCTTGTTCGAGGAACAGCTTGAGCGCGGTATCGAGAATTTCTTGCTCGCGGCGACGAAACTCACGGACCTTACGAGGTTCTTTATGCATAAGAAAAGGTCTGTAGGGGTCAAAATTCGAAGCCGCGTATTATGCCTAACTTACGCCAAAATGCACGGATCATCCGACCATATATGTGTTTCTTGATGAATTCACGCGACCTCGCCGGCTGATGAGAACTCAACCGAAGCGCACGTATTCCAAATTTGTTTAAAAACCCGACCAACCAAACTGGACTCGGCGCGATACTGATCAATACTTCAACTGTCGGCGAGGCATCTCCCCCAAGTGTCGCGCCGATGAAGGTACCAAAGGATTGCGTGCCTTTGTTTTACTCCTAATGGTCTTAACCCGGATTCACCCCCCAGAACCCGGGTTTTTTTTGCCTGCAATTTGGGAGCAAAGCCCGCCACAGGTTGCGACTTTTTCCAACGTTACGCCGATGCCCTGACGTGCGCCAACGGAAATAACCGCTTGAAATTCTCGGTAGTCTGCTCGGCAAATCGCTCGTAGGGCTCGCCTCGTAACATTGCCAGAAATTCCGCTACCTCACGCACGTACTGCGGCAGGTTCGGTTTGCCGCGATACGGGATCGGCGCCAGGTACGGCGAATCGGTTTCCACCAGCAAGCGGTCGGCCGGCACTTTGCTGGCCACATCGCGCAAGGCATCGGCATTGCGAAAAGTGACAATACCGGACAGGGAAATGTAATAACCCATATCCAGCGCGGCCTTGGCCATCTCCCAGTCTTCGGTGAAGCAATGCAGAACGCCTGCTTGAGGCAGCGCCGCCTCACGCAGCAGTTCGAGGGTGTCGGCCCGGGCGCCCCGGGTATGAATGATTACCGGCTTGCCGGTCTGTTGCGCCGCTTGCAGGTGCAGGCGGAACGACTCCTGCTGCAACTCTGCCGCTTCCGGTTCGTAGTGGTAATCCAGGCCGGTTTCCCCGATCGCCACCACCCGCGGATGATTGAGTTCGCGCAACAGCCAATCCAGCGCCGGAGCGGCACCGGGCTGCACATCCAGCGGATGCACGCCGACCGAACAATCGACGTCGTCGTAGCGTTCGGCCAGGGCTTTGACATCGGCGGCGTTATCGGCGCTGACGCCAATGCACAGAAAGTGCCCTACTCCCCTCTGACGAGCTGCGTCTAGCGCGGCATCCAGGGAGCCGTCGTGGGCGGTGAGGTCGAGGCGATCAAGGTGGCAATGGGAATCTACAAGCATAAAAGGGCTGCAACTTACATCGTATGAGTGGGACGGTCGGACTTCAGGGCTCCGGCCAGATGGGTTTCGATTCGACTGCGCGCGGTGTTATCGCCTTCGTTGAATTGCACGCCGACTCCAGCGGCGCGGTTGCCCTGGGCACCTTTGGGGGTAATCCAGGTGACCCTGCCGGCGACCGGGATCTTTTCCGGTTCGTCCATCAGGTGCAGCAGCATGAAGACCTCATCGCCCAACTTGTAGCTCTTGTTGGTCGGGATAAACAGGCCACCGTTCTTGATGAATGGCATGTAGGCCGCATAGAGCACGGACCTGTCCTTGATGGTCAAGGACAAAATGCCATTGCGCGGCCCCGGACTGATGGGTTCATTCATGCTGACCTCCATTTCTGATGATCAGAGTCTAGTCACCTCTGGGCAGGCAAGGATACCCATTGCACCAACAGCGCCTCCAGCAACAGCGCCGGATTGAGGTTGGCCTTGCTCATCACTTTCTGCCGCTGGGCTAGAATCCAGTCCTGAATATTCAGGACTTTATCCTGAGCGGCTTTCTGCGCCAGGTATTGAATGACCTTGCGCATGTCCGCCAGCCCCAGCCCCGCTTCATCCTGAGTCAACTGATAACGCAGGATCAGGCTCGACCAGTCGCAGAACCAGTCGAACAGCAGCAACATGGGAATGGTTTTCCATTCCTCGGCCAGTTGCGTCGGCGATTGCTGCTGCTTGAGCAACTTCTTCACGCCCTCGACCACCAGCGCCCGCTGCTCGCGCACGCCCTGGGCCTGCAATTTGACCGCGGCCAATGGCGAACCGGCAGCAAGGGTCAGCAGTTCAATGCGCTCGTCTTCCGAGCAGTCCGGCAACGTCTTGGCCAGCCACGCCAGACTCATGGCTTCGCTCGGCAAAGGACAGGCCTGCTGTACGCAACGGCTCTTGATGGTCGGCAGCAGACGACTGGTCTGGTGGCTGACGAGCAGCAATACGGTGTCGCCGGACGGCTCTTCAAGGCTTTTTAGCAAGGCGTTGGCGGCGTTGATGTTCATCGACTCGACCGGCTCGATCAGCACCACTTTGCGACCGCCCATCTGCGAAGTCTGAACCACGAAGCTGACCAGGTCACGCACCTGATCGACCTTGATCGCCTTGTCTGCCTCTTCCGGTTCCAGGACGTAGTTGTCGGGATGACTACCGGCCTTGAGCAGAAGGCAGGATTTGCATTCACCGCAGGCGCCCTGGGCGGTCGGACGCTGGCACAACAAACTGGCCATCAACCGCTCGGCCAGCGCACGCTTGCCGATCCCGGCCGGGCCATGCAGCAGATAGGCATGGGCGTGCTGGGCACGACCGGCCAATTGCTGCCAGAGACTGTCCTGCCACGGATAGGCTTCAGCCACGGGTCAACTCCAGCAGACGTGGCAGCAAGACATCCAGAGACTGCTGAACCTGCGCCAGCGGTTGAGCGGCATCCACCAGGACATAACGCGCAGGATCCGCTTTGGCACGCTCGAGGAAGGCACTGCGCACGGCATCGAAGAACGTGCGGCCTTCAAGCTCGAAACGGTCCAGGCGACCGCGGGCGCTGGCGCGGGCCAGGCCCACTTCCACCGGCAGATCGAAGATCAGCGTCAAGTCCGGGCGCAGATCGCCCTGCACGAACGTTTCGAGGGTCGCGATGCGCTCCAGCGACAAACCGCGACCACCGCCCTGGTAGGCATAGGTCGAATCGGTAAAACGATCACACAGAACCACCGCACCACGGACCAGCGCCGGGCGGATCACCTCGGCCAGGTGCTGGGCTCGCGCAGCGAACACCAACAGCAGCTCGGTGTCAGGGTTCATGACCTCATCGACCGGCGCCAACAACACATCGCGGATCCGCTCGGCCAGGGGCGTGCCCCCCGGCTCCCGGGTCAACACCACCTCGATCCCGGCGGCGCGCAGACGCTCGGCCAGGTATTCGCGATTGGTGCTCTTGCCGGCACCTTCCGGGCCTTCCAGGGTAATAAACAAGCCAGTCACAGGCAGTCCTTAATCAGAGTCATTGCGGGCTTTGCGGCGCCGGAGCATCCCGCTCGGGTGCTGGCGCAGGCTCTTGTGCAGAGTCTTGCGGCGCTACTTGTGGCACGTCTTCGGCCGCCGTATCAGGCGAAGCCGCCGGGATTGGCGCCTGGGCATCTTCCGTCAGCGGCGTGGTAGTCGGTGCCGGGCTGGAACGGTAATCGGCACGGCGATTGAGCTGGAACTCCCGCACCGCATTGTTATGGGCGTCCAGATCATCGGAGAACACGTGACTGCCATCACCGCGCGCAACAAAATACAGGCTGTTGCCGTCCGCCGGATTCAACGCCGCATGGATCGCCTCGCGGCCGACCATCGCAATCGGTGTCGGCGGCAGGCCAGCGTTCAAGTAAGTGTTATACGGCGTCGGCTCCTTGAGATGGGCGCGGGTCAACTTGCCGTTATAGCGATCGCCCAAGCCGTAGATCACCGTCGGATCGGTCTGCAGCAACATGCCCATCTCCATGCGCCGCACGAACACGCCGGCGATTTGCCCGCGCTCCTGCGGCACGCCGGTTTCCTTTTCCACCAGCGAGGCCATGATCAGCGCCTGATAGGGTTCGGTATAGGGCACGTCGGCAGAACGCTGGCTCCATTCCTTGGCGAGGACTTCGTCGAGACGGTCGTAAGCCTTCTTGAGCAGATCGACGTCAGTCATGCCACGCACGAAACGGTACGTGTCGGGGAAGAAGCGCCCTTCGGGGAAAATCCCGCCGTGCCCGAGCTTGTCCATCACCTGGCTGTCGCTCAAACCGTTGAGGGTCTGTTCGAGCTTTTCATCCTTGGCCAGGGCTGCGCGGACCTGATGGAAATTCCAGCCTTCGACCAGCGTCAGGCTGTACTGAACCATTTCCCCGCGCTTCCACAGGTCGATCAGCCCTTCGACTGTCATGCCGGGAACCATGCGGTATTCGCCGCTGTGCAGCGGTTGGCCCGCCAGGTTGAAGCGCCAGTACACACGCAGCCAGAAAGCGTCCTTGATGACGCCATCGGCTTCAAGTCGAATGAAAGTGCGGTTCGGCGTAGTGCCTTTGGGCACTTCCAACAGCTGTTCCTGGGCGATGTTCAGCGGCTGTTCCAGCGCCGAATGGATTTTCCAGGCGCAAGCGCCCGCCAACAGCCCCGCCAGAACCAGTCCGGTTTCCAGCAGCAGCAATAATTTACGTCTCACGAATCAGGCATCCAGTAGCGCACGGGCAATGGTTTGGAGTTTACGGGTGAGCGGCCCAACCGGCCAGCTCAGTGCGGCATAGGCGCGCACCGGCCAAACGCCATAAACGCTGTTGCAGACAAAGACCTCATCAGCCCATTGCAGCTGTTCGAGGGTAATGTCGATGATTTGTGTGGGAATCCCCAATGACTCGGCTTGAAACAATAATTCGGCACGCATCACGCCTGCCACGCCACAACGTTTGAGATCGGCGGTCACCAGCACGCCATCGCGCACCAGGAACAGATTACTGAACACACCTTCGATCACCCGCCCGACCTGATCCAGCATCAAGCCTTCAGCATGCTCGGTGTCCTGCCATTCGGAACGGGCGATAACCTGCTCCAGACGATTCAGGTGCTTGAGACCGGCAAGCAATGGCTGCTTGGAAAGCCGTGTTGTACAAGGGAACAGGCGCACGCCCTGCTTCGCATGCACAGCCGGATAGGCAGCAGGAGGATTGCCTTGCAGAATGCGCCGGGCCTGGGCCGAGGGATCGGGGGCGTAACCGCGCAGGCTGTCGCCGCGGGTGAGGATGAGTTTGAGCACGCCCTCGCCCAGTGCGGCGGCATAAGCCAGCAGCTCCGCGCGGATCAGCTCATGATCGGCGGCAATCGCCAGGCGCGAACAGCCCTCGGCCAGACGCGACAAATGTCGATCCAGCAACAACGGCTGCCCGCCCTTGACGGCGATGGTCTCGAACAGACCATCGCCGTAAGCCAGGCCGCGATCTTTCAGCGACAAAGCGTCAGCCGGTTGACCGTCGACCCAGCTGTCCATCAGTCAGCGAACCGGCGGAACACCAGCGAGCCATTGGTACCGCCAAATCCGAAGGAGTTGGACAGCACCACGTCGATATCCATGCCGCGCGCGGTGTGGGGTACGAAGTCGAGGTCGCAGCCTTCGTCCGGCTCATCGAGGTTGATGGTCGGCGGGGCTACCTGACTGTTGATTGCCAGCACGCTGAAAATCGCCTCGACCGCCCCTGCGGCACCCAGCAGGTGACCGGTCATGGACTTGGTCGAACTGACGGCCAGCTTGTAGGCGTGATCGCCGAACACCGATTTGATCGCACAGGCTTCGGCGAGGTCGCCAGCCGAGGTCGAGGTGCCATGGGCATTGATGTACTGCACCTGATCACCATTGATCTTCGCATCGCGCAAGGCATTGGTGATGCAACGCGCAGCACCCGCGCCATCGGCCGGTGGCGAGGTCATGTGGTAGGCATCGCCACTGGTGCCGAAACCGATCAGCTCGGCGTAAATGGTCGCGCCACGGGCCTTGGCGTGCTCCAGCTCTTCGAGAACCAGTGCGCCAGCACCGTCGGACAGCACGAAGCCATCACGACCCTTGTCCCATGGACGGCTGGCACGGGCCGGCTCGTCGTTGCGGGTCGACAGTGCGCGGGAGGCACCAAAGCCGCCCATGCCCAGACCACATGCAGCCATCTCGGCGCCACCGGCGATCATTACGTCGGCTTCGTCGTACATGATGTTACGTGCCGCCATGCCAATGCAGTGCGTACCGGTGGTACACGCCGTGGCGATGGCGTAGTTAGGTCCCTGTGCACCCAAGTGAATGGACAGGAAACCGGAAATCATATTGATGATCGAGCCAGGCACGAAAAACGGAGAAATCCGCCGTGGGCCGGAATCATGCAGTGTGCGGCTGGTGTCTTCGATATTGGTCAAACCGCCAATACCCGACCCCATGGCCACGCCGATACGCTCGCGATTGGCGTCGGTAACCTCAAGACCTGCGTTACGCACGGCTTGAAAACCTGCAGCCAGACCGTATTGAATGAACAGGTCGAGTTTGCGGGCTTCCTTGACCGACAAGTATTCCTCGACATTGAAGCCCTTTACCGAGCCGCCAAAGCGGGTGGAATAGGCAGAAAGGTCGGTGTGTTCGATCAGACCAATGCCACTGCGGCCAGCCAGAATGCCCTGCCAGCTGCTCGGCACATCCGTGCCCAGTGGCGACAACATACCCATACCGGTGACTACGACGCGTCTACGCGACACAGCACTCTCCTTTTTTCAAATGACGACTTCGCACAAGGCCTAAAGAAAAAACCGCACGCCATGATGGCAGTGCGGTTTTTCCATGACAGCGAGCGACGACTAAAAACTATTACGCCTGATGGCTGGTAACGTAGTCGATTGCTGCTTGTACAGTAGTGATCTTTTCAGCTTCTTCGTCAGGGATTTCGGTCTCGAATTCCTCTTCCAGAGCCATCACCAGCTCAACGGTGTCAAGGGAGTCGGCACCCAGGTCTTCAACGAAGGAAGCGGTGTTGACCACTTCTTCTTCTTTAACGCCCAGTTGCTCAGCAACGATTTTCTTGACGCGCTCTTCGATGGTGCTCATACCTTGTTTTCACTCCTAATGGACAAATTCAGGCAGCTGGCCAGTGGGTAAGTGTATAGAAAGACTTTTCAGTTTTTCAACTGAAAGCTTCACTCCTCAAACCCTGCGGCCCTCTGCCGATAAAATAGATTGCAGCTTTATAACGGATTTTAGACAGCTCGTATGACATTTTTTTGAAGCAATCCGTCACATTTAACTCATGTACATCCCGCCGTTCACCGGGATTGTAGCCCCAGTAACGTAAGCCGCACCGTCGGACGCAAGAAAAGCGACCACAGATGCGATCTCTTGAGCTTGCCCCAGACGACCCAGCGGAATTTGCGTCTGCAAGGCTTCACGCTGCGCATCGGGCAGTTCGCGGGTCATATCGGTGTCGATGAACCCTGGGGCCACCGAGTTTACCGTAATCGAACGCGAACCGACTTCACGCGCCAGCGCACGGCTGAAACCTTCCAGACCGGCCTTGGCGGCTGCGTAGTTTACTTGGCCTGCGTTGCCCATGGCACCCACAACCGAGCCAATACTGATAATTCGTCCCCAACGGGCTTTGGTCATACCGCGCAAAACGCCCTTGGACAGGCGGAACAGACTGTTCAAGTTGGTGTCGACAACGTCATGCCATTCGTCATCTTTCATGCGCATCATCAGGTTATCGCGGGTGATACCGGCATTATTGACCAGGATCGCCGGCGCACCGAACTGCTCCTGAATGCTCGCCAGCACGGCCGCTACGGACTCGTCGCTGGTGACATTGAGTTCCAGGCCAGTGCCCTGAATACCGTTTTCTTTCAGAGTGGCGGCGATACGCTCGGCACCCGATGCGGAGGTCGCAGTACCAACAACGATGGCACCCTGACGACCCAGCTCCAGAGCGATAGCCTGGCCGATACCACGGCTGGCACCGGTGACCAGTGCAACTTTACCTTGCAGACTCATGCAAGCTTCTCCTTGATCAGACCAGCGCTGCACGGGCGGCAGCGAAAGCATCTGGGGTATTGAGGTTAGAGGTCGACACGCCTTCAGCGCAACGTTTGTTCAGACCGGCCAGGACCTTGCCCGGACCGCACTCGACCAGTTGGGTTGCACCCTTGGCAGCCAGCGCCTGGACCGATTCGACCCAGCGCACAGGCTTGTAAAGCTGCTCAAGCAGATCGCGCTTGAGGGTTTCCAGATCGGCTGGTACGTCGGCACTGACGTTCTGCACTACCGGAATCTGCGGCGCCTGCCAGTCGATCGCTGCGATCGACTCAGCGAATCGCTCGGCGGCCGGACGCATCAACTCGCAGTGGGACGGCACGCTGACCGGCAACGGCATGGCGCGCTTGGCACCACGCGCCTTGCAGCCTTCGATGGCGCGTTCGACCGCAGCCTTGGCGCCGGCAATCACTACCTGGCCCGGCGAGTTGAAGTTGACTGCGCTGACCACTTCACCTTGCGCCGCTTCGGCGCAGGCTGCCAGCACATCAGCATCGTCCAGACCGAGGATAGCGGCCATGCCGCCCTGCCCGGCCGGAACGGCCTCCTGCATCAATTGACCGCGACGCTCTACCAGCTTCACCGCGGCGCCCAGGCTCAGGCTGCCCGCAGCCACCAGGGCGCTGTATTCACCCAGGCTGTGACCGGCAACGTAAGCCGGACGCGCGCCGCCTTCAGCCAGCCACAGACGCCACAAGGCGATCGAGGCAGTCAGAATGGCCGGTTGGGTTTTATCGGTTTGATTGAGTAGTTCTTCCGGCCCTTGCTGGGTCAGCGCCCACAGGTCGTAACCCAGAGCATCGGAAGCTTCTTTGAATGTTTCAAGGACCACCGGGTGTTGCGCGCCCAACTCGGCCAGCATGCCGAGGGACTGCGAACCCTGTCCTGGAAAGACGAATGCGAGGGAAGCAGACATGTAACAAGCCCCTAATGATCTTGTCGTCGGAGAATTGACGTCCCGCCAGGGGAACGCAAGAAACTGACAGTTGGATGGCTCATTGAACTGAGCGGTCACATTTAAGCATTGTCTGACGAAAACGCCTAAGGCAACAAATCTTCCAGGCGCCCATGAAGACGTTCCGGCAAGTTTTCCTGGATCTCGATCAAGGCGCGCTGAATCGCACTCTGGAAGCCCTGAACCCCCGCCGAACCATGACTTTTCACGACAATTCCCTGCAAACCGAGAAAACTTGCGCCGTTATGGCGTGCCGGCGCCAGCTCGGCCTGCAAGCGCTTCATCAGCGGCAGCGCCAGTGCGCCTACCAGTTTCGACGCGAAATTTTTCTTGAACTGGGCCTCGATGCGCCCGGCGATCATGGTCGCCAGGCCTTCGCTGGATTTGAGCAGGATATTGCCGACAAAGCCGTCACACACCACCACATCCGCCTCGCCACGGTACAAACCGTCGCCCTCGACAAACCCGATGTAGTTCAGGCCACGCGCATTTTGCAGCAGGGTCGCCGCCAGCTTGACTTGCTGATTGCCCTTGATGTCTTCGGTGCCGATGTTCAGCAACGCGACCCGTGGACGAACGACGCCCAGGGCTTGCGCCGCCACAGACCCCATCACCGCAAACTGCAACAGATGCTCGGCACTGCAATCGACATTGGCGCCCAGATCGAGCAACTGGCAGAAACCTTTCTCGGTCGGAATGGCGGCGACCATGGCCGGCCGATCGATCCCCGGCAAGGTTTTGAGCACAAACCGCGACAACGCCATCAGCGCACCGGTATTGCCGGCACTGACGCACGCCTGGACCTTGCCATCACGCAACAACTCCAGCGCCACGCGCATCGACGAATCAGGCTTGCCGCGCAGGGCCTGGGCAGGCTTTTCGTCCATGGTGATGACTTCGGACGCCGGCACAATCGACAGGCGCGAGCGATCCGCTGCCGATTGGCCAGCGATCAGTTCTTCAAGTAGGGAGGGTTGACCGACAAGGGTCAGGTGCAGCGAGGGCGTAGCTGACAGACAAGCAAGGCTGGCCTGAACAATGCTGCGGGGACCGAAGTCCCCGCCCATTGCGTCAATCGCGATGACTTGAGCGGACAAGGATTACTCGTCAGCGCCCTTGTCGATCACTTTACGGCCACGGTATACGCCTTCTGGCGATACGTGGTGACGCAGGTGAACTTCACCGGTGGTTTTTTCTACAGACAGGGTGCTAGCCTCGAGAGCATCGTGCGAACGACGCATGTCACGGGCAGAGCGGGATTTTTTGTTCTGCTGAACAGCCATAATTGATTAACTCCTAAACGTTTGGGTCACGCTTTAACTGCGCCAATACACTGAACGGGTTGGACCGCGTTACCTCGTCCTCGCTCGGTTCGGGCTCATCTGCTCCCGCCGGCTGCTGGCATTCTTCCGGATGATGAGCAGGCACAATGGGCAAGGCGAGCAGAAGCTCCTCCTCGATCAGTGACTGCAGATCCAATGGATCTTCGCCCAGTTCCAGCACGTCATAACCTTTCGGCAACGACTGGGTATTCGCACCCTCCTTCACCACAGCATAACTGCATTCGCTATGGATCGGCAGGGTGACCAGCTCAAGACAACGCTGGCAAACCATTTTGACTTCGGTGTCGATAAAGCTGTGGATTACCACAGACTTACGTTCATCTCGTTCAAAAACGAATTTAGCCTGCACCGTACCGACATTGTCGGAAAGCGGGTCGCAGAGTCTCTCCAAATCGGCCAGCAGCATTTCACCTTGAAGGGTGGTGCCACGGTCAGCCAATTTGCGCGGGTCAACGTGAGGTGGAATCGGGTCATTCAACATAGGCGCAGCATTATAGGGATGCCCCCAGCCATGTCAAAGGAAATTCAGCCCTGTCCGCCACTTGAGCCTGCGTTAGAATTCGCCCCTTGCCCTTTGGAGATGCGCATGCTGCCTTTATTACTCGCTTCAAGCTCGGTTTATCGCCGGGAATTGCTGGCCCGCCTGCAGCTGCCGTTTACTTGCAGCTCGCCGGATATTGACGAAAGCCATCGCCCGAACGAATCAGCCATCGAACTGGTAAAGCGCCTCGCCGAAGAAAAAGCCCGGGCACTTACCGCCAGTCATCCTGCTCACCTGATCATCGGTTCGGACCAGGTCGCGGTACTTGGCCAGCGAATTATCGGCAAGCCACACAGCTTCGAAAAGGCCCGCGAACAACTGCTGGCATCGAGCGGTGCCAGCGTGACATTCCTCACCGGCCTGGCATTGCTCAACAGCCAGACCGGCCACTGCCAGGTCGACTGCGTGCCGTTTACCGTGCACATGCGCGCACTCGACGAAGCACGCATCGAACGCTACCTGCACGCCGAACAGCCCTACGACTGCGCTGGCAGCTTCAAGGCTGAAGGATTGGGGGTGAGCCTGTTTCAAAGCACCGAAGGCCCTGACGCCACCAGCCTGATCGGCCTGCCACTGATTCGCCTGGTTGACATGTTGCTGGCTGAAGGCGTGCAAATACCCTGAACCGCTGCGCGCGCACAAAAAAACCGGCCACACAGGCCGGTTTTTTATGCAGACAACGATCAGCGCAACGCCGGCCCCTGGAAGCCCATCCACATCGCCAAATGCTCAGCCACGCTGGCACCGAGCTTTTTCGAGAAGCGATCAAACGGCGACTCCTCGATAGTGAAGTCCACCAGCTCTTTCTCGCCAATCACGTCACGCGCCACCGAACTGGCACTGCCCAGACCATCAATCAAGCCCAGCGGCAGCGCCTGCTCACCGGACCAGACCAGCCCGGAGAACAGCTCCGGATGATCTTTGTCCTTGAGACGATCGCCACGCCCCTTCTTGACGCTACTGATGAACTGCTGATGAGTGGTGTCGAGCACACCCTGCCAGAACTGAGTTTCTTCAGGCTTCTGCGGCTGGAACGGATCGAGGAATGATTTGTGCTCGCCAGAGGTGTAGGTACGACGCTCGACACCCAATTTTTCCATGGTGCCGACAAAACCGTAACCGGCCGCGGTCACACCAATGGAACCCACCAGGCTCGCCTTGTCGGCATAGATCTGATCTGCCGCACTGGCAATGTAATAGGCACCGGAAGCTCCCAGATCCGAGATCACCGCGTAAACCTTGGTATCCGGATGCAAGCCGCGCAAACGACGAATCTCGTCATAGACATAACCCGACTGCACCGGACTGCCGCCCGGACTGTTGATCCGCAGGATCACACCCTTGACCTTGTTGTCCTCGAAGGCTTTACGCAGACTGCCTACGATATTATCTGCACTCGCCGGTTCTTTGTCGGCGATCATGCCGGTTATATCGATCAGCGCCGTGTAAGCGGAACCGCGAGTGGCGCTTTTTTCCATATCCATCAGCGGCGAGAACAAGAACAACGCAAGCAACAGATATGCAAAGGTCAGCAGCTTGAAGAAAATCCCCCAGCGACGGGATCGGCGATGCTCCTGCACACTGGCCAGCAGGGTCTTTTCCAGCAGCTTCCAGCTTTTTTCGTCACCGCTCTCCGCGCTCGCCTTGGCGGGTGCTTTCCATTCGTCGGTCATGACATTTACCCCTGCAAAAAACCGTTATGCCCGCTGACTCAGCCAGGCGCGCAATTCTGAAAAACGATCAATGGACAGCCGCGGTTCGAACTGCTGCAACGCCTCAATCGATTGAGCGCCATAGCTGACCGCCACCGAATCCATGCCGGCGTTGCGCGCCATCTGCAGATCGAAGGACGAATCCCCGACCATCAGCGCCTGCTCCGGACGAACCTCGCAATGGGCGAGAATCTGCTCAAGCATCAACGGATGGGGCTTGCTGGCCGTTTCATCGGCTGCGCGAGTGACATCAAAATAATCTTCCCAACCGTGAGCTTTCAGCACCCGGTCCAGCCCGCGCCGAGCCTTGCCGGTGGCAACCGCCAGGTGATAGCCGTCAGCACGAAACGCCTCCATCGACTCAAGCACGCCCTCGAACAACGGCGAAGGAACAGCCTCTGCCGCGATGTAGTGCTCCGCATAATAGTCACGGAAAGCCATAAGCTCGCCATCGCCGATCTCGGGATACAAAGTCCGAATCGCCTCCGGCAACCCGAGACCGATAATGCCTTTGACCGCAAAATCATCGCGCAACGGGAAGCCAGAGCGCCTGGACGCCACGTGCATCGCCTCGACAATCCGACCAATGGAGTCTGCGAGCGTACCGTCCCAATCGAAAATCAGCAGCTTGTAATCAGATGGGCGCACTCAATCGCTCCACGGTTTTGGCCCACATCTCGTCGACCGGTGCCTGCAACTTCAGCTCGCCGCCATCAGGCAGCGGCACGGTCAGCATGTAGGCATGCAGGAATAGACGCTTGCCGCCCAGGTCACGAATTTCCTTGCTGAAATCTTCATCGCCGTACTTGGTGTCGCCGGCGATGCAATGCCCGGCATGCAAAGTATGGACGCGAATCTGGTGAGTGCGACCGGTGATCGGCTTGGCTTCGACCATGGTGGCAAAGTCACCGAAGCGGCGCAGCACCTTGAACACGGTAAGAGCCTCCTTGCCTTCTTCGTCGACTTCGACCATGCGCTCGCCGGAGCGCAGATTGCTCTTTTGCAACGGCGCACGGACTTGTTTGATCGAGGTCGCCCAGTTGCCGCGCACCAGCGCCATATAGCGCTTGTCGACGCCATCACCGCGCAATGCGGCGTGCAAGTGACGCAACATGCTGCGCTTTTTGGCGATCATCAGCAGGCCGGACGTGTCCCGGTCGAGGCGGTGAACCAACTCGAGCTCTTTTGCATCAGGACGTAACTGACGAAAGGCTTCGATGACGCCGTAATTCAAGCCGCTGCCGCCGTGAACCGCGATGCCAGCGGGCTTGTTGATCACGATCAGCGCCTTGTCTTCATAGACAATCGAGGCCTCGAGCCGCTGCAGCAGCCCCTGCGCCAGTGGCACGGGCTCGTCGCGCTCGGGCACGCGAACCGGCGGCACGCGCACGATGTCGCCCGCCTGCAGCTTGTATTCGGGCTTGATCCGACCTTTGTTCACCCGCACTTCGCCTTTACGCAAAATGCGGTAAATCAAGGTCTTGGGCACGCCTTTGAGCCGAGCGAGAAGGAAGTTATCAATACGTTGGCCGGCATATTCCGGCGAGACCTCAAGCAGTTGTACGCCTGGGGTCGAAGGGGCAGTAGTCGTCATGGTGCAGATGATAACAATTTTTTATGGAATTGAAGCACTTAATCATTGCTGCTATAGTCGCGAACGCCGCCAAAAGTGGCCTGGACAGCGGACTAACGGTCAAAAACCGGCCCTGACCAACGCAATTCACGAGGACGAGAGGCCGTCCTACGGGGCTTTCGCTACGTAACGGCAGAGTTTGCAGTTGTAACAAGCGCAGGTGACATAAGGCCTGAATCATGCCGCAAAGCAGAGTTTTCACTCGCCTTCCGAGCAAATATTCACGGCCAGTTCACAAAGTGCAGTCAGCTGCAAACGACCCCGAGCGAACGCTTCGGAAACAACGCCTAAATTAGCCATGATGCGTGACCTCCCCTTTCGGAGCTCACGGTAAATGCCAACCCGCTGCGGATTCTGCGCGCGGCAGCACCCGAATTATCAGGGATACGTGTAGGGTGGAGATGCACAACCGCTGGACTGTGTAGCAATAGGCTTTATCAAGACGCTTCATCTCGTCCACAGCCGCCGGTTGATTCCTCCTCCTGACTGAGTGCTTAAGTAGCCACAGCAAGCAGGACGCGTACGTCGCGATACCGGCCCAATTGGTCGGACATCGCTGGACACGGGAATGGCCAACCGCTCCCGACGCACCTGACACCGACCGTGAGAAGTCGTGTGTGCCGAACGCCGTTTCCGGCAGCCCGGAAACCGACGGTACTACATGAAAAGAATGCTGATTAACGCGACTCAACCTGAAGAGTTGCGTGTTGCACTGGTAGATGGCCAACGCCTCTACGACCTGGACATCGAATCCGGTGCACGCGAGCAGAAGAAGGCCAACATCTATAAAGGCCGGATTACTCGCATCGAACCAAGCCTTGAGGCTGCCTTTGTCGATTTCGGCTCTGAGCGCCACGGCTTCCTGCCCCTCAAAGAAATCTCCCGCGAATACTTCAAGAAAACTCCCGAAGGCCGCGTCAACATCAAGGACGTCCTGAGCGAAGGCCAGGAAGTCATCGTTCAAGTCGAAAAAGAAGAACGTGGCAACAAGGGCGCCGCCCTGACCACCTTCATCAGCCTGGCCGGTCGTTACCTGGTTCTGATGCCGAACAACCCGCGTGCCGGCGGTATCTCCCGTCGCATCGAAGGTGAAGAGCGCAACGAACTGCGTGAAGCCCTCAACGGCCTGGTTGCACCGGCCGACATGGGTCTGATCGTTCGCACTGCCGGCCTTGGCCGCAGCAGCGAAGAAATGCAGTGGGACCTCGACTACCTGCTGCAACTCTGGACCGCCATCAAAGAAGCCTCGCTGGACCGCGCCGCGCCGTTCCTGATCTACCAGGAAAGCAACGTGATCATCCGCGCCATCCGCGATTACCTGCGCCAGGACATCGGCGAAGTGCTGATCGACAGCGTTGAAGCCCAGGACGAAGCCCTGACCTTCATTCGCCAGGTGATGCCGCAGTACGCCAGCAAGATCAAGCTGTACGAAGACAGCGTTCCGCTGTTCAACCGCTTCCAGATCGAAAGCCAGATCGAAACCGCCTTTCAGCGCGTCGTCGAACTGCCTTCCGGCGGCTCCATCGTCATCGATCCGACCGAAGCCCTGGTGTCCATCGACATCAACTCGGCGCGCGCCACCAAAGGCAGCGACATCGAAGAAACCGCTCTGCAGACCAACCTTGAAGCCGCCGAAGAAATCGCCCGTCAGTTGCGCTTGCGCGACATCGGCGGCCTGATCGTCATCGACTTCATCGACATGACCCCTGCCAAGAACCAGCGCGCCGTGGAAGAGAAAGTCCGCGAATGCCTGGAAGCCGACCGCGCCCGCGTGCAAGTCGGTCGCATCTCGCGCTTCGGCCTGCTGGAAATGTCCCGTCAGCGCCTGCGTCCATCGCTGGGCGAAAGCAGCGGCATCGTTTGCCCGCGTTGCAACGGCACCGGCATCATCCGTGACGTTGAATCGCTGTCGCTGGCGATCCTGCGCCTGATCGAAGAAGAAGCCCTGAAAGACCGCACCGCCGAAGTTCGCGCACAAGTGCCGATCCCGGTGGCAGCGTTCCTGCTCAACGAAAAACGCAACTCGATCACCAAGATCGAACTGCGCACCCGCGCCCGCATCGTCATTCTGCCGAACGATCACCTCGAAACGCCGCACTTCGAAGTTCAGCGTCTGCGTGATGACAGCCCGGAAGCCAGCATCAACCAGTCCAGCTACGAGATCGCTGCTGCCGCTGCGGAAGTCGAAGAAGTCCAGCCAGCCGCCGCGACCCGCACCCTGGTTCGCCAGGAAGCCGCAGTCAAGACTGCACCGGCTCGCGCCAATGCTCCGGTGCCGACCGAAGTCGTCGCCGCTCCGGTAGCTGCGCCGGTTGCCGCGCCTGAGCCAAGCCTGTTCAAGGGCCTGGTGAAGTCGCTGATCAGCCTGTTCGCGACCAAGGAAGAGCCAGTTGCGCCGGTCGTGGTTGAAAAACCAGCGACTACCGAGCGCCCTGCCCGCAACGAAGAGCGTCGCAACGGTCGTCAGCAGAGCCGCAACCGTAACGGTCGCCGCGATGAAGAGCGCAAGCCTCGTGAGGAACGTGCACCGCGTGAAGAGCGCGCACCACGTGAGCCACGCGAAGAGCGTCAACCACGCGAAGCCCGCGAAGAAACGCCAGTAGTAGCCCGCGAAGAGCGCGCACCACGCGCCCCTCGTGAAGAACGTGCACCGCGCGCACCGCGTGAAGATCGCAAGCCACGTGGCGATCGTGAAGAACGTCCGGTTCGTGAACTGCGCGAGCCTCTGGATGCCGCTCCGGCCGCCGCTGCCACCGCTGAAGAGCGTCCGGCCCGTCAGCCACGCGAAGAGCGCGCTCCACGCCCACCGCGTGAAGAACGTCAACCACGCACCGAGCAAGCCGCTGCTGCCGCTGCCGAAGAAGAGCTGCCAACCAACGAAGAGCAACTGCAGGAAGATGGTCAGGAAGTCGCCGAAGGCGATCGTCCACGCCGCCGCTCCCGTGGCCAGCGTCGTCGCAGCAACCGTCGTGAGCGTCAGCGCGATGCCAACGGCAACGTGATCGAAGGTTCGGAAGAGTCCGAATCCACTGAAAACGCCGAAGCGCCAAGCGCTGCCGATCTGGCCGCCGGCCTGGCTGTTACCGCAGCCGTTGCCAGCACCGTGATCAGCGCACCTGCTGAAGCACAAGCCAACGAGCAAGCCGAACGCGCTACTGCTGCCACTCTGGAAACCGCTCCGGTTGAAGCGCCAGTGGTTGAAGCGAGCACGCCGGTGGAAGTCATCGCCGCTCCGGAAATCGAAGTGGCCCCGGTTCGTGAAGCACAGCCTGAAGTTGAAGCTGCCGCCGAACCAGTGGTTGCTGCAGAACCTGTCGTTGAAGCACCAGTGGCTGAACAGGTACGCGAAGTTCGTGAAGAACAAACCACGTTCAACTGGGTTGCCGAGCCACCGGTTGCTGTCGAAGCTCCAGCGCCAGTCGCTGAGGCTCCGGTTGCTGAAGCCCCAGCGGCTGAAGCCACGGTCTCCGAGCCAGTGGTTGCGGCTGCCGAGCCTGCTCCGCTGCTTGAAGCACCGGTGGTTGCCGAAGCTGCACCCGTGGTCGAAGCCGCCCCTGTCAGCGCTCTGACTCCAAGTGGCCGTGCGCCGAACGACCCGCGTGAAGTACGTCGTCGCAAGCGTGAAGCCGAGCGTCTGCAGAAGGAAGCCGAACTGGCTGCCGCTGCTGCTCCGGCCGCTGCCGAGCCAGCACCGGTCGTTGCTGAAGTCGTCGAGGCAGCCCCTGCCCCGGCCGCTGAAGTGTCTGCCGAGCCGGTTGAATCCGTGATCGACGAAGCACCGCGCTCCGTACAGGAAGCGGTAGAGCAACACGAGCAAGCCCTGGAAAAAGAGCACGAGCCTAAACCCCTCGCCTGATTCCATCGGCCACTAAAAAGCCCCGCCTGGTGATCCCATGCGGGGCTTTTTTATGTCGGTTGCTTCGCAGGAAAACCGCGATGGCGGTGCATCAGGCGAAGACCAACCTCTCTGGCGTGTCCACATCCCACAACACACCCGGATCCTCCACCGCCACCTCGACCACCCTCGCCTGCGCAAACAGTGACTTGGCGCCCTGATCGCCGGTCAACGCCATCAATCCCGGACCGAAGCTTCGCCCGAACCCCACCGGATGCCCATATTGCCCTTCATGCACCGGCACGCTGATGGTGTCATCCGCAATGGCCGCGACGACCTGCTCAATGCTCGACGGCAGGATAAACGGCATATCCCCCAGCATGATCAGCCAGCCACCGAGGTGCGAACAGGCCGCCACACCCGCCGCAATGCTGTCGCCCAGGCCGGTCGTCTCGATTCGCACAATCTCGCAACCATAAGCCTGCGCCATGCGAATCACTTGCGGGCGGTCCGCGGTGGTGACCAGCACACGCTTCTCGAGTGTGGCTGGCAGATTCACCAGCACCTGCTCGATCATTGAGTGCACGGTGATGCCATCACGGGCGGTGCAGTCCACCAGCAACTTGTCCTTATCGTCACCCGCTACCTGTCGAAACCGGCTGCCCTGCCCGGCGGCTAGAACGATAACGCCAATGGAGTCACTCATACGCCCTCCTGCAACGGCCTCTTCTGCTTGAGCTCGATGCCGTTCTTGATCGCCACAATCTCGGCCAGCAGCGACAAGGCGATTTCCGCCGGAGTATGGCTGCCGATGTGCAAGCCGATCGGGCCGTGCAAGCGCTCGATGGCCTGTTGGGACAAGCCTAGCTGAGCCAGGTTGTCCCGGCGCTTCTGACTGTTGACTCGCGAACCCAGCGCACCGACATAAAATGCCCTGGAATCCAGGGCCGTGAGCAGCGCCATGTCATCCAGGCGCGGATCGTGGGTGAGCGCGACGATGGCGGTGCGTTCGTCGGTCTGGATGGTCAGCACTGCTTCGTCGGGCATGCCCGGAACGAAGCGACCGTGTTGTTCTTCCCAGCCGTAGACGAACTCGGTGCGCGGATCGCAGATCAGCACTTCGAAATCCAGCAGCCGTGCCATCTCGGCGACATACCGCGATAGCTGCCCCGCGCCGATCAACAACAATCGCCAACGCGGGCCGTAAATGGCTCGCAGTGTGTTGCCATCAAAACTCAGCACATCGTGCTTGTTCGCCGGCTGCAGAACCACTTCACCGGTCGCAATATCCAGCGAGCGCGCAACAATTTCATGCGCCTCGCAGCGCGCCAGCAACTGGGCGACCCAAGCCGGATCGCCGACGCGCTCCTCGGTCAGGCGCAACGTGCCGCCGCAGGGCAAACCAAACCGCGCGGCCTCCTCACGAGTGACGCCATAAGTAATCAACTGCACCGGAGGCCCATCGGCCGGGATACGGCCATCGTGCAGCCGGGCAATCAGGTCATCCTCGACACAGCCACCGGACACCGAGCCAATCACTACGCCATCGCCACGCAAGGCGAGCATGGCGCCAGGTGCCCGGGGCGCGGTGCCCCAGGTCTGAACCACGCTGTACAACATCACCCGCTGACCGGCGCGGCGCCATTCCAGCACGCTGCGCAGGACGTTCAGATCGACGCTGTCCATCAGGCGTCAGCCTTCTGCCAGCCTTGCAGCTGATAGCGAACCGGCAAGTTACGGATGCGTTTGCCGGTGGCCGCGAAGATCGCGTTGCACAGCGCTGGCGCAATCGGCGGCACGCCCGGCTCACCGACCCCGCCCAACGGTACATTGCCCGGTGGCGTGACCAGGTGCACGGCGACTTCCTTCGGTGCCAGGGACATGCGCGCCACTTCGTACATGTGGAAGTTGTCCTGCTGGACCTTGCCGTCCTTGAAGCTGATTTCCCCCAGCACCGCGTTGCCCAGGCCCATGACGCAGGCGCCTTCGAACTGCGAGCGAATTCGCTCGGGGTTGATCTGCGGGCCGCAATCCACGGCGATGTCGGCTTTGTGCACGATCAGTGTGCCATCGTCTTTGACTTCGACTTCGATCACGGCTGCCACATAAGTGACAAAGCTGTAATGCACCGCCAGGCCCAAGCCACGGCCCTTGGGTAGCTTACGCCCCCATCCGGCGGCTTTAGCGGCGGTTTCCAGCACGGTGCGCATCCGCGCGGTATCGATCGGATAACGCTCGGGGGATTCGCCGTAGTTCCACTCTTCACTCAAGGTACGCGGATCGATCTGACGGTCCGGGCCAAGCAGCTTGATCTGGTATTTGAGCGGGTCCTGGCCGGCCTTATGCGCCAGTTCATCGACAAAGCACTGAATCGCAAAGCCATGAGGGATGTTCGACACAGAGCGATACCAGCCGACCCGCGTGTGGACCGCTGCTTCAGGGTTTTCCAGGCGCACGCTGGGGATCGCATAAGCCATGTTGGTAAAACCCATGCCCAGCTCGAAAGCCGCTTCATGGTTCATCCCCGGCGCGAACAGCGCGGTGATGCTTGGCGCCACCGTGCGGTGCAGCCAGCCAGACGGCAAGCCGTCCTTGTTCAGACTGGCCTTGAGGTATTCGGCAGACACGGTGTGGAAATACGAGTGGTGGATGTCGTCTTCACGGGTCCACTGCACCCGCACCGCTTTGCCCGGGAATTCCTTGGCCAGGATCGCCGCTTCAACCACGAAGTCCGGCTTGGACTTACGACCAAAACCGCCGCCGAGCAAGGTGACGTTGAACGTGACGTTATCGAACGGAATGCCCAGGCGCTCGCCAATCCGCTCGCGGGTGACTTGCGGCGCCTGGCTTGGCGCCCAGGCCTCACACACACCGTCCTTGAAACGGGCGATGGCGACCATCGGCTCCATCGGCGATTGCGCCAGGTGCGGCAGATAGTAAGAAGCTTCAAGGGTGCTGTCGGCAGCGCTCATGGCCTGGTCGATGTTGCCGGTGTTGCGCACCACTTTGCCGGGCTTGAGCGACGCGGCTTCGAGTTCCTTGCGGTAGGCGATCGAGTCGTAACTGGCGTTGGGGCCGTCATCCCACTCGATCTTCAGCGCTTCGCGGCCCTTGATCGCCGCCCAGGTGTTGCTGGCCACCACAGCCACACCGCCAAGAGGCTGGAACTCGGACGGCAATGGACGGCTTTCGATTTGCAGAACCTTGATCACCCCCGGGACTTTCATCGCAGCGCTGGCATCGAAGGATTTGACCTTGCCGCCGTAGACCGCCGGACGGGCGATGGTGGCGAAAAGCATGCCGTCGAAATGCACATCGGCGCCGTAGACCGCGCGACCGTTGACGATGTCCGCACCGTCGATGGCCTTGGTGCCTTCCTTGCCGATGTAGCGAAACTCCGACGGCTGCTTGAGCCGCAGGCTGTCGCGAGCCGGCACCGTAAGCGCACTGGCTGCTGCAGCCAACGCGCCGTAGCCCAATTCACGGCCAGTCGATTTATGGATGACCTTGTGCAGTTGCGCATGGCACTCGCTGACCGGCACTTTCCATTGCGCGGCAGCAGCTTGCTCAAGCATGGTCCGCGCGGCAGCACCGCAACGGCGCATCGGCTCGTACCAATGACGCATGCTGCGCGAGCCGTCGGTGTCCTGATTGCCGAAACGTACTTCATCGCCCGGCGCCTGTTGCACTTTGACCTGTGCCCAGTCGGCTTCCAGTTCATCGGCCACCACCATGGACAGACTGGTGCGCACGCCCTGGCCCATTTCCGAACGGTTGCAAATCACCGTCACGCTGCCATCGGCGGCGATGCTGATGTAAACCTTCGGGTCATCGATCCAGCCGTTGGGCATGCCGTCGGCACCGAATTTCTGCTCTTTTTCGGCGGCCAATGCATCCTGCCAGCCCCAACTGGCAGCCAGCACCAGCGCACTGGTGGCGCCCACGCCTTTGAGGAAACCGCGTCGGCTGAGATTACTCAGCGCAAAATCATTCGGTAGCTGGCTCATGCCTTGGCCTCCTTCAGGTGAGTGGATGCCTGGCGGATGGCGGTCTTGATCCGGTTGTAGGTGCCGCAACGGCAAATATTGCCGACCATCGCCTCCTCAATCTGCTCGTCGCTGGGGTTCGGGTTGGTTTTCAGCAGCGCGGTGGCCGACATGATCTGTCCGCCCTGGCAATAACCGCACTGAGCCACGGCGCTGTCGAGCCAGGCTTGCTGGACGACTTTGCCCACCGGGTCGGCGTGCAGGTTGTCGATGGTGCTGACGTTCTGGCCGACCACCGAGCCGATCGGTGTGATGCAACTGCGCGCTGGCGCGCCGTCGATATGAATGGTGCAGGCGCCGCACAGGCCCATGCCGCAGCCGAATTTGGTGCCGTTGTAGCCAGCCACGTCACGGATCGCCCAGAGCAGCGGCATGTCCTCGGTGACATCGAGTTGATGATCTTGACCATTGAGTTTCAGGGTAATCATGGGCACGCCCGCATAGTTATAGAGGTTATGGGGTCGAGCAATCTGCCGCTTGGGGTTCGCGGTTCACTACACGCAGATCGACTCAGGCTAATCGGCTCTCATATGTAGACGCGACGTCTGCACCGGGCCTTTGATGGAGCAAATGTTTGCATCGTTAGCTGGCTAAGTTAACTGAGCATTAACAAAAAAGCCCTGCACATTTGAAAATGTGCAGGGCTTTTTATTCAGCCTGAAAGCGTAGCCTCAATACTGGTTGGGTTCCATTTCCAGGTCGACCTTGAAACGCTCTGCAATGTCGTTCTGAATGCGCTGCGCCAGATTCAGCAATTGCAGGCCCGTTGCGCTGCCGTAGTTGACCAGCACCAGCGCCTGTAATTTATGCACACCGGCATCGCCGTCGCGAAAGCCTTTCCAGCCGGCGCGTTCGATCAGCCAGCCCGCCGCTAGCTTCATTTGCCCATCGGGCTGCGCATACGCCACCAGATCCGGGTATTCACCCTTGAGTTGTGCCACGAGTGCGGCGGGCACCAACGGATTCTTGAAGAAGCTGCCGGCATTGCCGAGCACCGCCGGGTCCGGGAGTTTTTCGCTGCGGATGCTGCAAATGGCCTGGCTGACATCGGTCGGCGTCGGGTGATCAATACCCTGCTCGGTCAGGCGCTGACGCACCGGGCCGTATTCCAGGTGCAGGTGCGCGGTGCGCGTAAGGGTGAAACGCACCCGCAGGATCAACCAGCGCCCCGGCTCCTGTTTGAACAGGCTGTCGCGGTAGGCAAAGTTGCACTCGGCCAGTGTGAAGTCCCGCAGCTCGCCGGTCTGGCGATCGAGGGCTGTCAGGCCGGCGAATACGTCCTTTATCTCGACACCGTAAGCGCCGATGTTCTGCATCGGTGCGGCGCCGACGGTGCCGGGGATCAGGCTGAGGTTTTCCAGCCCCGACCACCCTTGCGCCAGGGTGTGCTGCACAAACGGGTGCCACGGCTCGCCCGCCTCGGCTTCGATCACCACCTGGTTGCCGTCATCGCTCAGCAGGCGAATCCCCCGTGTGGCCATGCGCAACACCAGTGCTGGCACATCGGCGGTCAGCAACAAATTGCTGCCACCACCGATCACCAGCACCGGCACTTCGTGTTCCACCGCGTAGACCAGGGCTTCGCGCACGTCGGCATCGCTATGGGCTTCGGCAAACAGCCGCGCCTGAACGTCCACGCCAAAGCTGTTGTACGGTTTGAGCGAAACCCGGGGTTGAACCTGCAAACTCATAGCCGTCCCTTCAATTCGATCACCAGCAGATCGCTGGCGCGCTCGATCAGGTCCAGTACCTGTTCGAAGCCTTGGTCGCCGTCGTAATAAGGATCCGGCACTTCATCGACTTCCGACTGGTAGCGACGCAGGAACAAATCCAGCTCGGCCTTGCCCTTGGCCGGTTGCATGGTCTTGAGGTGGCGCAGGTTGCTGTTGTCCATCGCCAGAATCAGGTCGTAAGTGGCGAAATCGGCGCGGGTCACTTGCTGGGCGCGCTGGGCGGACAGGTCGTAGCCGCGCAGTTTCGCCGCAGCCTGGCTGCGCTTGTCCGGGGCCTTGCCGACGTGCCAGTCACCGGTGCCGGCAGAAGCCACTTCGACTTGATCGGCCAGCCCCGCCTCACGCAGCTTGTGCCGCAATACGCCCTCAGCCGTGGGGGAACGGCAGATGTTGCCCAGGCAGACGAACAGAACCCGCATCAGGCCTCCAGCAGGCGACGAACGCGCTCGAGATCTTCAACGGTGTCGACGCCGGTGGGCGGTGCGATCAGCGCATCGGCGACGTGAATCCGCACGCCGTGCCAGAGGGCACGCAGCTGTTCCAGAGACTCGGTGTTTTCCAGCCAGCACGGGCCCCAGGTGACGAAGTCCTGAAGGAAGCCGGCACGGTAAGCATAAATGCCGATGTGGCGGCGATATGGCACGCCTTCCGGCAATTGCTCGCGGCTCTTGACAAACGCGTCCCGAGCCCACGGCAAGGTGGCACGACTGAAGGTCAGCGCCAGGCCATTGAGGTCGCTGACCACTTTGACCACATTGGGGTTGAACAGGGTTTCGACGTCTTCGATCGGCTCGGCCAGGGTGGCCATGCGTGCTTCGGTGTGAGCAGCCAGGTTGGCGGCGACCTGATCGATCACGCTTGGCGGGATCAACGGCTCGTCGCCCTGAACATTGACCACGATCGCGTCCGGGGCCAGGCCCAGTTTCGCCGCAACTTCAGCCAGGCGGTCAGTGCCGGAGTTGTGATCTTCGCGAGTCAGCACCACTTCGGCACCAAAGCCCTTGCAGGCCTCGACGATGCGCGCATCGTCAGTGGCAACCACCACGCGCTGGGCGCTGCTTTTGCTCGCCTGTTCCCAGACGTGCTGGATCATCGGCTTGCCGGCGATCAGCAGCAGCGGCTTGCCCGGCAAGCGGGTGGAGGCGTAACGCGATGGAATGACAACGGTAAAGGCTGTGGTCATTTATCCAGACGCTCATCGGTGGTCAGGGTGCGCGCTTCGCTTTCGAGCATCACCGGGATGCCGTCGCGAATCGGGTACGCGAGGCCGGCGCCCTTGCTGATCAGCTCGGTTTTGTCGGCGCTGAGCTTGAGCGGGCCTTTGCAGACCGGGCAAGCGAGGATGTCGAGCAATTTGGTGTCCATGTACATTCCCTGGATAGAAACGGAGTTAAGGCAAAAGACGAGCCGGCAACAGGCGCATCAGCTGTGTATCGAACCAGGCCACGAAGGCCGGCGATGGCGCAGCATCGACCGCCAGGTACCACCAATCGGCGGCGGCGAAGGCACGGCACTTCACCGCGTCCTTTTCTGTCATCACCACTGGCAATGACGGTGTGAAATTCAAGGCCTGCACGCTGTATTCGGCGTGGTCGGCGAATGCATGGGGCACTGGCCGCCAGTGTAGCGTTTCGAGGGTCGTGAAGAAACGCCGGGGATTGCCGATCCCGGCCACGGCGTGCAGGGCCTGACCGGCCGGAAAGTGGTCCAGAGGCCGCCGTTCGCCGCTGTGCAGGTTGACCAGTTCGGTGGGTTGCAATTGAAAGGCAAAACCGTCTTCGCGATCATTGGCAGCGCCGTTGTACAGCACTGCATCGACGCTTTGCAGGCGCTCGACCGGTTCGCGCAATGGTCCGGCGGGCAGACAACGGCGGTTGCCCAAGCCGCGAGCGGCGTCGATCAGCACCAGTTCCAGGTTTCGAGCCAGCCGGTAATGCTGCATACCGTCGTCGGAGAGGATCAGGTCCAGCGGCTCACTCGCCAGCAAGGCTTTGACCGCACGGCTGCGGTCCGGGTCGATCATCAGCGGCACGCCGGTGCGCTGGACGATCAACAGCGGCTCATCGCCCGCCACGTCCGCGCCTTGATCCGCCGCGACCCGCCACGGCAATTGCGGCGGTTTGGCGCCGTAACCACGGCTGACCACTCCGACCCGCAGACCGCTGCGCTGGCAGTGCTGGATCATCCACAGAATCAGCGGCGTCTTGCCCGTGCCGCCCACCGTGATGTTGCCGACCACGATCAGCGGCACCGGCGACTGATAGATCTCGCCCTCGCCCGCCAAAAAGCGCTCGCGCTTGCCATTGACCACGCGTCGATACAGCCATTCAAGAGGCTGCAACAGCTTCAACGCCGGATGACCTTCGTACCATGCGGCGAGCAATCGATCGGACATGGCCATCAGGACGCCGGCGCCGCCTCGACAGTGGTCATGCGCAAGTGGCTGAAACCGAGCTTGCCGGCAGCGTCCATCGCGGTGATGACGGACTGATGGGGGGTTTTGCCATCGGCGCTGATGGACAACGGCAGATTGGTGTCGCCATTGGATTCTTTCTGTAACGCTTCCATCAGGCTGGTGAGGTCGTTCTTCGGCAACAGCTGGTTATTGACCGAATACGCCCCGTCGGCGCTGATGGCGATGTCCAGTTGCTTGAGCTGCTGGTCTTCGGCCGGGGAGCCGCTGACCGCTTCCGGCAGGTCGACGCGCAACTGGGTTTCACGGGTGAAGGTGGTGGTCACGACGAAAAACAGCAACAGGATAAACACCACGTCGATCAGCGACGCGAGGTTAATGTCTACCGTTTCCCGTGGTTTACGACGGAACTTCACGCTTTACCCTCGGCCAGGTCCACGTCGCGATCGCCCTGAATAACCTCGACCAGTTTGATCGCCTCTTGCTCCATGCCCACCACCAGCTCATCGATCCGGCGTTGCAGGAAGCGGTGGAAGAACACGGCCGGGATACCGACCATCAGGCCCGCGGCGGTGGTGATCAGTGCCTTGGAAATACCCCCGGCCAGCACCGCGGCGTTGGTGCCCATGCCCGTGCCCATGAACGCACTGAAAATATCGATCATGCCCAGCACCGTACCCAGCAGCCCCAACAACGGAGCCATGGCGGCGATGGTGCCTAGGGCGTTGATGTAACGTTCGAGCTCATGAATCACCCGCGCGGCGGCCTCTTCGATGCACTCTTTCATGATCTCGCGACCATGCTTGGAGTTCGCCAGACCGGCAGCCAGGATCTCGCCCAGCGGAGAGTTGGCGCGCAACTCCTTGAGTTTTTCTTTATTGAGTTGCTTGTCCTTGATCCAGACCCAGACCTGCCCAAGCAAGTGCTCCGGGGTCACGCGGCTGGCGCGCAGGGTCCAGAGACGCTCGGCGACGATCGCCATGGCCGCGATGGAACTCAGAATGATCGGCAGCATCATCCAGCCGCCGGATTTGACCAATTCCCACACAGTGACAGTCCCCTCGAAAAAGTGCGCCACTCTAACATAGGGGGTGGGCGCACCGAAGACCGCGATGTCGCATCCGGTCGGGCTTTAATGACGCGGGCTACTGGCGCAATACTGGCGGATCGCGCCAGAAACGCCGTTCCTGAAGCATCGTCCAAGGTGGTTTGAAGCGCCCCAGTTGTAGACGAATGGCACCCTGCTCGGCGCTGTCGTAGATCGCCATGCCACGCTTTTGATAACGCGCCACGACTGTGGGATGGGGATGACCGAAAGAATTACCGTTGCCACGGGAAATCAGCACCGCTTTAGGCAGCAGAGCGCTGAGCAACGCCATCGAAGATGAACTGCGACTGCCGTGGTGCGGGGCCTGCAACCAGTCCGTCGGCACCGCCAATGGACCTTCGAGCAGCACCCGCTCGGCCGCGGTATCGATATCGCCGGTCAGCAACAACCGCTCGCCGTTGGCTTCGATCTGCAGCACGCAGGATTTCTGATTGCTGTCGCTGGCCGACGACCACTGCCAGAGCTGGAACCGCACGTCGTCCCAGGTCCACTGTTGACCGCTCTCGCAGCCCTCGGCATGTAGCTCCTCCGGCAGGGCCAGTGGGTCGCCACTCAGTACCCGAGTCACCGGCACACCGCTGGCAATCGCTCGCGCACCGCCGGCGTGATCGGCGTCGGCATGGCTGATCAGCATCAGATCAAGTCCATTCACCCCCAGTTTGCGCAATGTTGGCAACACCACCCGCTCACCCAAGTCGATATCGCCGAACCGTGGCCCGGCGTCATACAGCAGAGTGTGATGGCGGGTGCGCACCAGAATGGCCAACCCCTGGCCGACATCCAGTTGCCAGATTTCGGCGACGCCTTCAGGCAGCGTGTGCCGGGGCGCAAAAACCAGCAACAGCAACATCGGCCAGCCCAGCAGGCGCAACGGCACCCCCGGTGGCAGTAACAGCAGAAATGCGCCCAGCGCGCCGAACGCCCAAACCCACAACGGAACCGCCACCGGCACCCACGCGGGCAATTGCCCGGCCACCAACACCAGCCCCTTGAACAAAAGGTCGATCAGACCGCCAGCCAACCACAGTAACCCCTCGCCCACATAGGGAACGGGCAACAGCAGCGTTCCGAGCAAGGCCGGCGGCAAGACCAGCAGGCTGATCCAGGGCACCGCCAGAAGATTGGCCAGCGGCCCGCTGAGACTGATCGGCAACCCCAGTACCAACAGCAGCGGGCACAGACCGATTGCGATCAGCCATTGGGCACGGGTCCAGGTTTGCCACCAACGCCACGGGCCCAATCGCCCGCCAAAGGTGAAAATCAGCACCGCTACTGCCGCAAAGGACAACCAGAAACCCGGTTGCAGGCTTGCCAGCGGGTCCAGCAGCAAAACACCGTCAAGCGCCAGCAACAGCGGCCACCAGGCGCCGAGGTGACGAAACCGTAGCCGCCACAACAACAGCAGACCAATCATCAGGCAGGCCCGACGCACCGGCACCTCGAAACCGGCCAGCAGCCCATAACCGAGCGCCGCCGCGAACGCCAGCCCACACGCCCATGGCAGCCACGGCAAGCGCCTGGGCCATAAGCCATAGCGCGCCAGCCCGGCGATCAGCAGATACACCAGCCCCGCCAGCAAACCAATGTGTTGTCCGGAAATCACCAACAGATGCACGGTGCCGGTGTCTTGCAGCACCTGCCAGTCCTCACGGCTCAGCCCGGCGCCGTCCCCCAGCACCAACGCCGTCAGCGCTCCCGTTCGCCCGTGCGCATCCACGGCCTGCAAACGCTGACGAATGCCGTCGCGCCAGGCCCACTGCGCTTGCCCCAGTCGCTGACCGTCCTTGACGGTCCCAGTGGCGCCAATACGTTGGGCCAGCAACCAGGCGTCGTAATCAAAACCATGAGGGTTGAGCAGCCCGGCAGGACGCTTCAATTTGACTGCCAGCCGCCACCGCTCGCCACTGTTGACGGGCGGCCCGCCATACCAGGCCAGACGCAGGTGCCGGGGCAGTTGGGTGCGACGCGACTGACTGTCTGTCAGTTCGAAACGCACTACACCCTCGGCCTGCTGCGGCAACCCGGTAACCCGGCCTTCGACCCAGCGAGTCTCGCCATCGAGCTTCAGCGCCAGGCGATCATCCAGCGCCCACTGCGCATTCGCACACGCCCAACTGAAGCCAAACAACCAAAATGCCAGTGGAAAGGTTCGAAACGGCAACAACATCAAACCCACTACCGGCAACAACAGCCACAACCCTGTCGGCGGCAGTGCCGGCAAAAAACGCAGGGCCAGCAGACCCAACGCCAGCGCCATCATCCCTGTGCGCATAAGCCCGTCCTTGAGAGTCCCCTCCCTAGGCTTAGCCGTCGCGCCGCACAGGCGTCGTTAACAATTGTCACAAAGTCTGAATGGGCGGTTCGTAGAATCCAGACATACTTGCCGCCTTAACCGACCGAGAAGCCTTATGCCCCGGCGCTTATTCAAACGCTACATGCCAGACCCGACCAGCATCAGGGAACACAAATCCTTACGCTTTCTTGGCACCCTGCTGCATGACCCGAACCTCTGGCACCTCAATCGTCATTCCGTCGCGCGGGCCATGGCCGTCGGCCTGTTCGCGGCGTTCCTGCCCATCCCGTTGCAAATGCTGTTGGCGGCCATCCTCGCCATCGTAGTGCGCGGCAACATGCCGATAGCGGTCAGCCTGGTCTGGCTGACCAACCCGATCACCATGCCGGCGGTGTTCTTCTGCACCTACCAGACCGGCGCCTGGTTGATGGACGTCCCCGCCAGGAGCTTGCCGGACGAGTTGACCTGGGCATGGATCAGCGGCGAGCTCTCGACTTTGTGGCAACCGTTTTTACTGGGCTCGGTGGTAACGGGGCTGGTGCTTGGGGCGTTGGCTTATTGTCTGGTGATGATGTATTGGCGCTGGTGGGTGAGTCGGCAGTGGGCACGGCGTAAGCGCAGCCGGATGCAGGAATGAAAAACGGCCTCCACTTGGGAGGCCGTTTCTTTTTGCGGTGTTTGCCCGCGAAGGCCGTGACACGGTCTTGATCAGGTACGCATCCCGCGCCCACTCACCAGCAGCCGCGCACAACCGATGTACAGCACAACAGTCGCTACCAGCATGAAAGCAATCGCCACGCTGATCTTGATGTCCGACACGCCAAGAATGCCGTAACGGAAGGCGTTGACCATGTGCAGCACCGGGTTGGCCAGCGAAACGGTCTGCCAGAACGGTGGCAACAAGCTGATCGAGTAGAACACCCCGCCCAGGTACGTCAGCGGTGTCAGCACGAAGGTCGGGATGATCGAGATGTCATCGAAATTGCGTGCAAATACCGCGTTGATGAAACCCAGCAACGAGAAGATCGTCGCCGTCAGCAGCACCACCAGAACGGTCACGCCCAGGTGATGCACCTGTAGCGTGGTGAAGAACAGCGACAGCAGCGTCACGATGAGCCCGACCATCAACCCGCGCAGCACGCCGCCCAGGGTGTAGCCGATCAGAATCGTATGGGGCGACACCGGCGACACCATCAGTTCTTCGATGGAGCGCTGGAACTTGCTGCCAAAGAAACTCGACACCACGTTGCCATAGGAGTTGGTGATCACCGACATCATGATCAGCCCCGGCACGATGTACTCCATGTAGGTGAAGCCACCCATGCCGCCGATTTGCCGACCGATCAGATTGCCGAAGATCACAAAGTACAGAACCATGGTGATGGCTGGCGGCAGCAAGGTCTGCGGCCAGATCCGGGTGAAGCGCTTGACCTCACGGTAAACGATGGTATTGAGGGCAACGAGGTTGGGTTGCAGCTCGGAACTCATACCGCCACCTTCGACAGATTTTTCTCCACCAGGGACACGAACAACTCCTCGAGGCGATTGGTTTTGTTACGCAGGCTCAACACTTCGATGTTCTGCTGCGCCAACTGGGTAAACAGCGCGGTAATGCCCATGGCCTTGTCGACCTGGACTTCCAGCGTATGACTGTCGATCAGTTTGGCCGGGTAACCAAGCAACTGCGGCGCCACTTGCAAGGTGTTCTTCAGGTCCAGCAGGAACGTCTCGACATGCAGTTGGCTGAGCAACTGCTTCATGCTGGTGTTCTCGACAATGGTGCCGTGGTCGATGATGCCGATGTTGCGGCACAACTGCTCAGCCTCCTCCAGGTAGTGGGTGGTGAGGATGATGGTGATGCCTTTCTTGTTCAGTTCAGTGAGGAAGGTCCACATCGAGCGACGCAATTCGATGTCCACCCCCGCCGTCGGTTCGTCGAGGATCAGCAGGCGTGGCTCGTGAACCAGCGCCCGGGCGATCATCAGTCGGCGCTTCATGCCGCCGGACAGGGAGCGCGACGGCACATCGCGCTTGTCCCACAACCCCAGTTGGGTCAGGTACTGCTCGGCGCGTTCCTTGGCGATTCTCGCCGGGATGCCGTAGTAACCGGCCTGGGTCACGACGATGTCGAAGGTCTTTTCGAACTGGTTGAAGTTGAACTCCTGGGGCACCACACCAATGCAGCGCTTGAGCGCCGCTGGTTCCTTGTCCAGGTCGTGACCGAACACATTCACCGTGCCGCTGGTTTTGTTCACCAAGGTCGAGATAATGCCGATGGTCGTGGATTTGCCGGCGCCATTCGGGCCGAGCAAAGCGAAAAAGTCACCTTCGGCGACGTCCAGATCGATACCACTCAAGGCCTGGAAACCGTTGCCGTAGGTTTTGGTTAGCTGCCGGATGGACAGAGCGGAACTCATATCGGATTTACGCACCAGGAAGGGAAGGAAGGAATAAATAAGGGCGGGCGGCGAGCAATGCAACCGCGGCGCATGAGCGCAATGGTGCTTGTCGCCGCCACACAAGTACAGTCACGCGTGTTGATAGTGAGTATTAAGTCAACGCGGTCATGACGGCTTTGCGATAGGCCGGACGCTGTTTCAACCGTGCGTACCAGGCTTCTAGATGTGGCAGCGGCGCGCGCTCGATCGGCATCTCGAACCAGGCATAAATGAAGCTGCCCAAGGGAATGTCGCCCATGCCGATCTCATCGCCCGACAGGTATGGCTTAACCGCCAGCGCTTGATCGGCCATCGACAGCAGATCGTCGCACTCCTTGATCGCAGCCTTGATGGCCGGCCAGTCCTGCTGCTCTTGCGGGGTGCGCAACACGCCCCAGAACACCGTGCGAAACGGCGCGGCAAAACTTGAGGTGGTCCAGTCCATCCACTTTTCGGCCGAGGCACGGGCTTGCAGGTCCGTCGGATACCAGGCAGTGCCGCTGGCATGGCGAGCCACCAGGTAACGCACGATGGTGTTGGATTCCCACAGCACGAAGCCGTCGTCTTCGATCACCGGCACGCGACCGTTGGGATTCATCGCCCGGTACTCAGGCGTGTCGACCACGCCAAAGGCACCGCCGGCGTCGATGGCTTCATAGGCCAGGCCCAGCTCTTCGGCGGCCCACAACGGTTTTCTGACATTCGACGAATTTTTCCGACCCCAGATTTTCAGCATGACCGCCCCTTGTTGGATGAATGCGCAGGCAGCATACGCCGGATCAGGCGCGACTCAAATCGCTCTGCATGTCACCCAGTTGCAGCGGCAGCCGCTCGCCGAACAAATGCGGATAGCACTTTTCCAGGTGCTCGAAAAAAAACGCTTCAGGCACATCGGTGAACTGGCCGTGATCGACCAGGTATTCCATCAGTTGCTCGCCGTCACGGTTGAAGGGATGGAACACACTGTGGTTGATCCCGTCGAACTCCAGCGGCGCGACATTGAACAACTCGCAGAGTTGTTGATTGAAAGCCGGCGTGGCTTTGACCCAATGGTCGTCCAGATACAGCTCGGTGTAGCCGTGCATGGCGAACACATCGCTCTTGAGCAGTTCGAGCAGGCGCGGCGTCGACAGGTGATTGCGCACATCCGCCAGACCGATACGCGCCGGGATCCCGCAATGCCGAGCGCAACCTGCCAGCAGCGTGGCTTTGGGCACGCAATAACTCTCCCCGGCCGCCAGCGCATAGCTGCCGCGCAAGGTCTGCGGATCACGGCTGAAGGTGTAGGGGTTGTAGCGCACGGCCTCGCGCACGGCGTAATAGAGATTGATCGCCTGCTCCTGCGGATCGCGCCCGGCGCCACGATGTTTTTCGGCGAACTCCACCACCGAGGGATGGTCACTGTCGATGAAGCGGCCGGGACTCAGATACGCGTGCATGGGAGCTATCTCCTGGGGGAAGCCACGAGTCTAGCGACACCTTCAGCACAGAGATAACGACGTTTCGGCCAAATATCAGCGCTTGCCCGCCCTGTTGACGAGCCCTCCATCGAAATAACTGACGAAGTCCGGCCGTTTCGTCCTACAAGCTCAACCCGATCGCTCCGACCACCCACTTTTATGGATGCCGTCTAAGCTCTGAGAGTGGTTTTGCCCCTGGCTTCAGGAGAATTAATTATGCTGCTGTTGTGGATACTGGTTCTGGTGGTCGGGATTGCCTGGCTGGCACATCGCCGCACCGCGCCTCTGCCCGCTTTGGGCATCATCGCTGTCTATCTGCTGGCGATGGGCATCTTCAGACATGCGAGCCATGCCCCCGTCTGGCTGCTGCTGATTTTCTGGGTGTTGCTCGCGGCCGTGGCCGCCCCCCTGTTGCTGCCGGACCTGCGCCGAAAACTGTTCACGGCGCCCATATTCAACTGGTTTCAAAAAAACCTGCCGCCCATGTCGCAAACCGAGCGTGAAGCCATTGAAGCCGGCACGGTCTGGTGGGATGGCGAGCTGTTCAGCGGTCGTCCGGACTGGAACAAGCTGCTGGCCTATCCAAAAGCGCAACTGAGTGAAGAGGAACAGGCGTTTATCGATGGCCCGACCGAAGAGCTCTGCGCCATGGTCAGCGATTGGCAGATCGGCCAGTTGATGGATCTGCCGCCCAAGGCCTGGGATCACATCAAGCAGCATGGCTTTTTTGCCCTGATCATTCCCAAGGAGTACGGCGGCAAAGGCTTCTCGGCTTATGCGCACTCCCAGATCGCGATGAAACTGGCGACCCGCAGCGGTGACCTGGCCTCCACCGTCATGGTGCCCAACTCCCTCGGCCCGGCGGAACTGCTGCTGCACTACGGCACCGACGAACAACGCAATCATTACCTGCCACGGCTGGCCCGCGGCGACGATATCCCCTGCTTTGCCCTGACAGGCCCGATGGCCGGTTCCAACGTCGGGGGCATGACCGACACCGGGGTGATTTGCAAAGGTGAATGGGAAGGCCAGGAAACCCTTGGCTTGCGCCTGAACTGGGAAAAACGCTACATCACCCTCGGTCCGGTGGCGACCTTGATCGGCCTGGCCTTCAAGGCCTATGACCCGGACCATCTATTGGGTGACAAAGTCGACCTGGGGATCAGTCTCGCATTGATTCCAACCCAGACACCCGGTGTAGACATCGGTCGCCGTCACTTGCCGCTGGGCGCCGCCTTCATGAACGGCCCGAACGCCGGCAAGGATGTGTTCATACCGCTGGAGTTCATCATTGGCGGTCAGGAAATGCTCGGCGAAGGCTGGATGATGCTGATGAACTGCCTGTCGGTCGGGCGTTCCATTTCGCTGCCTGCCATCGGTACCGCCGCGGGCAAGTTCAGCAGCCTGGTGACAGGCCAATATGCGCAGGTTCGCGAGCAATTCAACGCACCGCTGTCAGCCTTCGAAGGGATTCAGGAAGCACTGGCGCGGATCGGCGGCAGTACCTGGCTGATGGACAGCGCGCGGATGCTCACCGCCAACGCCGTCGACCTCGGCGAAAAGCCGTCGGTGCCCTCCGCCATCATCAAATACCACCTCTCCGAACGCGGTCGCGAATGCATCAGTCACGCCATGGATGTTCACGGCGGCAAGGCCATCATCATGGGCCCGAACAACTATCTCGCGCGTAGCTGGCAAGGTGCGCCCATTTCCGTCACGGTCGAAGGTGCGAACATCCTGACACGCAACCTGATGATCTTCGGCCAGGGCGCTATTCGCTGCCATCCGTTCGTGCTCAAGGAAATGGCCCTTGTCCACCGCGAAGACAAACAACAGGCGTTGATCGAATTCGACGCCCTGCTGCTCAATCACATTGGTTTTGCCGTGAGCAACGCCGGCAGCACCCTGGTGCTGAACCTTGGCTTCGGACATTTCGAACACATGCCCGGGGACAAGCTCAGCCAACGCTACGTGCGCGCCCTCAACCGTCAGGCCGCGGCATTTGCCATGCTTGCAGACCAGTGCATGATGCTGCTGGGCGGCGACCTGAAACGCCGCGAACGCTTGTCCGCACGTCTGGGCGATGTGCTCAGCTACCTGTATCTGGCTTCCGCTGCGCTCAAGCGATATCACGATCTCGATTCGCCGGAGCATATGCGTCCGTTGTTCGCCTGGGCGATGGAAGAGAGCCTCGGCCAGTCCGAACGTGCGCTGGACGAACTGCTGACCAACTTTCCGAACAAGGTACTCGGCTGCCTGCTGCGGGTACTGGTGTTCCCGTTCGGTCGCCGGCACAGAGGCCCGTCGGACAGACTGGCGGCCAAAGTCGCCGCAGTCCTCGGCCGCGCCAAGGGCGACCCGACCCTTGAGGAGTTATTGGCGGGCTGCTATCGCCCGCAATCGATAGAGGATCCGGTCGGCGCCTTGCAGCACGCCTGCGACTTGCTGAACGCCGCCAAACCGCTACAGAAAAAACTCAACACGGCGCTGAGAAGTCGCCAGGTCAAACCCTCTGTCGGGGAGTCGGTCATCGATGCCGCGCTGGAGGCTGGCGTCTTGCAACCGGTTGAAGCCGAGACCTTGCGTGAGGTGGAAGTGGCGCGGCGCAAGGTGATCGACGTCGATGATTTCGATAAAGAGGTGCTGGTGCTGGGCAGGGGCAAGGTCCGCTAATCCAGAGGACCGTGTGTCGCCTTACCATCATGGGGTGCTTTACCCTGTGAAAAAGGGGCGCGGGAGCTTTATACTCCTGCGCCCGTTTTGCTCTTGAGGACTTATCTCGTGTCCAATGTCGTTGCCGATCATCTCGTCTTGCTCGACCACCTGCGCAGTATCCTGGTCGCCGTAGGTGAGGCCGAACAGGTTCCCGAAGAAAGCCATGCCTTGTTCCTGGAGCGCTTCGACGAACTGCGTGCGTTGCTGCCGGTCGACCCGATCGAAAGCCAATACCTGGGCCAGGACATCCTGTGCCAGATCATCACCCGCTACCCACAAATCGCCCACCTGGTGCCGCGCGATCTGCTGTGGTACTTCGCCGGTGACTGCCTGCACTACATGCCCGATGATGAAATCGACCTGTACCAGGCGCTGGAAGAACGTCGCTTCGAAGCCGAACAGAACGATGAACCGTTCGACTGGAATCAGGAAAAACAGCTGCTGGCGATGTCGAACCAGGACAGCAAGCACTGATCTCCAATCAGTAACGCAAAAGGCCCGCATGGTTAATCATGCGGGCCTTTTTTGTTGGCCGGGTAAAGATCAAAACAACCCATCACTCTCCGGCAACTCATACGCTGCCGCGCCCTTGCCCATCGCGCTTGGCTTGCCCGGATTGCTCAAGGTCGGCTCCTTCTCCAGGCATTCCACCAGATAGTCGATGAACACCCGTAACTTGGGCGGCAGATAGCGGGTGGGCGAATGCAGCAGCCAGGCGCCTCCGTGGTAGGACGCCAGAAAGGTCCAGTCCGGTAATACCTGCACAATCAGCCCCTGTTCCAGCGCATAACGGGCGGTGAAGTACGGCAGGCTACCGATCCCGATGTGTTGCAATACCGCGCCCAATCGCACGCCCGTGTGATTGGCGGCGTAACGTCCGCGCACGCCGACGGTCACGGCTTTACTGCCTTTCTTGAACTTCCAGCGCGCATCGCTCGGGGTTTCGCCCAGATAGATGCAGCTGTGATTGAGCAAGTCGTGGGGATGAGTCGGTGTGCCGTGCTCGGCCAGGTACTGCGGCGTGGCGCAGAGCAAATGGTCGATGGTCAACAATTGGCGCCCCACCAGCCCCGCAGGGGGCCGATCGGTAATACGGATGGCCAGGTCGACGTTGTCATCGATCAAATCCACCTGGCGGTCCTCGAGCAACAACTCCACATCCACTTTGGGATAACGCCGCAGAAACTCCGGCATATGTGGATGAATCACAAATCGCCCGACGGCCTTGGGCACGCTGACGCGCACCAGCCCTTCCGCTTCCTGGGTGAACTGACCGCTGATTTCCATCACCGACTTCGCCGCGCTGACCATCTCCTGGCAGCGCTTGAACACCTCTTCGCCTCCGTCGCTCAGGCGTAGCTTGCGCGTGGTTCGTTGCAACAAACGCGTGGCAAGCGCCTTCTCCAGCCGCGAAATGCTGCGACTCACCGCCGAGGGGGAAGACCCCAACTGACGCGCCGCTTCGGAGAAACTGCCGGTTTCGACAACCTTGACGAAAATCGCCATTTCACCGAGCAGCGGCAGGGGAAGATTTATGCTCACAGCGCAACAGTCCTTTGATGGTTGAACGGATTATCACGCAATTCCACGGTTCATATAATAAAAATAGAAACTTTAATAAGGGCATGGAATATGACGCTTCGCCTCTTTTTCCATAGTGATGACCTCAGGGCCAACGTGGAAGTCCTGGATTGCACGCCCTATGAGAACGAGTTCGCCGTGGTGCTGCGCGCCACTCTGTTTCACCCTCAGGGCGGCGGGCAACCCTGTGATACCGGCTGGATCGGCGAAAGCCAGGTGCTGCGCGTGGTGCAGGAAACGGAGCGGATCATCCATTTCGTCGACCACCCGGTAAAACTCGGCATGATCCAGATTCGGGTCGACGAGCAACGCCGCCAGTTCAATACGCGCATGCATTCGGCGGGGCACCTGATCGGTCACTTCGTCCAGGCCATGGGCTGGATGCCGATCAAGGCTCATCACTGGCCGGATGAAGGACGTGTGCAATTCAAACCGGGCGATGGCGCGCAGGAGGTTGATGCCCAGACGATTCAGCACGGCATCAAGCAATGGATCGCCCATGATCTGCCACGCTTGACGTCGTTGCGCGAAGGCGCCCGTGAAATCGGTTTCGGTGAGCTGCCCGCCTACGGCTGCGGCGGCACCCATGTACGTAGCCTGAAGGATTTGGGCAAGGTCACGATCGCTTCCCTTTCGCAGAAAAAGGGAACGCTGTCAGTCCACTACCACGTGGATTGAGCTTTTGGGCGATGTCGACCCCGTCATCGCCTGACGCCGGAGGAGCCTGCGTTCGCGGGCTCTGTTGACTATCTGATAGATGGACCTAAGACATGATGCTTGACGTCGAGCGTCTCGATGAGACGTGCATACAAAAACTGGCCAACGAAGAAGTCCTCGCCATCCGCGTCAGAGGCTTGTTGCCTCGGCCACTGGCGATCCAGATCGGCGACAAGATCCTCGCCCCCGGCTTTGAAGGCTACATCAACGCACCGAGCATCGGTCGTATCGGCATGGCGTTTTACGAAGCGGAAAACCAGCCACTGCTGATCGAAGACTATTTCGAGCGCGCCACCAGCAACATTGCCGAGTTGCGCAGCCGTTGTGCGCCCTACTCCTCGCCTGTCGACACCCTGCGCTGCATGCTCGATGAGTCCTGGCCGGCGGGGGCGCATCTGGAAAATCTCTATGGCCGCAAGATGTATGTCGGGCTATCGCGCGTGGTCAAACCCGGCGTGTGCTTCCTTGCCCATCACGACATTTTCGCCAAGGACGCCCCGGACAGCTTCCAGGCCAGAAGCCTGGAAGCGCAGTTCGCCTGCAATGTTTACCTGAACATGCCGACCGAGGGCGGCGCTTTGCAGATGTGGGACCACGACATTTCCCCGGACCAGTTCGACGAGATGCGTGGCGACAGTTACGGCATCGATCCGGCCTTGCTCGGCCCTCCGACCCTGGAGATTCGCCCTGAGCCGGGTGATTTCATCATGTTCAATTCACGCCGCATGCACTCGGTGACGCCGGGTGTGGACGATCCGCGATTGAGCCTTTCTTTCTTTGTCGGCTACCGCGGCAATGCTTCCCCCCTGACTTTCTGGAGTTGAGATGTTTTCGAATTACCTGGGCGAGTTTCTGGCGCTGGCAACCATCCATTTTCTGGCCGTGGTAGCTCCCGGGCCGGACTTCGCCGTGACCATCCGCCAAAGCGTGCGTTTCGGGCGTTTAGTGGGCATCTGCACGGCGCTGGGCATCGGCGCGGGCATTTCCGTGCATGTGCTGTACACCTTGCTCGGCGTCGGCGCATTGATGCACACCACGCCTTGGCTATTGACGGCGGCCAAAGTGATCGGGGGGGCCTACATTTTGTACCTCGGTGTGAGCCTGTTGCGCAGCAAACCCAAAGTGGCGACTGAAGGCGACAACGGCGCGGCAGCGTCAACTGAGCAGCAGACCCTGTTCAAGGCCTTCAGCACGGGGTTTCTGACTAACGCCACCAACCCCAAGGCTACGCTGTTCTTTCTGGCGATCTTCACCACCATCATCAGTGCCTCGACACCGTTGCAGATACAGGCGCTGTACGGGTTGTGGATGTGTTTCGTGAACGCCTTGTGGTTCGTGATCGTGGCCCTGTTCTTTTCCAGCGCCCGGGTGCGACTGCTGTTCATGCGCCTGGGCCACTGGTTCGAACGAACCATGGGGGTGATCCTCATTCTGTTCGCCGGGCGCCTGATTCTGTCCATGTAAGTCATGCTGCCTTAGTCGCCTCGTCGAACCGCACTTTATGCGGCTCCCACGCCAGCAACGCGGCTATCTCCGCACTCTGCCCTTAAAGTTTTGTTTTAAATCATGGCGCTTTGCTTTGTTTGAACTACCTTCAAACAAGAAGAAGTCATAACGGTTTGAATTTTGACGTTTAGGTTCAGAGATCAGATAGCGAATTGGCAAAAGGAGTTACCTCACTATGATCCTGACAGGCGTTTTCCGGCGCAGAGCTGTGATTGCCGGTTGCTTTTTAGGGGAGTCAGGTTGGCGGGAAGTGCCGCCTATAACCGCGATGGTTGTCGAGCCTGAGCCTGTTGCTCGGGTCGGCAGCCCAGGTATCTGGATCACTAAAAGCCGTTTTAGAAGGTCGCTCGCTGTTCATTCGGATCAGCGTATTGCACCTGCTTGCGTGTAGCACCAAGGAATATTGCCGGGGGCATTAATCGTTAGTGGTAAGTGCTCTGGCGAGGTTGAGGGTCGACTCAGGCCCCTTGTAGTGATCCAAGGCAACTTGGTTTGCCTTGTAGATGGCCTATTCAGCGAGGATGCACTTAATGAGCTATCGTACCGTGCCCGCTTTCAAGCGAATTATCCATGGCCTGTTCTGGATGGGCCTCAGCGTGGACGCGGCTCAGGCCGCGGCGGCCAATTGTTCGCAGATGGACAGTATGCCGACAACGTTCGAGGTCGGTCAGGGGCTTCAGAGTGAACTGCGCACTCCGGTTCCGGTGACGCAACTGGCCGTGGGTGACCCGAAAATTGCCGATGTGCAACCCAGCGGCAACAACCCCAACGCCTTCCTGCTCACTGGTCTGACACCGGGCACCACCAGCCTGATGGTCTGGACCGGCTGTTCGAAAGAGCCGCGCCATAGCATGGTGTTCGTCAAGGGCCGGGCCACCTCGGCGCTGACCAGCGCGTCGACCGGACCTTACGAAGACCCGCTGCTGCCGAGCCAGGTACAGACCGATATTCGCTTCGTTGAAGTCAGCCGGACCAAACTCAAGGAAGCCTCAGCGTCTATTTTCGGCACCCGCGGCAACTTCCTGTTCGGCTCGCCGAGAACCTTGCCTACCATTGGCGGCGTCGTCACACCGTCGGTGCCGGTGGACAACGGCATGTTCAACCTCAACTTTGCTACCGGTAATACCCTGGTAGCGATCAACGCGCTGGAAGGCAGCGGTTTCGCCTATACCCTGGCGCGGCCAAGCCTGGTGGCGCTCAGCGGGCAGAGTGCGAGCTTCCTGGCCGGCGGTGAAGTACCGATTCCGGTGCCCAGTTCGGGCAGCGATAACATCTCCATCGAGTACAAGGAGTTCGGTATCCGCCTGACTCTGACGCCAACCATCATCGAGAAAAACCGTATCGCCCTGAAGGTGGCGCCGGAAGTCAGTGAACTGGACTTCACCAACGCCGTGAGCATCGCCGGCACCATAGTTCCGGCGCTGACCATACGCCGTACCGACACCAGCATCTCCCTGGCCGACGGCGAAAGCTTCGTCATCAGCGGCCTGATCAGCACTCGCAACAATTCCCAGGTGAACAAATTCCCGGGGCTGGGCGATATCCCGATTCTGGGCGCATTCTTCCGCGACAACTCCGTCAACCGTGAGGAGCGCGAACTGCTGATGATCGTCACCCCGCATCTGGTCCAGCCCCTGGCGGCCAATGCACAACTGCCATCGTTGCCTGGCGAGCAGCTGCGCAATTACGACCCGAACTTCTACCGCATGTTCTTCCTAGAAAATGGTGATTTCGACAGTAAGACCGGGCTCTCGCAATGAACCGGAGCCAGACGCTGAACCGGGCTTTCGCCCTCACTCTTAACGGTGACCTTGAGCGCTTGGCGGGCCAGCTGTATTGCCATTGGCCAGGCGTTCAACGTGTTGTAGCCAGAGGACACTCGATGAAAGCAGTCATTGCAATAACGGCGACATTGATGCTCGCAGGTTGTGCCACCAACGGTATTGTTTCGCGACCGGGCAGTTGTGCCAAACCCGCTTCGGAGCAAGAGTTGGCCCTGAACCTGGCCGACAACATGGCCAACGAAGGCCGTTTGTATGCCAGCCTGGCGAACCTGGAAGGTTTGCCCGATGACCTGGTCCAGGTTCGTCTGCGCAAGGCCCGGGTGCTGCGCTTGATGGGGCGTAAAGATGCGGAGCCGTTGTATCAAAGCCTGCTCGGCACCTGTCTGGCCGCTGAAGGGGAACATGGCCTGGGCCAGTTGGCCGCGGCCAAAAATGATAACGCCGGCGCTACCACTCACCTCGAACGCGCGGTGAAGATGTCCCCCACCGACGACAAGATGCGCAATGACCTGGGGGTCGTCTACCTCAATCAGCGACGGATCCCTGAAGCACGCTTCGAGTTCATGACGGCCATGGAGCTCAAGCAGGCGGATTCACTGGCGGCACTCAACATGGTGACGCTGCTGATCTATCAGGATAACTGGAAGGCGGCTGCCGAACTCGCGAACCGCGCCAGCTTGAGTCCCCAGCAAGTTGCAGAGGCTCAAACCCGAGCAGAAAAACTCAAGGCCTCTGCCAAAAAAGCGGTGGCTTCCGAGGGGAATCGCAAGACTGAGGCCGTAGTCGATGCCTCAGCCAATGCTGCGATCAAGTAGAACGTACGAGGAGTCGAGATGAATACCAAAGGGCTGTTGATTGTGTGCATGGCTTGCCTGTCCACCAGTGCCTGGGCTATTGAGCCAGGTCCCTCCTCGGCGCCGCAAAAGGGCACCGAACAGTGGATGCAGCTACAGATTCGTGGTGTGGTTGCCTCCCCTTTTCGACAAACTGCATCGGTCACTGAGCGTGACCTGTCCTTCCAGCGCTGGCTGAACAGCTTCACCTACCCGATCCCGATGTTCTTTGAGCAGAAGGCTGGGGGGAAAATGACCTCCAGCAGCAACTGAGGGACGTCAATGGATGATCAACCTCTGGCATCGTCCAGAGTAGCCTGGCTAAAACGCCAGGCTTAATCACGTCTGCTGGAAAGTATTGGCATCTACACATTGTTCAGTTCTGACCGAGTCCCCCTGGAGCGCAATGCTGTTCACTTAAACAGTTTCAGCCGCGACGCATTCTTTGTAGCAGCTGCCGAAGGCTGCGTTCGGCTGCGCAGCAGTCGTGAGTCCGGCTGCCGTGATGTACCTGACGCACCGCAATGGCTGATTTTACGACTGCTTCGCAGCCGAACGCAGGCTTCGCCAGCTGCTACAGATCGCATTACGGCTTAAGTGAACAACATTGCCCGTAGGAGCGAGCGGTGTAGATCTTGGGAGGGGAAGTACAGATCAGGTTCGGGTGGCAAGGCCATCTGATTCGACAGCCCCCCACCCGATCCTCTTACATATTTCCGAATGCTTTCATTACGCCAATCATGGCCGGGCCGATGGCGACCAGAAAGAAGCTCGGCCACAGGCAGAAAATCAGTGGAAATATCAGCTTGGTGCCGATTTTCGCCCCCGCCTCTTCGGCGGCCTGCGTACGCCGATCACGGAATTCATCGGCATAGATGCGCAGGGTGTCGGCCACGCTGGTACCAAAGCGAATACTCTGCGCCAACAGGCTGACCAACCCTTGCACGTCCTCCAGACCGGTGCGTATGGCCAGTTGTTTGAGCGCCTCGGTACTGGTGATGCCCGCGCGGATCTGCGCATTGACCAGGGCCAGCTCTTCAGCCAGTTCAACATGACTGACCGACATCTCTTCAGCCACCCGTTCAATGGTCGTGGGCAGTGACAGGCCTGACTCCACGCAGACCACCATCAGATCCAGCGCATCTGGAAACGCGATACGCAGCCGGTTTTGACGCGCCTGCTTACGCTTGGCGACATACAGCGCTGGCAGCAACCATCCGATACCGGCCACCATGACCACCAACAACAGCCCCACAGCCAGGGAAACCTTGGGAATCAGCGGCAACAGCAGCAACGCAAGACCGACCATCAACAGCGGTAACATCAAGCGCACCGCCCAGTACATCTGCACCGCCGAAGAGGAGCGGTAACCCGCATGCGTCAACAGAGTCTGGGTAACTGACGCCTGGGCCGATTCAGCCGAGGCAAAACGCTGGCCGACCCGCTCCAGCAACAGCTGCAGATTACCCGGAGCTTCCTGCCCTGCCGTATTGCCCAAATAACCGCGCTTGATCAGCGCCAGACGACGCTGTACCGGGTCCTGGAGACCCAGCATCAGCAACATCAAGGCGACGACCGCAAGCACCGTACTCAAACCGATCGCGCCAAGGAACAACAGGCGCGCTACTTCCTCGCTCCCCGTGAACCGACTGAACAACCCGAGTAAAAAGTCCATGACCTGTACCTCCCGGTAGCGAATATCGCTTAAACCTGAATCCGGATGATTTTTCGTATCCAGAAAATCCCGATCAACATGGCGCAGAAAGCCCCGATGATCAGCTTGTGGCCTATGGGATCATTGAGCAGCACAGGCATGTAGCTGGGGCTTGTGAGCACGATCGCAATAGCCAGCACAAAGGGAATCGCCACCAGCACCCAGGCCGACATGCGCCCTTCCGCCGACAGGGTTTTGATCTTGCGCTGAAAGCGGAAACGCCCGCGGATCAGCCGACTCAGACGCTCCAGCACTTCCGTCAGATTGCCGCCAGTCTCGCGGTGGATGAGGATCGAAGTCACCAGCATCATCACCGTCATGCTGGGCATGCGCTCCAGCAGGCCGAGCATGGCCCGGCGAACATCGTTGCCATAGTTGATGTCGGCAAAGGTCAGGCCGAACTCATGAGCGACCGGCCCCTTGTGCTCCTCGGCGACCAGACGCAGGGTTTCGTTGAACGGGTGCCCGGCACGCAAGGCCCGGCACATGGCATCCAGCGCATCCGGCAGGCCTTCCTCAAACGCAGCGAAACGTTTGCTACGGTCACGAGAAATTTTCAGCAGGGGTAACCAGAACACCCCGAAGCCTGCCAGCAACGCCATCCACCAGACGGTCACGACCATCCAGATCGAGATGCCCGCACACGCACCCAGGAACAGCCCGAGCAAGATCACTCGATAAGCGCGGTATTCATGGCCGCCCTGCTCGATCATCTGCGTAAGGCTCGCCATGAACGGCAACTGCTCGAGCATGGCCTCCAGTGGCGACAAACGTGTCAGGTATTTCTGCCGCAACACCGTCTGCATGTTGGGCAAATTGTTGGCTTTTTCCAGTACATGCAAACGGCCGCGGATGCGCTTGCGCATCTTGCCCGCTTCGCCGAACACCGGCACCACCACGCCCTGGGACAAGAGGAACACGGCGATAAACACCATGCCCAGGAACATCACAATGAATTCAGCAGGAATATGGCTCATGGCTGCCGTGCCTCCATCCATTCAGGCCTGAACATCGTCAGCGGCAACTCGATGCCGCGCTTGGCCAGCACATCGCGGAAGGCCGGAATCATGCCGCTGGGACGATAATCGCCAAGCACTTCACCGTTTTCACCCATGCCCTGGCGCGCAAAGGAGAAAATTTCGGTCATGGTGATGATCTCGCCTTCCATGCCGTTGATCTCTTGCACGCTGACCAGCCGGCGCTTGCCGTCCTCCTGACGTTCCAGCTGGATCACCACATCGATGGCCGACGCGATCTGCTGACGCATGGCCTTGATCGGGAAGGTCGCCCCGCTCATCGACACCATGTTCTCGACTCGCCCCAACGCATCGCGCGCGGTGTTGGCGTGGATCGTGGTCAATGAACCGTCATGGCCGGTGTTCATGGCCGTCAGCATGTCCAACGCCTCGGCACCGCGCACTTCGCCGATCACAATGCGGTCCGGGCGCATCCGCAAACTGTTGCGCACCAACTCCCGCTGACTCACCTCGCCACGCCCTTCGATGTTCGAAGGCCGGGTCTCCAGGCGCACCACGTGGGGCTGCTGCAGTTGCAGTTCGGCCGAGTCTTCGATGGTGACGATCCGCTCGTTGTGCGGGATGAAACTGGACAACACGTTGAGCATGGTGGTTTTGCCGCTACCGGTACCGCCGGAAATCAGCACGTTCAGGCGCCCGCGGACAATCGCCTTGAGCAGCAGCGCAATGGCCGGGGTCAATGTCCCCACCTGAATCAGGCTGTCGGTATTGAGCAGGTCCACCGCAAAGCGGCGAATCGACATGCTCGGGCCGTCGATGGCCAGCGGCGGGATAATCGCGTTGACCCGCGAACCGTCCTTGAGCCGGGCGTCCACCAAGGGCGAGGACTCGTCGATACGCCGACCCAGGCTGGACACGATGCGGTCGATGATATTCAGCAAATGCTGATCATCGCGAAAACGCACATCGGTCCGTTGCAGTTTGCCGAAGCGCTCGACATAGACCGAGGCATAGCCGTTGACCAGAATGTCGGACACGCTGTGATCGGCCAGCAACGGCTCCAGAGGCCCCAGACCGAGCACCTCGTCGGTGATCTGCTTGATGATCAACTGGCGGCTGGTGGTACTCACCGGTGCCGAATGCTCGTCGAGCAGGCGCTGGCAAATATCACGGATCTGCCGTGAGGCCTCGGCCTGTTCAAGGGAGTCCAGCAAGGACAGGTCCATGACCTTGAGCAATTGCTGGTAGATTTTTTCCCGCCACTCGGCTTCCACCGGGGTGACCTGGCTTCTGGTTTCGTAAAGAACGTCCGGTGTTGCACGCTCCCACGCCATTATTTCCTCTGCCGGATCCAGCAGGTCGTCGCCCTGAGCAGCTGACGATGCTGCGGGTTTACCGGACTGTTTGCGCAAGCGGTTACGAAAGTCGCTGATCATGGGTCATCCCCCGAAAAAACGGTTGAAGGCGCGTTTGAGTAAGCCTTTGTTCCCGGCCACCTGTTGACCGACCAGGTCCTCGGTCATGTCGCGCAGGGCGGTAGTAATCGCGGCCCTCGGCGCATGCAGCCCCAACGGCACGCCAGTGTTCTGACTCTGGCTGACCAGGTTGAAGTCGTTGGGTAATTTCGACAGATTGGTGCAGCGCAGTGCCTCGCCAATATCCTTGAGGCTGATCGCTGCGGCCTTGTCATAGCGGTTGACCACGATCTGCAACTGATCGCCGCGCACGCCCAGGTCATCGCGAAGAATCCGCACCAGGGAGCTGGCATCGCGCAGATGACTGACGCTCTGCTGCACCACCACGTACACCCGGTCCACCTGTTCCAGCACGGAGCCGGTGAGGTGGTCGATTTGCCGCGGCAGGTCGATCACCACCCAGTCATAGCTGGCGCGGGCCAGTTGCAACAGGGTGTCAAGTTGCTCGGGTTGGGCATCCTGCGGCAGGCACAGCTCACCGGCCCGACCACCCAGCACATGCAAGGTCGGGCTGAAGTGGCTGCAAAAACCGCGTAGCGCGACGCTGTCCATGCCATCGATCTGATGCAGCACCTCGAGATGGCTGTGCGTCTGCGCCACGTCCAGGTAATGCGTCACGCTGCCGAATTGCAGGTCCATGTCCAGCAATAGGGTGCTGCCGCCCCTGACGCTGAGCTGTTGAGCCAGGTTGCAGGCCAGCAAGGTTCCGCCGGAGCCGCCCTTGGCGCTCATCACGGCGATCAATTTCCCTTCTGTCCCGCTGCCGGTGCGAACCTCCATGACCAGGCGATTCAAGGCAGCAACCAGTTCGGTCTCGGCGATAGGCTCCGGCAGCACGTCACGGGCGCCGGCCTGCATCGCCAGGCGCATGCCTTCCTGCTCGGTCAGCAGACCGCACACCAACATCGGCGGACGCTCATGGGCCGGACGCTGCAACAGCGCCGCCAATTCTTCGCGCCACAGATGGCTGACGCGCAACAGCAACAGATCAGGCATGCGGTCCAGGCCGTAGAGCGGGTCGACATGCCCATTACTCACCAGGCGAGTGCTCACCTCCAGGCAGGGCATGCGCTGGCAGACGCTCTGCAGATCGCGCAACGAGGTGGCATCACGGCTGCTGATCAGCAACCTCAGCCCAGCCTTGCCGGTCGAAGTGGAGAGCGGGGTATCCTTGGTATTCAGCATGGTGTGATCTCCCCGGAATCGGAATGACGCCCGAGGCTTTCGCGTGGCAAGGTTGCCTTGAATGCAGGCAAGGTAATGGGCACGCCGAACCCGGGAATAAACAGATTGAAAACGAAGCCTTGCAGACTCAACTGGACATAGCGGATGGCACGAAAACCAGTGGCGCTGACCAGGTCGCCGGGATTGGCCACCACTGCACCGTTGACGTCCAGATAGGTCAGCGTCAGGTTGGTGGTGGCCAGGCTCGTGATCAGCTGGCTCGTGCCGGCGTCGGTCGAGGCGTTGAAGATCGCCCGCCGCAAGACCACCGGATCGCTGATGTTGCACACCGCTGCCAGCCGCGCACCACGCCGCGCGGCTTCATCCAGCGCACTGACCGTGAAGTACAGGCGGCCCATTTCCACCACACCGAACAACAGGATGAACACCAGCATGCCGATGAAGGCGAACTCCACGACATAGGTGCCGTGCATGCGTTTTTTATTCATCACAGCACCCTCATGACAGTGGTGGCAACCAACGGAATGGCCAGCGCAAACTGCCCACCGATAAGACCAGGAAACGTGCCGACACAATTGCCACTGCCAATCACCGGGCAGAAGCTATAGGTGATGGTGACTCGCACATGGTCGGTGCCTACCGCGGCGACCGCTACGTTCGCGGTCGTCAACCCTGACACCACAGCGCTGCCAGTAGCGCTGGGCACGCCATAGACCGCGACGTTTTTCGTCTGGGTCAGCAGCGTATTGCTCAGAGCGATAGCGCCGAGCGTCGAGTCCCAGGCCTGGCTGGCGACAAAACGGTCGGCATCACGGCTGGCCTGCAACAGGACGTTGTACTGGTAGAGCATGCGGCCGAATTCGCCGAGGCTCAGTAACAACAGAAGCAACAGCGGCAGGACGAGGGTGAATTCCACCAATGCCACGCCTCGCTGAGCCTGTGGTCGCTTGAATGAGTGAAGTCCCATGACGCCTCCTACGAGTCTGTGCTCGGAGTGCCAGTGCCGCTGCCAATATAGGTTTTGTAGAGTTGAATGATCTGCGGGCCGACATCGGTGGACGGCGAGGGGCCGGCTACGTTATCGCCTTCGCACTCCTTCACAAACTGGCCGAATATCTGCGATTCCGTGCCGCCGTTGCTCATGGGCTGTACCACGAAATAGCAACCAAAACCCAGGACCGGCACCGAGGTTGTACCCCCCTGTTTACCGGTGCAGTCGCCCACCACGATTTTCAGCATCCGACGCTCGAACACCCCACCGCTCTGACAGCCGCTGCCGGTCCCGGCCACACACGCGGCAGTGCTCGCACGCCAGTCGTTGTAGTCCAGTATCGCGTTGGCGCCCGCCGTGAGATTGCCGCCGCTCGATGTGACGGTTTGCCCCTTGTACATCTTTTGTCCCGTTGCATCGTCGTATGTGATCGCGGGGGTGCTGGACGTGGTTACCAGATCTGGCGGGTAGTCCGAGGCACTGACCGGGCCGTTGTAGATGCCGAAGCGCGTATTCAACCCTTGAGAGGTAGGGCCGACCTTGTTGCCAGGGGCGGTCTGGACGTTCTGCCCGACGTTGCGGCAAACCGTGCCGCCTCCGGCCAGGTCATCCCTGACGGTACTGCCGCCGGAGCCAAAGTCGAGCAACTGAAAGTTGCCTGGGCCAATGGGAGATGAATTGCCGGCAGCCGTCTTCAACACCTGCAAATCGCCAAACTGGAAGCCCCAGAACACGCCCGCGGCCGGGTTGTATTTAGTCGGGTCGCCACAGACCATCAATGGGGCAAGATCACAGGGGCTGGTAGGGCTGGGGCCGGCGGTGGCGATCGCCGCCACGGCCTTGTTCCCAAGGCCCGCAGTGCCTAACGTCTGAACGAAGCTCCAGAAAAAACCTGTCAGTTGATAGCTCGGTACCGATACCCGAACGTACTTGGCATTTGCCGGCCCGGGATAGGAGAACGGGCCATAGACGCTGCTGGAGAGTTCCACCGTCGCAAATGCGCCTGGGTTGCCGGCGACCGCCGTTGCCAATTCGGTGTTGCCCGTGGCATTGGCATTTTGCGTCAGCGTATTGAGCGCGGCAGTGCGTGTCGCGCTGGCCATGGTGGCAGCACCTGCCACCTCAAGCAGGGTTTTGGCGCCACTCAGGGCAGCGGCATCCACAGCGTTTTGCAGGCGCGTCTTGTTCAACATCATGTGCCCGCCGTCCAGAGCCAACGCCGCTATCATGGAAATCGCCGCCAGGGCGATCACCATCAGTACGCTCACCGCTCCTCCCTGGCGCCTTGGCGTCGCAGTGAACGGCCGCTGAATACGAAGATTCATCATCAAGCCCTCGTTTGCCGATACTGATCCGGATCGGCTCCGCCAATACCTTGGTGCACAGGCACCCCTACCGCTCTGTCAACGAACTTTCACTAAACTGGTCTGGATCCCGCGAATGATGGTGACAGCCCCGCCACCCTCGGCACGGTGCACCACGCGTTTTTGCACTGGGGCAGCGGCCACAACCATGGGGGCCGGCGCAGCAGGCGCGGCGGTCACGATTTTTTTCTCGGAGTTCAGCGGATTGCGCAGCGCCAGTTGCAGCTTGCCTTCCGTTTGCGCCGTGACCAGGGTTTCCGCCTCGGCGGCCGTCATCTCCAGCGTCACTGCGCGCACCACCACCGGTTGGGTCTTGTCGGTACCCGCCGTCTGATCCACCGCCAACACCCGCAAGTTCTCAAGGATGGTCCTGGACACGGCACTGTTACTGCCGGCACTGGTGGTTTTGGTCGCCAGTACATCGACCCGGTTACCCGGCAGGAGGAATCCGCCCACACCCACCACATCGTCCACGCGTACCGAAATGGCACGTTTGTCTGTGGCAATCAGAGAGGCCAGGGTACTGCCGCCCAGATGCTCGCTCAGGCGTGCGCTGCGCATGACGTCGCCACGCAAGATGTCGAACGTTGCGATCTTGCCCACGGCCTTGTCGCTGGAGTCGAGAGCATCGTCCGGGATCGTGTCCATCGGCATGCGTACGGTCGTGACCTGTTGGGCCTCGACCATCTGCCCGAATGGAATCTCTACCGTGGCAACCACCACGCTTCGAAGATGGTCATCCGGAGTAGCATTGAGCCGCGCGCTCAGCCAGGAGTCGGCCATCCATGCAGCCCCAAGGCCCATGACCAGGGAAACGCCTATCAGGGAAACAGTACGAGAGCTCATGTCAGTATCTCCGTATCAAAGAAAGTCGAGCTGGACGAAGTAGTTGTGCCAGGCCCATTCCAACTCTTGTGGTGACAGTGCCCCGGTACCGCCGATATAACGCTGACGGTCGAGGGCCATGTTCAGGAGATCGCGGGGATGGCAAGGCACCAGGGGCATGCCTTCACTTGCATAAAGCCTTTGCAGTACATAACGCAGCAGCAGGGGGTCAAAAGGAATACCCAGACGCTCACATTCCTGACGCCAGATCTTTTCGTACTCCTCGGGCTTCAGGTAACCGAACTGCAACTTGTAGCCAATCCGCCGCAAGAAGGCCTCATCAGCCAGTTCCAGGGGATTGAGGTTGGTGGAGAACACCAGAACCAGATCGAATGGCAGCTCGCAATGCCGACCACCGCCCAAATTGAGGAAGTCGCGCTTCTCCTCCATCGGGACGATCCAGCGATTGAACAGCTCAGCGGGTGCCATGCGCTGGCGGCCCATGTCATCGATGATGAACAGGCCATTGCTGGCCTTGAGCTGCAAGGCGGCCTGGTACTGGCGGGTGAAGGGGTCATAGCGAACATCCAGCTGTTCCATGCTCAACTCACCGCCCGTAATGACGACCGGGCGTTTGCAGCACAGCAGTCGACGATCGATCCCTTCGTTGAGCATCAGATTGTTCTGTTGACCGTTGTCATCCAGCCGCTGATGCACCTGCGGGTCATAGATCTCGATCACCGACTCGTTGATCACGATGGCATGAGGTACCCAGATGGCCTCGGCGAACAGACGAATCAACCGACTGCTGACGTAGGTCTTGCCGGTACCCGCGGGGCCATAAATCATGATTGCGCGCCCGGAGTTCAGGGCCACACCCAGTTGATCGAGCATCCCCTCCGTGAGCACTACACCGGTGAGGGCCTTGTGCATATCGCTTGAGCTGATGCGACCATGGTGAATGGTCTGGATTTTGATCAGGGAACGGTAGGTACTCACCGGGAAGGGGGCCGCGCCGATATAGCCGCTGCGTGACAGCGCATCGCGGGCAGCACTGCGACCGCGTTCGGTCAGGCTATAACGCAGCTGCCCACCCGATTGCCCCACCTGACCCAGGACTTCGACACGACCGTCCTTGCGCAGAAACGCCAGGACTTCTTCAAGTACGGCGCCAGTCAGCGCCAGGCGCTCCACCAGTCGCGGCATGTCCAGCACGCCGGCGTCGTACAAATGCTTGCATACCAACTCACCGAGAAAACTGTCGGTCAGACCCGTCTCGCGGATTGTGCAAGGCTGAGGAGCCAGCCGTTGCACCGCTTCCCGATCGCTGGAGTAGGCATCACTATCGACAATGACGTGCATGACTAACCTCCCAATCCACCGGCAACCAGTTGCCAGTAGACGCTGTTTAAAGTGCCGATCAAGATTGCGATCGAATAAGGAAAAGGTTTGCCGGCGACTTCATCCGAAGTCGGCGCCAGATAGGCCTGCGCCCTGAGAATCAGCCAATAACGCCCCAGGGTCTGCAACAATTGCCCGCGAACCAGCACGATCAGGAAACCGCACACCCCACCAGCTATCAGGCTGAACATGGCTGCCCACAAGGCGAAATGGAACGGAAGAAAGCTGCCGACCATGGCCATCAACTTGACGTCGCCAGCAGCCATGCCTCCCAGGGCATACATCGGCAGAAAGAACGCAAAACAGATCAGGATACCCAACAGGCTGTCACCCAATCCGCTGATACCACCTGAATAAGTCTGACCGGCCAATCCCAGGGCAATGCCCAACAGGACCAGCGTGTTGGGGATACGGTGGCGAAGCAGATCGCTCACCACCGCGACGCCCAGCAGTCCTAGCAGTAAAACAGTCGACACCAGCAATTCCATGGACATGGCGCGTCTCCCCTACCGGGATTATCGTTAGCAGGCAACGTTGCCGTTGACCGCCTGGCACAGCGCTCTGATCTTGGTATCTACAGCGCCGCCCAAAAGAACGAAGGCTGCAGCCACAGCTACCGTAATCAACCCACCTGCCACCGCGTATTCCACAATGGTCAGGCCATCTTCATCTTTGGCGAACTTGCTTATCGAAGTTCTGATTGTTTGCAGAGTCATTTTGTGTACCTCACTTCAGCGGTCATACGGCTCGGAAAGTACATTGGCGGGGACAGCCGCGAAGTCCATTGAGTTATCCGGTCGCTCTATCAGCAAAACAGCAACAACCGGTCATTCATGGACTTCGCCGCGTCCCGCCACCGTAAATTTCGTTATCAGCACGCAACGTTGCCGTTGACGGCCTGGCACAGCGCCCTGATTTTGGTATTCACGGCACCGCCCAAAAGCACGAACGCAGCGGCAACAGCTACCGTAATCAGCCCACCGGCCACGGCGTATTCCACGATGGTCAGGCCGTCTTCGTCTTTGGCGAACTTCACTACCGAAGCCTTGATTGTCTGCAGATTCATTTTGCCCACCTCACTCGAATGTTGTTTTTTCCGGAAGGCAGTACGTTCTGCACTGCCTGATGCAACCCTAGTCAGGGGCAAGGCATGGGCGTTAGGAAGATTTTGCACATCACTAGGACTTTTTTGCGGGTGCGGCCAAATACGGTTATTGGCCTTTGCAGAAGTAGCAGGAGGGGTAAAACAAGGGATGGCTCGCGAATACCACTGACTTCGATTTACAAGCGACGAGCGGCTGATACCTGGTTCATAGACGACACACCAACAGACTGTTGCCTGGGACTGATTTCCAGGCAACGCATAGAGCGGATAGAACTAAAATTCGTCTTTCTTATCAGTATTTAATCTGCAAAGTGATGGCACGTTAGCAATACTACTCAGCGAAGAGGGGCCCGTAGAACCGCAGAGTAGAGACATGACGTCCAACATGACCAGAAGGCCATCGCTGCTTTGGTTCGATCTGACTCACGATCGTTCCACGAAGGAACTCATCGCGCAGTTCGAGGAGACTTGCGACTGCAAACTGGCGAAAAATTCCGTGCTGCCCAGCGGGGAACAGGCAGACATGATCTGCATCCATTTCGATCGCCCCGACACCCCCGGCTTGAGGTTGTTGCTGGAGATCAAACGCACCACCCCTACCATCCCGATTACCATGTTCACCGTGCAGCACTCAGAAGAATTGGCCGTCTGGGCCATGCGCTCCAGTGTCTGGGAATACATGGTGCTCCCGCTCACCAACGCCGAGAGGAAGCGCTACCTGACGGCTCTGCTGCAGCTTTGCGAATTGCGCCGCAATGCCGGTCAGGACAAGACATTGCTGATCGACCACTCGCCCACTCTGCCAGAGAGCATCCGCCTGACCTCCGGGCACCAAAAACACCAGGCGCTGAGCCATACCATGCTGTACATCGACCAGCACTTTCGGGACAGCATCGATCAGAGGGATTTGGCCAAGCGCTGCGGCATGACGACTTTTCGCTTCAGTCGTCTGTTCAAAGAGGCCAATGGCGTCGGTTTCACCGATTACATCCTGGACAAGCGCATGAGTTTCGCCAAACAACTGCTCGACAACAGCCAGATGCCGATTACCAGCATCGGCTATGAAGCCGGCTTCAAGGATCCTTCCTACTTCGCCCGCGCCTTCAAGCAGTTCGTCAACTGCACGCCCAGCGAATACCGTTTGGCCAGCCAACTTAGAGCGGTAGCAGCGCAACCACCACTGGAAGATACAACCATTGAAGCACTCGAAAGCCTGGTGCAGAGCCTTGGAAGTTGAGGCAGGTTTTTTACGCGCATAAAAAAACGCCGCTCAAATGAGCGGCGTTTTTTTTGAATTTGGAGCGGGAAACGAGACTCGAACTCGCGACCCCGACCTTGGCAAGGTCGTGCTCTACCAACTGAGCTATTCCC